>NZ_AUEV01000019.1:0-175063 GCF_000426165.1 Streptomyces sp. TAA486 | reverse complement strand
CAGTGCGCCGCCGACCACGAGACCACCGCCCACGGTGCGCGAGAGTTGCAGGTACAGCACATCACTCTCCCCGGCGGCGGCGCCCCACTCCCACTCGGCCAGGGTCGCCAGTCGTGTGCTGCTGTCGAGGAGGACCTTGGCCCCGAACCGTTCTTGCACCAGTGCCGAGATCGCCGCGTGCCCGTCGGTGTCCGGGCCTCCGGAACCGGACGTGGCCACTGGCCCCATCATTCCGACTCCGATCCGGCTGAGCGCTCCCGGACCCAGGCTGCGGCCCCTCAGCGACTCCACCAGCCGGTAGGCGATGCCGACACGGTCCCTCCATGACAGGTCCGGCGGGTGCGACTGGCTGGCTGTTCCGATGATCTCGTCGACCAGGCCTACGGCCACCCGCACTGCCTGTTGGGAGAAGTCGATCCCGAGCACCTGACTGGTTTGCGGATTCAGCGCCAGTTCTTCTACTGGGCGACCGCGTTTCCGTTCGGTCGACGGTGGGACCGACACTTCGATCACGCCGTCGGCGATAAGCGAAGCGACGACGTCATACAACGTCGTTCGGGAGAGTCCGGTCATGGCAATCAACTGGCTTCGCCTCAGTGAGCCGTGCCGGCTCAGCAGCCGAATCACGAGTTCGTGGTTTTCCTTGCGAGGCCTCTGCAAGAGGTTCTCTCGACGTTGTGTGGCAATCATGACAGCTGGAGTTCCTCCGTCTCGTTCTGATCTCTCAGCTACCGGCTCCGGCTTGATGAGTCCTTGCACTGCGCCTTTCGATGCACAGCGATGCCCCTGGTCACAGGCATGTCAGCCGTCAGCGGGACCTCACCGTACTGCGGGGATGAAGAGGAACGGAGGACTTAACGTCGCCCTGGGAAGCCGGGTATGCGCTGGAACCGGAGGCGTCTGTACGGGAGTTGGCCCCTGCGGTGCGAATGGCCACGCCGGGGACCATCGCATTTCGCGCACAGTAGCCGTGAGTAAACGAAGAGTTGAGCCGGGGAATCACTGCCGCTCAGCTGCTCGAGGTGCGCTCTGGGGTGGCTCATTCCTTTGTGCCGACCAGTCTTGAGGAAGACTCGGAAGGGAGGGTCAGATCTCTGAAAGTCCGTGTGCGGTGTTATCGGAAATAACTTCGTAACCAGTGTCACGACTCTGCTACGGCAAGCCGACTAGTACGGACCTACTTTCCAATCACCATTGCGCCGAGACGCGGGGCCCGCGACCGCCCCTGCGACGGGCCCCTGACGTCCAACTCACCTGCAAAGTAGGTGTGATCGTGGCCTTGCGGGATCCAGCTGGCCGAGATACCCCATGTCTGAGGGATCCGGGTATGGCAGGCGTTGCACTGCCAGAGAACGCCTCTTCCAGGCGGATGCGGAAACGGTGAAAATCGCACATGCCGCCTGCTTCGGCCGGGTGGTCGTTCCGGTGCTCGCCCCGCGGCCGGATGTCAAGGTCACGAGTCCCTGCCCGCACCCGCAGAACTCTCCGGACATCAAGGCCGGACCCCCTGCTTGCCGGAGGAGAGCACCGGGAGCGGGTGCCGCGGTCGAGCACGAATCCGCAGAACGTCCGGTGCCGCGCGTGCAGAACGTCTCCGTGCCGTTGGAGGGTGACGGCGCGGGTGTAGCCGTGGATCTCGGACGGTCAGCGGCGCCGTGCGGGCGTCGTCGGCGCCGCGGCGGGTGCGGGAGGGTGATGGGCCTGAAGAGCGGCTGCGCGGCGGGCCTTTCGGGCGGCTGCCCGTGCGCCGTTAAGGCGCTGCTGGTGGGCTTCGGCGAGGGCTTCGCCCTGGGGACCGCTGCGTTCCTGCCTCACTGATGGGGATCTCTGAAAGCGGCCAGGTGTGCTCGACCTCCCCACTTGGTTGCCCGCTGGACGAGGTGAACGGATTCGCCCGCCAGTTGAGGGTTCGGACCGCTCCTCCCCGTCAAGGGCGCCTACGGCGTCGCTGCGCGATGGTCTTCCCCCACCCTGGACGGCTCGTCCCGGCCCAAGTTGCTGGCTGGCTGTCGGGCGAACCCGGCGGTGCGACGCTCCGCCCCAGGTCAGCAGCCCATGGGTGGGGAATCTCAGTGCGGGCGCCGGGATGCGGCCGTTCTTCGCGGACGATCAGCCGGATGCCCTTGGCCAGCCCTGGAGGATGTCCGCCGGCCAGTTCGGCGACCAAGGCTCCCCCTCACGGACCTCGCCGCTGGCCGGAGTCCAGGCCAACACGGGGATCTTGAAGACGTGGCTGTGGATGGCCTCGGTGATCACCATGCCGACCGAGTAGGAGAGCCAGCGCCCCCTCTGGGCGCCAGGCCACGAACCCATGCGTGCCGCCGGCGGAGTCGGTGCGGATGAGCGCCTGCCGCCCTCGCCGGTACATCTTCGGCAGAGACCCCGCCCACCCGACAACTTGACAGTGCCCCTCAGAACACCGGCAGCCACCAGGCGGTCGTGGGCTCTCGTCGTCGGACAGCACGACCGGCACGACGTGTCTCGCTCCGAGGTGCTCAGATGATTCGTGCCACAGCGAAGATCCGACGGTATGGCAACCACGTCGTGCCATCAGCACGGGGCGGATACGCGGCACGTAGCTCAGGTGCCAGTTGACTCTGGAAGCGCGCCCAGCATCCGTCGTCGAGCGCCGCGCGGACACGGCTCAATACGCTGCCGCAAAGCCACTGCAGCACGGGATCTCTGCCTGAGAGGCGATGCAGGTGGGTGGTTTCCCAGGTGTCCACCTCGCATCCGGCGTCGGCCAGAATGTCTGCGTAGCCGTTCGGTTCCAGTACGGCATTCGGCGGGAGAAGCACGTCAGACAGCATTTCCTGCCACTCGGGGGATTCAGCGAGTTTCCTCGGAAGGGCGTGTGACAGTGCGGAGAAATTGCCCGGCACCTGTACTGCGAGCCATGCACCGGAAGGTAGGGCAGCCGCCCATTTGACGAGTAGCTGCGGGTGCTCTGGAGCCCAGTGCAGCACGGAGTTGCTAATGACAACGTCAGTATCCGATTCAGGGCTCCAGTGGCGTAGGTCAGCCAGCTGAGCGTCGATGCCCTGTGCACGGGCGGCGGCGACCATCGCGGGTGAAGAATCCAGAGCGGTCAGCTTGGCCCGGGGCCACCGCTGGAGGAGTGCCGAGGTGACGTTTCCTGGACCGCAACCGAGGTCGACGACATGCCGGGGCTCGGCTACGTTGATCCGGCACAACATCTCGTGGAATGGTCGCGTGCGTTGCTGGGCGAAGATGAGGTATGTATTTGGGTCCCACATTGAAACTTCCTTGGTGTAATTCACGTTCCGTGGGGTGGCATCTTCAATTGCTCCGCGCGTCTGTCAGGCTGCCGGAGAACTCCCGCCAAGCCGGACAGAAACAACTCTTCTCCCAGAGCGCCGTAATAAATGACACTCTTATCGTCGATACTGGTCCATGACAGTACGTCGTCATGGCTTGTGCCAGAAACGGATGCTCTGACCGTGGTCGTTCCTCCCGGTGTGTCGATCACGAGGTATTCGGGGGAAAGACCGGCGCGTTGGGCCAATTCATGTGCGATGGTGCCTTCGATCGCCGCGGCTGCAGCCAGACACGCGCCGCCGGTGGCGGCCAGGCTGGGATGCCAATGGGGCACCGACAGCGCACGGATCGCCAGACGCTCTTGCTTGAACTGGCCCAGCAACGCGATCTTGGGGAAGGCCCCATCGGTGCGCCAACCGAGATGACGGGCGCCGACGACACGGAGATCGGTCACCCACTCGAACAGCAACGGATCATCGGAGAAAAACCGGTCGCTAGTCGATATCCCGAGCTCAGCCGCGTCAATGAAGATGTATGGGTTTCCAGCGGAGACCAGCGAGGCGGATATGTCGCCGGATCCGGTTGCCAGGCGCACTCTTGCCTGTCCTGTCATGAGCAATGTCCGCAGCGGGACCGGATGGGGCTGGGTGAAATGCATAGTGAACTTTGCGGTGGTGCGGGTGCTCTCCTCCGTCTCGCAGACGATGTGGTCTGCGGTGTTGAGCACGTTGATTCGTATTCGGGTGGCGGGAGCAAGCGGGGGAAGCCAACCAAGCTGGACAGCCGTCATGATGGAGGAAAGGATCGAGTGCCCGCAGTTGCCTTGAACGTCGAATCGGTCGCCAGGAAGAACTTGGACGAACTGGTAGTCGAGGTCGAACCACGGATGCTCCGAGGGTGCGATGAGGGCGATTTTCATGACCTCGTCCCTCCCGGTATCGACCAGCGCTGAGCGTATTTCGCTCAGTGCGATGAGCAAGTCCTTCTCATCGCATGGCTGGATCCGGCGGTCCACCACGAGAGTCGGGCACGGGGCGCCCAGGGCATAGGCGAGATGGCCGATCATTCCAGCCCTCCCTTCATGATTCCTGCCATGTCGGCGCTGAACCGACAGCGATGCACCGACTGACCAGTAGACGCAAGATCATCAATGAACATACCCTTATTGTGTGGCGGTCCTCTCGACTACTAGGCGTATCTCGCGCGGAACCACGCGGCCGGTGTTCTCCCTTATGAAACCTGTATTTCCACGCCCGGCGAACTCCGGAATTTCCGGTCAGGAGCACTCCTTACTCACATGAGCACCTCGAACAGCACGGTTGTTCATCCCCCGAGCCATTGCCGAGCACGCCGGCGCAGTGCCTGCTCCGCCGCTTGCCAACATGTCGCCGTGGGGCCGGAGGTCTTCGAGGCTCAGGCGAGCCGCCGTGCGACGGTCAACCGCCGCTCCGTACCGTTGGACACCGGTCCGCGCCCGTGCCGGACGGCGAAGTCGTCAGGGGCTACGGCCGTGACCGTCCAGCCGTGCTCAGCGAACCAGTCGCCCGGAGCGGGACCGTCCTCGTGCACGAGAGCGTCGATGTCGACGCCCCCAAGCTTCGGGAAGAACGTGACCGAGCCGACGTGGCTGTCCAGCGCGACCTGACTTCCCGGTGAAGACAGCTCGTCGATCATCCTGAGCAGCTGCTCCTTGGCACTGGCAGGCAAGTACCGCAGCACCCCTTCGACCAGCCAGGCAGTGGGTCGCGAGCGGTCGAACCCCGCCACGCAGAGTGCCTCCGGCCAATTTTCGCGCAGGTCTCCCGCGACAATGCGCCGGTCACAGCGCGGCGTTGCCTCCAGCTGACGCAGCACGGCATCCTTGAACTCCAGCACCGCAGGTCGGTCCACTTCGAACACCGGAAAATCCGGGGGCCACTCCAGACGATGTGCGCGCGTATCGAGCCCTGCGGCGAGTACTACTGCCTGAGCCGCCCCATCTGCCCACGTCTGCGCGAAATAGTCGTCGAAGAACCGCGTCCGTACGGCGCTGAGTTCGGCGACCGAGAACCACACTTCCTCTTCGGACGGAGTATCCGGCCGCCCGCTGCTCGACACGTGAGGGAGCCGAACGCGCATCGGCACCGATGAACTTGCCGCATTCACGAAATGCTCGGCGTATGGATCGTTGATCAAGGGGCGCTCGCGATGCGACTCCATCGCTCGACCTGACGCCACAAGTAGCGCGGTTACGCCGACGTCGCTGGTTATATTCCATTGCCCGTGTTCCGGCATAGTTGTTCATCTCCGATCTGCGGCCGGCGGTTTCCGCGCTACGGAAATACCTGGGGCGCGTATGGTTTCAAGCTGGCCAGCGCCCGCGGCGCCCGGCAGTGCTTCCCCGCGGCGCTGAATGTCCAAAGCGTGAGGTCAGCCATTCATTTCCCACAGCCCGATGACGGTTCCATCCGGGTCCCGGACCTTGGCGTAGCGACCGGTGAGGTGGTGTCCCATGGCCGTCATCGCCTTTTCGTTGTCAGGAAGCGGCACCGGACGAATCGGCGACTTGAGGCTTCCACCGGCGGCGGTGATACGTGCAAGAACAGTGTCGAGGTCCGCCACGCTGAAGTAGACGATGGGAACCCGCAAGCGTTGCGCATCATCGTGCTGCTCAAGGACCGCGAGCGTGTCCGCGGAGGTTTCAGTCATCAGAGAGCCGCCAGCCGAGAACTCGGTGAGCTGCCAGTCGGGAAAGAGACAACTGTAGAATCGAGCCGCCTTCTCCAGATCGGACACTGGCAGCTCGACAAGGCCCGGCCTGCTGATAGGCGGCCGGATCGCCTGCCGTTCCGGATTCATCGTCCACACTCCTTGAATTTCGTGCTGCTGCGCCGGCTGGCGTGTCCATGGTAGTGACAGCCGGGTTATCCGTGGAAGAACACCTAGCGCTGCACTAGGTCAGGAGAAAAGCCGCGTACGAAGAATTGCTTTTGCGTCTTACCGTTGGAGTACCGTACCCACGTCGGTGAGAAATACGCGAAGACCGTACACGGATCGTCTTTGTATTATGCCGAAGAGGGAAACCTGGCGTAGAACTCGTTCTGCCCCTCGTCGAGTCCGCCGCCTTGCACGATCGCCATGCGACCGTGCATCTGCAGTGCAGTCGGGACCAGCGGGTCGGTAGTGACCGTGATTTACTGCGCTTGTTGATGCAGATATACAGGCACCCGACCTCGCCCTTCGGGGCGAAATGCATCGCGGAGGCATGAGGCGAACCGTCCGGCAGTAGGGTGGAGATAACACAGACCGTGCTCGCCTGGAGAAAAGCGCATGCATCCTCTCCGACATCGTGGGATTCGCGCTCCTGATCTGCGTCTGCGAGGCGGTCGGACTCGCCGTTTGACTGCGTCTCGGGAGGGAGGCCGGGACCTCGGAGACGGTTTGCATCGCACCGCGAACGAGTTGAGACTTCACGTGCGGCGTTCATGAGTCAACTCCTTGCTGGATGATTGAATTTCGCCTCTTTGAGCACTGGGGCTGCTTTGTCATCGAATAACGAAGCCCGAAATTTGGCAGTGCGCAGAAGATTCCGCTCGAAAACTGGCGAACAACGCTGTTCCGCGACCCTCCATCAGTCGAGCGCGAATATGCCGGGCGCGAACCAGACCGTCGCCCGGGATCGGGTCACACCCGCACCATCCAAGCGCGATGTGACGGTGCCGTCGTCACACCGAGAGTAAGATCATCATCGTCAACTCCACACAGGCCAACGAACGGAGTCTGAATTGGCGTGAATCTAGATTGACGTGAGTCCCCCGTCAAGGTCTGCGGCCGCATCAAACACCGTCCGAGCTTCTTAGCAGCCCTCTCGGCGCCGACCGGCCTGGAGAGGTACCTGGAAGCGGGCCTGTGAAGTCGGCTCTCTGGCGAGCTGCGAGCCGACTGCTCGACGAATTTATCCGGAGCCCCAGTGATTTAATCCGCCTCTGCCACCTTGCGGCATGGCGGGAACACCTGCATTCTTCTCTTTCTGATAAGCCCGTCCGTGAGTGTGCCCACGCCGCACACGTTCCCGCTCTTAGACGGACGATGAGCCGGGAGCCGGCACCTTGGTGCCGGCTCCCGGCTCATCGTGTGCTCAGTCGTGGCCTGGGAGCGAAAGACAGCATCACAAGAAATACTCAGACGGATACGGCGACCACACCGTCCCCAGCGCCGCATGCGTACCTCACCGCGGTGCGGGGGATCGAGACGCTGGCTGCTCGCGCGACTCAGCACGCACTCGTCGGCGCGTCTGACCCGTACTGAGACGAGGGCCGATGACTACGGAAACCGCAACCGCTCGAGCAGCCTCCCTTCTCACGCTTGACACAGCAGCGCAGGATTTGCTGTTCAGAGAGGCTCACACGGGCAACGAGTTCGCGGACAAGCCTGTCACAGACGAACAAGTGCAGGTTGTCTATGAGTTAGTGAAATTCGCGGCCGACGTCGATGAACCAGCAGCCGATGCGTATCGTGCTGCTGCGCTCGCCCGAATTATCAGCTCCTGCATGGACTTAATCGCGCAGACCGGTAACGAGCCTCGGAGGACATGTCATTGGGTGAGTCTGCGGTAACAGATGAGAGGCCAGGAAGTGGATGGCCTTGCATTCGTAGCGGCGGTGCAGGCGGCACGCTGGGCGCCGCGCCGCAGATGAGCTAATGAGAAGGCAACTCAGGTGCTGTGTCGACGAGCTGCACAGAACATTGCAGTCCTGACGCGCATTTCTGCTCAGTCGCCCTGGCCCTCAAATAGCCCACGGCCCACAAAGCCGCTTCTCCGGGTACTTCCTAGAGCAGAACCAGTGACTAGGTGCCCCGCGGATTTCGGCGGCGAGGGTGGCGACCGCGCGTGCCAGCCAGGGTCGGCCAAGACTCGTTCGGCGAGTTCCGGTACTGCCTTGTGCACAGAGGCGGCTTGCCGTTGCCGTTTCGGTTGGGGGAGTTGGGGCCTCGGCGGTGGAGCGTGCCCATCGGGTGTCCGGCGTTCACCGGTGCGCTGTCTATGTACTGGCCGAGATCGTCTTGCAACGACGCAGACCGTCCGCTGTAGGGCTTCGCCGCGGCCGCCTACTTGGATTCGACTCGTCCGTCCGGGTCGGCCCCGGTCGTCAGCACCTCGCACGCCGCCTGCCAGGCATGGTCGCCGGGCTGGAACTGGGTGCGCAGGTAAGCCGACGTGAGGCGCGCGAGGGCGGCGACCCGCTCGGGGCTCTCGTCGGTGGTCTCGTCAGCGTCGTACCCGGAGATGCCGCCGAGCAGGTGCTCGGCGCCGAAGAGGGTGAGCAGGGACTTGGGTGCGGGGGAGAGGCGGTAGGGGTCGGTGTGCCAGTCGGGGCCGATGTCGGTGAGGTGCTTGGAGTCGTCCTGGTCGCCGGCGACGACGAGGGTGGGTGTGGTCATCGTGGAGAAGTCGGTGGTGTCGAAGAACGGCACCTTGTCGGCCATCCATCCGTTGAGGATGTCGCCGCCCCTGCCCGGTGCGGCCAGCAGCACACCCGCCTTGATCCGGGGCTCGGCCAGGTTCACTTCCTCCCCGGTGTCGGGGTCGGCGCTGCGGGCACCCAGCAGGAGGCTAGCGGTGTGGCCGCCGAGGGAGTGCCCGGCGACCGCGACCTTGTCGTGGTCGATGCGTCCGGCGAGCTGCGGCACGGTCTTTTCGATCTCGTCGAGCCGGTCGAGGGTGTGGCTCATGTCCTCGGCACGTGAGCGCCAGAAGAAGGGGGCTCCGGGAGCGTCGGCGAGCTGACGGCTCAGTGTGCTGGAGCTGAGGTGGGTGGGCTGGATGACGACGAACCCGGCTGCCGCCCAGAGATTGGCGATGGGCGCGTACCCGTTCAGCGAGGACAGGTTGTTGGAGCCGCCGTGACCGTGAGAGAGCAGGATGACGGGCAGGCCGGTCCCGGCAGCGGGCGCGGAGACACGGACCTGGAGGTCCACGGGCCGTCCGGGCACGGACAGAATCACCGGGCTATACGACAGGACAGGAGTGGGCGAGCCGAAGGCGGTGTCGGTGGATGCAGTCATGGTGAAGGGTCCCTTCTGGAGTCTGCGCCGTTGCCGGTCCCTACCGGGCGGTGGCAGGCGAGTGGTCAGGCGTGTCCGGCCTCAGCTAGCCTGAAGCGGAACACTGCTCCCTTTATTATTCGGAGCGATGTTCCGCTTTGTCAATGGTGTCGGAAGGAAGCCTCGTGTCCACCGAGAGTCCAACCGGGAAGGCGTCGGCCCGAACCAAGCGGGCCGACGCGATCCGCAACCAGCAGACGCTGCTCACCGCCGCCGCCGAGGTCTTCATCACCTCGGGCGTCGACGCGCCGATCCGCCAGATCGCGGCCAAGGCCGGCGTCGGGATGGGGACGATCTACCGCCACTTTCCGACACGGGCGGATCTCGTCACTGCCGTCTACCGTCACCAGATCGAGGCATGCGCCGAGGCGGGCCCAAGCCTGCTGGCCAGCGCCGATTCTCCGTTCGATGCACTGCGCCAGTGGATCGACCTCTTCGTCGACTTCCTGGTCACCAAGCACGGACTCGCCGACGCCCTGCAGTCGGACAGCAGCCGCTTCGCCGCGCTGCACACCTACTTCCTCGAACGCCTGGAACCCGTGTGCGCGCAGCTACTTGGCGCCGCGGTCGACGCCCGCGACATCAGGCCCGGCACGCAGCCCTACGAGCTGATGCGCGGCATCGGCAACCTGTGCATCGGACGCGACAGCGACCCGCGCTACGACCCCCGCCGACTGATCGAACTGCTCCTCCAGGGACTCCAGCAACCCCAGCCCGCCTGACAGAACGAACCGGTGCACCTCCGGCGGACGTCGGGACGCCGTTCTGAGCCTGCATTGTGCGAAGACTCGGGGTCATGACGGACCCTAACGAGCACCCGGGGGCCGACGCAGACGACGTCGAGCGCCACCCCTGCCCCGAGCTGCGGCGTCCAGCCCGCTGGGCTTGATCCGCCTTGGTGGTGCGGCGACATCACCTACGTTCCGACCAGGGCCGGCCGCGAGGGCAGGGCGTCGAGCTGCTACCGACTGCTCCCGTTCCCGTTCGGTCTTTTGCCACTCTCTGGCTCGGTTCGGTTGGCCCCTGGTGCATACCGCTGTGCTTGCGCAACCAGTCGAGCACGGCGAGGTGTGTCCGGCCGTGACGCTCCTTTTTTGACGCTCCGGATACCGTGCAGCTCGCATGCCGATTCAGAGAACCGGCACTGACCTGCTGTTTCTTTCATTCTCACTATTGCGATCTCTTCCCGATGACGCACCACCTGGAGTGCGTGGCGATCCTGGAGCCGGCCGCGAAGGCTTCCTGACCACCAGTTCCTGACCTGCCGTTCTTGGGATCGTTCCACCCTTGGGGGTGTTCCGTCGGGCGATGGCGAAGGCCGGGTCAGGTCCCGGACCTGACGTGCATCCGCTCGCCCTGCGGGCCGAACAGCGCCAGCATTTCGGTGGGTTGGTCGCCCCGGTTGGCGATGACGTGCGGGGTGCGGGTGTCGAACTCGACGACCTCGCCCGGCCCGAGGTCGAGTTCGCGGCGGCCGAGGACGAGATACAACCGGCCGGAGAGCACGTAGATCCACTCATAGCCCTCGTGGACCTTCGGCTCATACGGCCCCGGCGGATCGTGCGCCGGCACGATCACCTTGAACGCCTGCAGCCCGCCCGGCCGCCGGGTCAGCGGGATGAACGTACGGCCGTGCCGTTTGATGGGCCTGGCCCGCACTCGCGGATCACCCGTTTCCGGCGCGTCGACCAGCTCGTCGAGCGGCACCTGATGGGCCCGGGCCAGTGGCAGGAGCAGTTCCAGGGTCGGCTTGCGCTGCCCGGACTCCAGCCGGGACAACGTGCTGACCGAGATGCCGGTGTTCTTCGCCAGTTCGGTCAGGGTCGCGCCCCGCTCCACGCGCAGCGCGCGCAACCGCGGGCCGACCCCCTCGAGTACGTCGTCGAATTCCGCCATCCTCACAGTTTGCCAGACCGGCAAGAATATTTGCCGATCCGGGGCGATGTCCGCACTCTTCAGGCATGGACATCAACGAGACGTACGACGTGGTCGTGGTCGGAGGCGGAGCGGCGGGACTGAGTGCCGCGCTGGTACTGGGACGGTCGCGGCGATCGGTGCTGGTGATCGACGCCGGCGAGCCCCGCAACGCCCTTGCCGACCACGTGCACAACTACCTCGGCAGGGAGGGCACCAAGCCCGCCGAGCTGCTGGCCGTCGGACGGGAGGAGGTCGGGCGGTACGGCGTCGAGGTGCGCTCCGGCCGGGTCTCCTCCGCCGCCCGCACCGGTGGCCGTTTCGCTCTGGGACTCGAGGACGGCAGCTCGGTCCTCGCCCGGCGGCTGGTGCTGGCCAACGGTGTGGTCGACGTGCTGCCGCAGGTCCCGGGCCTGGAGGAGCGGTTCGGCCGTGACGTGCTGCACTGCCCGTACTGCCACGGCTGGGAGGTCGCCGACCTGCCTTTGGGGGTCGTGGCGAGCGGGCCGGACTGCGTCGAGCGGGCGCTGCTGTTCCGCCAGTGGAGCGAGGACGTGGTGATCCTGCTCAACGGCCGGCCAGCTCCGCAGGGGGAGGAGGCCGAGAAGCTCGCCGCCCGCGGCATCCGCTGGGTGCCGGGCAGGATCAGACGGGTGGTCGTCGAGGACGATGCCATCAGCGGCCTCGAGCTGGACGGAGGCGAGATCGTGCACCGGGCGGCGCTGGTGGTCACCACCGTGCCGACCGGCGACACCACACTGCTCGACGCCGTCGGCGGCCCGGATGCCCCAGGCCTGAAGGTCGTCGGCAACGCGGCCACGCCGTACGGCGGGGTCATCGCCTCGGCGACCGACGGCATGGTCGCCGGAACGCTTCTCAACCACGACCTCGTCCTCGAGGAGACGGCCTCGGCCGTCTCGGAGCACCGGAAGGAAGCCGCGTGATGAGTGGACACGAACACCAGCTCACCGACGAGGAAGCGGCGGCCATGTTCGAGCCGCAGAGCTGGGAGGAGCGGTACTCCAGTGAGGAGACGATCTGGAGCGGGAACCCCAACCCTCAACTGGTCACCGAAGTCTCCGAGTTGATCCCGGGCACCGCTCTCGACGTCGGCTGCGGAGAGGGTGGCGACGTGATCTGGCTCGCCCAGCAGGGCTGGAGGGTCACCGGCGCCGACTTCTCCGCCAACGGCCTGGCGCGCGCCGCCCGCCACGCCGATGAGGCCGGAGTTGCCGACCGCACCGACTGGTGGCAGGTCGACGCCCGCACGTTCGCGGCCGACGGCCGGTCCTACGACCTGGTCACCACGCACTTCCTGCACCCACCGGACGGCGGGATGGTCGAGGTCGCCGGCCGACTGGCCGAGGCCGTCGCGCCGGGCGGGCACCTCCTGGTCGTGGGCCACGCGCCGTCCGAGATGTTCCCTCATCTCACCGCGAGCCACCGCAGGGCGATGTTCCTCGCCGAGGACCTTCTGCCCGGCCTGCCCGACGGCTTCGAAGCGCTTGTCGTCGAGCAGCGGCCACGGACGACGGTTCGCGACGGCGTGACCGTCGACGTCCACGACTCCACGCTGCTGGCTCGCCGTACAACGGTGTAGTGCGGTGGACATTCGCACAGAAGACTTGCTGCGCCACCGTTCTGACGTCGCTCGGTGAATTCACACCAACGAGCCGTTCAGGAGGCCCTGTTCGTAGCACCGAGCAGCCCGCGGCCAGCTGATACGGGCTCGTGTTTCCCCGCAAACCCCACGACCGCTACGGCCCGACCTGAGCCAGGAACCCCCGCGACCCCGGTCGACGCCCCGGGACCCAACCGGACCGTGACGACCGGGAGCAACCGCTCCCCTCGGACTACGTGCTCGGAGCTGTCGGAAACTGGGACAGCAACTGCCGCCAGGTCTGGCCGATGATTACCAGGTCACCCCAGGAACCGTCCGAGAAGTGGAATCGGAGAGTGGCCCTGTGCGGCATACCCCCGGCCCACTCGAGGTGCTTGATGCTGCGGACCTGTTCCCTCGGCAGGGACCAGCCGACCTCGGAACCTAGCTCCCCGATGTACACCAGGTGGAGTCCGGTACGACCAGATACCCAGGAAACGCCGTGCGGATGTGTGGTGAGCCGCGAGCAGTGAGCCGGCGACGCTTCCCCAACCCCCATGCAACGTACGCCTCTTGCGGCGAAAGGAGATCTTGTCCAGGACCCAGTCGAAGAAGTTCCCAATCGGATCGGTCACGTAGTAGACGGGTGCGATCACAAACCAGAACAACCCGTCCAGCAAGCCCTTCTTCGGCTTTGGACCACAGCAGGGTTCGGCCACCTTCGGCGCGGCGGCGTGTTCGCACGCCCCGAGCCCTGGCTCGGTCCGATCACCACGGGCTGATCCACGCTGGCCAGCGCCGCTCGACCTGGCCGGTGACCTCCAGCGCTACCTGCTCTGCCTTGTTGCTCATCACGCTCGCTACCTCATCACGTCAGCCGAAGTCGCTCTCGACTTTCTCATTGGCCGAGAGACCGTCGTTCATGCGGTCCTCAGCGGTCGGCCGGGTGGCAGAGGAGCGCGGCCCTGCTGCGTGGGAGGGCGGCTGTCTGTCAGGGGATCGGCGGGACGGTCGGCCCTTCCTGCGCGAGCAGGCCGCGGGCGAACTGTTCCCACCGTGGCCGGGCAGGGCCGGTGCGCGCAGCGCTTACCGGGAAGTGATCCGAGGTCGATATCGACTCCCTGATTTCGATGACCTCGTGGAGCAAGGGCGCCTTCTGGGCCTGGGCATTACGGGTCTCGCTCTCCTTCTGGCGGCGGGTGCGCGCCGTCGCTGTGGGAGACGGACAGGGGTCTCGCAGGGGGCACTACGTGTTCTGATTACCCCTTAGGATATTGTCCGGCACCTTCACGGTTCTCGCATGTCCGGGAGCCGTCAACTCGCACCGCTAATTGCACAGTTGAGACAAAGAGCCGACCCCTCGAAATCCGACCACAGGGGGCGGGCCGGGGTGTGCTGCCGCTACCCGGGACTACGCCGCCACCGGCGTGGAGGGCAGCGGTAGTGCTGAGTCAGGTCGGTCGGCCGGCCTTGAGTAGCTCGTCTTCAGCGACGGTCAAGACGCGTTTGATGAGGGCCACCTTGGGAGCGTGGACTTCCCGGTAAAGGCGCATGGCCGCGCGGGTCTTGCGCAGGAAATACAGGCCCAGTGTTACTAGACCTACTGCGAGTACACTCATCACGGTCAGGCCTGTAACCTCATCAGATGCGCTTGCACCCTCAGACGCGAGGTAAATTGCGCCACCCAGGCAGAAGATGGCTGGAATCCAGCTGAAGACCACGCCGATGATGGGCTTCTGCGACCGCGCAGCTGTTTCACCGGCAGCGCGCTCAACCTCCAGGCACGTGTCCGCGTCGAAAACATCGAATCCGGTTTCCTTGCGGACCTCCTCCGCTTCGGCGCGTGCGGCGGGAACCTTGCGCGCGATCTTTCGGGACGGTCCACCGACCACGTCTTGTGCAGGCGCATCATCTCGTTGGAACAACCACGTGACGGTTCCCGTGTTGTTCCTCCCCCTATATACATAACCCCAGCGAGAAGCCAGGCTCTGTGCCTTCCCGTCTTTCCATCCGCTGAAGTTGGAGACAGGAACAGTCACTGCTTTACCTGCTGTGCTTGGCATAAAACGCGAAGCGCGAAAATAGCACAGGAAGCGTACCTCTTCATCATTCACTAGGGTCACCTATCATCCGAATTCATTTCTTGCCCAATCGTTGACTGCTGCTCGCAGCTCGTTCTCGGTCGAATCGACTTGCTTCTTAGGGGGCTTGAAGGAGACGCCGTTCAGGGCTTCGGCAAATACTGGGAGCAGGTCTTCCCACGCCTCAATATCTGTGGTGGTGAACAATAGTTGAAGGACTGACCTGCCATGCGGAAACGGGACGTACGCTTCAAGTTGGCGCTGTGTGGAAACAGCCTCACGTTGTGCTGCATCCCCGAGCAGTGAAGCAAAATCTGGTGTTTGAGTGTCTCGGGAGGCCAGCACGACTGGCCCAATAGTCAAGTTGATGATTCCGCATTCGAGATCATCAGCTGTTCCCGTCAATTCACCGAGAAGTCTTTCGCCAAAAGAAGAAATCGGTTGCACGTTCTCCTCGATGACAAACGCGGACAGCATCCCGCTGCACAGCTCACCGTCTGCGCGCTTGTACATGAATGTTGAGACACTGATTGCTCCCTGCGCGAGCAGCTCTTGAATCGTGATCTCGGTAGCTGCGACAGCAGTCAGCTTCTCGAATACGGGCGCTGAGGGGTACACGTGGTGGAGGGTTTCGCCCAGTTGAGCCGCCCTGTCTTCAGGCTTCGCATCGAGAGCTATCTCTGTAAAGCCTTCCGGGAGGGTGAACCAAACAGGTACAGGAATCGTAGCCGAAGCAAGATTCATGGCTAGTTGGCGCCCCCTAGTACCGCCCCCACGCCCAGTGCACTGCTCACTCCGATGATTGTGCCACTCACTTTGGAGCCTGAGATTCCTGGATTGACGCCACCGACGACATTGCTGGTTCCACCGCCGACGCTGTTCGCCGTTCCTGCACTGGATGAATCCGTGAAGAGAGACGGGACCTGCGCCCCGGTCGTTGCTGATCCAGTGCCCGCTGTCGCATAGCGAGCGGCGCTACGTGCCACATCGTCCGTGGCTCCCATTTTTGATGCCGCAGCCCCAACAGTCTTATCTAGCAGCCACGGAGCTGTTGATGCCTCCAGCTTCATGGTCCGTACCCCACGACTGACCGCCGTGCTGCCCGCTCGCATGCCTTGTGCGACTTTGCTGCCAGAGGCTGCGAAGCGCGCCCCCTTGGCTCCGGAAATGATCCCACGACCGGCCACACCGACCCCTGGAATCGACCCCAGCAGGTCCCCCCCAAGGGTAAGGTAGTTGCCGACGTTCTTCTGCGGCGGCCACAGCTTTCCCGCGCTGGCGTACTCCGCCGTGTGAGTTGCGAGCGCTGCCAGGCTGAGGGCTACTGCGAAAGGGGCGAGAATCGGGCAGAACAGTGCTGCGACGCCCAAGACTCCGGAGAGGGTCCCAAGGATGTCGCCCTTGTTTTCGTCCAGCCAGTTGACGAAAGAATCCCAGCCACTTGGCGGGGCAGACTTGTCTGCTGCCTCTCGTACTGCTTTGGCCCGAGCGTTGGCCACGGACTTGTGATCGGTCTCCAGTGCTTCGGCACGTTTAATGAGTTCGTCGATGGTCGACCGCGCCCCGTTGAGCCGGGAAGTCGCCTCGTCTAGCGCGTTATTGGCGTGGTCCAGACGTCGCTGTGCGTTTTGGCGGGCCGTTTCGTCAAAGTACGTGGTGCCCGCGAGGTCGAGGTCTGGATTGTTGCTCGCCTGGCTGTGTTCGGACTCTGCCCGGCGGACGCGAGTCCTGGCCTCTTTTGCCTCCGCTTCAAGGCGCCACGCTTTGGGCTGGTTTTCGGTGAGAGTTTCATGCCAACTGTGCAGGGCGCGCTTGGCGCCCGTCATCGCGTCACCCGCGTCTTGGAGGTACTTGGGCAGCTTGCCCACCCGGTCAGCGAACGACTTGGCTGCTTCGCCACTCCAAGTGCTCGATTTCCCTTTGGTGATCTCGTCCAGCACCGCGTGGACCTCTGTGAGGTGCTTTGCCACCTTGCCGAGCTTCACACTCAGGTTGTCCACGACATGCTGAGTTCCGGGTGCCGGATCGAATCCCAGACCCGACCAGTCCTGAGGCTTTCCAGTGGTCATAGTCAGTTTCCCCCGGTGGAATTCATTGCTTCCGCTACGTTGTGTTCGTTCTTCTCGTAGTTGTCCGTGATCTGCTTCAGGCCGCTCTTCAGGTCGTCCACGGAGTCACGGATTTCATCCAGGCCGTTCTCCCACTTGTCCTGAAAGTGCTCGCAGGCCTCGTCGAAGAAGTCGAATCCCAAGCCTTTCGGCCCGATATCGCGCAGAGCGTTTAGTCCACTCTCCAACTCGCCGGCACAGTCCTGGAGTCGTGCGACGAGCTTCCTCAGTTCTCGAACTTCCACTGCGAAACCGGACACAGTGCCCCCTCTTGTTCCCCGTTACTTCGCGAAGCAGCCTAGCAAGGCGACGTGGAGCCAGCCATGCTGCCCAGCGTCGTCCGGGTCAAGGATGCAGAGTCGAAGTGCCGAAGCGCACACGGTTCTTGGGTTTCGTAAGAGAGAAGTGCAGGAGTAGAGGATGGGACGTGCACGAGTGGTGGCTGATCAGGAGATTTTGGTGGACGAAGGCCACAGGCCCGGTGGCTTGAGTCCCGGCCGCCGGGCAGGCGCTCGATCTGCAGGTTCGCGGGCCCTGCAGGCGGGGTGCAATTCCTCCCGGGTCAGGGTCTCGGCGTGACCGTACCGGCTAGTGGGGGGCGGAGGACTGAGGGACTTGGGCGGAGGTCCGCCGTTCTCTTGGATGGCGAGCGCGACCGCGTATGGCCAGCCGGGGATCAACTTGTTTGTGCTACGGCCCCGTCGGTTCTATGTGGCACAACAGCAACGCAGGGCTGGTCTGGGTATCTGGCTCGCAGTCAGGTGCTCACGACGACGCCGAGGACGACCCGCTCTTGTCGGAGCGGGAAGGCCAGCAGGTGACGGAAGCGCGATGGTGCCAGCCAGCAGGACGAGTCGTGTTTCGATTCGTGTCCGCGCCGCGCCTGGCCGCGAAGAGAGGCGCCCGCCCGCACGAGGTCGAAGAGCCCTCGGCATGGAGGTAGGGGCAGTCGTAGAACTCGACCCGAAAGTGCAACAGTTCGTAGTGCTGCTCGACTGCCGGACAGTCGAGGATGTGCCCGAGGGTTTGGATGAGTGACGACTTAGTCTGGACCGCGCAACATCGTCCTTCCTTTACTTTCTGAGTACTCAGAATAGTCATTGGAAGCAGAGCGCCTGGAGGCTTCTCTCTACGGGGCGACCCGCAGTTTCGTCCGGAGGACGCGCAACAAGAGGGTATTCACGGGTAAGCACCTTTCGAATGTCGAAGCCATCCGGTGGGTGGTGCGCGCGGCGGAGGACGACCTGCTCGCGGGCTGGCGGCCGACCGGGCTTGCGAAGTAAGGACGCAGTTTGAGCCGCCCAGTACGAACCACGGGGGCGTGGTCCTCGGCCACCCGCTTCGCGGCTGTCCCGGTGAACCGTTGAGGTCGAAGCCCGTGCGGCTGCGCGCGTTGGTTTCAGCTACGTGGGCGCTCAACAGCTCAGCGGGGCTGAGGGGTTGAGGGGTTGGATGTGCCCGGGCGGGCATCCCATTCGCGTCCGCCGCTGAGTGGGCGGAGCTGGAGGTAGGGCCCTTCGTGGCCCACGACGATGCCCACGCGGTCTCGGGTGGTGTCCTGGACGGCGCTTCCGACGACGGGTGCGGGCAGCGGGCCGCCCGCACCCGGTCGTGGGCCGTCGGTCACCGGCCGGCTCCCTTGACGATCACGGCGGCCGGAGCGATGGCGACGGGCGCGGAACAGACGCCGAGGTGGACGAGGGCATAGCGGGCATGCGGTTCCGGGCCCGGGGAAGGAGGCGAGCGGCGCGGCGTCCGACGCCGCCGCCCCGCTCACCGGGCGGACAGGGTGCTCAGCCGCCTCAGAAGGTGAACGGTCCAGGTGTCTGGGCCGAGGTGGCGGTGCAGTTCACCGTGATGACCCCGAAGATGACGAGTTTCACCGACTTCGCCTCCATGACGTCGCCCGCGGCGACAGTCCCGTCCAGGGGGCCGGAGTTGACGTCGTCACCGGCTGACATCGCGGGGTTGGACTTCCCCGTGAAGGTCGCGGTGTCGCTGCCGTTCTTCGTCATGGTGAGCGTGGTCTCGACCGATCCCGCGGCGACGTCGATCGGCGCCTTCACGGCCGAGGAGGAGAGCGTGATCGTCGCCGCGGTGCCGTCCTGTGTGGCGGTGAGGGTGGCCTCGCCGGAACCGGCGCTGCCGCAGTCGGCGCTCACGGTGGCAATCGTCGGGTCGACGGCGGACGCGGTCGGCGCGAACGCCAGGGCGCCCGCTGCCAGTAGCGCCGTACCCAGTGCTGTTCCCAAGGCTGATCTGCTACGTCCCATGGAAGTGCCTTCCGTGTGTGGGGGAGTTGCATGACCACCGCAGTCGTCGCGCCACGTCTGACGCTCGGGGGACGGTGTGGGGGTGCGGTGCGTGCCGCGGTGTCCGGGAGTGCGAAGGTCCGCGGCTCAGGCCGCACTCCGGGGTGCCGCGGGTCTGGCTTGCAGGTCAGTCCACGCGCTGCTTATTGATGCGCCTGGCGCGGGCGAGCGCAAGAGCGCCTGAGGTTGGTCGGGGGGTGTCTGTGGTGGGTTTGAGCCATCGTGACGACGCGTCCCGTGCGGGTGGTGGTCCGGGCTTCGCGCGAACAGGTCGGAGCGAACCCCCAGTTCCTGGACTGCGAGGTGACGAAGCGGGCCGCGTCCTGCTCCGGATTCCCCTTCATTGCTGAAGGCGATCGGCCCGTCCTTCGCGGCGACGTACTCGGAGACGGCCGGCGGTTCCGGGCCGCGGGAGTCCAGTGGTTCATGCCCCGGCCTGCGGGGATGTCGCGGGAGCCGTCCCGTTCGGGACGGTCCGACGCGTCCGTCGTGAGGGAGAACGGACGCTCGTCCGGGGCGCGTTCAGATGTCTTGGAACACACCAATCACTACCGACCGGTAGCCGGAAGTTTCCACTCCGGCCATGATGAGACGTGAGCATGCCACGGGCTCTTCGTCGATCCGGCGACGGGCCGTCCCGTGTCGGATCTGCGACTCAGGAGTGAACCCCCCATGCATGTACGCAAATTGACAACTCGGATAGCGGTCTCCGCCGCCGGTGCGGCAGTGGTGACCGTGACGGCGGTCGGCGCGACATCGGCCACCGCCGCCCCGGCGCCGGCCGATTCGCAGGCCGCACGCACGGCTTCGACCGCTCCGGCTCAGCAGCAGGCCGAACACGGCAGCAGCACGCGCGAAGACGTCGGCACGCGTGCAGACGTCGATTACGAGACCTGGAAGCGCGACGTCAGCGCCGTGACGGGCGAAGCCCGCCCGTACCTCGAGGAACGCATCTCCCAAGGCGCCGGCGAGAAGATGGCGATCGTCCTCGACATCGACAACACCTCATTGGAGACGCACTTCCACCCCATTTGGGAGTTGCCGACGCCTCCGGTCGAGCAGACGCTGGATCTCGCCCGTTACGCGGACTCCCGTGGTGTGGACGTCTACTTCGTCACCGCCCGTCCGGGGATCATCTACTCGCTGACGAAGGACAATCTGGAGAAGGCAGGATTCCCGATCGACGGGCTCTATCTGCGCGACCTGCCGGACATCTTCGACGAGGTCAGCAAGTACAAGACCGCCAAGCGGGCCGAGATCGAGTCCAAGGGCTACAAGATCATCGCCAATATCGGCAACACCCCGACCGACATGGTGGGCGGGCACGCGGAAAAGACGTTCAAACTCCCGGACTACGACGGCGCGTTGTCCTGACGCCGCACCGGTGACGGAATGTGGAGGGCGAACGGCCGGGGTGCGCGAGACCCGGGCCGTTCGCCCGGCTGCGTCAGCCCGGCCGCCGCGCGTGATGGAGCCGCCGGGCCCCCAGGGCCAGTGCGGGTATGAGCATCACGCCGACGTAGAAGGCGGCAATTGCCGAGGCGGGCAGGCGCACTTCACCGGCTTGCTCACCGACTCGGAGCAGTGAGGACGTGACGGTGCTGATCAGGGTCGATATCCAGAACCCCCTGCGGCGTGCCTTTCCGGCGAATTCCGCGTAGTCCTTCAGGGCCTTCAAGAACCGGTGCATGTCTTTCTCCTGCGGTGCGGGCCACGCCGCACCCCCCGTTTCGTAGTGCTGCCGGATGGACCGTGTCCGCGGAACGGGCGGCGTTCCCCCTGTCGCCCGGTCCGCGTCCACGGTCCGTCCGGATCTCACTTCATTTCTGCCGCACCACCGGTGCGGCCGGCTGTCGGCGGCCGCGGACAACAGGGCACGTGACCCGGAGGTCCGCGGTGCCACGTACTCCGTGGACGGCTGGTCGAACCGGCCACGGCTGCTGCCTCGGACAATCAACGCCGACGCAGAGTGATGATCGGTGCGTGAGGGAAGCGGGCGCCTGAGTAGGCGCTACTCAACTTCGCTACGCAGTGTGTTCGTTACCCGGGCGGCCATGCCTCACCTGGGCGCCGGTGCCGCAGGTCGCATAGGGTCGGCGGATGGCGAAGTACTTCGACGTGCACCCGGACAACCCGCAACCCCGCACCATCAGCGCCGTGGCCGACAGCCTCCGCAACGACGCGCTCGTCGCGTATCCGACGGACTCGTGCTTCGCACTGGGATGCCAGCTGGGAAGCCGCGACGGCATGGACCGGATCAGGTCGATCCGGAACCTGGACGACCGTCACCACTTCACCCTTGTGTGCCAGAACTTCGCGCAGCTCGGTCAGTTCGTCCACGTCGACAATGACGTGTTCCGTGCGATCAAGGCGGCCACGCCCGGCAGTTACACCTTCATCCTCCCCGCGACCAAGGAGGTGCCGCGCCGGCTGCTGCACCCGAAGAAGAAGACGGTCGGGGTCCGGATCCCCGACCACGCCGTCACCCAGGCGCTGCTCGCCGCAGTGGGCGAGCCGGTGCTCTCCAGCACCCTGCTTCTGCCCGACGAGGAAGAGCCGATGACGCAGGGCTGGGAGATCAAGGAGCGGCTCGACCACGTCGTGGACGCGGTGGTCGACTCCGGCGACTGCGGCACCGAGCCGACCACCGTCATCGATTTCTCCGGCAGCGCCCCCGAGATCGTGCGCAGGGGTGCGGGCGACGTCGCACGGTTCGAGTAGGCGGACCGCCGGTTCTCCGGCCGGGTTCTCCGACCGGGTTCTCCGACCGGAGAAGCTCGGGAAGGAGCTCACGGCCGCCTGGAGATCGCGGCCCGTGGATCACGGCACCGGTGGCCACAGCCTCCCGAGCACTCTGGGCCTGGCACCTTCGCCGCGTAGGCGGGGGAAGGTGTACGGACAGCCGCCGCCGGGCAAGCAAGTCCCGGAGTACGATTGTCGTCCGACAAGGGTCAGCTCGGGGCTCTTCGGCAGCACCGTCCGGCGGTACATCTCGCGACCGGCGCGCTTCCGCGAGCGCCTGCCGCCGGGCGCCGATGACCCCCCTCTCGGGACTTGAAGGCGTGGGAATGAAGCGTTGGGCCTGGATCGCATCAGGGGTCGGTCAACCGGGGTCGGAGTGCCTCTGTGATGGGTGAGAACCGCTCGCCGTCCGCACAGCCACGGTCACGGGACCGCGGGTCGCAGGAAGCTGCCCGGGCGGCCCGCGAGGTCATCGAGGTGCTCGAGGTGCTGTGGGAGCGGGGCCGGGACGCCGTTTCGCCTTCGCCCGTGTCCGCCTCGCAGCTGAAGGTGCTCTACTGCCTGGAACGTGACGAGGGAATGAACCTGCGGGCGCTGGGCCAGACCCTGGGCTCTGCGGCGTCCTCCGTCAGCCGTCTGTGTGACCGCCTCCAGGCGCTGGGCTTTCTCGAGCGCACGCCGAGCCCGGTCAGCCGCCGGGAGCTCGAACTGCATCTGACGCGGCAGGGGAAGGACTACCTGCGCGATCTGCGACGCCGGCGCGAGGAGGCATTGACGGCGACTGTCGCCGCCATGCCGCCCAAGGCGCGTGCGGCACTGATGGAGGGCCTCAAGGGATTCCAGGACGCCGCGGAAGGCGCCCTTCCCGAGCTCGGCCTCAGCGGCAGCGAACAGGTGGAGAGCTCCGCCTGACCGCGGCCGTGGCGGCGACGCTCGTACCTCTTCGGCCGCCAGTCCCGCGCCGGTCCGCGCCGGTCAGTGTGCGGGAAGTCCGTTGGCGGCTCCACGTCCCTGCCAGTCGACGCAGAGCACCAGGGCGTCGTCGTCGAGCGGGGCGATACCCCGGTGGTCGGCGAGATCGCGGAGGACGGCCTGGGGGACCTGCTCCGCAGGCAGCAGCCGGTTGGCGTTCAGGGAGCGGGTCAGGGAGTGCTGACCGTAGTTCTCGCCGCTGCGTGAGAGCGCGTTGTAGACGCCGTCGCTCGCGAACAGGAGCCGGTCGCCCGGCTGTACGTCGAAGCGCTGGGCCACGTAAGGGGTGTCCTCGAACATCCCGAGGGGCAACTGGTCCTCGAAGCGCAGAGCCTCGGTCTTGCCCTCCCTGATGCGCCAGGCGCGGGGCGAGCCCGCCTCGACGACCTCCACCCGTCCGGAGATCAGCTCGAAGCGCAGGAGCAGCATCGATACGTACGTCGCTCCGCGGTGCCGCCCGTAGATGGCCTGGTCGGCGAGGCATGCCTGGTCGGCGAGGGTGAGGCCCGCGCGGCGCGCGTTGCGCATGGCGTTGACGGCGAGGTTGGTGAGCAGCGCGGCTTCGATCCCCTCGCCCATGCCGTTGGTTATGGCGAGGGTGAGGTGGTCGGCGGAGGCGGACCAGTCGTAGTTGTCGCCGAAGATCGCGTACGCCGGTTCCAGGTGGGCGCCGAGGGCGAATTCGGACCGCCGGCAGGAGCGTCCGGGCAGCAGCTGCCACTGCATCTCGGCGGCGAGGGTGAGCCGTGCGGCCCTGCGCGCCAGCAGATAGATGTCCGTGTCGCGCTCGGCGACCATGATCTCGTGGCCGAGCGCCATGCTGAGCTGTTCCAGCTGGGTCAACAGCTCTTTGACGTCGGCGTCTTCGGGAAAGACGACCGACAGAACCCCGACGCGGTCGCCGCGGACGCTCACCGCCAGGTGCACGGTTGTCGTGTGGGAGGCCGGATCGAGCTCCACCACCGGCTCCTGGGCGCCGAAGGCGCGGCCCTCAGGACTGTCGTGTATGGGCACCGGCTCGGTGGTGAGCGGCACGGCCTCCACCGCCTGCAGTGTCCGGACCCCGTAGTCCGCCATGCGCAGCCGTACGTCGAGCGCGTCGTAGTGCTGCCGCATCGCCTTGGTGACGACGTCGGGCAGCTCGTGCGGAGCCGCGGCGCGCAGAGCGCGCTCGACCACAGCGAATCTGTCCACTTGTCCTGCTTCTTGCCGTGCCGGCTACGAGGTGTCGGCTCGGCGCTGGTGAGCGCTTCACCGCTTGTGCTTGTCGCGGTCAGCGTACGCGACACCAAACCTTCACTTGTATGTCGGAACTGTGAACGAACCCACAGGCGGAATTCTGGCGTCCGCCTGCTTGGGGCGACGCGGGGACTGTGGGCAGGGGTGATGCGCATTCGGTGCCGACTGCAAACACTTGCGCGTCGACAACTTTCTGCTGCATGGGTGTGGTGCCCCGCCTCCGGGGCAGGTAGAAAGATGCAGAACGACAACAGTTGCCGTACGGAGGCTTTCATGGGCAGCAGAACCGCGCCGCGGAGCAGAGCGGCGGATGCGAAGGCCGAAACGGCTGGTGAAACGCGGGCCCCGCGGATCGACGCCCCGCAGTCCGTGCCACCTCAGGACGCGCGACGGCTGACGGCGGTCTTCCTCCAGCGGCTCCAGGAGCTCGAGGAAGGCACCGCCGACTACCAGTACGCGCGCAACACGCTGATCGAGCTGAGCCTGCCCCTGGTCGGGTTCGTCGCCAGGCGGTTCCACGACCGGGAGGACCAGTACGAGGACATCCGCCAGGTCGGGACGATCGGGCTCATCAAGGCCATCGACCGGTTCGACCTGAGCCGGGAGGTCGAGTTCTCGACCTTCGCCATCCCGTACATCGCCGGTGAGATCAAGCGCTTCTTCCGCGACACCACCTGGGCGGTGCACGTCCCGCGACGGCTGCAGGAGCAGCGCATCGCCCTGGCGCGCGCCACCGACGAGCTCGAGGGCCGCCTGGGCCGGTCGCCGACGACGGGCGAACTGGCCGAGGAGATGACGGTGTCCGTCGACGAGGTCACCGAGGCGATGGTCGCCTCGAACGCCTACTCCACGCACTCCCTCGACCTGTCCAGCGACGAGGACGGCGAGGCCAAGGAGGTCAGCACGCTGCTCAACCGCCTGGGCCGCCGGGACCCGGCCCTGGAGAAGGTCGAGGACCTCAACTCGCTCAAGCCGCTCCTGGCCGGACTGGAGGAGCGCGACCGCCGCATTCTCGAGATGCACTTCGGTGAGGAGCTCACGCAGCAGCAGATCGGTGACGTCCTCGGGCTTTCCCAGATGCACGTCTCGCGCCTGCTGCGCAGGTGTCTCGGCGAGCTCCGCGCCGCCATGACTCAGGGCTGAGCAGGCCCCCGGTCGGCGGGCCGTTGGGGCCGGCGCGGCGCTAGACCGGAGCGGTCTCCAGGTGCGACCTGAGGCGTTCCAGTGTGGTGGTGATGTTGGCGTTGTTGGCGCCCATGCGATCGAAGACACCGGTGACCAGGATCGCGAAGGGGATGAACCACAGCGGGACGCGCAGCCAGTTGGTCTCGGTGACGGTGCAGCCTTCGTGGGTGGGCTCGATGTCGTACTGCCAGCGGGAGACCGGGATTCCGAGGGGCGCCTTCACCTCGTAGGCGAAGCGCCGGCCGACGTCGGCGTCCGTGATGCGGCAGGTGGTCGTCCAGCGGCGGAGGCCGTTGCGGTTGTAGCCGCGGAAACAGGCGCCCACCGCCGCGGCCCGGGCGCCGCGCAGCCAGCGGGCGCGATGGGCCTCTTCCGTGAAGCGGGCCATGACGGGCGGGTCGCTGATGATGCGGTACGTCTCGGCCGGGGTCGCCCGGATCGACACCGTGCCGGTGGCGGCGGCCTCCGGGAATCGGGGTATGTGCATCCGGATGCTCCCTCCATCAATGTAAGCGCTGATTACATCAACGCGGCATGACGATGGTCAAGACCGGCGGAACCCGGGGGAGTTGGCGACGCCCAGGCCGAAGGTGTCCAGGACCTGTTCGGCGAGCTGCTCCGCCTTCGCCGGCGGCAGATACCCGTCGACGATCATCTGTGACAGGCCGTAGATCAGTGCTTGACCTGCGAGGCCCACCACGGCGGGGTCCCCGGCGCGCAGCTCACCCGCTTCCTGTCCCGCGACGATGATCCCGGTCACGGCCTGCTCGATGCCGCTGAGGTGCTCGTGCAGTTCGGAAGGCCGGCTGCTGCCGAACACGCTGGACCTGATCAGACCGAAGCGGTGCGGGTGGCGGATCGCGTAGCGCACGAAGCCGAGCCCGAAGGCGCGCATCGCCGGACCTCTCTCCTCCGGGACCGCGGCCTTCTGCCACTCCTCGAAGTCGCCCAGAATGCGTCCGGCCACGGCTGTCAGCAGCGCCTGCCGGTCGGCGAAGTGCCGGAACGGCGCGCCCGGTGACACCCCGGCACGGCGTGCGACTTCGCGCACGGTCACCTTCTCCGGGCCCCGTTCGTCGAGGAGATCGAGCGCCGCCGTGACGAGTGCTTCGGGGAGGGAGCCGTGGTGGTAGCCGGCGCGTTCGGCTGGCTGGTCCTTCATGAGCGCAGTGCTACCACAGACCGGGGCGGGCGGCTGGTGGCCCGTGCGTTGAGCGCGCGAGAGTCCGCGCTCAACGCATGCTCGGGGGCGTCGCGTTGAGGTGGTGCGGGTGGCAGGGCGCGTTCCGGAACGGGGCTCCCGGCCGACCGGGGTCCGAGGCCGGCCGGGAGCCCCGGACCGTCAGGCGAGCCGGGCGATGGTGTGCGTGACGTGTTCCCTGAACATCGACGGGCCGTCCTGCGGGCGTTCGAAGGCGGCGGCGCTCTCGGCGACGGGGTGGTCCGTGAATTGCCAGCCCAGGCGGGTCAGTTGCTTCTCGACGGGCTCGCGTTCCCCACCGGGGAGGAGGGAGGGCAGGTCGAAGCCGACCGAGTCGGCACGCTCACGCACGAGTGGATCGTCGAGCAAGTGGTGCATGTTGTCGATCCGTTCGAGGGCGAAGCGGCTGTCCGCCGCCGAGAGGTGGCTGACCTCCTCGAACAGGCGGACCTCGGCCTCGGGCGGCAGATACGGCAGCAGTCCCTCCGCCAGCCAGGCGGTCGGCCGGGACCGGTCGAAGCCGCGGGCTTCCAGCGCGGCGCCCCAGTCGTCCCGCAGATCGACGGGCACGGGGCGGTGGTCGCAGCCGGGGGTGGCGCCTTCCTCGTCCAGAGTGGCCGTTTTGAAGCCGAGCACGGCCGGCTGGTCCAGTTCGAAGCAGACGGTGCCGGAGGGCCAGGGCAGCCGGTAGGCACGGGTGTCGAGCCCCGACGCGAGGATCACCACCTGCCTGATGCCGTCCTCGGAGGCGCGCAGGAAAAAGTCGTCGAAGACCCGCGAGCGCAGACCGATGTAGTCGGATGCGCCGGACCACAGTTCGTCGTTCGTGCCGTCTGTCAGGGGCATTCCGTCGGAGAAGGACACCGGTGCCGACGGCTTTGCCGCGGCCACGAGCCGGGAGGCGTAGGGATCGGTCATCAGTGCGTCGGGCCGCTCCGACTCCGCCGCTCTGCCGGCGGCCACCGCCAGGGCGGTCAGTCCGACGCCGGTGACGATGTCCCACTGCTGGTCCGTGCTCAAGGGACGACCTCCGAGTTCGCTTGGTGCACAGGTCGGTGCGACTCGCGAGCGTGCGACAGGAGACGTCCGGCGTCCTCGCGAGAAGCACCGGGACGGCACCCTAGTAGGTGGTAGCCCCAAGCAACTACCAAGATTTGCTTGGGAGTTGGCATCGGAGGTGCGCCGGCTGTGCCGGCCGAACCGGTCCGCCGGCCCGTCCTGCCGACCGCGGAACTGTCCCCAGGGGAAACGCGTGGTCAGCGCCGGTGCGCCTGTGGTACACCGAAGGACCCTTCCCAGCTGTCCCGGAGGTCCCCGTGCGCCGCCTTGCAGTCTTTCTCGCCTCATCCGACGGGCGCGATCCGGCGTACGCCGAACTGACCGCCGACGTGGGCGCGGAGCTGGCCCGGCGCGGGATCGGCCTCGTCTACGGCGGCGGTCGCAGGGGCCTGATGGGAGTGCTGGCAGACAGCGTGCTCAAGGCGGGCGGCGAGGTCATCGGTGTCATGCCGCGCAGCATGGTCGAGCGGGAGTGGGCTCATGAGGGCGTGACGGAGCTCCTCATGTGCGATTCGATGCATGAGCGCAAGGCGCTGATGGCCGAGCACGCGGACGCCTTCATCGCCCTGCCCGGCGGGCTCGGCACGCTGGAGGAGATCTTCGAGGTGTGGTCATGGCGCCAACTGGGCTTCCACTCCAAGCCCGTGGGCCTTCTGGACGCCGGGGGTTTCTGGACGCCGCTGCTCGACGCCCTGCGCGGCATCGCCGGCTCCGGCTTCCTCCCCGCGGCCACCCTGGACGATCTCGCCGTGGAGTCCGGGCTGTCCGGTCTGCTGGACGCGCTGGAGGAGCGGCTGCGCAGTGCCCCGCAGCCCGCGCACGGAGACTGAGGCGCCCGTGTCGCCCGGCGGTGGTGGCAGGCGGTGGGCTGGCCCTGCTTCTCGTGTCGGTCCGGCATCGCCCCATCGGTAGTCGTGTTCCCCCGTCGGTCCCGGAACGTAAGGCAACGTTGCCCGCGCGTCGGCGGTTCCATCTGCGCGTTCCGGCGCTTCCGAAGCGTGTCCTGAGAGCGATCGCGATCAACCGAGGACGTTCCAAAGCGGTCAAAGACGATCAAGAGTCGACGAAAAATCCGCGTTAACTCATGGCTCAACCCTTGCCAACCGAAGTTAGTACGTGTTCGGATTAGTTTCGTCCAGACGCCCAGCGCCTGCCCATTTCTGCTGGTCAGAGCCTATGTGGTGGGCCGATTTCGGCCTGCGCTCGCGACGGTCCCGACGGTCGGTCCACGCGGTGAAGCGCCGCACGAAGTCCCCATAGCTGAAGCGAGCCTCCTGGAGGAACATCCATGTTCGATCTGTCGTCCGTCGATCTGCTCGACGCGTTCACCCGTGAACTGGAGCTGTGCAAGGTGAAGAAGGACGAGCACGTCGTCGTTCTCACCGAGCCCGACAGCCGAGGTGACTACGTCGCTGCCGCCTTCGGAGCCGCGAAGTCCCTGGGAGCCCACGTCATCTCCGCGACCGTGCCCGGTGGCAGCCCCGCCCCGATGGACAGCACCCACACCGGTGCCGGCCCCGGCCTGACCTCCGTGCTCAACGACTCGGTCGCCCAGGACCTGCTGAAGTCGGCCGACCTGGTCGTCGACCTCACGCAGGAGGGCTTCATCCACGCCCCCGTCCAGCAGGAGATCCTCCAGGCCGGCACCCGCATCATCTTCGTCTGCGATGCCCCCGACGTCCTGATACGCAACCTGCCGCAGGCGAGCGACAAGGAGCGCGTCCTGGAGGGGTCCGGCCTGCTCGCGCGCTCGGAGATCATGCGCGTCACCTCCGGCGCCGGCACGGATCTGACCGTGCAACTCAAGGGATCCCACCCGGAGTTCCAGGTCGGCTTCGCCGACGACCCGGGCCGCTGGGACCACTGGCCGAGCACGATGGTGATGTGCTGGCCCGAGTTCTCCGACGGTCAGCTGGTGCTGGCCGAGGGCGACATCCTGCTGCCCTTCAAGGAGTACGTCCGCGACCCCGTCACGCTGCACATCGCCGACGGACACATCGAGAAGATCTCCGGCGGCGCCGAGGCGAAGCTCCTGGAGACCTTCTTCGAGGACGCCGACGACCAGTGGGGACGCAGCCTCTCCCACATGGGCTGGGGCCTGATGAAGACCGCCGACTGGTTCGCCACCGCCCTCTACGGCAAGGGCGACCTGATGGGCATGGACGCCCGTGCCTTCGCCGGGAACTTCCTCTGGTCCACCGGGCCGCACCCCGTTCTCGGCCGTGAGTCCTACGCCCACGTGGACATCGCGATGCGCGGCTGCACCGTCTCCGTCGACGGCACCGACGTCGTCGTGGACGGCCGACTCGTCGAGCGCTGACCCTGCCGCACCGCCGGCCTGGCCGCAGACCTTGATGTCCACCCCTCGTCCTGGAGGAGCCTTGGCGCCCAGCCAGTCTTTCGAAGTCATCGTCGTCGGCGGTGGATTGGGCGGTCTGACCGCCGCGCTCGCCCTGCGCCAAAGGGGCATCCGGGTCACCGTCCTCGAACAGGCCCCCGAGCTGGGAGAGGTGGGGGCCGGGATTCAGACGGCGCCCAACGCCAGCCGCGTGCTGCTCGGACTCGGACTGCGCCGGCAGCTGGAGGAAATCCACACCGAACCGCAGGATCAGGTGCGGCGCAGGTGGAAGGACGGCAGCGTCGTCGCCCTGACCAGGCTGGGCGAGTACTGCAAGAGCACGTACAACGCCCCGTACTGGCACTACCACCGCGCCGATCTGCACCGGGTGATCCTGGAGGCCTGCACGGATCCGGACGGCCCGGGCCCCGTGATCACCCTTCACACCGACAAGAAGGTCACCGGCCTGGACCGGACGGACCGCCGGCGTCCCGCCGCCCTCACCGGCGACGGCTGCCGGTACGAGGCCGACGCCCTGATCGGGGCGGACGGCATCCGCTCACGGGTGCGCGACGAGATGGGTGCCGACGACACCCTGCACTTCTCCGGCGAGATGGCGTACCGGGCCCTCATCCCGGGCGACCTGATCGCCGCCGACCCGGCCACGAGATGGCTGGTGGACCGCTTCCAGAGCACCATCTGGTACGGCCCCGACCGCCACCTCGTGCACTACATGATCCGCGGCGGCGAGTATCTGAACGTCGTCGCCTGCGTTCCCTGCACCGACGAGGTCGCCGAGAAATGGGTGGTGCCCTCCAGCGCGCAGGAACTGGCCGACGCCTTCCCCGGCTGGGACGACAGGGTCCCGGCGATGCTCTCCAAGGCGAAGGAGGACGTGTCCTGCTTCGCGCTGCACTACCGGCGTCCCGACCCCGTATGGATGGACGATCACGTCGCGCTCCTCGGCGACGCGTGCCATGCCATGCTTCCCTACCAGGCACAAGGCGCCTCACAGGCGATGGAGGACGCGGCCGTACTCGCGGAGGAACTGGGCGCCGTCACCGCCGACGGCATCCGGGGAGCGCTGCGCCGCTACGTGGACCGGCGGGCCAAGCACGCCGGCATGGTGCAGCAGGCCTCGCTGCGGAACAAGACCTTCTACCACTACCCCGACGGACCCGAGCAGCGGCAGCGCGACGAGAAGCTGAAGCGCTTCGACGGGGAGTCCGACGTCTCCTACGACTGGCTGTGGAGCGGCACGCCGCTCAACGACCCCGACCTGGGGGCCTTCTCCTACCAATTCCCCCGGTGAGCCGCGCGGGCACGTCGATGCGACGTTCCCGCTGACCGGCGAGCGAACCGGCGTCGGCGTCGTCCTTGAGGCGACGCGCACGAGCCCATCACCGAACCGTGGAGCGAACTGTGAAGACAGGCGATCAGATAGTCCAGGAACTCCCATGGAAATGGGGCGTCCAGGGCAGGATTTTCATCATCGGTGGCCTCGGCTACCTGTTCGACGCGTGGGACATCGCGCTCAACGGCTTCCTCATGCCGCTGCTGTCCAAGGACTTCGGCCTCACCGTCGGCGAGAGCGGTCTCGTCGCGACGGCCAACCTGGTCGGCATGGCGGTAGGAGCCGTCGTCTGGGGTGCCATCGCCGACCGCATCGGGCGCCGCAGGGCGTTCAGCGCGACGCTGCTGATCTTCGCGGTGTTCTCCGTGCTCGGCGCGCTCTCGCCCGACTACTCGGTATTCCTCGTGCTGCGCTTCCTCGCCGGCGTGGGCCTGGGCGGATGCATTCCCGTCGACTACGCCCTGGTCAGCGAGTTCTCACCGAGGAAGTACCGCGGCCGGATCCTGACCGCGCTCGACCTGTGGTGGCCTGTCGGCGTCACCCTGTGCGGCCTGGTGGCGACCATGATGGTGCCGCTGCCGGGCAACTGGCGCTGGATGCTCGCGACCATGGTCCTGCCCGCGCTGCTGCTGTTCTGGGTGCGCCGTGGCGTGCCCGAGTCGCCGATCTACCTCACCCGGGTCGGCAGGGAGGCCGAGGCGCGTCAGGTCATCGACAGCCTCGCCGCCCGCACCGGAGCCCTTCCCGAGCAGTACGAGATACCCGCGCCCGCGGCCGGTGACGGTTCCGACCGGCCCGGCGGGGTGCGCGCCGGCGTCGAGCAGTTCAGGCGGCTGTGGAAGTACAACCCCCGCATCACCTCGGTCTCCTGGCTGCTGTTCATCACGATCATGCTGGTCTACTACGCGGCCCTGACCTGGATGCCGTCGATCCTCAAGGACGAGGGCTACAACGACACCGCGTCCTTCATGGGTCCCACGTTGATGAGCGGCGTCGGCATCCTCGGCGTCCTCGTCTCGACGTGGCTCGTCGACATCGTCGGCCGCAAGTGGCTTATCGGCGTCGCCGCACCGGTCTCGACCGCAGCGCTGGTCGCCTTCGCGATGGTGCTGAAGGTGGAGACCGCGGCGATGGTGGCGATCGCCGCCTTCGGCTTCCTGATCCAGCTGACCATCCCGGTGCTCTACGCCTACGCCGCCGAGCTGTACCCGACGACGCTGCGCGCCAGCGGCTTCGGCTGGGCCTCGTCCGTCAGCCGGATCAGCACAGGATTCGCCCCGATGCTCTTCGGATCGCTGATGTGGCCGCTGCTCGGACTGCCCCTGACCTTCGCGGTGCTGGGCGCGGTCGTGGTCCTCGCCGTGATCTGGATGGCCTTCGGCGCCCCGGAGACGAAGGGCAAGGACCTCGACGACATCGACGATGAGCCGGTGGCCGAGCCGATGACTGTTCCACGGCCCGCTGAGAAGACGCCCGTAAAGGGCTGAGGCCGTCCTGCCGGCACGGATGCGTGGGCCCTCGCATCCGTGCCCGCAGGACTCCCCGCGGATCACCCGCGCGTCCGCCGTCCGGGCCGCCCCGTGCGGCCGGAACGCCGCAGCAGGAGAGGAGTGAGATGAAGCCCGCCGCCTTCACGTATCACCGTGCGCGCGACGTCGAGGGCGCAGCACGCCTGCTCGCCGAACTCGGGGACGAAGCGAAGATCATCGCGGGAGGCCAGAGCCTCGTGGCGATGATGAACTTCCGCCTGGCGCGGCCCGAGCACCTCGTCGACATCGGCGGGCTGGACGGGCTCGACGGCGTCCGCACCGACCCCGACGGAAGCCTCCACATCGGAGCGCTCGCCACGCATCACGCCGTGGAGACCGCGCCGCCCGAGGCCGTGGGGCCCGGCTTCGCCGTCGTACGGGAGGCCATGCGCTGGATCGGGCATCTGCCGATCCGCACGCGCGGAACCGTCGGCGGCAGCCTCGCGCACGCCGACTCCACCGCCGAGTGGTGCCTGCTGGCGGTGCTCCTCGACGCCGAGCTGGTGGCCCGGGGCCCGTCGGGGGAGCGACGCATCCCGGCCGGCGACTTCTTCCACGGCTACTACACGACCGCGCTGGCACCCGACGAGATCCTCGTCGAGGTGGACTTCCCACGGCCCGCGCCCAATGCCGCGCTCACCGAATTCGCCGAGCGCCGGGGCGACTTCGCCGTCGTGGCCGCCGCCGTAGACCTCCGGCTCGACGGGGACGGCCGCAGCGTCACCGGGGGCCGCGTCGCGCTGGGAGGGGTGGCGCCGCAGCCCGTGCGGGTCCCCGAGGCGGAGGCGGTGCTCGGACGGGGAGGCCCGGTGGGGCCCGGACTCTTCGCCGGATGCGCCGAGTCGGCGGCCGCCGCGGTCGAATCTCCCCCTGCGGACGCCAACGGCAGCGCGCGCCATCGGCGCAGGCTCATCCGCACGCTTGTGGAGCGCGCGTGCGAGGAGGCGACGGCCCGATGACGCAGGATCACGGCGGTCACCGTCCAGGCGGTGACAAACCCCGCCTCGGCAACGACGGTGACCACGGCGGCCGCAGGGACGGCGCCTGGATCGGCGCCTCCGTCGGACGCCGCGAGGACCCGCGGCTGCTCACCGGCCGCGGACGCTTCACCGACGACCTGGAGGTGCCGGGCACACTGCACGCCCAGTTCGTGCGCAGCCAGGTCGCCCACGCCATCGTCACCTCGCTCGATCTGTCCGCCGTACGGCAAGTGCCGGACATCGTCGCGGCGTTCGACGCGGCCGACCTCGAACTCGCCGACATCACAGCGCGGTTGGGCCGTCCCCTCACCGAGTTCGTGCCGACCGGCATGCCGGTGCTGGCTCGGGACCGCGTCCGCTACGCGGGGGAGCCGCTGGCGGTCGTGGTCGCACGCGACCCGTATGCGGCCGAGGACGGCACCGAGGCGGCGAAGGTCACCTACGAGACGCGTCCGCCCGTCCTCACCGAGGAAGCGGCGCTCGCCCCCGGCGCTCCGCTCGTGCACGACGAGGCGAGCGCCAACACCCTGCTCGACGTGTCGATGTTCGCCACCGAAGGCATCGACGACGTCTTCGAGGAGGCGTCCTGCGTCGTCAGCGTCGACACCCGTACGGGACGGCAGAACGCCCTTCCCCTGGAGACCCGCGGCGTCCTCGCCGACTGGGACGACCGTGAGGACCAGCTGCTGCTGCGCACTTCCACGCAGGTGCCGCACCAGGTGCGCACAACTGCCGCCCGCTGCCTGGGACTCGACGAACGGGCCGTCCGCGTCGTCGTGCCCGACATGGGTGGCGGCTTCGGCCTGAAGTGCGTCGTCGGACGCGAGGAGATCGCCGTGGGCGCGGCCGCGCTGCGCCTGGGACGCCCGGTGAAGTGGATCGAGGACCGCAAGGACGCGCTCAGTGCCTCCTTCCTCGCTCGTGAACAGCACTACGACGTGCGCGCCGCCTTCGACGCCGACGGGCGCATCCTCGGGCTCGACGCCGCGATCGTCTGCGACATGGGCGCCTACTCCTGTTATCCCTTCACCGCCGGCATCGAGCCGCTGATGGCCTCGGCGGAGATGCCCGGCGTGTACAAGGTCCCCGCCTACCGCGTACGGGCGCGCGCCGTGACCACCAACAAGGCGCCCACGGCGCCCTACCGGGGTGTGAGCCGTCCGCAGTACGTGATGGTCATGGAGCGGATCTTCGAGCGTGCCGCACGCGAACTCGGCCTGGGCGCAACGGAGATACGCCGCCGCAACCTGATCACGCAGTTCCCCTACACCGGCGTCAACAACGTGACGTACGACCCCGGCTCCTATCTGGAGTCACTGAACCTGTGCGAGAGCGTGCTCACGGAGGAGGGCTGGTACACGGCCAAGGTGGAGGCCGCAGCCGAGGGCCGTCACATCGGCATCGGCTACTCCTGCTTCAGCGAACGCACCGGCTACGGCTCCGCGGCCTTCGCGCAGCGCAAGATGGAGGTCGTCCCCGGCTTCGACATCTCCGAGGTGCGGATGGACACCAGCGGCGCCCTCGTCGTCACCACCGGCACGATGAGCCACGGCCAGAGCCACGAGACGACGATGGCCCAGATCGCTGCCGACGAACTCGGCCTCGACATCGCGCATGTGCGCATCCACCAGGGCGACACCGACCGCATCACCTACGGTTGGGGCACCTTCGCCAGCCGCTCCATCGCCATCGGCGGCAGCGCGGTGCGGCTGGCGGCCGGAAAGCTCGGCGAGAAGCTGAAGACGATCGCCGCCTCCGTGCTCGAAGTGCCCGCCGAGGAACTGGAGTTGGGTGAAGGGCTGGTCGCCCACCCCGCGACCGGCGGCTCGGTGCCCCACCGCGAACTGGCGGACATCGCCTACCTCAGGTCGCATCTGCTGCCCAAGGGCGTCGAGCCGGGGCTCACCGCGACCGCCACCTTCGACGTCTTCAACGACGGCACCTTCTCCAACGCCACCCACGGTGTCGTCGTCGAACTCCACGAGGGAACGGGACGCGTCGGGATCCTCCGCTACGTCTGCGTCGAGGACTGCGGAGTGGCCATCAACCCGAAGGTGGTGGAGGGCCAGACCCGGGGAGGCATAGCGCAGGGCATCGCGGGCGCGCTCTTCGAGCAGGTCACCTATGACGAGCAGGGCGCACCGTCCGCGGTCAGCTTCATGGAGTACAAGGTCCCCACCGCGCTCGAGATCCCCGACGTGAGCATCCACCACCTCGAGACTCCCTGCGCGTTCACCGAGACCGGCGCGAAGGGCGTGGGGGAGGGCGGCACCATCGGCGCGCCCGCCGCCGTGATCAACGCCGTCAACGACGCGCTGCTCCCCACCGGCGTCGAGCTGAACAACACGCCCATCACGCCCGAGACGGTGGCCGACGCGCTCGAAGCGTCACCCGCGCGAGCACTGGAGCACACCTCATGACGGGAACGGCGCACTCCTCCCACTCCCACGATCCCCGGCACCAGCAGCTGATCACCCTGCGCGTCAACGGCGAGACGTACGAACTGCTCACCGAGGCCCGCCGCACCCTCGTCGACGTGCTCCGCCACGACCTGCGCCTGACGGGCACCCACGTCGGCTGCGAACACGGCATCTGCGGCGCCTGCACGGTGCTGCTCGACGGCCGGCCGGTGCGCGCCTGCCTGATGTTCGCAGCGCAGGCGGAGGAACGGGAGCTCCGCACGGTCGAATCGCTGTCGGAGGGACGCGAACTCAACGACCTGCAACGGGCGTTCAGCGAGCGCCACGGACTGCAGTGCGGCTTCTGCACACCCGGATTCCTGATGCTCGCCGAGGGGTACCTCGCCGAGCGGCCGCAGGCGACGAAGGAGGAGATACGCGAGGTCGTCGCTTCCAACCTGTGCCGCTGCACCGGCTACCAGACCATCGTCGAGGCGATCGACGACTGCGCAACGCGGCGCCGCGAAGCATTCCAGCAGCGCCTGGACGAGGCACGGCCGGTCGAGGCGCAGCCGGACCGTGAGACATCCGCACGGCACACATCCGGATGACACGCCCCGACGGCACAGAAGAGCAGGAGGAGGTTCCATGCGGATCGACAACGCGGTCCCGGTGAAGGCATCACCCGAGGAGGTGTTCGCGCTCGTCAACGACGTGGAGCGCGTCGCGGGGTGCATGCCGGGAGCGACGCTGGAGGGCCGGGACGGCGACGCCTGGACGGGCAGGGTGAAGGTGAAGGTCGGCCCCATCACCGCCGCCTATGCCGGCACGGTGCGGTTCCTGGAGGTCGACGAGGAGAAGCGGCGGCTGCGCGTACAGGCGCGGGGCGCCGACACCCACGGCAGCGGCGACGCCGAGGCGGAAGTCGGCCTGGAGGTCGCGGAAGCACCGGAGGGCGCAGAACTTCGGATGACGACGGACCTCGTCATCCGCGGAAAGATCGCGCAGTTCGGCAAGGGCGCGGTTGCCGCCGTCTCCGACAGGATCCTCAAGCAGTTCGCGGTGAACCTCGGCAGCCTGCTCGACGAGGAGCGCCGAGGCACGGCACCGGCCATGGCGGGTGACGGCCCGAGGGCCGCCCGAGCGCCCGCCTCCGCAGGGGAGTCGGAGCCATCCGTCGCACAGACCGGGACTGCCCCCGATGCCGAACTGGACGGCCTCGCCGTGCTCTTGGGCCCGGCCGCGGCCAAGTACGCACCAGTGGTGGGAGCGTTCGCGTTCGGTCTCTTCGAAGGATGGCTGCTCAGCCGGGCGTTCGGCGGCGAACGGTACCGGTGCGGTGCGGCTGCGAGGAGGTCCCGTTGAGCGAGCCCCTGCAGGCAGGCCGCTACGGCGAGGAGACCGACCGCACCTACGAGCGGGCCGGCTTCGGAGCACCGGTGCGGCGCGGCAGCAACCCGGCGCTCGTCGTCGTCGACCTCACGCGCGGATTCACCGAGGACTCCTACCCGTCAGGCGCCGATCTGACGGACGTCGTGGAGGCGACCGCGACTCTGGTGGACGCGGCGCGCGCCGCCCGCGTCCCGGTGATCTGGACCGCGATCGCCTACAGCCGGGCCGAAGCGGAGGGCCACTCGGTGACCTGGCTGGAGAAGGCGCACGGCATGCGGGCCCTCGTCGAAGGCAGCCAGGCCGTCGCGCTCGACCCGAGGCTGCCGCGCAGCCCTGAGGACCAACTCGTCGTGAAGAAGGGCGCGTCGGCGTTCTTCGGCACGTCACTGGCCGCCACGCTCGTCGCCCTCCGATGCGACACCGTGCTGGTCTGCGGTGCCACCACCAGCGGGTGCGTACGGGCCACCGTGGTCGACGCGGTGCAGTCCGGCTTCCCCGTGCTCGTGCCGCAGGAGTGCGCCGGCGACCGTGCACAAGGACCGCACGACGCCGCGCTGTTCGACATCCAGGCCAAGTACGGCGACGTCGTACCGCTCTCCGATGCCGTCGCGTATCTCGGCAAGCTGCCCGACTCCACCGTGTCCGACCGTCCGTCCGGCTGACCGGTGGCGCGCGCTGCCGAATCCCCATCTGTTTCCCGCCCGTTCCGTACCACCCCAGCGAGGAACCACCCATGACAGACCGGTTCATCACCCAGCCCGCCCTGGCCGACCTCGCCGATGTGCCGGCCCGCAGCCGCTGGGTGCGCTCCGGGGCGCTGCGGCTGCACGCCCTCGACTACGGCGACGACCTCGCGGGCGGACGCGTGCCGATGCTGCTGCTGCCGGGAATCACGAGCCCCGCTGTCACGATGGACTTCGTCGCACGCAAGCTGACCGATCTCGTGCGCCCGATCGTCCCCGACATCCGCGGCAGGGGCCTCTCCGACGACGGGGACAGCTACTCGTTGGAGGCCTACGCCGAGGACTCCGAGGCATGGATCAACGGACTCGGCCTCGAACGCCCGGTGGTGGCCGGCCACTCGATGGGCGCCCGCATAGCGGCGGTCACCGCCGTGCAGGCAAAGGCGCCGCTCCTCGGCACGGTGCTGGTCGACCCGCCCATGAGCGGCCCCGGAAGGGACCCGTACCCGACGACGCTGGCCGCCTTCCTCGGCCAGCTGGAACAGGCGCGGCGCGGCACGGACGCCGACGAGGTCGCCCGGGCATGGCCCCGCTGGCCCCGCCGTGAGCAGGAGCTGCGGGCCCGGTGGCTCTCCAGCTGCGGTGAGGAGGCGCTGCGCGCCACGCACCACGGCTTCGAGGCCGAGGACTTCTTCGACTGGTGGCCCTCGGTGCCCACACCCACGGCGCTGCTCTACGGGGAGGACAGCCCGGTCGTCCCCCCGGCCTGCGTCGAGGAGGCAACTCTCAAGCATCCACAGGCCCGGCTGACCTGCATCCCCTCCGCCGGCCACATGGTCTTCTGGGACGCACCGGACGCCGCCCTCGACGCTCTGCGGGAGACGCTGCGGGCCATGCTGGCGTGAACGGGCCGGTGTGTGAGCGGGGCCGCGGGAGGCGCGGAACACGGCGTCACGTCGCCGTGCTTTAGTGGGCCCATGGCTGACAAGACCTCACCGGCCTCGGGTACGGCTGCCCCGCCCGCGGCGCTCCTCGCCGCGCCCGGATATCAGGTGCGCCGTCTCTACCAGGCATACCTCGCGGCATGGGTGCGCAGCGTCGATTCGACCCTGACAGGCCCGCAGTTCGCCGTGCTCACCGCGGTGGACGCCGCGCCGGGCCACGACCAGAGCGCGATGGCGTCGGCGGTGGCGCTGGACACCTCGACGATGGCGGACGTCGCCCGGCGCTTGGAGAAGCGCGGACTGATAGTGCGCCGCACGGCAGCCGACGACGGGCGCCGCAAGCTGCTCTTTCTCACCGAGGACGGGGAGAGGGCACTCCGGGAGGCCGACGACCGGGCGCGGGCCCTGGACGAGCGCCTGCTGGAGCACTACGAATCCCGCGCGGACCGCAGCCAGTTGATGCGGGAGCTGACAGAGCTCGCCGACCACTGGGAAGGGCTCTCCGGGGACGCCTGAGCGGGTTCCCGCTCTGGGCAGGAGCGTGTCGCGGGGGAAAGTGACCGCGCGAGGGTCTTGCTCCCCCAGCTACCGCTGGGAGATGCTCTAGGCCAGATAGTACGTGTCCGGATTAACTCTGTGTGCGGCCGTCCCCGTCGGCCATGCCGCCCGAAATGCTGGAGGCTCTCATGGCAGACCACCACATAGGCATGATCGTCCCGAGCTCCAACCTGACGATGGAGACCGAACTGCCGCGCATGCTGCGGGCCCGCGAGGAGGCCCTGCCGGAGGACCGCTTCGTCTTCCACAGCAGCCGGATGCGGATGCAGAAGGTGACGCCGGAGCAGCTGAAGGAGATGAACGCGCAGACCGAGCGCGCCGCCCTCGAACTCGCCGACGCCCGGCCCGACGTCGTCGCCACCGCCTGCCTGGTGGCGATCATGGCGCAGGGCCCCGGGCACCACTGCACGGCCGAGGACGAGATCACCGCCGTGCTCACAGGGCAGGGTGCGGAGGTTCCGGTCGTCTCCAGCGCCGGTGCGCTGCTGAGCGGGATCGAGGCGCTCGGCGCGAAGCGCGTCGCGGTCATCACCCCCTATATGAAGCCGCTCACCGAGACTGTCGTGAACTACATCGAGAACGCCGGGACCGAGGTCGTCGACTCACTGAGCCTCGAGGTCCCGGACAACCTGGCCGTCGCCCGTCTCGACCCGTCGGGTCTGCGGGAGCACTGGCGGCGTCTCGACCTCGCACGGGCCGACGCGATCGTGCTGTCCGCGTGCGTGCAGATGCCGTCGTTGCCGGCCGTCCAGCACGTGGAGGACGCCTCGGGGGTGCCGGTGCTGACCGCCGCGACGGCCACGACGTACCGCATCCTGACCGAGCTGGGCCTCGACCCCTCAGTGCCGGACGCCGGGTCCCTGCTCGGCGGCGGGCGCTGAGCGAACGGAGGGGCGGCGGCCGCGCGGCCAACGAGGCTGTGTGATCGGAGAGTTGAGCCGGGCGACTTCGCGAACGGGTGCCGTCCATCTGTCACGGACGGTCGGTGATCTCGCACTCTTCCCGCGTCCATTCACGAGCCTGCGCGGAAAGGGTGATCCCGAGGCCCGGGCGGAACGGCACGTGCATGCGTCCGTCGCCGATCTCCAGGCGCTCGTTGAACAGGGGCTCCAGCCAGTCGAAGTGCTCGACCCACGGCTCGTACGGATAGGCCGCCGCGAGGTGGAGGTGGATCTCCATGGCGAAGTGCGGTGCGAGCTGTAGATGTTGGTGCTCGGCGAGAGTGGCGAGCCTGAGGAACTGGGTGATGCCGCCGATGCGGGGCGCGTCCGGCTGAATCACGTCCGCCGCGCCGGCACGTATCAACTCCCAGTGCTCGGCGACGGACGCCAGCATCTCGCCGGTCGCCACCGGTGTGTCCAGCGAGGCCGCGAGGGCGGCGTGACCCTCGGAGTCGTAGGCGTCGAGGGGTTCTTCGAGCCAGACCAGTCCGAAGTCCTCGAGGGCACGGCCCATGCGACGGGCCGTGGGCCGGTCCCACTGCTGGTTGGCGTCGGCCATCAGGGGCACCTCGTCACCCAGCTCCTCGCGCACGGCGGTCAGCCGCCGCAGATCCTCCTTGTGGTCGGGATGGCCCACCTTGATCTTGATTCCGCCGATTCCGCCGGCGAGGGAAGCGGAGGCGTTGTCGAGGAGTTCCTCGACAGGAGTGTGCAGAAAGCCGCCTGAGGTGTTGTAGCAGCGCACGGAATCGCGGTGCGCACCGAGGAGCTTGGTCAGCGGCAGACCGGCACGCTTGGCCTTCAGGTCCCACAAGGCGACGTCGAAGGCGGCGATCGTCTGTGTGGCCAGGCCACTTCGGCCCACGGAGGCACCCGCCCACACGAGCTTCGTCCAGAGCCGGCCGATGTCGCTCGGGTCCTCGCCGATCAACTCGGGCGCCACCTCCCGCGCATGGGCGAACTGCCCCGGCCCGCCCGCGCGCTTGGAGTAGCTGAAGCCGATCCCCTCGTGCCCGTTGTCCGTTTCGATCTCGGCGAAGAGGAGGGCCACTTCGGTCATCGGCCGCTGGCGTCCGGTGAGCACCTTCGCGTCGCTGACGGGTGTGTCGAGAGGGAGGCGGACGGAGGAGACCTTGATCCGCCGGAGCCTGTCGGGTGTCACGTCGTCCGCCCGGTGAGCGGTATGCGGGCCGCTGTGCGTCGTGTTCACGGCTGTGTCCTGGTGTCGGGAGCGATGGGGGCCGAGGGCGGGGCGTCCGGTTTCGCATCGGCGGCCGCACGCCCGATCGACCTTCCTGGCCACAACCATAACCTCAATTCGTATACATGGACATCGTCCTTGTATGGGGACGCGGTGGTGGCGGGGTGGGGCAAGGTGAAGAAGGTGCTCGCATTGGATGAGCCTGGATGAACGCTTGGTCCTGCGTACGGGAGCCCGATGCTGCGGCACCGGTGCAACAACTCGGCCCGCGCGCCGTGGAGTTCACGAACTTGAATGCATCGAGGACTCTTGGATCACTCCACGGAGCCGCCGTACCCCTGACCACCGCTCAACGGGCCAGCCCAGGCGGGGCCGTGCTTGCGCGACCGACCTCAGTGGCTCCAGGCCGCCAGCAGGGCATTCGCCGAGCGAACCAGCAAGTCGCCGCTCTGGCCCTGCCGGTCGGCGGCACGCAGCACTTCCGCCAGTACGTCCGGGTCACGTGCCTGGACGGCGAGGACGAGCAGGGGGCCCAGATGCCCACGGCAAGCCCCGGGTTCGCCGGCCCTCGCGGGCCCGGGAACCGTGGATGCCGCCCGCGCCCATCGCCGGATCTCCTCGGGCTCGGCGCGGGGCATCGGGACACGCGGGGGTGTGCAGGACCTACCGGCTCGATCAGCCCGGGAGCCCTCCGGGACAGCGGCTCGTGCAACACCCGCAGCCAGGGCCGCCGCCAGGGTGGTGTGGTAGCACGTTCCGAATACGTAGGCGGCGGCCTTGTCACCGGTGAGGCCGGCCAGGATGTCGGGACGGTGCACGGGGCTGGGGACCGAGCCGTCCGCGCGGGCTGCCCGGACCAGCGCGTTCCAGCCGGCGCTCACCAGGAACTCCGAGCCGTCGCCCGAGTCGCCGCCCTGGCCCGGCTCGGGGCGGCCGTTCTGGACACCCTCTTCGTCCGACGACAACGCCGAGTCGCAGAGCAGAAGTTCGGCCAGCAGATCGAGACTGCCGCGCGCCAGATGGACGCCGAGCAGTACCCGTACGGTCTCGTGCAGACTCGCCAACTCCTCCGGGTCGCCCAGGAGATCGCGGCGCTGCCCGAAATCGGTCACGTAGAACAGGACGTGCGTGAAGGCGTAGATCTCGCTCTCGGTCAGCTGAAGTACGTCGGGGCCGAGTGCGGCGATGCTCTGCCGGTGCAGCGTGCCGAGGCCCGGCAGCGCCGAGGGCGCGGTGAAGCCCGCACGGTCGATGAAGTAGCGCAACTCGATCCTGTTGAGCACGGGCTTGTACGGCAGGGCGTGGCCGCCGGAGCCGGCGGCCAGGAGCGCCTGGCACCGTGTCCGGAGCTCGCGCTGCGGATGCCCCAGGCACTCCAGCAGTCCGATCAGATTGAGGTGATATGGGAAGAGTTCGTCGCCCCTTTCCATCCCGCGCGCGAAGTCATCGGTGTGCGCGGCCTCTTCGGCGAGGTCGAGCGCCCTGAGCCGCAGCGGAGCATCCAGGGGCATGAGGCCCGAGCGCTCCAGCACCCGTATCAGGCTGAGAAGTTCGAGAAGTGGACCTGGCCCGAAGGGACGCGGCGGGAGGTACTCCTGCCAGCGTTGCGGTGCGAACCATTCCAGATTCGCCTCGGTCCAGCGCAGGGCCCCGGACAGCACCCGGCCCGCGGCCTCCTCGTCGGTGAGCGGTGCCCCGGGCGCGGCATGTTCCTCTGCGCCGGCGTGTGCGGGGAGCGCGGGCCAGGAGGGTGCGTCGGTCGTCGGGCTCATCGTCCGCTCCGGATGCGCAGCAGCGCGAGGACGACCGCGAGGATTGCGCCGAGCGTGCACAGGTCCGCCCACCAGGGCAGCAAGCCTCCACCGCCCAGCAGGGTCTGGCGGGACAGGTCGACGGCGTACGTCATCGGGTTGGCGTGCATGATCCAGGCCAGCCACTCGGGTGCGTCGCCGGGGGCGAAGACCGAACCGGACAGGAACAGCATCGGGAACATGGCCATCTGCACGGTCGCCTGAAGCGTCTGGACCCGCTTGATGAGGGTGGCCAGCCAGAGTCCGATGACGCTGAAGACCGTGGCGGCGAGCGCGTAGGAGCCGACCGCGGCAAAGAACCGTGCCGGAGTCAGCGGCACACCCATCAGCGGGGAGAAGGCGAGCATGACGATGCTCTGGAGCGTCACCATCCCGGCGCCTGCCAGTACCTTGCCCAGTGGCAGGCAGATCCGTGGCACCGGTGCCACGAGGAGTTCCCGCAGCACGCCGTACTCCCGGTCCCACGCGTAACTCTGTCCGGAGGCGATGCCGATGGAGACGACCTGGATGGCGATGATCCCGGGGAAGACGTACGCGCTGAACGGCAGAGAGCCGACGGATCCGACCATCCCGTCGAAGCCGACCGCGTAGACGAGGACGAAGAAGAGGATCTGAACGGCCTGACTGCACAGCACACCCAGCTTCTTCACCTGCCGCAGCAGGTCGCGGTGCGCGATGACAGCGACGGCGCGCAGGGCGACCCGCAGCTGCCCGTCCTCTGCGGGGTGGGAACCGCCCGTGGCCGGAGCGGGGGAGGAGGCGGGGGCCGTCGTTGTCGCGGTCATGGGGTGCTCACACTCTCCCGCTCCTGCGGTGCCCCGTCAGCGGCCGCAGCAGCCAGATAGACATCGTTCATGGAGGGGTGGTGCACCGATACCGTCAGACCAGGAACGTCGAGCGCCCGTACCACGCGGGCGAGTTGGGCCTCCGGATCGGGGCAGTGCACGGCGACCCCACCGGGCTCGCTCAGCGGTTCGAAGCCTGCTGCGAGCAGCTGGCGCTCAGCTGCGTCCTCGTCCGCGCACGTCACCACGACACGGGAAGAGTCCAGGCTGCTCTTGAGCTGCTCGATGCTTCCCTGCCGCACCACGCGGCCCTGTTGAAGGATGACGATCTCGTCGGCGAACTCCGCCTCGTCCATGTAATGCGTCGAGTACAGGACGGTGACGCCGAGTTCGTCACGGAGCCGGAGCAGGTCGGTCCACACGGCGGCCCGCGCTGTCGGGTCCAGGCCGTTGGTGGGTTCGTCGAGGATGAGCAGCCCCGGCCGGTGCAGCAGGGCGCGGGCGATCTCCACCCGGCGGGCCAGCCCGCCGGAGAGCTCCTCCACCGGCTGCCGGTGACGGTCCGTGAGCCCGAGCAGGTCCAGCATCAGACGTGTCCGTGCCCGTGCGTCGTCGCGCTTCATGCCGAACAGGCGCGCGTGGAACCACAGGTTGCGCTCGATGGAGAGTTCCTTGTCGAGGGTGCGTTCCTGGAAGACCAGGCCGAGGCGGCGGCGCGCGGACATGGGTGACTTCCGCACGTCGTGGCCGAAGATCCGCACCGTGCCCGCGTCCGGCCGGGCCGCCGTCGACAGCACGCCCAACATGCTGGATTTTCCTGCCCCGTTGGGCCCGAGGAGCGCCGTGATGCGGCCGGGTGGTGAGCTGACCGACACGCCGTCCACCGCGGTGACCTTGCCGTAGCGCACGACGAGACCGTTCATCTCGAAGGCGGGTGTGCCGCTTCCGGACGGCTGCCTCGCCTCGCTCACTTCCGTCACCGTCGCCATCCGCGTAGCGCCCGTCCCCCGTGGCCCCGTCATGCCAGGCCCAGCGTTCGGTCCCACGGCAGCGGGCCGGTGCCGGTGGGCAGCAGCGACAGCGCCACGCCGGCGGCGCCCTCGAGCATGCCCGCGGTGTCGACTGCCCGGTGGGGAATGGGTGAGCGGGCCGCGGCCGGGAAGCGCATGAGGTGACGGAAGCCGAACGGCGCCTCCTCGTCGGCGCACTCGAGCAACTTGCCGGTCAGGCGGCGACAACCGGCGAGCAGCTCCGGGTCCTCTGCGGACTCGTTCACGCGCGTCAGTACGCGCAGCAGCCCGGCATAGCCGTGGCAGACGGTGGCACCCTCGATGGCCCAAAGAGACTCGTCCCGGCGCAGTGCCGCCCGAAGTGCCTTCGTCGCGGCGGCGCACCACTGCGGACGGTTCACGATGCTGCCGGCGCGGTACAGGGCGGCTGCCACCCCGGGGGTGCCGTAGCACCAGGCAGTTCGTGTGAAGAGGGCGCCCGGGCGGTCCGGGGCCGTCTCGTCGTCCCATCCGGCGCGGGCGGGCCAGTACGGGCCTGCCTCGTCGTGGAGCGTCCAGCCGATGAGCCAGTCAGCGATGCGGTGGATCGCCTCGCGGGTTCCGGGCACCTCTCGTCCGCTCTCGACGGCCGAGCAGAGGACGGCGAGGGGACCGGCGATTCCGTGTGCCATGCCCAGGTTGAAGTCGCCACGGGGATAGGTCTCGCGGTCCCGTTCGCTGATCTGCCGCTCGACGGGGACCCACCACCCCGGAACGTCGTGGCCGTCCACGCGCGCCGGCTCGGTGATGCGGACCAGATGGCGCAGCGACGCCTTCAGGGCGGCCTCCACTTCCGGCCCGGCCTCCGCCGGATCGGCCGCGGAGTCGAGGAGCAGCCGCGCTGTTCCCGAGAGCCCGTTGACGATGTCGTAGGCGGCCCAGTCGACTCCGGTCCGGCCCGAGCGTGCTTGTTCGGCGAAGACGTGGAGCCGTTCCGTCTGGTCCTGTGCCACCCAGGCGGCCAGCTTGCGGCGCAGCGAGCCGTAGTGTCCCTCCGGACCGGCGCAGGTCTGAGCCGCTGCCAGCAGGGCGGCCGGACCGGAGAAGAGCCCGCGACTGGGTGCCGAGTTCATCGCCTGCCCCGCCGCCGTGATGTGCCGGTGCGCGACCTGACGCCACGTCTCGTCGGTGCGGGCGAGTTCGCCGTAGAGGAGCGCGGTGCCGGGCAGCCCGTTGGCGAGGGTCAGCGGCCCCCACATCACGGCGTCGTAGATGGGGTCGCGGTTGTCGTCGCGCGAGGCGACGGAGGCGACGTGTTCCGGGTCGGCGAGCCGCTGGGCGACGAGTGACACGGCTTCCTCGCCGCGTACGAGCGTGTCGTTCATGACTGGTGCCTCCGGCGGTTGAGGTGGTCCTGTACGGCGCCCCGTGCGATGCCGAGCACCGTCAGCTCACGGGCGCTCTCACCCCCGAAGAGGCGGTTGCAGACCATGTGCAGCAGGCTTCCCACGACCCGGCCCTCCGGGGTCTCGCCCGATTCCCTGATGAGAGTGGCCAGCTCGCGCACGGCCTCGTCCCGGGGGCGCAGTGCTTCCAGCGCACGCGCTCCTGCTGTCTCCTGCGATATGGCCGGCCAGCCGCGGTAGGGGTCGATGAGTCGGCGCCAGCGGGCCGATCCGGCACGGAAGGCCGCGGGCAGGTCGCGTCGCGAGCCGGTCATGGACAGCCATGCGGCGGCGCCGTCGTCACCGCAGTTCTCGGTGACGAGGGGATTGCCGGGTGACGGCGGCCCGAAGGCATGAGCAAGGGCCGCGCACGAGACGACGGCCAGGTCGTCGATGCCGTACTCGTTGGAGGGGTCTTTGGCCAGGCGCAGCAGCTCGATCGCTGCTTCGCTGTCGTACCTGAAGACCTGCTCGGCCAGGTGCTGGGCCCCCGGGCCTCCGTAGCGCTCGGTCTCCGGGTCGTACTGGGCGAGGGCGTGGCTGCGCAGGATGCCCTCCATCTGCCAGCGACGCAGCAGTTCCCCGACGGCCGGAGCGACCTCGCCCCACAGGTCCCCGGGGCGGGGGCCGTGCAGCCGCAGTCGCAGGTGGTGGCCGCCGTCGTCCGTGTAGCGGATGAAGAACCAGCCGTCGGCCCCCTTCTCGCCTGCCAGGCCGACCAGTTCGGGGATGCGGTCGCGCAGCACGTCGTCCTGTGTGCGGGCCGAACCGTGCAGTTTGAGGTAGAGCCACTCGCCGCCCAGGCCGTGCACGGTCCGTGCCGGCTGGAGGTGTCCGGCGTACGGGCGCCGGCCGGCGGTGTCGTCGCGCCGGACCAGCGGGACGACCAGTTCGGTGGTGTGCCCCGCGAGCGGGCCGTCCATCCAGTTCTCGTGCTCGCCGGGGACTTCCTGGGCGATGAGATCCGGGTGACGGATCACCTGATCGAGAAGCAACTCGCGGTGCCAGGCCAGCTCCAGGTCGAGCAGCAGCCGCTGGTCGGCCGTGACGGCGAGGACGTGACGTGGCACGTCCCAGTCGCTGCGCCACTTCGCGACGAGGGAGTCCCGGTCCGCATCCGCGGAGCCGCTCCGTCCGTCCTTTCCCTCGCCGCGTTCTCGCAGCTCCTCGGCGTCGGCCCTCAGCACGTCCGGACGCCACACGGCGCAGGCCAGTACGAACCGTCCGTACCGCACGCGGGGCACGAACGGAGCGTCGGCCAGCGGACCCCAGTTCCACGGCTCCCACAGTCGCTGCCCCTCCAGCCCGACCTCCCACAACAGTCGGACGGCGTTGGGTGCCTGCGCCGGAGCGCTGACCATGTTGCCGAGGACGGGCACGACTTCACGGCCCGTGGGGATGTGCACGGCGGTGAGTCGGTCGAGGGTGGCACCGACGCCGATGTCGCTCAGTCGCAGCTCTTCGGTTCCCGGGGCGTCGGGAAGGCCGACGGTGATGCGCCGCCCGGTCGCCGGCACGGTGTGTGCGAGGTTGGCCGCACGGCCCGAGCGCGGCATGAAGGCGAGGTCGACGGGCTGGGCCGCCTTCACATGAACGGGATTTTCGCGGTGCAGAGCCGTGAACTCCTCGCGCCAGTGCGGGTGTTGGTCGGCGAAGCGGGCGAAGGTCGAACCGGCGCGGTGGGAGCCGGGGGAGGGGGAGAGGAAGACGCGGAAGTCACCCTCGTCCAGGGCCTCGACGGACGGGGCCGCGACCTGCACCGTCACCTCGCAGGAGTTGGGAAGGTCGGCCGGGTTCGCGGTGTCGTGACACAGCTCGTCGATGTCCGCGTCGCTGAGCACGACTTCGCGTTGCCCGCGCCGCTGTGCTGCGGCCACGAGTCGCGCCATCGTGCGGTCGCGGCGAACGGTACGCGGGTCGTCGGGGGTCACAGGCGCGGCCTCGCTGTTGGGCCAGCCGTAGCCTGCCGGCGCGCCGATACCCGTTGCCTCGTCGAGGAGTTCGAGAACGGGGACCAGTCGGTCGGTCCCGTAGACGTCGAGGAAGCGACGGTGGTGGTCGCGCAGGGCGAAGAGCCCGAGCTTGCTGCGCGACAGGCGCCACATCACGCCGGTGGCCTCTTCGATGACCTCGCGCACCTGGTACGGGAGATGCAGCGCGGCATCGAGGCGTGTGTCGATGTGCACGGGGGTGTCGTCCGGCTCCACCGAGCGAGCGGCCGCAAGCAACCGGCCGAGCTGAACACCGCCCTCGCCGACGGGGCGCTCGTCGTACGCCTGCCGCTCTCGCTCCACCGTCAGCAAGGCGTCGTGGATGGTTCGTGTGTCCCCGGAGGGGGCCTCCACCCGCGCCAGGATGCTCAGCACGTGGGTCAGCGGATCACCGCCGTCGAGCGGTGGCCGCAGTCCGGTGATCAGGATCTCCTGGCGGATCAGTTCGGCCAGGAGGGCCCGCACCCGCTCCGCCGGTGCCCCGGGGAATGCCGCGGTGGTGAGCCGGACCAGTTCCCCGTAGGGCAGAGGAGCCCGGGATTCGGCAACTGCCCGCTCCACCACGGGCGTTCTGCGCACCGACACCACGGAGCGGCCCTCTCCGCTGTCGCCGGGACGCACTCCCTGGGTGGAGGGCGAGGTGAGGACCAGCCGGTCACCGCGGTGCACCAGGGCCTGATGCGCCTGGACGGTGAGCGTGGCGAGCACGGCGGGGTCGGACTCGAGACGGTGGACGATCCGGGTGAGCCACTGCATGTCGGCGTGGGTCCTGGTGCTGTGCGCCGTTCCCCTCTCGGCCTTGGCAGCGGAGTCGAACTGCCCGGTCGCGACGCCCGCGAAGAGACCGAACGGGGTGGGCCGGGTCCGCATCCGGATGTCGTAGCGCAGCACCGCGAGCGCTGCCCGGCGGAGCTGGCCCGCCTTGATCGCCCCGGCGCCGCGTTCCGCCACGCGGCGGATCATGGCGCTGAGGCTCGGCGAGGCCAGGTCGAGTGCCTCGCTCAGCGCGCTGTCGCCGGGAACGGACGCGAGCAGCTGGGCACAGGCGGACAGATCTCGGGGCCCTCCTTCAGGGCCGCGCGGCAGGGGGAGTCCCTCAGCTCCGGGTGCCAGCGGCGCCCGGAGCAGGAAGATGTCCCTAGCCTCGAACGGTCTCGCAAGTGACGGCATCCCCACGTTCCCCCTTCTTGTGCGCCGGTCTGTGCGCCCGCCTGCGCGGTAGAACCCGTGGGGCCGGGCGGGCCCGCCCGGCCCCACGGTGAATCAGGTCAGCAGCAGTGGCTGCAGCCGGAGCCGCCGCCCTCGCTGGTGCAGCCCGGGGTGCAGTACGAGATGCTCGTGATGGCCGGGCCTGCGACGGACTTCTCCACGCCGACCTCCAGGTCGAGATCGAAGAGGTTCGCCTCGTTGTGCGTCTGAGCAGGGGCGATGTTTCCCATGCTGACTACTCCTCCCGTTTTGGAACGAATGAAAGTTCGTGGGTCGCGATCCGGGAATTACCGAATCACGCCGTTCAGCGGCGATCAACGGATTCCAACCGACGTGGCAGGAGTGGCAGTTGAGTGGCAGATATGGGGGAGGACGATGCCTCACCGATGCTTTCCGGCCTGAATCGGTGATTCCTCCCGGCGACACGTGAACCGGACCGGGCTTTCCTGATACGTACGTGATGTGTGTTCGGACGAAGCCCTGCTTACCGCCGTCGCCGACGGCGACCAGACCGCCTTGCGTGCCCTCTATGAGCGGCATGCCTCTGCCACGCTCCGCCTCATCCGCAGGCTCACCTCGGACCAGGGGGTGGCCGAGGAGATCCTCCAGGAGACGTGGCTGGCCGTCTGGCGCTCCGCGAAGGGATTCCGCGGCGAGTCCTCCGCGCGCGGCTGGCTCATGGGCGTCGCCCGGAGGCAGGCGCACAACCAACTCCGCAAGTCGCGCCCGCAGTTGGCGGATCTCTCCGAGGCGCACGACGTGCCCGACCCGGCGCCGGGCATCGAGGAGCAGATCGTGAGGGAGGCCGAACACAGCGAGTTACTCGCAGCCGTGCAGGCTCTTCCCGGGCATCTGCGGGAAGTGCTCGCCCTGGTGCTGGTGGACGAGCTGGCATACACGGAAGTCGCCACCGTGCTCGCCATCCCGGTGGGCACCGTCAAGAGCCGGATGTCCCACGCGCGCAGGCGACTGGGCAGCATGCTCGCCGCCACGCGGCTGGAAGGATCGGGACGATCATGACCGAACACATCACCGACGACGTCCTGGCCACGCTCGCCCGGTCCGACAGGGACGGCGGGAGCGGACCGGAGCACCTGGCAGGGTGCGTGGACTGTCGCACGCGGATGGCAGTGTGGCAGAACATCGGCTCGGCAGTGCGTGCGGAAGCGGACGAGCGAGCCGTCACACCGCCGTCCTTCGACGCCCTGCTCGGCCCCGCACTGGCCGGGGCGGCGGTTCCGTCCCGCCGCCAGGCCGCCGCCACCGTCCCGGCGGCCAAGCCGGACAGGCGGGACATGTCATGGCGCACCGCCTGGCAGTTGACGCTGCGCCAGGCAGCGCTGATGCCGCGGGTGTGGGCTCCGCTGAGCGCCGCCGGGTTCGTCGGCGCGGCTCTGATCGCTTCGGCACGAGTGCAGGACGGCTTCGGAGTGCGGCTGTTCGGAGCGGTCGTGGTGCTGCTGGTGATCCTCGGTGCCCTCATGGTGGCCTCACCCCGCAGGGACCCCCGCCGGGAGTTGCTGTTCACGCTTCCGGTGCCGCCCGCCGCCGTGTTCCTCGCCAGGCTCACGGTGGTGCTCTTCGCGGACGTCGCGATGGCGATGATCTGCTCCGCCCTCGTGGACGGGCCCGGTTGGTGGCCCGTGGTGACGAGCTGGCTCGGTGAGTCGCTGCTGGCGGCCTCGCTGGCCCTCGCCCTCGCCGTCCGGTTCGCGCCCGCCGCCGGGGCCGCGGCCGGTGGGGCGCTGTGGCTGCTGGGAGTGGTGGGAGGCCCGCGGGGGCTCTTCTCCACGCCGGCCGACGCGCTGCTGAACGCACTGCTGTCGACGACGCCTTGGACCCTGCTGCTCGCGCTCGCCCTGCTCGGATGGGCCGCCGGCGCCATGAGGAGCCGCGTGACCGCGGAGTCGGTGTCGTAGCCCGCACACGAACGGCACGGGTGGAGGACAGCGCGGCAGTGACGCGAAGAATAGGCAGCCATGCGTGAACCATCCGTCTTCGCCGGGCTACGTACTGAGTGCACCACTGCTCACCGGCCGGTTTCCCCCGTTGCCGGCCGGGGGCGGTGGTGCCCCGGGCCTTCGGAGGCAGGGGATCGACGGGAGGAGCTGAGAGATGACAATCGCGACGTGGTTGCCGCACGAGGTGCGCCGCTGCGGGAAGCAGGCCGTCGTCCTGCCGGTGCTGGCAGCGCTGCTGTCATGTCTCGCGATGCTCACCGGACCCGGCGGCGGGACGCTGCTGGGGCGTTCGCTGCTGACCAGCGCCCTTCCGGCGGCCACGGCGCTGGCCTGTGCGGCGGTGGTCGCCCGCGAGCGGCTGCTGGAACTCCATCTGTCGCTGCCCACGCCCTATCCGCGGACGGTCGCCCGCCGTCTCGCCTGGCCTGCGGCCGTCACCGTCGTCTCGGCCCTCACCCTGGTCACGCTGGCACGGGCGGCAAGGCACTCACTGGACGTGGGGGCAGCTCTCCTGGAACTGGCCGGACTGACGGTGCTGCTGGCCGGCGGTGCCATCTGGGCGACGGTGCGGTCCGGGTCGGCCGCGCCCGCCACCGGTCTCGTGGTGGCAGCCGTCCTGGCCAAACTGCTGATCGTCGACCGCGTGGTGCCCGAGGGGGCGGGGCAGGGCGTGCCCGCACTGCTGGCCGGCTCCGTGCTCCTCCTGCTGGCCCTGCGCTCTCTCGGCGATGCGGGGCGTGCAGGCAGCGAAGCGACCATCAGAGAGAGACGACCAGGGGGCGGTGACCCGTCCGGAGACGCCGCCGGGCGGCACTCGAAGAACGGGGAGGCAGGATGACGTCGCTGCTGTGGACACTGCGGTACGAGGCCCTGATGGCGGCCCGTCGCAAGGTCGTCTGGGGAGCGGTTCTGCCACTGGCGCTGCTGAGTCTGCTGCTGGCAGCCACGTCGCCCGTGGTCACCGGACACAGCGACCCTGCCGCGAGAGCAGGCGCGGGTGCGGTGCTTGTCAACACCCTCTGCACCCTCGGCGTGGGTCTCGCCCTCGCTGACCGATTGCGCCGGGGCCTGGAAGCGCGCGGAATGCCGGAGTTGCTGGCTGCCACTCCCGCCCGGGCACTGTCGCGCACGGCCGGGACGCTGGCAGGTCCGCTGGTGACCGCCCTCGCGCCGGTCGCCGTTCTCTTCCTGCTGGCGGGCGCGGTGCTCGCCGGCACCTCGGGTTCCGCGGCACCTCTGGTGTCCGCGGTCGTCTCCCTCGTGGCGGTCGTCCTCCCGGCGACACTGCTCGTCACCGCCTTCGCAGGGCTGCTGGGCGTGCTGATGCCGGTCGCCGCCGCGCGCGCCGTCACCGTCGTGGTGTGGCTGTGGGCCTGTCACTTCCCGCCGGAATTCTCTCCCTTGCCCACAGTGACCGGCACGGTCCTGTCACCACTCGGCGGCTATGCGCTCGTGGCATGGGCCCACGCACCTCAGGTGTGGGCGGCGCGCGAGGGCGGCGGTGCGCTGCGTCCCGACGTCAGCGACGCGGCCGCGCTGATGAACGTTCTCCTCGTGCTCGCCATGGCCGCCGTTTGTTACGCCCTGGGTCACCTCCTCGTCCGCCGTCGAGACGGAGCAACATGAACATCAGCACTGAGCAGTTGACGAAGGTCTACTCCGGCGGCCGCCGCGCGCTGGACGCCGTGGATCTGCATATCGAGAACGGCACGGTGGGCCTTCTGGGAGCCAACGGGGCCGGAAAAACAACCCTGTTGCGCATCCTCACCGGTGTGCTGCGGCCGACCTCCGGTCGCGTGACCGTGGGCGGGCACGACCTGTCGACCAGCGCCGGGCTCACCGCCGTCAAGAGGATGCTGGGCTATCTGCCGCAGGAACTCTCCCTCTACCCCGATCTGACCGCCCGTGAGTTCCTCGACTACATCGGGGTGCTCAAAGGCATCCACGATACGCGGGACCGGCGACGCCAGGCGGAGAAGCGGATCGCCGAGGTGGGCCTGGAGGAACGGGCCGGCGAGCGCCTGTCGGGGTTCTCCGGCGGCATGAAGCGTCGGGTCGGCATCGCGCAGGCCCTGATGGGCGACCCGTCCCTGCTGGTCGTCGACGAACCGACCACCGGACTGGACCCGCACGAACGCATGCGGTTCCGGACGCTGCTCGCCGGGCTCGGAAGGGGACGCACCGTTCTGCTCTCCACCCACATCCTCGACGACGTCGCGCAGACCTGCCCCGCGGTGGCGGTGCTCTCCGGCGGCCGGCTGGTCTTCCACGACGCCACCACGGCGCTGGTCAACCAGGCCGCCGGGTGCGCGTACGTGTGCGAGGCCGAGGGTCCCGCAGGAGGGCCCCCGTCGGGAGCGGAGGTCGTGAGCGCGGTGACCACGGCGCAAGGAGCCCAGTACCGGGTCATCACCAACGATCCGCCGTCCGGCGCCCGTCCGGTCGAGCCGTCGCTCGAAGACGGCTATGCCGCGCTGCTCGGCGCCCACGGCGCAGCCCGATCCATCAGTCCGGTCCAGCAGTGAGGCAATTGCACGTGACTTCGCAGAACCACAGCTCCGCGCACATCGAGACCACCGACGCCACCACCATCAACACCTCGACGCCGACCGCCACTTCGCCGGTCATCACGCCACCTACGACCACTCCTTCCAGCGTTTCCCGCCGGCCCCGCGGCCGTACCCGGGTGGTGGCCATGGCGTCGACTGTCGCCGGGCTCGTACTGCTCGGGGCGTCGGCCTGCGGCGGCGGAGGCAGGACGGACCCCGACACCAAGGACCCCAAGCCGCTGCCCAGCCCGACCACGACGAAGCAGGAGATGAGTGAGAAGAACCTGGGCTACACCTGGCCGCTGAAGACCGACCACGGCACGGCGGAGTGCCGTGAGGGTGACCAGGCCGTGTTCACGGTTCCGGACGGCACCACGTACGCGCTCAACGACCGTGCGCGGCAGGCCGGTTACCGTGATATCGGGCAGGTCAGGGCATCCGGGGACGACGGAGACAAAGTGAGCCTCGGCTCGCTGCTCAGCAGAACCATGAAGCTCTGTCGGCTCGCACGGTGACCGGTACCGGATCACTCAGTGCCGGCAGGGGTGTGATCCGTGATCGTCGACCACGACCGGACGATCACGGGGATGAACAACGGGGGAAACACGATGCATCAGCAAGAACAGCAGCACGTTTCGAACTCCAGCGAACTCCATGTCCTGGTCCACTCGGGCCTCAAGGCTCACTTCGAATCGCCTCAGGCACCGCTCGGCAGAATCCGTTCCGGCCTCGACCGGGTCGGTTTCGTCGATGACGAGGATCTGACCGCACCCGGTGGAGCGCTCGACCTGCCGGTACTGATTCCGGTCACCAGCGAATTCCAGGCCGAGGGACTACGCGTCGTCAGGGTTCGGCATCCTCTGGCCCTGCTCGTGGCCGTCACCAATGATGTCTCGGGATTCCGTACCTACTACGCCATCCGTTCGGGCGCGGACTTCGTCTTCAACATGGCCATTGCCGGCGCGAATCAGGTCGACATGCTGTACGCACAGCTCCGTTCGCATTGCACCGCCGCCTCTCCCGAGTCGGCGGATTCACGAATCCAGCCCTTCTCGGTGGCACGCGAGGCCGTACCCGCCGAGGAAGAGCACCGGCAGGCCCCTTCAGGGCACTTCGAGGAGAGTGCGGCCAGACCGGGCAGCGCGTGGAAGGAACGCGGGCTGGAACATTCAGCCGCCGCGGGCCGCCGTGCCCTGCAGCCCGAGCACGGGCTCCCGCCCCACTCTCCGTACCCAGCAGGTCCTACGTCCGGTGAACACGATTCAGCTCGCCCGTCGGATCACGACCCGGCGCACGCACTTCGGACCGTTCCGGGGATCGACACCGGGCTGATGCGGATGCTGTGTTCGTCCATGACGGTGTGCGAGATCGCGCGGCGCTACTACTGCTCGGAGCGCACGATGTACCGCCGCATCCGCAAGCTGTACGACGACGTAGGCGTGAGCAGCCGTGCCGAGCTGATTCCGCTGGCTTCGGTACTGACTCTGAATCAACCGCGCGCCGCGGCGCAGGTGCCCTCGCAGCGCGACCGCAGACGGGCCTCCTGAGGTCCGAGCGGACGGTTCGACCTCAGTCCGACGCCTCTCTCGTCCTCCGAAGATCCTGGCTCGCCGCCGGTGCCCTCGTGACCGCTCGTCACGGAGCCACCGGCGGCGGTTCGGCCGCTCAGCGGATGCCGGCATCGGCCGTCTCCAACAGGCGGAAGAACCCCGCCTCCACATCGCCGTCGACGGCAAGGCCCTCCAGCGACCCCTCGTACTGGGTGCGACCGGCTGTCAGCACCTGCACCCGGTCGCATACCTGTGCCACCTCGCCCAGTTGGTGACTCGCGATGAGCACTGCCACGCCTTCGCCTGCCAACGACCTGATGATGCCGCGCATTTCGCGGATGCCGACCGGGTCGAGGCCGTTGGTCGGTTCGTCCAGGATGATCAGCCGGGGCCTGGCGAGCAGAGCGATGGCGATGCCCAGACGCCAGCGCATGCCGAGCGAGTACGCCCCGACCCGGCGACTGCGCGCGTCCGTCATCTTGACCAGACGCAGCGCGCCCTCGATCCAGTCCTGAGGTACTCCACGCAGTTTGGCGTGCACCTTCAGCGTCTCGTCCGCCGTCAAGGTCGGCCACAGGCCTGGCACTTCGATGAGGGCGCCGACCTCGGCAAGCGTGTCCCGGCCGACGGGTCTGCCGAAGATCTCGATGCTGCCGGACGTCGGCCGCTGCAGCCCCAGGAGTGCCTTCATCAGCGTCGTCTTTCCGGCGCCGTTCGGCCCGAGGAGGCCGTAGACCTCGCCGGTCTTCACGGTGAGATCCGCACCGTCCAGCGCACGGTGCGTCCCGTAGTGCTTGTGCAGCTGACGGATCACCAGTGCGTCCGTCGTCTGTGTGCCGGGTGTTCCCACGGACATGGTCAGATCTCCTTACGGATCATGTGCAGGCGGCCGAGGAAGAGCAGGACCACGGTGAGCACCGCGGCGAGGCCCAGGGCGAGGGGGATCGCGGACATCTCGGTGACGGGACTGTCCTTCGGCAGTGGCACCCCGTTGGGCCCGATGCCGGCGAGCGGCAGAACCACCCGCATCGGCCAGGCGAAGGGGACGGCGAACCAGAAGACCTTGTCCGAGACGAGAGCCCCGCACAGCAGGCCCGCGACCCCGACCCCGATGCTGGGGCCCATGCCCCACATGACCGCCACGAGGACGGCCAGCGCCGTCATGGACAGGCCGACCAGCCACGGCAGGTAGACCGCCGCGACCACCGTCCCCATGCCTTCGGGGAAGCGTCCGCTGATCACCGAGCCGAGCGAGAGCATCACCAGGAGGACGGTGGAGGAGACGAACCCCAGGACGCCCAGCGCGGCGACCTTGCCGACGAAGTAGCGCCCGCGCGGCACGCCGTAGGAGAGCAGCAGCCGCCAAGGGTCCTGGTCCGCGCGGACGGCGAGCGCCGCCGCGAGCCCCGCCGTCATGGGCACCAGGACGCCCCAGAACTCCAGGGTGACGTTGCGGAACACCTCGAAGGTCTGGCCGGCCTTCGCCTCGGAGGAGCCGAGAGCGCCGAGGAAGAGGGGAACGGTGATGATCACGGGGGCAAGCAAGTGGTACCAGAAGATGAACCCCCGCTTGTTGCGGGCGAGTTCGGTGCCGGTGACGGTCGCCAGTGAAGGATTGTCCCGCTGCCCCGCCCTGAGGGGGACAGCCGTTTCGTGCGCCATGTGATCTCCTGCGGGCCGCTGTGTGTCTGCTCCCTGTACGTAGCGGGGCGGGGGGCTTCGGTTCACGGACGCGGTGACGAGCCACCCCGCTGGGTGCCGCCGGGACCCTGCCGTGGCAGGCATGTCATGGCTGATGCCGCAAGTCGGCAGCCGACTGACGGAGACCTGACGCAGGACTGCCGATGCCCTGACAAAGGCCTCACTCCGGGGTGCGCCGGTGCGAAGGTCATCTGGCACCGCCGGACACGCATGGTCCGGCTTCACCACCGTCAGGGAGGAATTTCATGAAGACGCTCCGCCGCGTGCTCGTGCCCGGAGTCATGGCCCTCGCACTGGGCGGCCTGGTGGCGCCGTCGGCCTCGGCCGCCGGCAGCTCGCACGAGGTCGCCGCGCACAGCGCCGGAATTCTGCGGACGTGGCACGCCACCGTGCAGTGCCAGATCGTCCGTATCAGTGACAACAACGTCGTCGGCTACGACCGGGCCGACGGTTCCGGCAACTCCAAGGAGAACGCGATCAAGGCCGCGAAGGCCAACGTCCCCGTGCCTCAGGGCCACTACAAGCGGCACTGCGACGCAAAGCGCGTCTGGTAGCGTGCAAAGGGAGGCGAGTGAGAGCTCGCCTCCCTTTTTCTTTTCTGTCCGGTTCCGTTTTCTTATTCATTCCGAAGGAATTCTTTCCGACGAGGACGGTGGGTTTTGCCGGACGAGCCGAGTGTCTGGGAAGTGCGGCTGGGCATCTACGCGACCGAGAAACAGGCGGAGGAAATCAAGGAGCGCATCACCCGGCTCCTCTGCCCCGACCCGGACCACGCTCCGCCCTGCCCCGTCCCCTGGTCGGCGCTGCTTCTGCACGGATCCGATCTCGATGACGCCGAGTCTTATTCCGACCTCGTGGAGCAGGCCCGTATCGAGAGGCGCTGACCGCAGGCGTCCGCGTCCGACCGTCGGGTTCTGAAATCCGGCGGGAGCACAGAGCATGATCAACGGCCTCCCGTGCTGCGCGTACCGCCCGGGTGCGCCGCGTCCCGGCCGCTCCCGGGGGAGCGGTGCCGGTGGCGCTCGCAAGACCCGTCGCCAGGTGTGCCGTCCCGGAGCCCGCACGCCCAACTGGCCGCCACAGAGCGGTGATCCGCGTGCCTCAGGAGCGAGTGCCGCGCGCCGGACGTGCCGCGGCGCGGGCTCTCCCAGAACCGTGTGGCAGGGGCATCTACTCAGCCTATGTCCACTTACAGCTGTTATCGCATGGATCAATCTGACATTTCGTCCCCGCTCGTATCTTTCACTTTTTGAACTTTGAAACAGCGTCTTGCGTGGACCGGTGGCCTGGGCAAATATTCCGTTCAGCGCTTGTCAGGGACACGGCGGCCCCACCGGCGTGCCCTGACTGCTGCGCCCCATGGGCCCCCACCCAAGGGCCCCCGTTCTCTTACTGGAGGAATCAGTGAGGATCACGCGCACCACCCCCCATCGCACCTTTGCGAGACGCGCGCGGCTGATCGCGGTCACCTCCGGCTTCGCGGTCGCCGCCGCACTCGCCCTCCCGGCGAGCGGCGCCTCGGCAGCCGAACCTGCTCCCACGAAGTTCAGTTCCGCCGCGCTGAGCGACGCGAGCCAGGCACTGCGCTCCGCGCACGTCGGCGGCGCCGCCTGGTACACCGACGCGAAGGCCGGCAAGGTCGTCGTGACGGTGGACAAGACCGTCTCCAAGGCCGACCTGGCCAAGATCAAGAAGGAAGCCGGCGTGAACTCCGGTGCCTTCGAGATCAAGCGGACGGCGGGCAAGTTCTCCAAGTTCATAGCCGGTGGCGAGGCCATCACCACGGGCGGCGCCCGCTGCTCGCTCGGCTTCAACGTGCAGGACAGCGCGGGCACCAAGTACGCCCTGACTGCCGGTCACTGCACCAACATCGGCAGCTCCTGGTCGATCGGAACGACGGCCGGCAGCAGCTTCCCCGGCAACGACTACGGCATCATCCGCCACTCGAACCCGAGTGCGGCTGACGGCCGTGTCTACCTCTACAACGGCGGCTACCAGGACATCACCAGTGCCGGTAACCCGTCCGTGGGCCAGTCCGTGCAGCGCAGCGGCAGCACGACCGGCTTGCACGGCGGCACCGTCCAGGCCCTGAACGTCTCCGTGGACTACGGCCCTGACGGCATCGTCAACGGTCTCATCCAGACCAACGTCTGCGCCGAGCCCGGCGACAGCGGCGGCTCGCTCTTCGCCGGCAGCACGGCCCTCGGCCTGACCTCCGGCGGCAGCGGCAACTGCTCCTCCGGTGGTACGACGTTCTTCCAGCCGGTCACCGAGGCGCTGAGCGCCTACGGCGTGAACGTCTTCTGATCCACCTCGCCACGCGGCAGGGACGCACTCCCTGCGTGAGGTGAGCGCCGGCCTGCGCACCCCGACGGGTGCGCAGGCCGGCTTCGTGCTGTGTCTGCTTCGTGCTGCGTGGCTCCGTGCCGTGTGGGCGGGGCCGGAAGATCGAACGGTCCGGTGACGTGGCGGTCGCCTTCCGTGATCCGGCCTGCCGCGCGCCTTACCGTCGATGTGACGGGCCGTCCGGTCGTCGTCGCAGCGCACGGAGGACGAAGATGCAGGCCGAGCAGCACACGGCTGACACCGACGCGGAGGAAGGGCGCAGGCCCGGACCCGGCCACGGCTCACGCCGCGCCTCCGAACGGCCGGGCGGACGCGGACGGTTCGCCCGTATCCGGGGCGGCGCCCGGAAGGGCGGGAAGGGCGGCTCGCACTCGAGCCCGCCGCCGGGACCGACGCGGCCGGGCTTCTGGCGCAGCCCGATCCGCGGACCGTGGCTGACTTCGGTCTTCGGGCTGGTCCTACTCGTCGGCATCATCGTGCTGTTCGTGACGGGACTGCTCTCGTACGCCGCCTACAACCCGGGCCTGGGACCGCCCAACGACAAGACGCCGGACAAGGGCTGGCTCGGCTTCTACCTCTTCCCCTGGCCGACGGACCCGCCGTGGCTGTACCGCCTCAACCAGGGAGTGCACGTCACGCTCGGGATCGTCCTCGTGCCGGTCCTGCTGGCGAAGCTGTGGTCGGTCGTGCCGAAGCTGTTCACCTGGCCACCGGTCCGCTCGCTCAGCCACGCGCTGGAGCGGGTGTCGCTGCTGCTGCTCGTCGGCGGAGCGCTCTTCGAGTTCGCCACGGGGCTGCTGAACGTGCAGCTGGATTACATCTTCCCCGGCTCCTTCTACACCCTCCACTTCTATGGAGCCTGGGTCTTCATCGGAGCCTTCGTCGTCCACATCGCCTTCCGCATCCCCCTCATGATCCGTGCCCTGCGCAGCCGCGATCTGCGCGCGGAGCTGCGCACCCCGGCCAGCCGCACCGAGCCCGAACCGCCCGACGAGACCGGCCTGGTCACCCCCGATCCGGCACCGGCGACGATGTCCCGGCGCGGCGCCCTGGGCATGGTGGGTGCGGGCTCACTCGCGCTGTTCGTGGTGACGGCGGGTCAGAGCATCGGCGGGTCGCTGCGGGAGACGGCGGTCCTGGCGCCGCGCCACACCGACCCGGGCACCGGACCCAACGGCTTTCAGATCAACAAGACCGCCGAGGCGCGCGGCATCCGCGCCGCCGACATCGGTGACGACTGGCGGCTGACGGTGCGCTCCGGCGGACAGGAGAAGGTCCTCACCCGGCAGCAGCTGCTGGACCTGCCCCAGCACAGCGCCGCGCTCCCCATTGCCTGCGTCGAGGGGTGGTCCACCGAGGACCAGGAGTGGAGCGGCGTACGGCTGACGACGCTGGCGGCGCTGGTCGGAATCCGCCAGGACCCGCCGGACGTCTTCGTCGAATCGGCGCAGCGCAGCGGCTCGTTCCGCTCGGCGGGACTGCGCGACAACCAGGTCCGCGACCCGCGGTCGCTGCTGGCTCTCCGCGTCAACGGAGCGGATCTGTCCCCGGACCACGGCTATCCCGCGCGGGTGATCGTCCCGGCCAACCCCGGCGTGAACAACACGAAGTGGGTCACGCGCCTGACCTTCGGAGCGCGGTCGTGACGGGCGACCGGAGGGAGGACCGGAGAGAGAGGGGCCCCAAGGAGGGCGGCGGGGAGCGGCCGAGGGCGATGGCTGCCCTCCGCGCGCGGTACGGGACATCGCCGCTTCATCTGATCCTGGTGCTCGGCTCGTTCGCACTGGCCGGGTACGCCGGGGTCCGGCTGCTGGAGGGGGACACGCCCGGCGTCGTCCTGTGGTTCGTGGGCGCGGCGGTCGTGCACGACCTCGTCCTCGTGCCCCTCTACTCGGCGGCGGACCGTGCGCTGCGTGCCGTCGCGGCGCGGCCACGCAAGGGCCATGGGCGCGACGCGGCGGCGTGGCGGGAGCAGATCAACTACGTACGCGTGCCCGCGGCCGTCTCGCTGCTGCTGCTTCTCGTCTGGTATCCGCTCATCCTTGACCGGGTCGGCCACTACGCCTCGTACACGGGCCTCGAACCGGGCGTCTTCATGGGGCGCTGGCTGCTGGTCACCGCGGCGCTGTTCGCCGTCTCCGCGGTGTGCCTGGTGGCGAAGGCACTACGGGGACGGCGGCAGGCGCACCGGGAGGACGGGACGTAGTACCGGCCGGTCCTCCCCATCACTTCTGCCGCGCGGCGCCCCGCCGTACGACGGCGAACCCGGATGCGGGCACGGTCACCTGAACGTCCGGGCCGGTGGCGGTCCGGCGCCCGCGAAGCCGCGCCCGCACGTTGTAGAGCTCGATCGTGACCGGGCCCTGCCCCGGCATGCTCACTCCGGTGGTGTGCGGCTGCCCGTCGCCGTTGTGGAGCAGGGCGATGCTTCGCTCCGGCCCATGGAGCACCCGTCGGGCCACCGTCGGACGCACCATCACGGCGTCGACCCGCAGCGGATGCTCTCCCACCCCGTCGGCTCGCGCCCGCAGCCGTCCGCCTGGTGAGAACGTGCCCGGCAACGACACCGGAGTCAGCGCACCGGGCGCCGCGGTGATGCCCTGTGCGCCTGCCGTGCCGTGGTCGACGCGGGTCGTGTCGGTGCCTCGGGTGTTCCAGAGCGTCGCACCCGCGTCCCGGTCGGAGACCAGGTTCACGACCGGCGAGGCGAGCAGCGGTCCTTCCGCGTCGTCCGGCAGAGTCCACGAGACGCCTCCGCCCTCGCGCAGGGCGACGTACGCGTCGCCGCTGTACTGCGACTCCCCGGTCCAGGCCGAGTCGGGGCGCACCGGCTCGGCGGCTCCCGTCAGTTCGCCCTTCTCCGCCTCCAGCACGCGCAGTCCGTCACGTTCCCCGGTGCCGCCGAGGCCCAGCGGGGAAGCGGCGGCGCGTGCACCGCCGCCCTCGGTCAGGGAGTCCAGCGCGAGCATCGAGAGCAGGCCGTGAATGGTGGACTCGGCGCCGGAGTTGCGATTGATCTTGCCGTCGGGTGCCACGCCGTCGAAGGTGACGCCGGTGGCAGGGTCGTAGACGGCTTCCCCTGCCGCGTTGGCCCCGAAGTACCAGGCGGCGGTGAGCGCCGCCAGCGGATAAAGGCCCGGTGCGCCGCCGTTGTCCGCCACGGCGAGCAGCGCGCGCAGGCGCGAGTCGACGCCGTACGCGATCTGGGTGCGGTCGACCGGCGCGGGCAGCCAGCCGTTGTCGCATCCGCCGGCCGTCAGCAATTCGGGGGTGAAGCCTGCCGTGTCGGCGAGCGCAGTACGGAGCAGGCCGGGCCGCGAGAGCACGGCCGAGGCGGCAGCGAGCGCCGTCGGCATCTGCGCGGCCCAGGCATGCCACTGCGAGATGGCCGCGGCGCTGGGCAGCACCGCCCCGTAGGGCCACTGCCCGGGACCGCCCGAGGCCAACGCTGCGATGCCCTCCGCCAGTTGGTCCGTGGCCCGTCGGGCGCGGGTGCCGCCGCCCGCCCGCACATACGCGGCGAGTCCGAGCACCGCCTCCGAGGAGGCGTCCGCGCCATGGGTGATGAGCCAGCCCGGCACACGTCGGCCGTCGGCGGTCTCCCATGTCCCGTACAGGCTGAGCACGTCGCGTTCCAGGGCGGTCAGGGCGAGTTCGAGACGGTCGCGGAGGAACGCGGCGAAGCCGGGGTCGGGGCGGCGGAATGCCTCGAAGCCCTCACCGAGCGCCCAGACGAAACGGGCCAGCCAGTAGGAAGGCCCGGAGTCCGAGGGGTCGGGCTTCTCGGGCGGGTAGGCGCTGCGGGTGAGGGTGCCGTCGGCCTGCTGCCACAGGACGACGTTGCCGGCGTGCGGACCGTCGGTGGTCTGGAGATAGCAGATGCCGCGCAGAAGTTGACGCGCCGAGCGCCGGCTGCGATCGGAGCCGGTGTGCGTCCAGTGCCGCAGGTGCACGACGGCGGCACGGGCCATGTCGTCGGCGTTGAAGGCGCCTTGCTCGTAGTGCCCGGTCTCCGGATCGAGCTTTCCGCCGCCGATGCGCTTGTAGGAGCCGTCCTCCTGCCGATCCGCGTAGGTCCACAGCGTGCCGAGCGCGGGCTCCTCGCGCAGGCGGTACGTGTCGTGCCCCGGGAGCGGTTCCGGCTCGACCGTGTCACCGAGGAAGCGCAGGTGGGCGAGGTTTGTCAGGCCGGAACGGCCGCGACGGGTGCCGACGGAAGCGGCGCGTGCGGGCGCTGCACCGAGGAGGGACGAGGCCGGTACGGCGGCTCCCAGGGCGAGGAGTCTTCTGCGGGGCACGCTCATGTTCGGCTCCTCTTCCCTGTCTTCTTCGACGTTCCGGTCCGTGTCCTGGTCGGCACCTCGGTCGGCGCCGTCCGGCTCGGAGGATCTCGCACCCTGCCCGTTTAAATCGGTTTAGACAAGCCTGTGAACCGGACTTGGGTGCTCCGCGCCTAGCGCCGGATCGCCGTCCTGTCGAGTCCTGGGTACGAACAGGCGGGAAACAGAGGGTGGTTGCGACCCGGTCGACCGACGAGTGTGGCCGGATGAGGTCACGACGGCCGAAAGCGCACCTTCATGCCGCGGCAGGGAGCTGAAATCGCACCGCACGGGTGTCGGCACACATGATTTCGTGGCAGGTAATTGCCATTGTGTGTCCGTCTCTTGTGACTCACGAGTATCCCGACGTACTTTCTCCGCGCGTAGACATTCCGCCCCCACCGGGACAGTCGCCAAGGAGACCGCCGTGATCGCCAACCACCTTGCCCCGAGGGTGAGATCGAGCAGACGTATGCCGATGCCAGGACGGGCCCTCGTGCCCGCACCGGCCGCCGGCGCCGCGCACGCGGAGTCGTCCGTCCACCGGACCGCCACTGACGTGGCCTCTCTACCCGCGCCCTTCGACGGGTGACGGGTGGTCCAGTCCCGGAGTCCCCTCCCGGTCGCGTATTTGCGCGTTTGCTCAATGGCGGCCGCGGGTGCGGGGACCTGGGGCACAATCGCGGGACAACCGGAATCCGCCCGGCGCAACCCGCCCCGGGCCACCGGCAGGCCGACCCCCTGCCGCACAGGTGGCCCGTCGCGGCCGCCGGTTGATCCGGAAATCCCCGCTTCAATGCTGTGATCTGCCACACAGTCCCCGTGTGGCACGTAAGCGGACGGTTACATGGCCATGACAAACGTAATGACCCCTGCGTTTTGTCTTCATGACGTGCGTGTCAAGGCCCTGCTCGGTGTGCCACGGAGGGCGAATTGCCCGGTCGTGGGCGGCTCTCCGACGGTTGACGGAGAGTGACGTGCAGCCGGACAACCATCGGTTGACCGCACAGTAACCGTCCCGTCTACTACGCATGGTCAGCTGACCGAAGCGATCGTGCAGTCGGGAGAGCCCATGAGGATGCTGGATACGGACGCGTCCCACGTGTCCTCGCGATCCAACCCGGTCATCGCGATCAACCCCCTGCACAGGCCGTCACCGCGGCTCACCGCCGGCGCCTGCGCCGCGGGTGCACTCGGTGTGCTGGAACTGCCCGCCGGTGACGGCGCGCTGCGCGAGGCGGCCGAGCATCTCGACCGCACGAACCGCTGGGCGGCACGCCCGTTCGGTGTCCGTATCCGCCCCGGGTGCCCGGTGACGGACGGCGACCTTCCCGACGCCGCGGAGACCGTGCTGATCGCCGACCCCGCGCGCTCTCCGGGGGAGTTCGGCGGACGGCGCGTCCTCGTCGAGGTCACGGGGCTGGACGAAGCGCGCCGTGCCGCGGCGTCCGGAGCGCACGGCCTCATCGTCCGCGGCACCGAAGCGGGCGGCCGCGCCGGGGAGTTGAGCACCTTCGTGCTGCTGCAGCAGGTGCTCGCGGCCCTCGGCGGCGGAGGCCGCGACGGGCTGCCCGACGGGATGCCCGTGTGGGCGTGCGGTGGCATCGGGCCCCACACCGCTGCCGCGGCCGTCGCGGGTGGAGCGGCCGGTGTCGTACTGGACACGCAGCTGGGCCTTCTGGACGAGGCCGGCTTGCCGCTGGAGATCACCGAGGCCCTCTCCGGGCTCGACGGCTCCGAGACGGTGCTGCACCACGGCATGCGCGTGCTGCGGCGTCGCGGTCCCGGCGCACCCGAACTGCCCGAGGACGCCGGGGAGTTCATCTCCCGCATCGGCGGCGACGATCTGCGCTCACAGTTCCTCCCCGTCGGCCAGGACGCCTTCCTGGCGGCGTCCTTCGCGCGCCGGTGGAGCTCCGTCACCGATGTCGTACGGGGGATACGCGAAGCCGTCGCGGCCGCCGTCCAGGACGACCAGGCGGCCACCGCACTGGGCCCCGGAGCTCCCGGCGCCGCCGCCCTCGGCACCCGGCTGCCCGTCGCGCAGGGGCCGATGACCCGCGTCAGTGACCAGCCCGACTTCGCCGCCGCCGTCGCCGCGGACGGCGCACTGCCCTTCCTCGCGCTGGCGCTCGCCGGTGCAGGCCAGACCAGGACGATGCTGGAGGCCACCAAGTCCGCGCTGGGCGAGGCCCCTTGGGGCGTGGGCATCCTCGGATTCGCCGACGAGGAGATCAGGGCGGCCCAGCTGGAGGCCGTACGCCAGGTGCGGCCCACCCACGCGATCATCGCCGGCGGCCGTCCCGCACAGGCGGCCGCGCTGGAGGCGGAGGGCATATCCACCTTCCTGCACGTGCCCTCGCCGGGGCTGCTGCGGCAGTTCCTCGCCGCGGGCGCCCGCAAGTTCATCTTCGAGGGCGCCGAGTGCGGCGGGCACGTCGGCCCGCGCAACAGCTTCCCGCTCTGGGAGGCGCAGGCCGAGATCCTGCTGGAGTTCGTGGCGAAGGAGAGACCCGGCGCTGCCGGTGAGATCACGGTCCTCTTCGCCGGCGGCGTGCACGACGAACGTTCCGCCTCGATGGTCGCCGCTCTCGCCGCACCCCTGACCCGCGCCGGGGTCGCCACCGGCGTACTGATGGGCACCGCCTACCTGTTCACCCAGGAAGCCGTGGACGCAGGTGCCATCCTTCCCCGCTTCCAGCAGCAGGTCGTCGCCGCCGAGCGCACCGACCTGCTGGAGACCGCGCCCGGACACGCCACCCGATGCGCACACAGCGCCTTCACCTCCCACTTCGCCTCGCTCAAGGACCAGTTGCGCGAGGCCGGCGTACCCGAGCGTGAGATCTGGGAGCAGCTGGAGAAGTTCAACGTCGGCCGGCTGCGTGTCGCCAGCAAGGGCATCGAACGCGTCGGGCCCGAGCTGCGCGGAGTGGACGAGCAACGCCAGGGCGACGAGGGCATGTTCATGGCCGGTGAGGTCTGCGTGCTGCGCAGGAACGTCACGACGGTCGCCGCCCTCCACGAGTCCGTGGGCGAGCGGGCCGCCGCCCTGCTGCGCGTACGCGCACACCGGCTGCGGGACGAACTGGGCCTCGCGACGGGCGGATCCGGGGCCGAGGAGGAGAACCGGGCCGAACCGCTGCGCATCGCGGTCGTCGGCATGGCGGGCATGTTCCCCGGCGCAGAGGACCTCACCGCCTTCTGGGCCAACGTGCTGGCAGGCAAGGACTGCGTCACGGAGGTGCCCGAGGAGCGCTGGGACCCGGAGCTGTACTACGCGCCTGACGGCGACGGGGAGCGAACTCCGTCACGCTGGGGAGGTTTCCTTCCCGAAATACCCTTCGACCCGCTGAGCTTCGGCATCCCGCCCGCCTCGCTGGCCAGCATCGAGCCCGTGCAGCTGCTGGCCCTGGAGGCCGCGCGGCGCGCCCTGGCCGACGCCGGCTGCGAGGGACGGCCCGTCGACCACTCCCGTACATCCGTCGTCTTCGGGGCGGAGGCCGGCAGCGACCTGTCCAACGCCAGCGTCCTGCGCACCGTGCTTCCGGCGTACCTCGGCGGTGATCTGCCCGCCGCCCTCGACGAGCAGCTGCCGCACCTGACCGAGGACTCCTTCCCCGGTGTCCTGGCCAACGTCATCGCCGGGCGGATCGCCAACCGGCTCAACCTCGGCGGGGCCAACTACACCGTGGACGCGGCGTGCGCCTCGTCGCTGACCGCCGTGGACGTCGCCTGCAAGGAACTGGTCACCGGCACAAGCGACATGGTGCTCTGCGGCGGCGCGGACCTGCACAACGGAATCAACGACTATCTGCTTTTCTCGTCCGTCCACGCCCTCTCGCCGACCGGGCGCTCCTCCACGTTCGACGACGGCGCCGACGGCATCGCGCTCGGCGAGGGCGTCGGCTGCGTCGTGCTCAAGCGCCTCGCCGACGCCGAGCGCGACGGCGACCGCATCTACGCGGTGATCGACGGCGTCGGCAGCGCGAGCGACGGCCGCGCACTCGGCCTGACCGCGCCGCGCCCCGAGGGCCAGCGCGCCGCGCTCACCCGCGCCTACCGCAACGCGGGCGTCACACCCGCGCAGATCGGTCTGGTCGAGGCGCACGGCACCGGTACCGTGGTGGGCGACCGTACGGAACTGACCACGCTCACCGAGGTGTTCACCGAGGCGGGAGCGTCACCCGGCAGTTGTGCCATCGGATCGGTCAAGTCGCAGATCGGGCACACCAAGTGCGCCGCCGGTCTCGCCGGGCTGATCAAGACGACGCTGGCCCTGTACCACGGTGTGAAGCCCCCGACGCTGCACATCGAAGAGCCCAACGCCGCCTGGAACCAGGACAGCAGTCCCTTCTTCTTCCACTCGGCGGCCAGGCCGTGGGCCGCCGAGGCTTCTGAACGTGTCGCGGGTGTAAGCGCATTCGGCTTCGGCGGCACGAACTTCCACGCCGTGCTGCGTGCCTACGACCAGGCGCCCTCCGTGCACTCCAGCGACGAGTGGCCGGTCGAGCTGTTCACCTTCCGCGGCAAGGACGACGCCTCGGCGCAGCGTGCCGTCCGCCGGCTCCTGGAGAAGGTCGAACAGGCCGGGAACGGCGGCACGTGGCGGCTGCGGGACTACGCGCTCGGCGCCGCCCGCGTCAGCGACTCGGCCGCCGTACGGGGCGAGCCCGTGCGCATCGCCCTCCTCGCCCAGAGCGTCGCGGAACTGCCAGGACTGCTGCAACGTGCGGCCGAGGGTGCGCACGACCCCGCGGCGGGCATCTTCGCCGCCGGGGGCAGCACCAGCGGGGCGGGAAGGGCCGGGAATCCTCCCCCTCGCTCATCCCCCTGGCTGCGCCGGGAGGTGCCCCCAGGGGGGACCCCCACCGGGACGGAGCCCGGGGAAGGCGCCGTCGCGTTCCTCTTCCCCGGACAGGGCAGTCAGCGCCCCGGGATGCTCGCCGACCTCTTCGTCGCCTTTCCCGAACTCCAGCGCTACCTGCACATGGGCAGCCGCTGGGCGGACGCGCTCTACCCCCCGACCGCCTTCGACAAAGCGACTGCCGACGCGCAGCTCGCCCGCATCACCGACACCGCCGTCGCGCAGCCCACCCTGGGCATCGTCGAACTCGCCGCGGCCGACCTGCTCGCCTCCCTCGGCATCCGCCCGGACATGGCGGCCGGTCACAGCTACGGCGAACTCGTCGCGCTGGGCGTCGCGGGGGCACTGTCTCCCCAGGACGTGCTCACGGCGAGCGCCGCACGCGCCGAGGCGATACTCGACCAGATCCCGGACGAGGGCGACGCAGGCGCCATGGCCGCCGTCACCGCGCTGCCCGAGAAGGTCGATGAGGTGCTGGCCCTGGCGGGCCTGGACGGCGAGGTCGTCACCGCCAACCGGAACTCGCCGAGGCAGACCGTGATCTCCGGACCGACTCCGGCCGTCACGAAGGCCGTCGGCCACCTCAAGGACGCCGGCCTGTCCGCCAAGACGCTGCAGGTGGCGTGCGCCTTCCACAGCCCGCTCGTGGCAGGCGCCGGTGAGGCGTTCGCGCGGACGCTGCAGTCGATGTACATACACGCGCCCGGACTTCCCGTCTGGTCCAACAGCACGGCCGAGCCCTACGACGCCGTCCCCCATGCGGTGCGCGCAGGGCTCGCCCAACAGATCGGATCCCCGGTCCGGTTCGCCGAACAGATCGAGTCCATGTATGCCGCGGGCGCCCGCGTCTTCACAGAGGTCGGACCTGGCAAGGTCCTGACCAGGCTCGTTTCGGCGATCCTGGGGGATCGTCCGCACAGTACGGTCACATTTGAGGACGCCAGGCGCGGGGGACTGTACGGTTTTCTCGCCGGTGTCGCACAACTTGCCGTCGCCGGCACAGACGTGCGCACCGGAAAGCTCTACCAGGGGCGGGACGCCGTCGACCCGGAGAGCGCCACCCCCGGCAAGCCCGCCGGCTGGACCGTGGACGGTCAGCTCATCCGCCTCGCCGACGGCACCATTCCGCCCAACGCCCTTCGTCCCCCACGTCCAGTCACGGAGCTGATCGTGCCGGAACCCCCCACGCAGGACAGCCCCACGCTGTCCGGTCCGGACGCTCTCATCGCCGAATTCCTGCGCTCCAGCAGGGAGATGGTCACAGCGCAGAGAGATGTGCTGCTGCGCTACCTGGGAGCCACCGACCTTCCCCCCGCTCCCGCCGGTCCATCGGCGCTGCCCGCCCCATCCGTCGCGCTGCCTGCCGCGGCTGCCCCCGTGGCGGCCGCGAGCACGCCCGCCGCCCCTGCCGAGTCCGTTCCCGCGGCCGCTGCCGTGCCGGTTCCGGCCGGTGCCGTTCCCGCTGTGCTGTCGGCGGAGGCGGTGCTGGAGTCGGTGTTGTCGGTGGTGGCGGAGCGTACGGGTTATCCGGTGGAGATGATCGAGCCGGGCTTGGATCTGGAGGCGGATCTGAGTGTGGATTCGATCAAGAGGGCTGAGATCGCTGGTGAGTTGGCGGTGCGGTTGGGTCTGCCTGTGGGGCAGGACGCCGATGTGGAGGAGCTGAGTACGGCCCGTACCGCGGCCGGGATCACCGAGCTCCTCGTCGCCAGGATCGGCTCCGCGGCCCCCGCGTCCGTTCCCGCGGCCGCTGCTGCCGCCCCCTCTGGGCCGGCCGCTGCGCTGTCGGCGGAGGCGGTGCTGGAGTCGGTGTTGTCGGTGGTGGCGGAGCGTACGGGTTATCCGGTGGAGATGATCGAGCCGGGCTTGGATCTGGAGGCGGATCTGAGTGTGGATTCGATCAAGAGGGCTGAGATCGCTGGTGAGTTGGCGGTGCGGTTGGGTCTGCCTGTGGGGCAGGACGCCGATGTGGAGGAGCTGAGTACGGCCCGTACCGCGGCCGGGATCACCGAGCTCCTCGTCGCCAGGCTGGCCCCTGCCGCCGGGACCGAGGCTCCGCAAGCCGCGACGCCCGGAACCGCGCCCGCACAGGCGGAGAGCGGTGCCTCCGAAGAGCCCGCCGCGGGCGGCGCCGTCGTCGTGGCGCCGCAGCGGCTGGAGTTCACCGAGGTCGAGCTGCCCACGCCGCCCGCCCCCACCCTCGCCGCGGGAACCACCGTGACCGTCCTCGGCGGCGGCGCGCTGGGCACCCTCGTGGCGGAGAGGCTGCGGGAGGTGGGCGCGCTGCCGCACACCGTGCCCGACGGGCAGCGGCTCCCCGAGGAGCTCGGAGAGATCGTCTTCCATCTGCACTTCCTTCAGTCGCCGGAGGTCACGCTCCCGGAGACCTTCCCGCTCTTCCAGGGCGTCCTGGCCTCCGGGCCCGCACGCCTTATCGGGGCGGAACGCCGCGCCGAGGGCGCAGCGTCCGGCCTGCGGGGCTTCTTCCGCAGCGTCGCCCGCGAATACGAGGACGTCGCCGCGACACTCGTCGAGGTCGGCGCGGACGACGCCCCGGAGACGGTCGCCCGCGTTCTCGTGGCCGAACTCGGCGCCACGGAGCGCGAACCTGTCGTCCTCGCCGAGGGCGGACGCAGGCGGGCCCTGAAGCTCGCGCCCAAGGACCTGGGTGCCGTCGCCGCGACGGGCGCCGGCCCGGCCGGCGACGGCGTGTCCGAGGCGGCCGCCGCCGGACTCGACCGCGACTCGGTCCTGCTGCTGGTCGGCGGAGCCCGCGGCATCACCGCACGCTTCGCCCGCACGGTCGCCGCCGCGAGCCGCTGCCGGATCGAACTGCTGGGCCGCACCCCCGTGCCCCCGCAGTCCGAGGACCCGGTCACTGCCGCGGCGTCGGGACGCGACGAGCTGCGCACGGCCTTCATCGCGTCCGGCATGAAGTCACCCGCAGAGATCGAGCGTGCCGTTTCCGCCGTCCTCGCCGAACGCGAAGTGCGCGAAACCCTCACCGCGCTACGGGAGTCGGGCAGCCAAGCGCGCTACCGCTCCGTCGACGCGCTGGACGAGGAAGCGGTACGGGCCGCCGTGAAGGAGATACACGCGGAGCACGGCAGGCTCGACGGAGTCGTCTACGCGGCAGGTGTCATCGAGGACAAGCTGATCGCCGAGAAGTCGCCCGAGTCCTTCCGCCGTGTCTTCTCCACGAAGGCCGACGGTGCCCGCGTACTGCTCGACGCGCTCGGCGCGCTGCCCGAATCCCCGCGCTTCGCCGTGCTGTTCGGCAGCATCGCCGGAGCGCTGGGCAACCGCGGACAGGCCGACTACGCGGCCGCCAACGACGCCTTGGAGGAGCTGGGGCGGCGCTGGTCGACCGAGGACCGCCGTGGCCTGACCGTCCACTGGGGTCCATGGGCCGCGTCGGAGACCAACAGCGGCATGGTGACGCCCGAACTGATGCGTTCCTACGCGGCTCGTGGCATCGAGCTCCTCGACCCCGAAGAGGGGCCGCTGAGTCTCCTGCGCGAACTCGCCTGGGGAGCGCCCACGGTGCACGCGGTGGTCGCCGCTGCATCCGGCTGGTGAACCATGTCCGCCCCTGAGCGGGGTTCGCCCCGCACCCCCGTCGCGATCGTCGGCATGGCCGCTCTCTTCCCGGGCGCCGGCGATCTGGACCGCTACTGGCAGAACATCGTCGGCGGCGTCGACGCGATCACCGATGTGCCCGAAGGCCGCTGGGACGAGGAGTTCTACGCGGCCGACGGGCCGCGGCGCGCCGACCGCGTCTACTGCCGACGCGGCGGATTCATCGACGACACCGCCGAGTTCGACCTGACGCGGTTCGGCATCATGCCCAACTCGGTGCCCGGGACCGAGCCCGACCAGCTGATCGCCCTTGATGTGGCCAACCGCTCCATCGAGGACGCCGGCGGGGACGGTGTGCTGCCGGAGGACCGGCAGCGGGCAGGCGTCGTACTGGGTCGCGGCGGATACCTCACGCCCGGCCTGGTCCGGCTCGACCAGCGCGTACGTACGAGCAACCAGGTCGTGCGCACACTCCGCGAGCTGGTGCCCGAACTGGGCGAGGACCGGCTGGAAGAGGTGCGCTCGGCCTTCGCCGCCCAACTCGGGCCCGAGGCACCGGAGTCGGCCATCGGCCTGGTGCCCAACCTGGCGGCCTCACGTGTGGCGAACCGTCTCGACCTGCGCGGCCCCGCCTACACCGTCGACGCCGCGTGCGCCTCGTCGCTCGTGGCCGTCGACCACGCGGTACGCGAACTCGACGCCGGACGCTGCGACATCATGCTCGCCGGCGGCGTGCACCACTGCCACGACATCACCCTGTGGTCCGTCTTCAGCCAACTCGGTGCGCTCTCGAGGAGCCAGCGGATACGCCCCCTGCACCGCGGCGCGGACGGCGTCCTCATCGGTGAGGGCACCGGAATCGTGGTGCTCAAGCGCCTCGCGGACGCCGAACGCGACGGCGACCGGATCTACGCCGTGGTGCGCGGCACGGGCGTGGCCAGCGACGGCCGTTCGGCCAGCCTGTTCAATCCCGACCCCGGCGGCCAGGTGCGTGCCGTGCGTCAGGCGTGGGACGCCGCCGGACTCGACCCGCGCGCACCCGGCGCCATCGGGCTGCTGGAGGCGCACGGCACCGCGACACCCGCGGGCGACGAGGCCGAACTGACCACGCTCGCCGAGGTGTTCGGCACCGGCACGGCGCCCGGGGGCACGGACGCGGAGCAGAGCAGCAGCCGCGCGGCCATCGGCTCGGTGAAGTCGATGATCGGGCACACCATGCCCGCCGCGGGCATAGCCGGACTCATCAAGGCCGCACTCGCCGTGCACCACAGGGTGCTGCCCCCGACGCTGCACTGCGACGACCCGCACCCCGCCCTGGCCCGCACACGGTTCGCGCCGCTCGCCGAGGCACGCGCCTGGGAGGAATCGGCAGACGGCACCCCGCGCCGGGCGGGCGTCAACGCCTTCGGCTTCGGCGGCATCAACGCGCACGTCGTACTGGAGCAGCCGGCGACGCGCCCCGCAGAGGGGAAGTCCTCTGCCCACACGGCCCCCACGGCCACGGCGCAGGTCGAGGAACCCGAGCGGGTGCTGCGGCTGGCGGCCGACGGCCCGGAGGCGCTCGCGGACCTGCTGGAGCGCGACGACGCGTCGGTTCTGGCGCTCGGCCTCGACGAACTCACCCCCGTGACCGCACGGTGCCGGCTGGGCATCGTCGACCCGACAGCCCGCCGACTGAAGCTCGCGCGCAAGGCCGTCGCCAAGGGTGTGCCGTGGTCCGGCCGCAGCGACGTGTGGTTCAGCCCCCGCCCGATACTCGGTCCCGCGGGAGGGCGCACAGCGTTCGTCTTCCCCGGACTGGAGGCCGAGTTCGACCCCAGGGCGGACGGTCTGGCGGAGCGGTTCGGGCTGGACTTCTCCTTCGGCAAGGACGCGGAGGTCGGCGACGTCGGCCGGCACGGCGCCGCCGTCTTCCAGCTCGGCAGGATCCTCGACGCCGCACTGCGCAAACTCGCCGTCGTCCCCGACGCTGTCGCCGGGCACAGCGTGGGCGAGTGGACGGCGATGGCGTGCGGCGGCATCCATGCGGCCGACGAAGTCGACGCGTTCCTCGCCGGGTTCGACCCGGACGCGCTGCGCGTGCCGGGAGCCGTCTTCGGCGTGCTCGGGATGCCCGCCGAGGATGTTCTCGCTGAGCTCCACGGACGCAACGACGTCGTGCTCTCCCACGACAACGCCCCGAACCAGTCGATGATCTGCGGCGCCGAGGAGGCCGTCGAGGCGATCGTGCTGCGCATGCGGTCCCGCGGAGTGATCAGCCAGGTGCTGCCGTTCCGCTCCGGGTTCCACACCCCGATGCTCGCCCCTTACCTCGGACCGATCCGCGGCGCGGCGGAGGCCTACCGCCTGCATCCGCAGACGACACCAGTGTGGTCCGCGACCACGGCCTCGCCCTATCCCGAAGACCCCGACGAGATACGGGAGTTGTTCGTACGGCACCTGCTCGAACCGGTGCGCTTCCGGCAGATGATCCTGGCCATGTACGACGCCGGGCACCGTGCGTTCATCACGCTCGGAGCCGGGCAGCTGGGCTCCCTCATCGACGACACCCTCTCCGGATGCGACCGCCTCGTCGTCTCCGCACACGCCGGCACCCGGGACAGCCTCGCCCAGCTGCGCCGGGTCGTCACCGCGCTGTGGGCCGAGGGCGCCTCACCGGACGTGCGGCCGCTGCTGGGCTCCGGGGACGCCGATCGGAGCGAGGCGAAGCAGGCCAAGCCCTCCGCACGCCGCCCGGGCATGCGGCTGGACCTCGACGGGGCGCTGGTGTCCCTGCCCGAATCGGTTCACGGAAGCCTGTCCGGAGTGGTCGGTGCGGCGGCAGCGATCGCCCCCGCGGAACCGGTCACCGCGGCGTCGGCCCCGGTCGCGGCGCTCGCCTCCGCCTCGATGGCGCGGCTGGACCGGGCGGGCTCGGGCAATCCGCTGGCTGCCGAACTCTCCGCGCTCCTGCACGACACGGCCTCGGCCGCCGCCGACGTGATCGGTGCCGGAGCCCGCCGCCGAGTACCGGCCGCACGACCCGCACACCGAGGTCACGCGGGCGGCCCGGCCGCGCGGCGCGGTCCGGCGCCTGCACCGCCCTCGCGCCCGCAGGGCCGGGAGCGCACGGCGCCGCCCGCGTCCACCACCTCGCCGGCGCCCCCGGTACCGGAACCCCCGCAGCCCCAGGTGGCCTCGGTGCCGTCCGTGCTCCGCGTGGGCGTGGAGGAGATGCCGTACCTGGTCGACCACTGCTTCTTCCGGCAGCGGCCCGGCTGGCCCGACATCGCCGACAGCTGGCCGATCGTGCCGGCCACCACCGTGATCAAGCACCTCATGGAGATCGCGGAACGCGCCGTGCCGGGCATGCGCGCGGTGGGTCTGCGCGACGTGCGGCTGCTGAAGTGGATCGAGGCCGTCCCCGCTCACGACGTCCCGGTCGCCGTCCGCCGGACCGCACCCGCCGAGTTGGAGGTCGAACTGACGGGCTCCTCGCGCGCCGTCGTCGAGCTCGCCCCCCGCCACGACCCTCCCCCAGACTCCGTCCGGGGGGTCCCCCAGGCGCCATGGCCGGTCGACCCGTCCGCGGACCGCACACCGGACATGCGTGCCGAACAGCTCTACACGGAGCGGTGGATGTTCCACGGCCCGCGGTTCCAGGGCGTCACCGAACTGACGGCCATCGGTGACCGGCACGTACGAGGCGTGATCACCGCGCCCGAGGCGCCGGGTTCGCTGCTGGACAACGTCGGCCAGATCCTGGGCTACTGGATCATGGCGACGCTCACCGAGCGCACGACCGTCTTCCCGGTGAGCGTGAACCACATCCGCTTCCACGGCCCCGAGCCCGGCGTGGGCGAGCGCCTGACCTGCTCCATCCGCATCACCGGCGTCACCGACAGCTCGCTCACCGCCGACATGCAGCTGCTGCACGAAGGCCGTGTGTGGGCGGAGTTGAGGGGCTGGACGGACCGCCGCTTCGACACCGACCCGGGCATCCGCGCCGTGGACCGCTTCCCCGGCTGCAACACGCTCTCGGCGCAGCAGCCGGAGGGCTGGTCGCTGGTGCACGAGCGCTGGCCGGACCTGGCGACGCGCGAACTGGTGATGCGCAACATGCTCGGCGGTGAGGAGCGTGCGGGCTACGCGGCGCTTCCTCCCGTCCGCAGACGGCAGTTCCTGCTCGGCAGGATCGCCGCCAAGGACACCGTGCGCGGACTGCTGTGGGCGGAAGGCGCCGGCGACGTCTACCCGGCGGAGGTCTCCGTGCACAACGACGACGAGGGCAGGCCCTTCGTCCGCGGCGTGCACGGGCGCACCGTCGGGGAGATGACGGTCTCCATCGCGCACCGCGGCGAGTGCGGTGTCGCGATCGCACGCCGCGGCCCGTGCGGCATCGACGTCGAGGAGATCACCGCACGTCCGCAGGCCACCGTCGAGGCGGCGTGCGGTGCGGAGGAACTCGCCCTGCTGCGGGGCCTGTCGGAGGACGGGCCGGAGCACGGCGCGGAGAGTTCCGGAAGTGAGGCGGTCTGGTTCACGCGCATGTGGGCGGCGAAGGAAGCCGTCGCGAAGCTGCGTGGCACCGGGCTGAAGGGCCGTCCGTCCGACTACCGCGTGGTCTCGGCGGACAACGACCGGCTCCGGGTGTGTCACGGGGGCGACTCGTACGAGGTGCGGGTGCGGGAAACATCGAATCCGCCGGGCTTGCCCGAGCGGCGGTATGTGGTCGCCTGGGCGGCCGCCTACGAGGACAGGAGTGCGAGATGACCACTGACGCGACCGGGTTCGCGCCTGCGCAGCCGCACGACCAGGCGCAGGCCGGAGCCGAACCGGGGGACGTCCTGGCGGACATCGCCGTTATGCTGCGCGAACTGCTCGAGGAGTACGGCTTCGACGAGGCCGAGATCGGGAGGGAGACCACCTTCCACGACGACCTGGAGCTGGAGAGCATCGACCTGGTGACGCTCTCGGGTTCACTGCGCGAGCACTACGGGGACCGCGTCAACTTCGCCGAGTTCGTGGCCGATCTCGAACTCGACGAGATCATCGCGCTCACCGTCGGGCAGTTGGTGGACTTCGTCGTCGCGTCGCTGCGCACCACGGAAGCGGGCTGATCCGGGATGAAGATCCGTACCGGAGAGATCACCACCCATGTGCAGCGGCTCCCCGCCGCCGCGCGCGAGGGGCAGCAGGGGGAGCCGCCTGTCGTGGTGTTCGTGCACGGGCTGCTGACCGACAGCCTGGCCAGCTACTACTTCACGCTCGGGCCCGCGTTCGCGGCGGCCGGCATCGACGTGATCATGTACGACCTGCGTGGGCACGGCCGGAGCGAACGGCCCGAGAGCGGCTACCAGGTGGAGTGCTTCGTCGACGACCTCGTCGCGCTGCTCGACGCGCTCGGGGAGCACCGGCGGGTGCACGTCGTGGGCAACTCCTTCGGAGGGACGGTCGCAGCCGGTGCGGCCGCCTGGTACCCGGAGAGGATCTCGACCCTCACCCTGATCGAGGCGGAGCCGCCGGTCCCCAGGTGGACCGAGCACATGGCCAACGGGCTCGCCCTCGCCAAGGAGCACCTCGTCAACGAGGACGTCATCGACTGGATCAAGGAGAACCGCGGTGCGCAGACCGCGCGGCTCTCGCGCGTCGCGGGCCGCATCCTCAACTCCACCACGCTGGGCGCGGAGGTGTGGAGCGGACGCGTCATAGACGACGACCTGTCGGCGATCACCTGCCCGGTGCTGGCCATCTTCGGTGAGGAGTCGGGGCTCGTCGCCCAAGTCCCCCTGTTCGAGAGCGCGCTGGAACGCTGCCGCACCGTCGTGCTGCCCGACCAGGGCCATTCCGTCCTGGTGGAGCGCACCAAGGAGACGCGGGACCTGCTTCTGGACTGGATACTCGAGCACGACGAGGCCGAGAAGAGGGCGGCCGGGCACGAACTGGCAGAGGCCGTACGGTGACTCGGTTCCTCTTCGTCGTCCCCCCGCTGGTCGGGCACACCAACCCGCTGCTGGGGGTCGCCGATGAACTCACCGGCAGGGGCCACCGGGTGGCCTGGGCCGGGTACGGCGACCTGATCCGGCGCCTGGCCGGTGCGGACGCCGAGGTCCACGAGACGCGCATGCCGGACAGCGACATCGCAAGGCCGCCGAAGCTGGCCGGGCCCGCGGCCTTCCGCTTCCTGTGGGAGGACTTCTTCGCGCCGCTGGCCGGGCTCATGGCGCCCGGAGTCGACGCCGCAGTACGTGAGTTCGGCCCGGACGTCGTCGTGGCGGACCAGCACGCCGTCGCCGGCGCGCTGGTGGCCGAACGGCACGGCATCCCATACGTGACGTCGGTGACCACCTCGGCCGAACTCACCGACCCGCTCTCCTCGATGCCGAAGGTGGACGCGTGGCTCAAGGGCATCTTCGCCTCGCTGCGCGCCGAGTTCGGAGACGTGCGGCGCAGCGACGACCCCCGCTTCTCCCGGCACGGCATCGTCGCCTTCACCGGCCGCGCGCTGCTCGGCGACGCCCCGCTGCCCTGGGACGGCGTGCACATGGTGGGCCCGGCGATCGCCCCGCGGGCATCGCAATGCGACTTCCCCTACGAGGAGTTGGACCCCCGGCGGCGCAAGGTTCTGGTCACCCTGGGCACGGCAAACGCGGACGCCGGCGGGCGGTTCCTGGGGGAGGCCGCTGCCGCGCTGGAGAGCATGCGCGAGACGGTGCAGGGCATCGTCGTCGACCCCGGCGGCCTGCTCGAAGGGCCGGTGAAGCGGCCCGATTCGGGGCTGCTGGTGCGGGAGTACGTGCCGCAGCTCGATCTGCTTCCCCACCTCGACGCCGTCGTGTGCCACGGCGGCCACAACACCGTGTGCGAATCGCTCTGGCACGGCGTACCGCTCGTCCTCGCACCGATCCGGGACGACCAGCCGATCGTCTCGGGGCAGGTCGTCGACGCCGGTGCCGGTGTGCGGGTGCGCTTCAACCGGGTCGACGCTCCCCGGCTGGCCGCGGCGATCACCTCCGTACTCGATCCGGCGGGCGGCCACATGGCGGTGGCCGAGTCGATCGGCCGCTCCTTCCGTGAGGCCGGTGGTGCGCGGGCTGCCGCGGACCACCTCGACCGCGTCGCCGCACAGGCGGCGAACTACCAGGCAGCAGGCTGACTCCCGCCCGAACAGCGACCTGTAGGACGGAACATGACGACGGCTCCCGGACCCCACGAGCCCTTCGGGTTCTTCAAGGGCTCCCAGCCCCAGGCTCCGCCACCGCAGTATCCGACCGCGCCCGAGCGGCCTGGCGACCCGCGGGCGAGCGTGCTGCGGATCGACCACCGCAAGCGTGCTCCGCTGCGTGTGCTGATGGGGTACGCCCGCCCCCACCGTCTCGTCCTGTTCGCGACGCTGGTCCTCGTGCTCGCCTCCAGCGGAGCGGGCCTGATGCAGCCGCTCGTCGCGCAGCAGGTCCTCACCTCCCTCTCGGGCGAGGGCGATGTGAAGGGTCCCGTCATCCTGCTCGGTGCCCTGGTGGTGGCCGGTGCCGGGCTGACGGGCCTCCAGTCGTGGTGGCAGCAGCGCACATCGGAACGGGTCGTGCGGCGCGTGAGGCAGGACCTGGTCTTCCGGCTGATCAGGCTGCGCGTGCCCGAACTCGACCGGCGTCCCCCGGGCGACCTCATCGCCCGTGTGACCTCCGACAGCACACTGCTGCAGAACGCCGCCACCGAGGGCCTGGTGATGATCGCCAACGGCATCCTCAGCATCGCCGGTGCCGGAGTCCTCATGGGGATAGTGCACCTGCCGCTGCTCGGCGTGACGGTGGGCGTGCTGGTGGCGGTCGGCCTGATCATGGGCGGCATCCTGCCGCGCATCCGCAAGGCGGTCGCCCGCGCCCAGGAGTCGATCGGTGCCGTCGGTTCGGCGCTGGACCGCACGCTCGGCGCCGCCCGCACGGTGAAGGCCAACGGCGCGGAGGACCGGGAGACGGAGGTCGCCGACAAGGCCATCGACGGCGCCTACAAGGCGGGCCTCGTGGGGGCCAAGTACGTCGCGCTCGTCAAGATCCTCTCCGGTGTCTCCATCCAGGCGGCGTTCCTCGCGGTGCTCGGCGTCGGCGGTGCGCTGGTGGCCTCCGGGGACCTCAAGACGCCCCAGCTGATCGCCTTCTTGCTCTACGTCTTCTACCTGGCGAGCCCGATCGGCTCCCTCGTCGCCGGACTGGGCATGCTCCAGCAGGGGCTGGGCGCGGTGGGGCGCATCGAGCAGATCAAGCGGATGGGCGTCGAGGCCGACGTCGACGAACTGCCCCAGGACCACATGCCGCCGCAGGTGGCCCAGGACCACATGCCGCGGCATCCGTCGAGCCCCGGCGCGAACGGCAGGGCGAACGGACGGCCCAACGGCCATGCGAACGGCCTCGCCGACGGCTACATGGACGCGGAAGCGGGACCGCAGGGAAGCCCGTCCTCGACGATGAAGCTGAAGGTCATCGGCGCGCGGGCCGCGGGTGTGCGCAGGCCGCCGACCATCGAGTTCCGCGACGTGCGCTTCGGCTACCCCGGACGCGGCATGGCGCTGAAGGGCATCTCGTGCACCATCCCCGGCGGTACGCAGACGGCACTCGTCGGTCTCTCCGGTGCGGGCAAGACCACCATGTTCGCGCTGCTCCAGCGCTTCTACGACCCGACGGCCGGCCAGATCATCATCGACGGCGTCGACATCGAGAGCATGCGGCGGGCCGAGGTGCGCCGCCGCATCGCCTACGTCGAGCAGGACTCCCCGGTGATGGCGGGCACGCTGGAGGACAACCTCAAGTACTCGGCGACGAACGCGTCCCCTGCGGACATCGCCGAGGCCCTCCGCGTGACGCGACTCGACGCGCTGATCAACCGCCTGCCGGACGGGCTGCGTACCGAGGTCGGCAACCGCGGCGTCTCCCTCTCGGGCGGTGAGCGTCAACGGCTCGCGATCGCACGGGCGTTGCTGCGCAAGCCGGAGGTGCTGCTGCTGGACGAGGCCACGGCGCAGCTCGACGCCCGCAACGAGCAGGCGCTGCGCGAGGCGGTGGACCAGGCGGCCCGGCGGTGCACCGTCATCCTCATCGCGCACCGGCTGTCCACGGTGACCCACGCCGACCAGATCGTGGTGATGGAGCACGGTGAGATCCGGGCGCTCGGCAGCCATGAGGAATTGGTCAAGTCCGACCCGCTGTACCGCGAACTCGCCGCGTCCCAGATGCTCGTGGGCGAAGAGGGCGGGGCGGACACGAAGGGCGGCGCGAAGCCGGGCGGACCTGCCGGCGGGGGAGCGCCCGTCGGAGGGCAGGGCACCGGCACGGGCGGCACTGGCGGCCCTCACGTGCTGAATGGCACGCAGGGCGGCGGGCCGGGTGTGCCTGGTGGCCCGGGTGCCGGGCGTCCCGCTGACCAACAAGGTGCAGGTATGCCGGGTGGCGCGCAGGGCGGTGTGCCGGGTGGCCCCGGTCCTGGGCGTCCTCCCGCTGATCAAGGCGGTGCTCGCATGCCCGGTGGTGCGCAGGGCGGCAGGCCGGGCGCCGCGCCCGCGGGCGCCCCGGGCGGTGGTGGCGGTCAACGGCCCGTGCAGGGAACGGGTCCTGTGCAGGGAACGGGTCCGGGGCCATCGGCGGGTCCTCCGCAGGAGCGCCGTGTCACTTCGCCGGGCGGGCCGCCGCACCGCTGATCGCACGAGCAACTCCAAGCTCCGCGCCGGCACTTCGAACGTGAAGGGCGCCCGCCGAGTACGACGGACGCCCTTCCCTTCTCTGCCGGGGAAACTCCGGCCGGTCAGCCCATGAGCGGGTTCAGGGCGGCGAGGTAGCCGTCCCGGTGTCCTGCCGCATTCGGGTGGTAGGACTCGTTGAGCTTGTCCCACTCCAGGCTGGTGACCCATTCATCGCCGTTCGAGCAGATGGTGTGCGGGTCGAAAACCGGCCGCGCGTCCAGGAAAGTGAATCCAGCTTCCTTCGACCGCGCGGACATGATCTCGGCGAGTGTGTCGGCAGCGGAGTTCAGGGCAGTCCGCTCCTTGTCGCTGAGGCCGAGAATGCCGCAGTCACCTCCAATTGTGTAAAGACGCGGATATCCGACGACGATCACTTTCGCGGACGGTGCCGCGGCACGCACGGCCGAGTACGTCTGGGAAAGCGCCGGCGACAGTGTGCTGTTGGCCGCAGCCTTCGCCGCCTCGACACCGGCAATGCAGTCGGCGTCGTCCGCGGTGAGGATGCAGTTCTTCAGCACGTCGACGAACCCGACGTCGTTACCGCCGACCTGCACCGTCACCAAGGAGGTGTCCGGCGTCAACTGGCCGACCTGCGAATTGATGACATCGGCCGTGGTGGCGCCCGAACACGCCGCTTCCACGAATCCGACGTCCTGATGCGCGGCTGCCCAGAGCCTCGGGTAAGAGGTGGGACCACGGCGGCAGGCGTCGTCCGGATTGTCGTAGGTCCTCGTTCCTACAGCCACGGTGTAGGAATCACCGAGGGCCACATATTTGCCCGCGGCAGCCTGTGATCCCGGAGCGACGAAGGCAATGGCCACCATCGCAAGCAATGCGGCGAACAGCAGCTTCAACGAGCGCATGAAGTTGTCTTCTCCGAAGGTGGGGGATGAGAACAGAACATCATAGAAATAGCAGCAGCCCTGCTCGCGGGGTACGCCCGGGTACGTAATTTTTGATCACGTTTCGATAAACTCAAAGATTTTCGATCATGTTTCAGTGATCCACTGCAGGTGGCAATACCGGCAAATGCGGGCGACTTTCTTTGTGGATTTCACCGCGTGCGTGAAGGGAAATTGCGGACGCGATTACCGGTGCCGGAAGGCGGTGGCCGTGCCCGCGCGCCGATGCTTCCGCGCCCCCTGACCCGGTCGGCCCCGCTGTCTGCTGTGAAGGCCCTTCACCGATGCATCACTTGATCCAACGTCTTCTGTCACGACGCCAACAACCCCTCGTCGGCTTCGCGTTCGCAACCTGCGTGCTGCTCCGCCCCTGGGTCACCGTGGCCGCGCACATCGCTCGTTCGGGGGAGAGGGGGCAAGACGGAACGGTTCCGCTGCCGCGACGGTGCTTACGGTCCGGGCATGCACGTCACGAAGAACCGCACGAGGGACGGCTCGCGCACCGCCCCGGCCGCGGAGGGTCCCGAAGAGGCAGCCGCCGCGGCCCCGTCGAGAGCGGCGGTTGTGACCGGCCTGCACCTCTCCTCGTTCCGCACGCTGCGCGACCGCGCCGTCCCCCTCGCGCCGGTCACCCTGCTCACCGGGCCGAGCGGCAGCGGCAAGTCGGCGGTCCTGGAGGCGCACGAGGCGTTGGCGCGGCTCGGCGGCGGAGAGGCACTGGGCGAGGTCTTCGGACGTGCGTCCGGAGGCGCGAGCGCGTACGTGCCACGCCGGTCCCGTCCCGACGCCGAGGGGCGGCGCGGCTTCCGCCTCGGCTGCACCGTCGACGGCCCGGCGGGGCCCGTACGGTTCGATCTCGCGGTGCAGGCCGAGCCCGAACTGTGCATCGCGGGAGAGCGGTTGTCCGTGCCCGGCGGGCGCACCCTGCTTGCCACGGCTCTGCGCGACCCGGCCCGCCCCGCCGTGCAGGCCGAGTGGCACAGCGCGGGCGCCGGACGCGTCACGCGGGCCCGGCTTCCCGCCGACAGGCTCGCGACGGCCCTGCTGCCCCTGCGGGTCGCCGGCGGTACGGAGGAGGAACGCCGGGTGCTGGAGGCGGCCGAACAGGTTGTGGTGGCGCTGCGTTCGGCCTTCGCCTGCGATCCGCGTCCGGAGACCATGCGCGATCCCGTCTCCGCCGCCGACACCCTGCTGCGCGGCGGCTGCGACAACCTGGCGGCCGTGCTGCGCCGTACCCGCACGGAGTGCGCCATCCGGCACGGCCATCTGATCGACGCCCTGAGTGCCGGCTTCGCGGGCCCCGTCGCGGATCTTGTCGCCGACCTCCCGGCGGAGCGATCCGACAGGGGCCGCGTCCGCGCACTGATCGTCGGCCCCGACCGCGGACCCGGCCACACACGCGCCCGCACGCCCCTGGAGTGGCTGGGCGACGGCGAGTTGCGCTACGCCGCGCTGGCCGTGGTGCTGCTGACCGGTCCCGGAGTGCTGTCGATGGACCCCGTGCAGGAGGTGCTTCCCGCACGGCAGGCCATGACGGTGCTCGCCGACGGGCTGGACAGGGCGCTGGACGCGCGGCAGACGGCCCAACTGATCGCGCTTGCGGTGCGGATGGGGGAGCGGGGGCACGTGAGACTGCTGGCGGCAGTGAGCGATACCGGGAGTGCGGCGGACGAGGCCGCGCGGCATCCGGGCGTGTCCCTGGTAGACCTGGGGGGTGAGTGAATTCCCCCCTTCTTCCCCGTCCTCCGGCGACCGGCCCTCGCAGCCCAGCCCGCAGGAGCCCCTGTCTCTGTCCCAACTCCAGTGCAGGCTCGCGGAGTTCGCGAAGGCGCGCGACTGGGAGCAGTACCACACGCCGAAGAATCTGGCGGCGGCCTTGAGCGTCGAGGCCGGTGAACTCGTCGAGATCTTCCAGTGGTTGACGCCCGAGGAATCGAGCCGCGTCATGGAGCGTCCGGAGACCGCCCACCGGGTCGAGGACGAAGTCGCGGACGTCCTCTCGTATCTGCTGCAGTTCTGCGAGGTCTTGGGTGTCGACGTGCTGAAAGCGCTTGCCGCGAAGATCGAGCGCAACGAGAAGCGTTTCCCGACTACCGGAAGCGGTCACTCTATGAAGTGACAGAGGTATTCACGAGAGGCGGTATGCCCGGATAAGCACCAATTTGCCTGGCTTGCTTGCCTATTGGGCGTCACTCTCCGTAGTGACGCGTGGAGGGAGGTGGTGAAGTTGGATGCGGTGCATCTCATCAAGGCCACCCGCCACGCGCTCGCCGAGTGCGAGTCCGTGGAAGAGATCGTCGCCGAATCATGGCAGGTACAGGCTCTCGTCGGGGCGATCGGAAGTCTTCTCGCGGCGAGCGGACCGCAGTCGGTGCGGGCCGACGCGCTCGGACTGAGCGAAGCGGGCCTGCAGGCCTGCCACTCCTCGTTGGGTCCCGGGCTGCGCGACAGCGCGACGCGCGAGGTGCGGGCCGACCGGCTCTCCCAGATCCAGGACCCCAAGTGCGCCCTGTCCGACCTGAGCGGGCTGCTGGCGGAGGCCGGTGTGGCGCTCGTGCTCGTGGCCGTCTCGGCAAGGGAGGAGGGGCTCTACTGGCGGTGCATCGAGGCCATCGACGCCGCCGACGAGTCAGGGGACCGGGTGGCGGGCATTCTGCGCAGGCTGGAGGCACAGGAACACGGTCCGGCGGCCTGACGCGAGGGGAGGGGGACTCCGTTGGGGTTGAGGCAAGATGGGCGTCATGAGGCTGCGCGTATTCACGGAACCCCAGCAAGGAGCGAGCTACGAGACGCTGTTGCGCGTCGCGAAGGCTGCCGAGGATCTGCAATTCGACGCGTTCTTCCGCTCGGACCACTATCTGGCCATGGGCGACTCCGACGGCCTGCCCGGCCCGACCGACGCCTGGACCACCCTCGCCGGACTGGCCCGCGAGACCAGCCGCATCAGGCTGGGCACCCTCATGACCGCGGCGACCTTCCGGCTTCCCGGTCCGCTCGCCGTCCAGGTCGCCCAGGTCGACGAGATGTCGGGCGGCCGGGTCGAACTGGGGCTGGGAACCGGCTGGTTCGAGGAGGAGCACAGCGCGTACGGCATCCCCTTCCCCGCCGAGAAGTTCGGACGGCTCGAGGAGCAGTTGGAGGTCATCACCGGGCTGTGGTCCACCCCGGCCGGTGAGAAGTTCGACTACCGCGGCAGGTACTACACGCTGAAGGACTCGCCCGCACTGCCAAAGCCGGCCCAGCCCAAGGTGCCCGTGCTCATCGGCGGCCACGGCAAGGTCCGCACTCCCGCTCTCGCCGCGCGCTTCGCCGACGAGTTCAACATCCCCTTCGCCTCCGTCGAGGACAGCGAGCAGCAGTTCGGACGGGTACGGGCGGCCGCGGAGAAGACGGGGCGGGACATCGTCTTCTCCAACGCGCTCGTGGTCTGCGTCGGCAAGGACGACGCCGAGACCGCCCGGCGCGCCGCGGTCATCGGTCGGGACGTGGAGGAGCTGAAGGAGAACGGTCTCGCCGGCTCGCCCGCCGAAGTCGTCGACAAGATCGGCCGCTACCAGCAGGCCGGTTCCTCCCGGATCTATCTGCAGTTCCTCGACCCGCACGATCTGGATCACCTGCAGCTGATCTCCGAGCAGGTGCGCCCCCAGCTGTCGTGACCCGTCCCGCAACTGCTCTGAGCACCGCCCTCGCCCGCGGCCCGCTCGTCCTGGACGGCGGGCTCTCCAACCAGCTCGAGGCCCAAGGCTGTGACCTGGCCGACGAGTTGTGGACGGCGCGGCTGCTGCGCGACGACCCCGGGCAGATCGAGGCCGCACATGCGGCGTACGTACGGGCGGGGGCGCGCGTGCTCATCACCGCCAGCTATCAGGCGTCCTTCGAGGGCTTCGCGCGGGCTGGAGTGCGGGGCCGGGAGGCGTCGGAGCTCTTCCGCCGCAGCGTGGACCTCGCCCGCCGGGCGGCCGAACGCTCCGGCGCGGGCGAGGACGTGTGGGTCGCGGGCTCGGTCGGCCCCTACGGCGCGGTCCGCGCGGACGGCGGCGAGTACAGGGGCAGGTACGGGCTGAGCGTGCGTGAACTCGCCGCCTTCCACCGCCCGCGGATCGAGGCCCTGGCCGAGGGGGAGCCGGACGTACTGGCGCTGGAGACCGTCCCGGACGTCGTCGAGGTGGAGGCGCTGCTCCAGGCCGCGGCCGGGTGCGGCATCCCCGTGTGGCTGAGCTGCACGATTGCCGGTGACCGCACCCGCGCCGGGCAGCCCCTCGACGAGGCCTTCGCGCCGGCGGCCGGCCAGGACCAGGTCGTCGCTGTGGGTGTCAACTGCTGTGCGCCCGGCGACGCGGACCGGGCTGTCGGGACGGCGGCGACGGTGACGGGCAAGGCGGTCGTCGTCTACCCCAACAGCGGCGAGGAGTGGAGCGCCGCCCCCGGCCGTGCGTGGCACGGCTCCCGCTCCTGGTCGGCGGACCGTGCCGCCGGCTGGGTCGAGCGGGGCGCGCGCCTGGTCGGCGGCTGCTGCAGGGTGGGCCCTGACCTCATCGCGGAGTTGGCAAGCGAACCCTCCATGAGGGCCCGCGGGCAGGCGGCGTCCGACGACTGAACCTGCCGCGGACGGCGGTCGGTTGACGGACACAGCGTTGAAAGCTCAGTGCCGTCCGCGGTGATCGCCGCCGTCGGAGTCAGCGGCAGGGGCGCGGGCCTCCGCCGAGCGGGACGCCGGTGCGCCGTGCCTGTTCGACGGACGCGGGAGAGTCCTCGCTGCGTGCCGCCTCCGTCGGGATCTCGGGTTCGGCGGGGACAGTCGGACGGTCCTCCGGCGGTGTGTACCCCTCGAGGCGGGCCGTGCCCCACACATAAGGGTCGGCCTGGGCGCTGCCGAACGGCGACCACGCGAGCCGGGTCTGGCCCGTCTTGTCCTGGGTGTCGGAGTCGTAGACGAGGATGTTCGCCGCGAACCGCTCGGGATCCGCCGCGGCGGGCAGTTCCCCGAGCGGGATCTTCGCCTCGACCATGTAGCCCTTGTACGGTTCGCCGACCGCGGCCGCGACACGCATGCCGGGCGCGGTCTTCTCCGCGGGACCCTGCCGGTTGTCGGCGTCCCGCTCCGCCACCGGCCCGCCGTCTCCCTCCGTGAAGGGGAAGATGCCGGTCTTGAACGTCACCGAGGTGTCGTCGCCGTTGCCGCGGGGGTCGAGCGTGATCTCGACGGAGTCCGTCCGCCAGTGCCTCTTGGCGTCCTCCTTCTCCAGGCGGGTGCCCTCCCGGTCGTCCGTGACGGAGACGAGCACGTAGAGGTCGTCGCCGTGCCGGGACATCTTGGCCGTCGCCGAGCAGTCGGCGGCCGGCACCTCGTCGCCCTCCCAGTGGCGCAGGCGCAACTCGGGGCCCGGGTACTCGCCTTCGCCCTCGACGCCGTTCAGGACGGGAGCCACGGCCACTTCCGGAATGGTCGTGGACGGCGGCGCCGGGTAGTCGGGCTGTGCGTCGTTGGCCAGCCACGGCAGCCCCACCCGCCGCGTCCACTTGCGGAACTCCGCGTACACGGGCCGGAGTTCGTCCTGCTCGCGCACGGGCGCGCCGACGGCGCGGCCCTTGTCCGCCAGCACGCTGAACCAGTCCGAACCCAGCTCCTCGGGGTCCGTGGGAACCTCGGGCGGCATCGCGGCCCAGCCCTGGCTGCGGTACATCCGGCTCGCGTGCCGCTCCACCTGAGCCCAGGTCTTCCCGTGCCTGCGGGAGGTGTGCCCGGACCAGACGCCGATGACGGGAAGGCCCGTGTCCGGGTCCTTGCGGCGTTTCTTGGGCGCATCCGGCCCGAGAAGCTCCGAGAAGCCGTAGTTCTGGGACAGCAGCCGCCGCGGGTGCCACGGCCTCAGTCCTTCGCACGACATCTGGTCGGGGAAGGCCCGTGCGTCACCGGCCAGGAAGAACGCCTCGATCGCCAGCCGCGCCGACATCTGGTGCCCGCCGTGCTGGTTGAACGGACGCGGATCCATCGTCACGACGGTGTGCGGCGTGGTCATGCGCAGCAGCCGGACCATGCGCTCCAAGGTGTCCCGCGCGTGCCAGATCCGCTCGGTGAGCGGGGCGGAGAGCGTGTACCAGAAGTCGGGCTTGTCGAGGTAGAAGATGTTCTCGATGCCCGCGAGCGCGGTCGCGGAGCGCTCCTCGCCCTCGCGCAGCATGCCCAGCGGTGCGCCCTCCTCCGGACCGACGGCGTTGCCGCCGCCCTCACCGCGGGTGATGGTGACGACGCCTGTGCGCAGCCCCAGCCGCTCACGCCACAGACCGAAGGTGGACAGGTTTCCGGCCTCGTCGTCCGGGTGCGCGCTCACGAACAGCACGTCGTGGTGGGCGGGGTCGCGGCGGCCGGCGGACGGACGTTCGGCGGCTTGCGCGACGGGGATCCCCGCCGAGTACACCGCGCCCACCAGACCGGAGGCCATGGCGGCGGTCACGAGCCGCCGAGGGGGTCCTGCTGCGCCGGTTCGCCCGTCCGGATCGACCACGATGAAACCGCCTCTTCTTCGGCCGTATTCGGCCCGCGGATGTTACCGGCCGCAACCCTTCGGCATCTTCCCGGTTCGGGCAAGCGTCCCGCAGGCCATATCCGCCGCCCGCAACAACCTGCCCAGGACCGGTCACCGGGACCGCCGGACATAGCAGCGGGCCGTACCCGTACGGCACGGCCCGCTGCGTCCCGCCCCTCCGGCGTGGAGACCTTTGCGCAAACACTACGCGCGTCACGTCCACCTCGGCGAGGATGGAGACATGGGTTTCCATGTCGATTCAGAGGCCGGACGGCTGCGCCGCGTGATCCTGCACCGCCCCGACCTGGAGCTGAAGCGCCTCACGCCGACGAACAAGGACGACCTCCTCTTCGACGACGTGCTGTGGGTCCGCCGTGCCCGCCAGGAGCACGACGCGCTCGCGGACGCGCTGCGCGACCGCGGGATCGCGGTGCATCTCTTCGGTGATCTGCTGGCCGAGACGCTGGACATCCCCGAGGCCCGCACGCTCGTCCTGGACCGCGTCTTCCACGAGAAGGAGTACGGGCCGCTCGCCACGGGCCATCTGCGTGCCGCCTTCGACCGGTTGCCGACGAAGGAGCTGACCGAGGCGCTGGTCGGCGGCATGACCAAGCGCGAGTTCCTGGAGGGGTACGAGGAGCCGGCCTCCGTCCGCTTCCACGTGATGGATCTGGACGACTTCCTCCTCGCACCGCTCCCCAACCACCTCTTCACGCGCGATACCTCCGCGTGGGTCTACGACGGCGTCTCCATCAACGCGATGCGCTGGCCCGCCCGTCAGCGCGAGACCGTGCACTTCGAGGCGATCTACCTCCACCACCCGCTCTTCGCCGGGCCGGACAGCCCCGCCTTCAACGTCTGGTCCGAGGGCCAGGGCGCGTATCCGTCCACCATCGAGGGCGGCGACGTGCTGGTCATCGGCTCGGGCGCCGTGCTGATCGGCATGAGCGAGCGCACCACGCCGCAGGCCGTGGAGATGCTGGCACGCGGACTCTTCGCGGCGGGTTCCGCCCGGACGATCGTGGCGCTCGACATGCCCAAGCGCCGCGCGTTCATGCATCTGGACACCGTGATGACGATGGTCGACGGCGAGACTTTCACCCAGTACGAGGGGCTGGGCATGCTCCGCTCGTACACCATCGAGCCCGGCAGCAGCACCCACGAGCTGAAGGTGACGGACCACCCGCCGGAGCACATGCACAGAGCGATCGCGGCGGCCCTCGGGCTGGACCACATCCGCGTCCTCACGGCCACGCAGGACGTGCACTCGGCCGAGCGCGAGCAGTGGGACGACGGGTGCAACGTGCTCGCCGTCGAACCGGGTGTCGTGCTCGCCTACGAGCGCAACGTCACCACGAACACCCACCTGCGCAAGCAGGGCATCGAGGTCCTGGAGATCCCCGGCAGCGAGCTCGGACGGGGAAGGGGCGGACCGCGGTGCATGAGCTGCCCCGTGGAGAGGGACCCGGTCTGAGCGCTGCCGCGACGGTACGAGACAGGTGCACTGTATAGAGATTCGAACGACGGTATAGAATTCCAGGTCGATATCAGTCAGCCTCTGTCAGCGACCTAGGAGCCCTCATGGCGACAGACCTCACGGGCCGCCACTTCCTCAAGGAACTGGACTTCTCGCCCGAGGAGTTCCGTTACCTGATCGATCTGGCCGCCGAGCTGAAGGTGGCCAAGAAGGCGGGCGCCGAGCAGCAGAGGCTGCGAGGCCGGACCATCGCGCTGGTCTTCGAGAAGACCTCCACCCGCACCCGCTGCGCCTTCGAGGTCGCCGCCGCCGATCAGGGCGCCGGTACGACCTATCTGGATCCCAGCGGCTCCCAGCTGGGGCACAAGGAGTCCGCGCGGGACACCGCACGCGTCCTGGGCCGCATGTACGACGGCATCGAGTACCGGGGCAGCGGACAGGCCGTCGTCGAGGAGCTCGCCGCCTACGCCGGCGTCCCCGTCTACAACGGCCTCACCGACGACTGGCACCCCACGCAGATGCTCGCCGACGTGCTCACCATGACCGAGCACTGCCCCAAGCCGCTTGCGGAGACCTCGTACGCCTACCTCGGCGACGCACGTAACAACATGGGCAACTCCTATCTCGTGACCGGTGCGCTGCTCGGCATGGATGTGCGCATCGTGGCCCCCCGCGCGCTGTGGCCCGAGGAGCCCGTCATCACGCAGGCACACGCCCTCGCGGCCCGCACCGGTGCCCGCATATCGCTCACCGAGGACGTCGAAGAGGGCGTGAGCGCCACCGACTTCGTCGCTACCGACGTGTGGGTCTCGATGGGCGAGCCCCAGCACGTCTGGGACGAGCGCATCGGACTGCTGCGGCCCTACGCCGTGACCATGGAGGTGCTGCGGGCCACCGGCAATCCGGACGTGAAGTTCCTGCACTGCCTGCCCGCCTTCCACGACCTGGGCACGGCCGTGGGACGGGAGATCCACGCACGGCACGGCCTGGACTCCCTCGAAGTGACGGACGAGGTCTTCGAATCGGCCGAGCACTCCGTCGTCTTCGACGAGGCGGAGAACCGGATGCACACCATCAAGGCCGTGCTCGTCGCCACCCTCGCGGACGGGACCGCCGATCATCTGCTCGACCTCGCTACCAGGGGACGCTGACCCTCCGGGTAGCAGAGGAAGAGCGTGCAGCGCGAGGGGGAAGCGGGACAGCTGACGCAGCCGGATCCCGGGGCCGGGCACGCCGCCCTCCTCGCGCGCCACATGGTGACGCCTCCGCAACGTGACGCCGGCCAGGCACAGTACGCGACGGCCCCACCGCCCGGGCGCCTACCGGCGGGCGTTCCGGATCCCGTGACCGACGGGGACCCCCGGCAGGTCCCAGGTCCGGCCCGTCGACATGCGCTGAACGGGCCGTCAGTCGCCGCGCACCGCGAGACCGTCCAGCATCTGCCGCTGATGCCGGTGGCCGATCGTCTCGTAGCCGAGCACGGTGACGAACGGGGCGAGCATCACCACCAGCAGGCATGCCGCGACCCCGACGCCGGCTGCGGACAGCGCCACCGCGACGGCCAGCACCGCGAGCGTGACGGAGATCAGCAGCAGGTGGAACGGGTCGCCCGCCGACAGCAGCAACGTGTGCAGCAGATAGACCATCAGCAGGTAGAGGCCGACCGGGACGGCCAGGGAGAGAACCACGGGGACCGGTCCCAGCTCCGAGTGGTGCTCCAGATACAGGCCCGCCACGTGCAGCCCGGCGCCGGCACCGGCGATCCCCATGAAGAGCGGGATGTGCCCGTAGCCGAAGAGGTATCCGCGGCGCCGGCGGTAGACCAGGATGTCGCCGAAGGGCGTGAGGAAGTACGTCCACCACATGCCGAAGGTCAGCCCGACCCCGGCGACGACGACGGCGATGGCGTCCCCGCTCCAGTGCGTCCCGACGGCTCCTCCGAAGAGTTCGCCCGAGGAGGCGACGGTGCCGACGACGCCCTCCCCGAGGGTGATGATCGCGAACAGGCCGTACCGCTCGGCGACATGGTGGGGATGCCAGGGCGTCCCGCCCGCGCTGCCCTGAGTGAAAACGGGCAGCAACAGCTCCAGCGCCCCGAGGGCGATGATGGCGATGATCACGACACCCAGCGGAAGAGGCGCGAATCCGAGCGCGACCCACCCGATCTGCGCGGTCGCCGTCCAGCGGATGTTCGCCGTCCCGACGCTCTCGAAATCGCTGGACCCCCGGGCCACGCGCCACCACTGCACCACCATCGCGATCCGCATCACGACGTAGCCGAGCACCATCATCCGCAGCTCGAGGTGTCCGCCCACCTCGACCGAGTGGAACATCCCCGGAAGACCGAGCGCGAAGACGACCACCCCGGTCATCTGCACCATCGTCAGCACGCGGTGGAGCCAGTCGTCGGTGCCGAACGCGGAGGCGAACCAGCTGAAGTTGATCCAGGCGACACTGATGGCGAACATCGCCAGCGCGAACGCGGCGAGCGCCTCCAAGGGGTGTCCCTCGGCGAGCAGCTCCGCGAAGTGGGTCGCCGCGGTGCCGACGGCGACCACGAAGGTCAGATCGAACAGCAGCTCCAGGGGTGTTGCCGACCGTCCGCTTTCCCCGGGGTCCCGGCCGGTCACCGGAACGAGGCTGTGTGCCACCCGGCCCTTGCGGTCGCTGTCGGAGCGTTCAGAGTTGCCCATGCGCCGCATGATGCCCCATCGGGATGCGCGGCCTCCCGGTCACGGCGGCGGCACACCCCATCAGCGTGGGACGGGCAAGAGCGACTGGGCCGTAACCGCCGACGGTTCGATCCGACGGGGTCACCGGAACGCTCGTGGTCAGTCCGCGCTGCCCTGCATCGGGGCCCAGAACTCCTCGAAGGACATCGTGCCGTCGCCGTCCGTGTCGAGTACGTCGATGAATTGCTGCGCCTGCTCTTCGGTGAGGTGCTCGCCGCGCAGCTCGGCGACAACCTGCTGGTATTCCTTGGCGGTTATCTGCCCGTCGCCGTCGAGGTCGTATGCATCGAAGACCTTGCGCGCGGCCGCTTTCATGTCCACCACGTGAGTTCGCCTTTCCTCGTTGGATGTTGTGCGATGTTACTGCGCGATGATCGCTTGCAGCACGCCGAAGCGGGAGGTGCGCCGGACGCCCGGATGGCTGCCAAAACGCTGATGGCCAGGGAGCAGGGCGAGCCCGTGCCCACGGCAGGATCTTTCGTGCGTGTTCAGCCTGTTGCCGCCCGCCACATCGCCGGTTGAGTCAGGCGAGGAAGACGCCGGAGCCGATGCGGACAGGCGCAACCCGGCCGGCCTGATCCGCCGGACAGACCTCAGCCGTGCAGCGCCAGGTAGGGCGCGAGCGCCAGGAGCGTGCCGGCGAGGGCGAACTTGAGCTTCCGTACGGGCACGGCATGGGCGATCTTCCAGCCGATCACGACGCCCGCCAGCTCCGGGATGCCGACCAGCGCGGCGAGCGCCCAGTCGATCGAGCCGTGCACGAGATACGCGGCGGTCCCGACGCTCGCGATGACCACGGACTGTGCCTGGGCGGCGGCCAGAGCGGGCAGCAGCGGCAGGCCGCAGATCACCAGCAGGGGCACGCTCAGCATCGGGCCGCCGAGGCCGAAGAGTCCCGCGGCGACGGCCACCAGAAGACCGACGGCGCCCGTGACCACCGGTGAGAGGAGCTTGCCGTCGTCGTCCTCGGGCGCGGAGGTGCGGCGCTCGCGCACCCATACCAGGATGCCCGTCGTGGCGACGGTGGCCGCGAGCAGGATCCCGAACACCCGCCCGTCGACAAGGGTGTTGAAGAGCACGCCCAGCGGCGAGCCCACCAGTGCGGCGCCCGAGAGGATCAGCGCGATGCGGCGCGTGCGGGCGTCGCGCAGCTGGCCGGAGCGGGTGTAGGCGGCGGTGCCGAGGGCGCCGGTCGCGATGTGCGTGGCGATGGCGGTGCCCGCGACACCCGAGGGCGAGAGTCCCGTCAGCAGGAACATCCCGATGGTGGGCAGCACGCCGCCCGGACCCACCGCCGTGATGCCGATGCCGCCCACCAGCCCGAACAGCGCCAGCAGCGCGAGTATCAGCGGACCGTGCTCCATCAGCTTCTTCCCTCCCGCGACCGGCCACCACGCTATCCGGTCACGCTTGGGCACCCACCCGCGTCTATCGCGCACCCGTGACGGCAGTCACGAACCGGTGATACGTTCAGCGTGTGCCGTCGCCGGCGTCTCGAAGGAGGCCTTGAGCCATGAGTGAGCCCACCAGCGAGGACAACGCCCCGGGAGCATCCGCATGAGCCCGTACACGGGCTCGGCCCGTCCGACCGGCGAATGGCGGCACATCCGCGTCACCGAGGACGACGGCGTCGTCACCGTGACGCTGGCCCGTCCGGAGCGGCTCAACGCCCTTACCTTCGGGGCCTACGCCGATCTGCGCGACCTCCTCGCCGAGTTGTCGCGGGAGCGCCGCGCACGCGCGCTCGTACTCGCGGGCGAGGGCCGCGGCTTCTGCTCCGGTGGCGACGTCGAGGAGATCATCGGCGCGACCCTGGACGCCGACACCGCCGAACTCCTGGACTTCAACCGCATGACGGGCCAGGTCGTACGCGCGCTGCGCGAGACGCCGTTCCCCGTCGTCGCGGCCGTGCACGGCGTCGCGGCGGGCGCGGGCGCGGTGCTCGCCCTGGCGTCGGACTTCCGTGTCGCCGACCCCACGGCCCGCTTCTCCTTCCTCTTCACGAAGGTCGGCCTCTCCGGCGGCGACATGGGCGCCGCCTATCTGCTGCCGCGCGTCGTCGGCCTCGGTCACGCCACCCGCATCCTCATGCTCGGTGAGCCCGTGCGTGCCGAGGAGGCCGAACGCATCGGTCTCCTCAGCCAGTTGACGGAGGAAGGCCAGGCCCAGCACGCCGCTGCCGAGCTCGCCCGCACACTCGCCGACGGCCCCGCTCTCGCCCTCGCGCAGACCAAGGCGCTGCTCACGGCAGAGCTCGACCTTCCGCTCTCGGCGGCCGTCGAGATGGACGCGTCGACGCAGGCGCTGCTGATGCACAGCGACGACTACGCCGAATTCCACGCGGCCTTCAGCGAGAAGCGGCCACCGAAGTGGCGGGGGAAGTGAGCGGGCGCACCGCGGCCGCCTCCGGGGACGGGGCGGGCATGCGCGTCGCGGTCGTGGGCGGCGGACCCGGCGGACTGTACGCGGCCGCCCTCCTCAAGCGCCTCGACCCCTCCCGCAGCGTCACCGTCCACGAACGCAACGCCCCCGACGACACGTTCGGCTTCGGCGTCGTCCTCTCCGACGAGACCCTGGGCGGCATCGAGCACGCGGACCCGGCCGTGTACGCCGCGCTCCAGCAGGAGTTCGTGCGCTGGGACGACATCGACATCGTGCACCGCGGCCGCACTCTCACCTCCGGCGGCCACGGCTTCGCCGCACTGGGACGCCGCCGTCTCCTGGCCGTACTGCACGAGCGCTGCCGCGAGTTGGGCGTGGACCTGCGATTCCGCAGCGAGGCACCCGCGCCGGCCGAACTGGCCGCCTCCCACGACCTGGTGGTCGCCGCCGACGGGGTGCACAGCGCCACACGGGACGCCTTCGCCGACGTCTTCCGTCCGCACGTGACCACGCACCGCTGCCGCTACATCTGGCTCGCCGCCGACTTCGCACTCGACGCCTTCCGCTTCGAGATCGCCGAGACCGAGCACGGCGTGCTGCAGCTGCACGCCTATCCGTACGAGCGCGCGGACGAGTCGGGCCCCGGCGCCTCCACCGTCATCGTCGAGGCCCGCGAGGAGGTCTGGCGGGCCGCGGGGCTGGACCAGCTCGACGAGCGTGCCTCGGCCGAGCGGTGCGCCAAGCTCTTCCCCGAGACCCTCGGCGGCAGCCCCCTGCGCGGCAACAACTCGCAGTGGATCGCCTTCCGTACGGTGCTCAACGAGCGCTGGTCGCACGGCAATGTGGTGCTGCTCGGCGACGCCGCGCACACCGCGCACTTCTCCATCGGCTCCGGCACCAAGCTCGCCGTCGAGGACGCCCTCGCGCTCGCGGCCTGCATCGAGGAGCATCCCGACCTGCCCGCGGCGCTGGCGGCGTACGAGGAGGAACGCCGGCCCGTGGTCCTCTCCACGCAGCGCGCGGCACGCGGCAGTCTGGAGTGGTTCGAGGATCTGGCCACCTACACGGACCAGCCGCCCCGGCAGTTCGCGTTCAACCTGCTCACCCGCAGCCGCCGCGTCACCCACGACAACCTGCGGTTGCGCGACGCCGGATTCGTCGCCGGGGTAGAGGCCGAGGCCGGCGTTCCCGAGGGCACCCCGCCGATGTTCACGCCCTTCCGGCTGCGTGAACTGACCCTGCGCAACCGGGTCGTGGTCTCCGCCATGGACATGTACTCGTCCGACGGCGAGGCCGGCACCCCCGGCGACTTCCACCTCGTGCATCTGGGGGCCCGCGCGCTGGGCGGAGCGGGTCTCGTCATGACGGAGATGGTCTGCGTATCACCGAACGGCCGCATCACGCCCGGCTGTACGGGCCTTTGGACGGGCGAGCAGGAGGCGGCCTGGAGCCGCGTCACCGGCTTCGTGCACGCGCAGTCGCCCGGCACCGCCGTCGGCGTGCAGATAGGGCACTCCGGCCGCAAGGGCTCGACCAAGGTGATGTGGGAAGGCATCGACGAGCCGCTGCCGGAGGGGAACTGGCCGCTCGTCGCCCCCTCACCCCTGCCCTACCGCGAGGGCGTCAACCAGGTGCCGCAGGTCCTCACGTCCGCCGAACTGGCAGAGATCCGCGAGGAGTTCACCGACGCGGCACGGCGAGCGGCACGGGCCGGTTTCGACCTGCTCGAACTCCACTGCGCCCACGGCTACTTGCTCTCCAGCTTCCTCTCACCGCTCACCAACCGCCGCACCGACGCCTACGGCGGCGGCATCGACGCCCGCCTCCGCTTCCCGCTCGAGGTCTTCGACGCGGTGCGCGAAGTGTGGCCGCAGGAGCGGCCGATGACCGTACGCGTCTCCGCCACCGACTGGGCCGAGGGAGGCATCACACCCGAGGAGGCGCTGCACGTGGCTGCCGCGTTCGGCGAGCACGGCGCCGACGCCATCGACGTCTCCACCGGCCAGGTCGTCGCCCACGAACGGCCCGACTACGGACGCTCGTATCAGACGCCGTACGCCGACCGCATCCGCAACACCATCGGCATACCCGTCATCGCGGTCGGCGCCATCTCCTCGTGGGACGACGTCAATTCGCTGCTGCTCGCAGGGCGTGCCGATCTGTGCGCGCTCGGACGACCGCACCTGTACGACCCGCACTGGACACTGCACGCGGCGGCCGACCAGGAATACCAGGGGCCCGGAGCACCCTGGCCGCTGCCCTACCGTGCGGGCAGCCGCAAACCCCCGACGGGCCGGACCGACGCGCCCAAGCAGCGGCTCACGCTGTAGCGCCTGCCTGTCACAGACGGTACGTACGGTGCCTGCCGGGCGTCTTCCGCCGCGTCACCTTCGATAGGTGTCCCTGTCGGGGTTCCAGTCCTCGTCGAACCAGCGGTCGTCCGGCTCGCGCCGGTTGCCGACGATCGCCGCGATGGGCGGAATCACCAGCGCCGCCACGCACAGCCCGACCGCGGCCGGAACCGAGATCAGACGCACGAAGCTCCACGCGCTGACGAAGAGCACCAGGCAAACAGCCATCAGCACGAAGTAACGCCTGCGCCGTCGTGCGTACATACCTCAAGGGTATTGCGGTCCGGCAGCTGCCGGGAGGTCCTGCTGGTGCGCGGCCGGGCGTATGCGGGTCAGCCTTGTGCGAAGCCCACCGCGTAGTCGCGTCCCGGCTCCCGCAGCTTCTCGTGCAGCGCGAAGAAGACCTCCGCGGAGCGCTCGCCGGGCCAGTCCGCGGGCAGCAGGGCCGCCGGAAGCCCCGGATCGGCGTAGGGGAGACGCCTCCAGGCGTCGAGGGCCGGCAGATAGTCGCGGTACGCCTCCTCCGGCGGCACCTGCCGACGCCGCGACCAGGAACGCAGCACCGGCTCGTGCACGTCGAGGAAGGAGCGGTGCAGCGCCGCCAGGGACTTCAGGTCCCACCAGCGCGCCACCGCGTCCGCGGTCGGCTCGAAGCCCTCGTGCGTGCCGGTGAAGAGATCCACGTACGGGGTGAGACCGAGCCGTCCCAGACTGTGACGCGTCTCCTCCTCCAGGTGGGAGGGGGCGATCCAGATGCCGGGAGCGGCGTTGCCGAAGCCGAGCCGTGCGAGGCGTGAGCGGAGTATGTGGCGGCGGCCCCGCTCGCTCTCCGGGACCGAGAAGACGGCCAGCAGCCAGTGGCCGTCCGCCACGGGGCGGGCGTAGACGCGGCGGTCGCCGTCGTCGAGGAGCTGCCGCCCGGCCTCCGAGGGCGCGTACCCGGCCGCCTTGCTGCCGGGCCGGTCCGCGCTGAGCAGACCGCGCCGCTTCAGCCGCGACACGGCGGAGCGGACCGACGGCGCGTCCACGCCTACCGCGCCGAGCAGCTGGATCAGCGCCGCGACCGGCACGGTGCTGTCGGGGAAGGCACGCCCGTACGCCCCGTAGAAGGTGAGGATGAGCGAACTCGGCGACGGCCTGGCGGCGGGCTGCTGCTGATTCACGCGGTCACTCTAGGCGGGGAGGCCGTCCGCGGCCTGACCCGCTTCGATCTGCTGCGGCTCGGCCTCTTCGGGGCCGGCTTCCCGCAGCAGGTACCGCTGGAGCTTTCCCGTCGGTGTGCGCGGCAGGGAGTCGGCGAAGACGAATTCACGCGGGCACTTGTACGGCGTGAGCTGGCCGGTGGTGAACTCGCGCAGCGTCTCGGCCGTCCCTGCTCCCGCCTCGGTCCCCTCCCGCAGCACCACATGGGCGACGACGACCTGGCCGCGCCGCTCGTCGGGGCGTCCCACGACGGCCGCCTCGGCCACGCCGGGATGCCGCAGCAGGGCCTCCTCGACCTCCGGGCCCGCGATGTTGTAGCCGGCCGAGACGATCATGTCGTCGGCGCGTGCGACGTAGCGGAAGTAGCCGTCCGCCCCGCGTATGTAGGTGTCGCCGGTGAGGTTCCAGCCGTCGCAGACGTACTCGCGCTGCCGCGGGTCCGCGAGATAGCGGCAGCCGACGGGGCCGCGCACCGCGAGCAGTCCCGGTTCACCGTCCGGCACCGGAGTCAGATGACCCTCCTGGTCCTTGCGCACCACTCGGGCCTCGAAGCCCGGCACGGCCACACCCGTGGTGCCGGCGCGGGCGGCCTCGTCGGCGGCGGAGACGAAGATGTGCAGCATCTCCGTCGCCCCGATGCCGTTGATCATCCGCAGTCCGGTCCTCTCCTGCCATGCCTCGTGGGTGGCGGCGGGCAGGTTCTCTCCGGCGGAGACGCAGCGGCGCAGCGAGGATATGTCGTACGTGCGCTCGCCGTTCGCAGCCCCCGAGGAGGCGGTGCCGATCTTGGAGAGCATCCCGCGGTAGGCGGTCGGAGCCGTGAACAGCACGGTGACACGGTGCCGTTGGACCGCCGCGAGCATCTGCTCGGGGCCGCTCCACTGACCGAGCAGCGCCGACGCGCCGGCCCTCAGCGGGAAGATGACCAGGCCGCCCAGCCCGAAGGTGAAGCCCAGTGGCGGGCTGCCCGCGAAGAGGTCGTCCGGCGTCGGACGCAGTACGTGCGCGGAGAAGGTGTCGGCTACGGCGAGCACGTCACGGTGGAAGTGGACGCAGCCCTTGGGTTTTCCGGTGGTGCCGGAGGTGAAGGCGATCATCGCGACGTCGTCCGCGGCGGTGGCGACGGCCTCGTAGCGGTCGGGCTGCGACGCGCACAAGGTCAGCAGATCCTCCGGGCCGTCGCCGCCGAACGCCGTCACCCGCAGCCCGGGTATGTCCGCCTTCGTCAGCTCGTCCAGGAATGCCGCGTCGCACAGCGCATGGCTGACCTCTCCCATCGCGCACACCGTGCGAAGCTCGTGCGCGCGCTGCGCCGCGAGCACCGTCACGGCGACCGCTCCCGCCTTCATCACCGCGAGCCAGCAGGCCGCCAGATGAAGGGAGTTGGGGCCGCGCAGCAGCACCCTGTTGCCCGGGACGACGCCCAGCACGTCGGTGAGGACATGGGCGATCCGGTCCACGCGGGCGCGCAGTTCGCCGTAGTTCCAGCACTCGCCGTCGTCGCTACGGAAGGCCGGCCTCTCGGCGCCGTACCGCTCGGCGGAGCCGTCGACCAGCTCGGCGCCGCAGTTGACGCGGTCCGGGTAGCGCAGCTCGGGCCGGTCGAAGACCAGTTGTGGCCAGTCCTCGGGCGGGGGCAGATGCTCCCGGGCGAAGGTGTCGACGTGTGCGGACGGGCTCAGATGCATCGCAAGCCCCCTCAGGGGTGTGCCGTGTGCCGGTGTCGCCGGTCTGCCGTTGAGCGTAACGTGTTGGTGACGACAGTCAACGGTCCGCGATAGAGGATCAGCGACTGCGAGCACCAGCCGCCATCAGGAGGAGGCCCGCCGATGCCCGCGTTCGCGCTGGAACCGGAGCAGCACAAGTGGTGTGAGGAGCTGCGCACGCTCGGAGTCCGTGAGCTGCGGCCCCTCGTCGAGGCCGGGCAGGACGGCCGCATCAACCGCGAGTTGCTCGCCGCCCTCGGTGAACTCGGCCTGCTGGGCCGCCTGTTCGCATCGGACGGGCGCCCCGCGAGCGCCCTCGACCTGTGCCTGTTGCGCGAATCCCTCGCCTACTCCTGCACCGAGGCCGAAACCGCGCTCGCCCTTCAGGGCCTCGGTGCCGGCCCGGTCGCCCTCGCGGGCACGGACACGCAACGCGCACGCTGGCTCGGCGAGGTGACCGCAGGACGTGCTGTGGCCGCCTTCGCGCTGAGCGAGCCGGGCGCGGGCAGCGACGCGGCGGCCCTCACCCTCCGCGCCGAACCGGACGGCACCGGCGACAGGCACGGATGGCGCCTGACCGGAACCAAGACCTGGATCTCCAACGCCCCGGACGCCGACGTCTTCACCGTCTTCGCCCGTACGACGGAGGGCACCGGCTCCCGCGGCGTGACCGCCTTCCTCGTACCGGCCGGGCGGCCCGGACTCGGCGGCGAGCCGCTGGAGATGATCTCCCCGCACCCGATCGGCACGCTCACCTTCGACGGCGTCCCCGTCTCCCGCGAAGACCTCCTCGGCGAGGTCGACGGCGGCTTCGGCGTCGCGATGCGCACGCTGAACCTGTTCCGGCCCAGCGTCGGCGCGTTCGCGACCGGCATGGCGCAAGCCGCCCTGGACGCGGCCGTCGAACACGCCGGAACACGGCCCGCGTTCGGCGGCAGGCTCAGCGATCTCCAGGCCGTCTCGCACCAGTTGGCGGAGACCGCGACCCGCATCGAGGCGGCACGTCTGCTCGTCTACGCGGCCGCAGCGGCCTACGACCGCGGTGAGCCGGACATCGCACGCCGCGCCGCCATGGCGAAGCTGCTGGCCACGGAGACCGCGCAGCAGGCCGTGGACACCGCCGTGCAGATCCACGGCGCCGCCGCGCTCCAGCGCGGGCACCTCCTGGAACACCTCTACCGCGAGGTGCGCGCGCCCCGCATCTACGAGGGCGCCAGCGAAGTGCAGCGCTCGATCATCGCGAAGGAGCTCTACCGGTGACCGACGCCGACTTCCGTCCCCATCCCCACCTCCAGCGCACCAACCCGCCCGAACTCTCCCCGCCCACCGGCTTCTCGCACGCCGTCACCGCGACCGGTTCGCGGATCGTCTTCCTCGCCGGCCAGACGGCGCTGAACGGCGAGGGAGCCATCGTCGGCGGCACGCTCACCGACCAGTTCGAGCAGGCGCTGGCCAATCTGCTGGCGGCGCTGTCCGCGTCCGGCGGAAGCCCCGCGGACCTCACCCGTGTGACCGTCTACACGACCGACGTCGCTGCCTACCGGGCCGTCGCCCGCGACCTGGGCGCCGTGTGGCGCCGCCACGCCCGCCGCGACTACCCGGCGATGGCGGTCATCGGCGTCTCCCGCCTGTGGGACGAGGAGGCGATGGTGGAACTGGACGGCATCGCGGTCCTGCCCTAGCGGTCTCGGTGGCGGAGTCCGACCGCGTGGTGCGGCGCCCTGTGCGTCACCCGAACTGGTGACGCGGACTGGATAGAGCCTCTTGCGGTGTTCGAACTTCTGGTACCAGACAAGCGGTCGGTGCTCACCGGACGGAGACCCCTGGGGTTCTGCTCGTCGTAATCATTCCCGGCTTCCGGCCTTAGAAGGCTTCTGCTTACCGATCAACGGGCTTGTCTGGTCGAACAAGGGCCCTGATCGGGAGCTGGAGACTTGGCAGTCCAGCATCGAGGGCTGCTGTCAGTGGGCCCTGCGATCGTGTGCGTCGTGGATGAGGTCGTGGAACGTGTCGATGCACAGGACTGTGTGCTGGGGCCAGTGAGTCGGAGAGATGCCGTCCGGGAGGGCTGGCTGCACCGGATTGCCGTGGTCGTGTGTCTCGACCGGCAGAGTCGGATCCTCGTCCATCGGCGTGCTGAGCAGGTGCCCCGATTCCCGGGGCATTACGAGGTCGGAGTGGGTGGAGCCCTGGTGGTCGGGGAGTCTTATGAGCAGGCAGCCACCCGTGAGCTGGAGGAGGAACTTGGGGTGTCGGCGGCAGTACGCTTTCGGTTCAAGTTCCTTAACCGAAGCGGGCTGAGCCCTCACTGGCTTGGGGTGTGCGATGCCGTCGTTCCGCGGGCTGTCATGCCGAACTCAAATGAGGTCGCCTGGCACAGCTGGCTGAGTGAGTCTGACCTGCCGCGGATCCTTCAAGAGTGGACTTTCACTCCCGATAGTCCGGAGATTCTGGATCGGTATTTCGCTGGTCGTGCTGATGGGACGTCTGCGCAGTGACCGTGCTTTTGAGCTGGGTCAGAAGGATTCTGCTTACCGATCAACGGGCTTGTCTGGTCGAACAAGGGCCCTGATCGGGTGATCGCGCCGGAGGGGGTGCATGACGGCAGGGCCTCTTGGCCGACGTCACAGACGTGTGACTGTCTCGTGCACCAGTTCGGGAACGTGGCGGACTGGCCGGACCGCATCCCGTGTTACGGCTCGGAGACGGCGTGGCAGGTGGTGCGGGAATCGCTGCCTGTTCCTATGGCTGGAGGGGCGGGGCGGCCGACCGGATGGCTGCTGCAACCGGCAGATGGTCGATGCCGTGCGCGATGTGGTCGACAACGGTGTGAAGTGGGCGAACCTTGTGGCCGGAACCGGCCGGGGCTCCCAGGATGTCTTGATTCACTGGTATGGAGTCCGAACACAGCGAAAGAGGCGTCGAGTTGAGCGTGTCCGCGTCCCGGCCCGCCCGCCGCACACTGCTCGCCGCCGGCGCGGGGAGCATGCTGGCCGCCTGCACATCCGCTGCCGGTGACAAGCCTGCGGCTCCCTCCCCGCACCGGTCGCACGACGCCGCGGTCACCGGCCGGTTGAAGAAGCTGGAGCGTGAACACGGGGCACGCCTGGGGGTGTTCGCGCACAACACCAGGACGGGGAGGTCGGTCGCGCACCGCGCGGACGAGCGTTTCCCCATGTGCTCGACATGGAAGCCCCTCGCGGTGGCGGCACTTCTGAAGGACCGCGACCGTGACGGCGGCGACCGTCTCGCCGAGCACATCCGCTACTCCCGGTCCGACCTGGAGGACCACTCGCCGATCACCGGCACCCGCAGCAACCTCGCCGACGGAATGACCGTCCGGCAGCTCTGCGACGCCACGCTCCGCTACAGCGACAACACCGCGGCGAACCTCCTCCTGCGCGAACTCGGCGGCCCCGCCGCCGTGACACGCTTCTGCCGTTCCGTCGGGGACGACGTGACACGCCTCGACCGGTGGGAGCCGGAGCTGAACTCGGCGGAGCCCGGGAACGTGAGGGACACGACCTCGCCGCGGGCCGTCGGTCGGACCTACATGCGCCTGGCCCTGGGCGACGTCCTCGGGCGCGCCGAGCGCCTGCAGCTGACCGACTGGCTCAAGGGCAACACCACGGGGGGCGAGGGGCTGCGCGCCGGACTCCCCGAGGGCTGGACCCTGGGGGAGCGGACCGGCGCCGGCGACTACGGAACCGACAACGACGTGGGCGTCGCCTGGACAGCGGGCGACCAGGTGCCGATCGTTCTGGCCGTCCTCACCACGAAGAGGTCCGCCGACGCCGAGCCGGACCACCCGCTGATCGCGAAGACGGCCCGGATCCTTGCCGGCGCACTGGCCTGAGACGGCCCGGTGGAGCGCGTGGGAGGTCTTCACGGGACGCGCAGCACGGCCGTCGGACGCGGGGCGTGATTCCGCCAACTCCCCCCGTAATCAGCCCTGTTCTGCGACGCTTCTCGCGTGGTCGCTTCTCGGAACGGCATTGATACCGACGATGACGACGGCGATCGTTCGCTGACTCTGGCGGCCCGCTTCCGCACCGAAGTCGAGGCTCTGCGGTGGGAAGCGGCCGGCCGGGTGCGCATCGCCCATCGCAGGGTGCAGCTTTGGGCCTACATCGATGTCGCGCTGGGTTTCCCGGCAGCCCTCCTCGCCGGAGTGTCCGGAGCGGCCGGGCTGGCGACGGAGAACGCACGGGTGCCCGCCGCGGTGCTGGCACTGCTGGCCGCGGGGTTCGCGTCGGGCGCGGGGTTCCTGCGCAGCAGTGTGCGGATCGCCGCCAACAAGCGCGCGCGGCACGCGTGGGCGGCGACGGAATCGGAGGCCCGCATCCTGCTGGCGCGTGAGGCGCACGACGGGGAGTTCGACTCCGATGCGGCCGAGGAAGCGCTCCGTTCGCTGTTCGCCCGTCGTCAGGCCGCGCTGGCGGCGTACGAAGCGGACGGTGCGGAGATCTGAGTCCCGAGTGAGCACGGCCCCGTGTGCCTACGGCCGCGGCGCGAAGTCGGCGTGGAGGGCCTGCACTTCGGCGTAGCCGGGCACCGGCGAGGGAGCCGCAGGGCCGCGGTCCGAGGCTGCGATCGACGCGGCCAGGTCTGTCGCCCGCTGCAGTGCCGCGCGGAAGAGCAGCGAGCCGAGGCTGATGCGGCGGACGCCGGCCCGCGCGAGCTCGTCGCAGCGCAGATGGGCGGGGGAGTAGAGCACGTTCAGCGGCATCGTCCCCAATTCCGCGACGAGAGCGGCGATTTCACCGCTCTCCACCAGCCCGGGCACGAACACGCCGTCCGCCCCCGCCTCGACGTATGCCGCGCACCTGCGCAGGACACCTTCGAGCGTGGCGTCGGTGCCCAGCCAGTGTGTGTCGGTGCGTGCGTTGACGAAGAGGTCCGGTGCGGCCTCCTTGAGTGCCGACACCTTCGCCGCATGACGTGCCGGATCGGCGAGCGTGCCGTCGGGCAGCCCGTCCTCGACGTTCACGCCGGCCACGCCCGCGCGCGCCAGCTCCGCGCCCAGCGCGGCGACTTCGGCAGGGTCGTCGCTGAATCCGCCCTCGATGTCGACGCTCACCGGCACCGGCAGTCGCGCCAGCCCTCGCCCCAGGGCCAGCGTCTGCGCCCGTGCGGCGCCGCTTCCGTCGGACAGCCCCGCGGCCGCGGCGACGCCGAGGCTCGTCGTGCCGACCGCTGGGAAGCCGGACCGGTGCAGGGCCGCGGCCGAGGCGTGGTCCCACGCGTTGGGCAGCAGCAGAGGGCGCTCGCCGTGGTGCAGGTCGCGGAAGGTCCCACTCGTCCCGTGTGTGCTCACGCCGCCGCCTCCACCCGCATGCCGATCAGCTCCCCGAACGCGTCCCTGCCCTTGCGCGTCACCCTCAACGCCCGCTGGCTGCCGATGCGTTCGCACCAGCTCTCTTCGAGTGCATGGGTGCACAGGGCGGCGCCCGCGCGTCCCGCCAGGTGCGGCCGGCGTTCCGTCCAGTCGAGGCAGCTGCGTGCCATCGGACGGCGGCTGCCCGAGCGCGGTGCCAGATCGATGCCCAGCTTCCCGAACCAGGCGAGCCCTTCGTCGGTCACGGAGAAGCCCGTCGACTGCTGGAGCAGCCCCCGCTCCAGCAGCGCGTCCGTGACACCCACACCGAGGGCGCCCGCGAGGTGGTCGTAGCAGGTGCGGGCCCGTGCCATCGCCGCACCGGCCGACGCTGCGCGCAGGCCCCGCGGGGCGGGAGGAGGCCCGGCGTGCGCCGCAAGATCCTCGATGAGCTGCGAGATCTGCGGCCCGGCGATGTGCACGTACCGGTGGCGCCCCTGCCGCACCTCCTCCAGCAGGCCGCCCGCGACGAGCTTGTCCAGATGCGTGCTCACTGTCGCCGCCGTCACCCCCGCGTTCTTCGCCAGCTCGCCCGCCGTCCACGCGCGCCCGTCCTGCAGCGCCAGGCAGACGGAGGCACGCGTGCGGTCGGCGAGCAGCCCGGCCAGCTCGGCGACCTGCTGCCCGCTCCGGTCGGCTCGCGACGGTCCTGTCTTCGGCTCCATACGGCCATGATGCTGCCGCGACACTTCGACGGGTGCCGAAGTGTCGCGGGGAGGGCAGGCCGCGGCACGCGTGCTGGGCGAGCACGCTTGGCCCGTCGAGTCAGTCCTCGCCGGTCACCAGGATGAGCGGGATGTCGCCGCAGGCGCGCAGCTCCAGCCCCTCCTGGACATGGGGGACGGGTTCGCCGGTCCCCGGCCCGCCGCTCTCCCCGGCCGCGCCACCGCCGTCCGCGGGCACCGCCGGAACCGCCGCGAAGTCGGGCCCCTTGAGCAGGGAGCCCGCCAGATGGCCCACGTACGTCGAGACGGCAACGCGGCCGCGGGAGTTGACCAGACAAGCCGGCCCCGGCAGCCGTTGCAGCACGGGCATGACGGCGGCCTCGAAGTCCGGGAGGTAGACGTCGGCGGCGGCGACGCCGGTAAAGCGGCCGTCGAGGGTCACCGGCATCGAGAGCGTCAGGCTGTACTCGTCGGAGCACAGATAGTCCACGTACGGTCCGGCGACCGCGCGCTGTCCCGTGTCACGCGCCAGCGCGTACCACTCCCAGTGCGTGTAGTCCGAGTACGCCGAGTGCTGCGGATCGAGGTCCAGCAGCAGCGGACGCACTTCGCCGCCCGGCCCCGTCTGCCACCACTCCAGCCACGCCTCGGCGTCGGCGAGCAGCCCCGGCGCCGCGACGAACCCGGCGCCGGACATCAGCGCGAGCCGGGTGAGCCGCTCCTTGAGTCCTGGGCGCAGGCCGGCGAGGTCGGTGGTGGTGGGCTGTCTGTCCTCGGCCGAGGCGGCCGCGAGGAGCATCAGGGTGTCCGTACGGATCTCGGTCACGGCGTCGAAGACGCACTCCAGTGCGTCACGGACGCCCGCCGCCGCGACTGCTGCCGCCGCGTCGTCAACGAGCTGTGTTCCGCCCTTCGCGGGACCGGGGCGGTGACTTGGACGAGGACTGCTGCCCACGGTTGCCCTCCTTGGTGTGCGGGCCGCCGGCCGGGCCGGGGGTGCCGAGGCGGAGTTCCACCAGGCGCCCCATGGAGACGTGAACGCACTCCTCGGCAAGGGCTCTTGCTTGCTCCGCCGCATCATCCTGCACCGCACAGATCACGGCGCGGTGACGATCACAGACGTCTTTCAGATGCCTTTCCTCGCCGAGGACGAGGCAGAGCAGAGCGCCCGCCTCGGCGTGTACGCCCACCAGTTCCCTCGTCAGCCGTGCCGACTGCGCCGCGGCCGCCAGCTCGACGTGGAACCGGCCGTGCAGGCGGCTGCGCGCGGGCGCGTCCGGGGCGTTCTCCAACTCCTCGACAGAACGGTGCAGTTGATGCAGATCGTCAGGGTCGGTGCGCTGCGCGGCCAGGCGGGCTGCGGCACCGGAGACAGCCGTCCAATAGTCCCCGAGTTCGCGCAGCTCCTCCAGGCTCCAGCTGCCCAGGTGGGCCAGCAGCCGTTCCTCGACGGGCCCTTCGGGGATGGTGACGAAGCTGCCGCCGCCGCGCCCCCGCCGTGTGGTGACGAGACCGCGTTGTCGCAGCGCCATGAGGGCTTCGCGCAAGGTGACCGTCGAGACGCCGAGCTGCGCGGCGAGTTCGGCTTCGCCGGGCAGCTGCTCGCCGTCGGCGAGCAGGCCGAGCTCTATCGCGTCACCGAGACGCCGCACGACGGCCTCGACGCGTGCCTGCGTCCCGATGGGCGTGAAGACCGTTCTTCGAGCGCCGTCCTGATCTCTCTTCACGGCCACCACCTTGTCAGTTGGCTCAGGCTTTACCTGAAGAGGGCTTGGGGCGGTCTTGAACCTTGAACTATGACTTCATATATTTACCCGCCAACGACCACTGCACCAGAAAGGTTCCCGTTCATGGAGGGGAATGCCATCCGGCTGCGGAGCCTGCGCAAGGTCTTCGGCAGGACCGAGGCCGTCGCAGGCGTCGAACTGGCCATATCGGACGGCGAGTTCTTCTCCATGCTCGGGCCATCGGGTTCGGGGAAGACGACGGTGCTCCGACTCATCGCCGGCTTCGAGACGCCTACGAGCGGAACTGTCGAACTCGACGGGAAGGACGTCACCCGGCTCGCGCCCTTCGAGCGCGATGTGCACACCGTCTTCCAGGACTACGCCCTCTTCCCGCACATGTCCGTCGAGCAGAACGTCGCCTACGGCCTGAAGGTTCAGAAGGTACCCAAGGCCGAACGGCTGCGCCGGGCGGCCGAGGCGCTCGAGAACGTCCGCCTCGGAGGGTTCGGCAAGCGCCGCCCCTCCCAGCTCTCGGGAGGCCAGCGGCAGCGCGTCGCCCTCGCCCGCGCCCTCGTCGGCCGCCCCCGCGTGCTGCTGCTCGACGAGCCGCTGGGAGCCCTCGATCTCAAGCTGCGCGAGCAGATGCAGATCGAACTCAAGGAACTCCAGCGCGAGGTCGGGATCACGTTCGTCTTCGTCACCCACGACCAGGACGAGGCGCTCACGATGAGCGACCGGATAGCGGTCTTCCAGGACGGCCGCATCGAACAGACCGGCACGCCCGCCGAGATCTACGAACGTCCGGCGTCCCCCTTCGTCGCGGGCTTCGTCGGCACCTCCAACCTGCTCACCGGCGAGACCGCCGAGCAGGTCGTGGGCAAGCCGGGCACGTTCAGCGTGCGCCCGGAGAAGATCCGGGTACTCAAGGAGTCGGCGACCGGTGAGGACGAACCGGAACACACCGCCGCCAAGGGCTCCGTCGCCGAGGTCGTCTATCTGGGAGACACCACGCGCTTCCTGGTCGACCTCGACGCCGGAGGACGGCTGACCGCCGTCCAGCAGAACCTGGAGACCTCATCCGAGGACGTCGCCGCATTCCGTGGCTCACGGGTGAGGCTCCAGTGGCACCACCGACACAACTTCCGGGTGGAAGAGACGCCTTGAGCGACGCTTCCGCCTCCCGCTCCCATCCCCGTCGACCGACTCCGCCGCACCTACGATTCGCCGCCCCTCCAACTGTGGAGATCTCCGTGCGTATGTCCCGAACCCTCAAAACCCTCGCCGCGGCAGGTGCCTTGCTCCTGGCCACCGCCTGCGGCTCCTCCGGCTCCTCCTCGTCCTCCCAGGGAGCCGTTGATCCACCCGATCTCAAACCGCAGAAGAAGATCGGCAAGGCGGAGAAGTCGGTGAACCTCATCGCCTGGGCCGGCTATGCCGAAGACGGCAGCAACGACCCGAAGGTCGACTGGGTCACGCCCTTCGAGAAGAAGACCGGCTGCAAGGTCAACACCAAGACGGCCGCCTCGTCCGACGAGATGGTCAGCCTCATGAAGACGGGCCAGTACGACGCCGTCTCGGCGTCCGGCGACGCCTCGCTGCGCCTCATCGCCTCCGGCGACGCCGAGCCCGTCAACACCAAGCTCGTGCCCAACTACAAGGACATCTTCAAGGGCCTGAAGAACAAGGACTGGAACTCCGTCGACGGGAAGCCCTACGGCATCCCGCACGGCCGCGGCGCCAATCTCCTGATGTACAACACCGAGAAGGTCAAGCCCGCTCCGGACTCCTGGTCCGCCGTCTTCGACAAGGGCGACAAGTACAAGGGCAAGGTCACCGCGTACGACTCCCCGATCTACATCGCGGACGCCGCCCTGTACCTGATGAAGCACAAGCCCTCGCTCGGCATCAAGAACCCCTACGCCCTGGACCAGAAGCAGTTCGACGCCTCTGTGGACCTGCTGAAGAAGCAGAACGCCAACATCGGCGAGTACTGGAGCGACTACCTCAAGGAGATCTCCGCCTTCAAGAGCGGCGACTCCGTGGTCGGCACCTCGTGGCAGGTCATCCTCAACACCGCGCAGGACGAGAAGGCTCCGGTCAAGGCCGTTCTGCCCAAGGAGGGTTCGACGGGCTGGTCCGACACCTGGATGGTCGCCTCCAAGGCCAAGCACCCCAACTGCGCCTACAAGTGGCTGGACCACATCGTCTCGCCGGAGGCGAACGCCCAGGTCGCCGAGTACTTCGGGGAGGCGCCGTCCAACGAGAAGGCGTGCAAGCTGACGGCGGACAAGAACCACTGCCGCACCTACCACGCGGACGACGAGCCCTACTGGAAGAAGGTCCACTACTGGACCACGCCCACCCAGCAGTGCCTCGACGGCCGCAAGGACGCCAAGTGCGTGCCGTACGCCAAGTGGGTCCAGGCCTGGACCGAGATCAAGGACTAGGACCACACCGATGAGCAACACCGAGCCGGCCGCCGGGCACACCGCCCGGCGGCTAGCCGGGACCCTTCACCGCCGTCCCCGGCTGCAACTGTCCCTGCTGCTGACCGCGCCGCTGACGTGGCTGATCCTGGCCTACCTCGGCTCGCTCACCGCGCTGTTCATGTCCGCGTTCTGGACCACGGACACCTTCACCTCGAACGTCGTGAAGGTCTGGTCCCTGGACAACTTCACGACCCTGCTCTCCAAGGACGTCTACCAGCAGGTCGCCCTGCGCAGCGTGGGCGTCGCCCTCGCGGTCACCGTCATCTGCGTCGTGATCGCCTTCCCCGTCGCCTTCTTCACGGCACGCATCGCCTCTCCCCGCTGGCGGCCCCTCCTCGTGGTCGCCATCCTCACGCCGCTGTGGGCCAGTTACCTGGTCAAGGCGTACGCGTGGAGGCTCATCCTCGCCGAGGGCGGACTGCTGGACTGGCTGCTCTCACCCCTCGGCCTCGACGGGCCCGGCTTCGGACTCGTCGCCACCATCCTCGTGCTGACGTACCTGTGGCTGCCGTACATGATCCTGCCGATCCACACCGGGCTGGAGCAGATACCCCATAGCGTCCTCGACGCCTCCTCCGACCTGGGCGCGCGGTCGGGCCGCACCTTCCGCTCCGTGGTGATGCCGATCCTGCTGCCGTCCATCGCCGCCGGATCCGTCTTCACCTTCTCCCTCAGCCTCGGCGACTACATCGCCGTGCAGATCGTGGGCGGCAAGACGCAGCTCATCGGCAATCTCATCTACTCCAACATCACCCTGGACCTGCCGCTGGCCGCCGCGCTCGGCACCGTCCCCGTGGTGATCATCGTGTTCTACCTGCTCGCGGTGCGCCGCACCGGCGCCCTGAGCAGCCTCTGACCGCACCGTCCGGCGCAGCCGCCGACGGCAAGAGACGCGAAGGCATTCGACGATGAAACTCTCCCGGCCCGCACGAATCACGCTGGGCGTCGCCGCGGTGGTCGGCTTCGCGGTCATCTACGTCCCGCTCTTCCTCGTCCTGATCAACTCGCTGAATCCGGACCGCAGTTCGAGCTGGCCGCCGCCGGGAATCACCTTCCACTGGTGGGCGGACGCGTGGGGCAGCGCGGGCGCCCGGCACGCTCTGGTCACCTCACTCAAGGCCGGTGCCGGTGCGACGGTCGCGGCGCTCGTCCTCGGCACGCTCATCGCGTTCGCCATCCAGCGCTTCCGGTTCTTCGGCCGGGAGGCGCTCTCCTTCGTCGTCGTGCTGCCGATCGCGCTGCCCGGCATCGTCACGGGTGTCGCGCTCAACACGGCCTTCCGTACGGTGCTCGAACCCTTCGGCGTCGGGCTCGGCCTCTTCACGGTCGTCGTCGGCCATGCGACGTTCTGCGTCGTGGTCGTGTACAACAACGTGATCGCCCGGCTGCGCCGGATGCCGGGCAGCTACGAGGAAGCGGCCATGGACCTGGGCGCGAACACGTTCCGTGCCTTCGTCGACGTCACCTTCCCGCTGGTGCGTTCCGCCCTGGTGGCGGGCGGCATGCTCGCCTTCGCGCTCTCCTTCGACGAGATCATCGTGACGACCTTCACCGCGGGCCCGAACACCCAGACGCTCCCCATCTGGATCTTCTCCAACATGGCGCGCCCGCAGCAGGCACCGGTGGTCAACGTCGTCGCCGCGGTCCTCGTGCTGCTCTCGGTCATCCCGATCTACATCGCGCAGCGGATGTCGTCCGACACGGCCTCGGGCGGCCGGATCTGAGGCCCCCGGGCCCTGGGAGCCCGCCGGGACTCGGCCCGGTCGAAGCGCCTGCCAGGATGGACAGCCACCCGGCCTGACCGGGCACCGGGCCCGTTCCTGGCGGGCGGCCCGCCAGGGTGTGTCCTAGAGGACGGGTGTCGTGGCGATGTCGGCCGGTCCACCGAGTGCGTCCAGCCTCTCCGGCATCGTCAGGTTGGCCATCTTGCGCCAGCCGCCGAACCGTTCGAACTGGTACATGCCGTGGATGCCGGCGGCGAGCGAAGCGGTCTTGATGGCGGGCCAGTCCAGCAGACGCCCCATGTGGGACATCACGGCGAGGGAGACCTCGCGGTGGACGACGATCTCGGCGCGGGCGCACTGCCGCAGACTGCGGCGGATGGTTCCCTCGTGGCCCTGCGCCGCCAACCGCAGCAACTCCTCGTGGCAGTAGGCCAGATGGTTGTCCTCGTCGTTGCTGATCATCCTGATGGCGCGGCCGGTCTCTGCATCGTCGCCGCAGCTGTCGAGCAGCATCGCCATCTGGTCGGAGGCCCGCTGTTCGGTGACCCTGCTGTGCGCGAGATAGACGATGATGTCGTGCTCGGTGAGCCGCTCGTCGCGCCGCAGCTTCTCGTGCATCAGCCCGATGCCGCGCCGCTCCAGGAGCATCGTGTAGTCGGTCTCCTGCGGGACGGGGACGGGCTTGAGGCCGCGCTTCTTCAGCAGGGCGTTGAAGATCCGTCCGTGCTTGTCCTCGTCCGCTCCGTGCTTGGTGATCTTCGGGGCGAGATCACGCAGGCTCTCCGGCACGAGGGCCGCGATCCGGGCGTTCTCCCAGCCTCCCTGCGCCTCCCCGCTGGCAGCGATGGAGCAGAAGAGCTGGAAGGAACGGTCGTTCTCCAGGATCTCCCGGAACAGGCTTCGGGACGAGAGCATCAGTGCCACCTCCGTACGGCGTCCACACAATCGAGTCAAAGGTGACGCCGGGCAACCGGCAACAGCAGGGGCGTTTGCCTGTGCCAAACGAAGTAAGGCGAGCCTGACCGCCGGCGTCGGGGGCAGGCGGTCAGGTGAGGGTCAGGGGGCGGCCGGGGGAGCCGGCAGGGCTGCGGACCGGCGTGCTCGGGGCGCCGGGATCGTCGACGGTCTCGGGGCCCGCGCACCGGCGGCCGATGCGCACGTGCCGCCGGCCGGCGTGCCGGTCGTAGAGCGCGGCGAGCGCCTCGGCCTCTCCGGCGGCGACGGCGCGCAGCAGCTGCGCGCCGCTCCGGTCGGCCCACTCGGTCCTGAAGAGATTCACGCCCCTCTATCGCTCCCGGGCACCCGTTCGGTTCACGCACGGGCACCCGGCAGCTCAAGGGGTTCTCAACTCCCGTCCGGACACGGGCCGTTGATCAGAAGCCCCCTCCTCCGAAGTCCCCGCCTCCGAAGCCGCCTCCGTCGAAGCCGCCGCCTCCGTCGCCTCCGTCGAAGCCTCCGTCGAACCCGCCGTCGCCGAAGCCGTCACCGTAGCCCCAGGACCCCAGTGAGCTGCCCAGCAACGTACCGACGAGCAGGCCGGGAAGGATGGCGCCGCCGAAATAGCCGCCTGCCCAGGGTGCGTAGACCGGCCCGGCCTCCCAGTAGGGCCGCCGCCCCTCAGGCGTGTCGACGTTGCGGGCCATCGGTTCGGCACCGTCCCTCAGCCGCGCCGCGTCCGCCGCGCAGACCGGCACGGTCCGTTCGGTGCCGCCCTGGGGTGCCCAGCGCATGTCCTCTACGGAGGGGCCGTGTCGCGGATCGAAGAAGCACGGCATCCGGCGTTCCGGGAGCGGCTCGGCGTTCCGTCTGGCTTCGAGGGTCGCCAGCGCGAAGCGCCCGTCCTCCACGGCCTCCGTGACAGGGCGGACGTGCCCGGGTCCGCGGGCGCCCTCCATCTTCTGCTTCGCCTCGTCGTACTTGTCGATGGCGTGGGTGTAGTCCCTGCGCATGGCGTCGTCCGACTCCGGGGCCTGCGGGTCGAAGCCGATGCGGTCGAGTTCCTCGCCGAAGGCGGTGATGTCCTCGTCGACCACCGGGCGCAGCTTCTCCAGCTGTTCGCGTTCCCGCTCGGCCTGCTGCTTGCGTGCCCGGTTGCGTACGAGGAGGGCGCCTCCCGCGAAGACGACGAGCAGTGCCAGGAGCGCGACCAGGGCGAAGCCCCCACCCGTTCCCCGGGACTGGGCGCCGTCCCACGAGGCGGGTGCGCTGCCCCTGGCCTCCTTGGTCGCGCCGTCCACGAACCTGTCGAGCTTCGCCCGTGTGTCACCGCCGGCGTCCACGGACGACCGGCGCAGACCGTCGACCGCGCTCCGTGACATGACGGAACGGTCGGCGCCCGCAGCGAAGCCGTCACCGAGCGTGACAGCGTAGACGCCCCTGTCGCCGACCTGGGCGCGCAGATCCCGGAGCAGGTTGTCCGGCGGGAATTCGCGGGCCTTCGGCAGCACAGCCACGAAGACCGGCCTGTCCTCGTCCTTGATCTTCTGCGTGAGGTCCCTGGCATCGGCGCCGGACAGCCGGTCCGAGGCGCGGGGATCGACGTAGACGGGGCCCTCTCGCAGCGCCGCGGCCACCTCGCCGACGCTGTCCGCCTTCCCGGCCGCCTGCGCGCCCGGGGCAACGGCGAACACCGGCAGAAGGACGGCCACGAGAACGAGGAGCAGCCTCAGGAATCCTTTATGCCGTATTTGATTCATATGCACCGTGTACCCCGGATCGGCCCGGGGCTGCACGGCTTCTCATGCCGCCATGACGGGCTCCGTCTCCGCTTCCTTCGACGGAACCAGCCGGGGACCGCGCGGCCCGAAGACGGCACGCGGCTCCGGGAAGGCGAACAGCAGCAGAACGTAGATCACCGCGGCAACGGCGAGCGTCACCACGAGACTTATGTCGACGCCGCCTGCGGTGTTGCGCCAAGGCCCGGAGATCAGCGGGGTGTTGGCGAACATCAGCCCCGTCACGGTCGCCGGCAGCCAGGCACCCATGCCTCGCCAGTTGACGCCGCGCGTGAACCAGTAGACGCCGCCCCGCTGGCCCCTGTTGAAGACCTGGATGTCGTCCGGGAAGTAGTGACCGCGGCGGACGAAATAGCCGATCATCATGATCGCCATCCAGGGCGAGGTGCACAGCACGATCAGCGTCGCGAAGGCGTTGATGCTGGAGACGATGTCGAAGACGAAGTTGCCGACGAAGATGAAGGCCACGGAGAGTGTTCCGATGAGCACGGTGGACTGGACGCGGCTGAGCCTGGTGAAGATCGACGAGAAGTCCAGGCCCGTCCCGTACAGCGCCGTCGTCCCCGTCGACAGCCCGCCCACCAGCGCGATCGCGATGAGCGGAGCCGCGTACCAGAGCGGTGCGACGCGGGAGAGCCCGGCGACGTAGTCGTTCGGGTCGGGGACGAGCGTGGCCGTGGCGACGCCGAAGAGGAACGGCAGCAGGCTGGCGGTCTGCGCGAGGAAGGGCGCAGCCATCAGACGCCGGGCGCGGTGCCGGTCGGGTATGTAGCGCGACCAGTCGCCGAGGAAGGCGCCGAAGGAGACCGGATTGGCCAGCGCGGCCAGCAGTGCCAGCGTCCACGTGGGCCAGAAGCCGCCGAGGGCGTAGTGGCCCGTGCCCGGGTACGAGGCGTCGAAGTCGCCTGCGAAGGCGAAGATCCCGAGCAGCATGACCAGCGAGCCCGCGACCACCGCGATCTTGTTGATGAGCAGCATGAACTGGAATCCGTACACGCACACCACGAGGACCGCCGTCGCGATCACCCCGTAGGAGGCGGCCCGCAACGGGTCGCCCCCGGCGAGGCCGAAGAGCCGGTCCGCTGCCCCGACGATCGCATCACCGCTGACCCACACGGAGATCGAGAAGAAGGCGATCGCGGTGAGCAGCGAGAGGAAGGACCCCACGCACCTCCCCACGACGCCGAAGTGCGCGCCGGACGAGACCGCGTTGTTGGTGCGGTTGCGCGGCCCGAACAGCGCCATCGGCATCAGGATCAGCGCACCGGCGACGACGCCCGTGACCGTCGCGGACGCGGCCGCCCAGAAGCTCAGACCGTACGCGACGGGCAGCGTGCCCAGGATGATCGTGGCGAAGGTGTTGGCGCCGCCGAAGGCGAGCCGGAAGAGATCGAGGGGAGTGGACGTCTGCTCCTCGACGGGGATCGGCGCGACACCGTGGTGCTCGACCTCGGTGACGCCGGGAGTGCGGCCGGACGTTTGGGACATCGGGGTTCCTTGCGCGGGGACCTGCGTGTACCCGGGTCACGGTGTCGGTCGCGTGCAGCACCACGGCACCCGCCGCAGTGGAGTACGCGGCGGACCCGTGTGTACGAAACGGCTGTGTACGGCGGTGTGTTCGCGAGCCGCGCGTCCGCGAGCGGTGCGTTCACGAGCGGTGCGTCCGCGAGCCGCGCGTCAGGAGCGCGGCGGTGCCGTCGTCCCGCGCACGACGAGTTCGGGTGCGCTCGAGGCGCGCATCGAGGCGTCCGCTCTTGGACTGCCGGCCGCCTCCGCAGGCGATCGGCGCGGCAGAGCGCGGGCCCGTCCGGGAGGAAGAGGTGACACGGTCCGCCACGGGCCCGGTGCCCCCAACGCCGGGTATGTCCAACTGCGATCCGGCGCCCGCATTGCCGAGCCGGCTGTGTGCGATGCCGTGCGAGGCCGTACGACACGGGACGGCGGAGGCCGTAGGCCCGGAATGTTGCGACAGGCCACGGCAGCCGGACCGAACAAGGGGCAGCCGGACTGAAGAAGCACGTCATGGGTACCCCGGTGCCATGGCCGGCCAGCCGGAGACGTCCTCTGTGCCCGGACTCGACGGGCGCAGCCGGGAGTTCCTGAACGATCTTCCCCGTCCGGCGGCGCACTGCTTCCACGTGCGCCGGTCTCCCGGCTCTCGGGACATCTCCCGCACCGAGAAGGAGATGGCGGACGCGCCCGTCGACGTCGTCGAAGAGGGCGGGGCCGAGTTCGGAGGACGTACCTGCGCCGTCCGGAAGCGATGCCGTTCGAATGCGACGAGTAGGAGAGCCGAATGCGGGCTTCTGCAATGAAGGAGGTCAACTCCGGGCCGAACACGGTCAAGGAGGAGGAGCACGTCTGGCTCCCCATGCGGGACGGGACGCGGCTGGCCGGGCGCATCTGGCGGCCGGTCGCCTCCGACACGGAGCCGGTTCCGGCGATTCTCGAGTTCATCCCGTACCGCAAGCGCGACCTGACCGCGCTGCGCGACTCGGTCAACCACCCCTACATCGCCGCCCACGGTTATGCCTGCGTACGCGTGGATCTGCGCGGCAGCGGCGACTCCGAGGGCCTGCTCGCCGACGAGTACCTGGAACAGGAATTCTGTGACGGCGAAGACGTCCTCGAGTGGATGGCCGATCAGCCCTGGTGCAACGGCCGGACCGGAATGATGGGCATCTCCTGGGGCGGCTTCAACGCCCTCCAGCTCGCCGCGCGTCGCCCCCGCGGTCTCGGCGCCGTCGCCGCGCTCAGCTTCAGCGACGACCGCTACGCCGACGACGTGCACTACATGGGCGGATGTCTGCTGAGCGACAACCTCTCGTGGGCCTCGACGATGTTCGCCCACACCTCGTGCCCGCCCGACCCCGAACTCGTCGGTTCCCGGTGGCGCGACATGTGGTTCGAGCGGCTCGACGGCATGGAGCCGTGGATCGCCGAGTGGCTCACCCACCAGCGGCGCGACGAATACTGGCGCCACGGCTCCGTGTGCGAGGACTACTCCGACATCGATTGCCCCGTGCTCGCCGTCAGCGGCTGGGCCGACGGCTACTCCAACGCCGTCTTCCGCGTGCTGGAACACCTCGACGTGCCCCGCAAGGGACTGATCGGGCCGTGGTCGCACAAGTACCCCCACCTCGGCGTCCCGGGCCCTGCCATCAACTTCCTGCGGGAACTCGTCCGCTGGTGGGACCGCTGGCTCAAGGACGAGGACAACGGCGTGATGGACGAGCCCATGCTGTGCACGTGGATGCAGGAGAGCATGCCGCCGTCCACCGCGTACGAAGAGCGTCCGGGCCGCTGGGTGGGGGAGCCGGAGTGGCTCTCGCCGCACGTCGAGCGGGTCCGGCACCCCCTGGGCGACGGCCGGATCGGGCGTGCCGACGAGAAACTCGAATCACCCCCGCTGTACGTGGAATCGCCGCTGTCGGTGGGCCAGTTCGCCGGGAAGTGGTGCTCGTACAACGCGCCGCCGGACCTGCCCTACGACCAGCGGGAGGAGGACGGCGGTTCGCTGGTCTTCGAGACCGAGCCGCTGGCCGAACGCTGCGAGATCCTCGGCGCACCGGTGCTGCACGCGACGCTGGAGGTGGACCGTCCCGTTGCGATGGTGGCGGTCCGGCTCTCCGATGTGGCACCGGACGGACGCGCCACCCGGGCGACATACGGGCTGCTCAACCTCACTCACCGGAACGGGCATGCCGAGCCCGAACCCCTCGAACCCGGTGAGCGCTACCCGGTGCGGATCCAGCTCAACGGCGTGGCGCAGGCCTTCCCGGCGGGACACCGCATCCGGCTCGCGCTGTCCACGTCGTACTGGCCGTTGGCATGGCCGCCGCCCGAGCCGGTGCGTCTGACGGTGCACCCGGAGGAGAGCGAACTCGAGCTGCCGATCCGCCCGATCAGGGAGCCCGACGAGCTGCCCACGCCGCTGTTCGGAGAGCCCGAGGGAGCCCCGCCCCTGCCGAGCGAGACGATCCGTCCCGGCGAGCAGCGCTGGACGGTCTCGCGCGACCTCGTCGACTACCGCTCGGCGCTGGAGGTGGTCAAGGACCTCGGTGTGACGTACATGGAGGACATCGATCTGGAGGTGACCTGCCGGACCAACGAGCGCTACAGCTGGACCGGAGACGACTTCGACTCCGTGAAGGGCGAGATCGACTGGGTCATGGGATTCGCCCGCGGCGACTGGGACGTCTCCGCCACGACCCGCACAGTACTCACCTCCGACGCGTCGAACTTCTATCTGCACGCCAGGTTGGACGCCTACGAGGGCAACCGCAGGGTGCGCTCCCGGAATTGGAACTGGACGATTCCACGCGACCACGTCTGAGCCCGACGAGCAGGCACAGCACGGGTCCGCACCGGCCGGCAGGACGTGCCGACCGGTGCGGACCGTGCGTCTTTCCTCCGCGAATCGGCGGGTCCCGGAAGGCCGGGAAGCATCGCGGACGTGGAGATCCCGTGACGAGGCGGCTGTCCGCTTCCGCCGACGCATCGATCCGGACGAAGGGGTACCCGTGAACGGCCAACGGGCAGTGCGCGGTTGTCTGCCGTGCAGCTGGATCCGGAAAGCAATCCATGGAGGCCGGTCATGCTGATGGCACACACCGCAGTCCTGAACAAGCTGCTCCAGCAGTACGAGACTCTCCACGCAGTCAACGCGGAGGAAGGCGGTCCCGAAGCCCGGCGGCGCCTCGACGACGTCGAGTACAACCTCTGCATCGCCACGGGCACCAACGACGTCGACGCGGCGCTGATAGCCGCCCGTCACCGGCTGCCAGGTGCCCGCACGCACGACGACTCCGTCCTCGCCGAACAGGACACGCACCCCAGGGCGCCGCAGGACCGCGCCCGGCCCTCGGCCGTGTGAGCCGGAACCGGCCGACGCGCGATGCGAACAGATGCCGCGGAGAGACCAGTCAACACCGTGACCAGGCCGGTTGAAGTTCGGCGTTGCTGGCGACGGCACTTGGTGCGGCATCCGGGAGCGGTGCATACCGCGTTCGTGGTCTGCCAGGGGTGTTCAACGGTGGTTCCACCTTGGCGCGCGCTTCTCCGCAAAGGCCCGGGGCCCCTCCTGCGCGTCCTCGGAGGTCAACATGGCCCGGTAGCGGTTCATGTCGGTCCCGCGCATCCGGGTGTAGGCGTCCTCGATCCCCAACTGCTCCGTCGCGCGCAGCACCTCCTTCACGGCCGCAATCGCAAGCGGTGCACCCTCCCGGATGGTGTGTGCCAGGCCGAGCGCCATCTCAAGTGCGGCGGAGGGACGTTCGGCGACCTGGTTGACCAGACCCCATCGTGCGGCTTCGGCCGCGCCCAGCCGCCGGCCGGTCAGAAGCAGCTCCGTTGCCACGGCGCGCGGCACCCTGCGGGGCAGCCGCAGTGATCCTCCGGAGTCGGCGATCAGGCCGACCTTCACCTCGGGGAGGGCGAATTCCGCGTGGGCATCGGCCACAATCAGGTCCGCGGCGAGGGCGAGTTCGAAACCGCCGCCCAGCGCGAGTCCGTTCACGGCGGCAATCACGGGCTTGTCCAGGTCGAAGAGCTCGGTCAGTCCGGCGAATCCGCCGGGACCGTGGTCGGCGTCTATTGCTTCGCCTCCGGCCGCGGCCTTCAGGTCCCAGCCCGCGGAGAAGAACCGCTCCCCTGCCCCGGTGACCACTGCGGCCCGCAGCGTGCCGTCCGTGCGCAGCCGGTCGAAAGCCTCGTACAGGGCGTGGCTCGTGGCGGAGTCAATGGCGTTGGCTTTGGGCCGGTCCAGCGTGATCACCAGCACGTCGTCGTTTACGTCCAGTCGTACGGGGTCCATGGTGCTCCTCTCCGTCATTCCCGTGTTTCCGGTCGTTCCGAGGTGGCGCGAGGCGCCTGATCAGTACGTCCACGGCGACCGCGCCCCGGCCCTCGGGCAGCACCAGCAGCGGGTTGACGTCCAGTTCGGTGACCTCGGGGTGGTCCTGTACGTAGGCGGCGACGGCCTCGACCGCGTCGGCGGCAGCCCGGACGTCGCCCGCGGGCCGGCCCCGGAAGCCGCGCAGCAGCGGCCACATGCGCAGGGAGGACATCGCCGCTTCGATCTCCTCACGCGTGGTGGGCAGCAGCAATGTGGTGGTGTCCCGGACCAGTTCCACCAGTACGCCGCCCGCTCCCAAGGTCAGCGCGGGCCCGAAAACCGGGTCGTGGTGCACGCCGACGAGAAGTTCGCCGACTGCGTCCTGCACCATTCGTTCGATCAGGAACCGGTCGGCGAGCTCCGCCATGGCTGAGACGGCCTCCTCCACTTCCGCCTCACCGGTCAACCCCAGACGCACGCCGCCGGCCTCGCTCTTGTGCGCCAAGCCGGCGGCGAGAGCCTTGGCGACGACAGGGAAACCCAGACCGCGAGCCGCAGGCGCGGCCCCGTCCGAGGCCGTCACGGCGCTGTCCGGGACGAGCAGGCCGTACTCGGCCAGCGCGCGCTTCCCCGCGTCCTCGGTCAGCAACTCGCCTCGTCGGGCGACCTGTTGAGGTGCCGGACCGCGTGGCAGCACCCGGTCGGCCGAGTGCTGGGCGGCGCCGATCCGCCGGGCCGCGGCGATAGCCCGTACGCCGTCCGCCAGCCCCTGGAGCGGAGCGATGCCCTCCGACAGCAGCCGGTGCGCGACCGGTTCGGGCAGCCCTTCGGGGAGCGAGCCGACGACGCACGCCGGAGCGCCGGTTCGGCGCTGCGCCGCCACGTAGGCGTCCAGCGTGGTGGTCCAGGCGTCGTCCTCGCACCTGTCGGCGCGTGGCATGTCGAGCAGCAGAAGGTTCGCGTCGCAGTCCGTCCCGAGGAGTGCGGTGAAGCACTCCCGCTGTGCGGTGAAATCTCCCCAGATGTAGGTGTGATAGTCGAGCGGGTTGCGTACCTGCACCTGTTCGCCGAGGACTTCGCGCAGCCGTACCGCCGACTGCTCGGGTAGGGGCGGGAGTTCGACTCCGTGCCGCTGTGCGGTGTCGGCGAGCAGGGCGGCCTCGCCGCCCGAGCAGCTGGCCGAGGTGATCCGGGCAGGCGCCGCCGGGTCCGGATCAGCGCTCAGCGGTCCGTGGGCGTGCAGCAGCTTCAGCGTCTCCACGAAGGTGCCGATCTCCTCCACCCGTGCGACGCCTGTGCGCCGGAACAGTGCGTCGCACAGCACGTCCGGTCCGGCGAGAGAGCTGGTGTGACTCATGGTGGTCTGCGCGCCCAGCTCCGAACTGCCCGTCTTCAGCGCCACGACGGGCACCCCACGCCGCAGCGCGGACAGCGCGGCGCGGGCGAACGCGGCGGCGTCCGCGATCCCTTCCAGGTGCAGCCCGATGGCGGTCACCCGCGGATCTTCCAGCAAAGCCTCGATCAGCTGCGGCGTCCCCGTGACCGCGCCGTTCCCCGAGGTGATCACGTACGCGACGGGGAGGGCGCGGCGCTGCATCGTGAGGTTCTGGCCGATGTTGCCGCTCTGGGTGATCACGGCGACGCCGCTGTTGGTGCGGGTTCCGCCGTGCTGGTCTGCCCAAAGAGCCGTACCGTCCAGGTAGTTGAGGACACCGATGCAGTTGGGGCCGATCACCGGCATGTCACCCGCCGCGGCACGTAGCGCGTCCTCCAGCGCGGCGCCGCGCGGCCCGTCCTCGGCGAAGCCGGACGCGTGGCACACGGCCCCACCCGCACCGCGTCCTGCCAGTTCCGCGAGGATTTCCACCGTGGTCTCTCCGGGGACGGCGAGGAAAGCAGCGTCCGGTGCTGTGGGGAGCTCGGCCGTGCTGCGGTGGCAGGGCAGGCCCTCGATGTGTCCCCGTCGCGGGTGGACGGGCCACAGCTCGCCCTCGTATCCGACGGCGCGACTCTGGCGTATGGCCTCCGCCGCCGACTCACCGCCGTACAGAGCGATGTGACGGGGAGACAGCAGACGCTCCAGGTGATGGGCGCCCGCCATCAGGCACCCATCGGACGCAGCAGGGAGCGGGAGATGATGTGCCGCTGGATCTCGCTCGTGCCGTCCCAGATGCGTTCGACGCGGGCGTCGCGCCAGTAGCGCTCGATGGGCAGTTCGGTCATGAGCCCCATGCCGCCGAAGGTCTGGAGGGCCTGGTCGGTGATGCGGCCCAGCGCCTCCGAGGCGTACAGCTTGGCCATCGCCGCGTCGCGGTCGGTCATGGTGCCCTGATCCTGCTTCCAGGCGGCGCGCAGGGTCAGCAGTTCGGCGGCCTCCAGTTCGGTTGCCATGTCTGCGATCGGGAAGCTCACACCCTGGAACCGGCCGATGGGCTGCCCGAACTGTTCGCGTTCTGCGGCCCAGTCGAGGGTGAGGTCGAGGACGCGGCGAGCTCGGCCGATGCTGGTGGCCGCGACCTGGAGACGGCTGGCGCCGAGCCACTGCCCCATCAGCGCGAAGCCGCGGCCCTCCTCGCCCAGCCGCTGCGCCACACGGAGCCGGACGTCGGTGAAGGTCAGTTCGCACTGGTGGTAACCGCGATGCGACACGCACTCCGAGCCGCGCCGCACCTCGACGCCGGGCGCGTCGAGGTCCACCAGGAAGGCGGTTATGAGGTTCTTCGTGCCGCGTGGTGTCTCCTCGGTGCCGGTGGCTGCGAACACGATCGCGAAGTCGGCCATGTCGGCGTGCGAGATGAAGTGCTTCGTGCCGTTCAGCACGTAGTCACCGCCCCTGCCATCGCGGGTTGCGCTCTCGCCGCGTACGGCCCGGGTCCGCATCGAGCGCACGTCGGAGCCGGCACCCGGCTCGGTCATCGCGAGGCAGTCGTGCCGCTCCCCGCGGACCGCGGGGAGGAGGTAGCGGGTGCGCTGCTCGCCCTCACACGCTTCGAGAATGTTGCTGGGGCGGGCGACGAGCATCTGGAGGGCGAAACTGGTCTTGCCCAGTTCGCGTTCGACGAGGGTCATGCTGACGGCGTCGAGCCCTCCACCGCCGATCTCCTCAGGCATGTTCGCCGCGTACAACCCGGCACCGATCGCCTTCTCCCGGATGGTGCGGGCCAGTTCGGGCGGCACGTCGTCGAGCTTTTCGACCTCGTCGGCGTGCGGGTCCAGTTCGGCCGTCACGAACTTGCCGACCGTGTCCACGATCATGCGCTGCTCGTCGGTGAGCGCGAACTCCATGGCCTTCCCCCCTCACCTGGTCCGGCTGTGGTCGCCGGGTATGCCCATGGGCCTGCCGACCGCGTCGGGAACCGGCAAGGCGTCGTGCGCGGCCTGGATCACGCCGAGTCGGCGCAGCAGCTCGCGGGGGAGCGGGTGAGCTCGCCCTCGCTCCGTGTCGACGTGCAGCAGCATCTGTTCGGCGGTCGCCAGCAGGGTGCCGTCGGTGCCGTGCCGCATCTCGTGGAACAGGTGCACGCGCTTGGTGTCGTGGTCGAGCAGCCGCAGTGTGAGCCGGAGTGGTTCCCCCTCGGCGACCTCGCGCTTGTTGTGCAGGTGTGTCTCGACCGTGTAGAGCGACGCGCCGTTCGCCCGGTACTCCTCGTCGATGCCGAGGAAGCGGAAGAAGGCGTCGGAGTCGTCACCGAAGACGAGCAAGTAGCACGACTCGCTCATGTGCCCGTTGTAGTCCACCCACTCCGGCCGAACCGGAGTGCTGTGCAGCGCCAGGGGCGCCGGTACGGGCGCCTCGTCGTCCCATGGCCGGTGGCCCCTCCCCTCGTACGGGGTGACCACGTGTGCCCTGCTCTCTGCCATCTGCCCACCCTGAGATCATCGCTGCATCGCACATAATGCGGTGTGCGTTCGTAATGTGCGACGCTACGAGTGGGGTTTCCGGCTCGTCAAGGGTCCCGACCGCCCGTACGGCCCGGGTGAGGTGGACGACTACGCTTCCCCGGCAGACCAAGACAGCGGAGGCAATGGAAAATGGACGCGGCGCACGCCTCGGTCGCCGACGGCGCAGAACAGGACGGGACACGCCCGTACGGAGGCCGGGTACAGGCACTGGAGCGGGCCATCGCCCTGCTCAACGCCGTGTCGGCGAGCGCCCCAGACGGCCGCCCTGTCGCCGAACTCGCCACCGAATGCGGCCTCAATCGGGCTACTGCGTGGCGGCTGTTGGCCACCCTGGAACATCACGCGATGGTCGAGCGGGATCCGGCCGGCAACCGCTACACCATCGGTTCGGCGATCAGCCGCATGGCCTCGAGCGCGAGCGTCGAAGGACTGATCCGCCGCTCGCACGACGTACTGCAGCGGCTTTGCCGGGACACCGGCGAAACGGCGAACCTCGCAGTGGCACAGCGGCTCGGCCTCACATACGTCGACGAGGTGGTCCCGTCCGCGGTGCTCAGCGCGCGCTGGCTCGGCCGGCAGGTCCCGATCCACGCCACGTCTGCCGGCAAGGCGCTGCTGGCCTGGCAGACGCCGGGGGAAGTCGACGCCCTGCTGTCCGGCCCGCTGGCCGAGTACACCGAGACCACTCACACCGACAGGCAAGCCCTGCACGCCGAACTCGCCGAGGTCCGCACGCAGGGCTACAGCGTCAGCGTCGGCGAACTCGAACCCCAGCTGTACGGGGTCGCCGCCCCCGTGCTCGACGCGGGCGACCATCCCATCGCCGTCATCAGCGTCTGGGGTCCGCAGGACCGCGTTCCCGAATCCCGGTTCGCGGAACTCGGCGGGCAGACACGACAGGCGGCGCGCGAAATCCGCGAACGCCTGACGCCGGGGACCTGACCGCATGAGCGATGCGGGCGGGGTCGTCGACAACCCGGCGTGCCGCGCCGCACGTCTGCGGGGCTGCCACGGCGGGTCAGGTGGTCAGGTGTTCTATCCACAGCGGCCCTTGGCCCGGGACGACGACCTCGCCACCCGCGCCCACGTCACTCGGCGACATCCGTCGCTCAGATGTCGCGGAACGTCTCGATCTGCGCGCCGACTTCGTTGAGCCGCTCGGCGAGGTCCTCGTAACCGCGGTTGATCACATAGACGTTGCGCAGCACGGAGGTCCCCTCCGCCGCCAGCATCCCCAGCAGCACGACGACCGCCGGCCGCAGCGCGGGCGGGCACATCATCTCCGCCGCACGCCACCGTGTCGGGCCCTCGACCAGGACCCGGTGCGGGTCGAGGAGTTGGAGGCGCCCGCCGAGGCGGTTCAGGTCGGTGAGGTAGATGGCGCGGTTGTCGTAGACCCAGTCGTGGATGAGCGTCTGCCCCTCCGCGACGGCGGCGATCGCGGCGAAGAACGGGACGTTGTCGATGTTGATGCCCGGGAAGGGCATCGGGTGGATCTTGTCCGCCGGCGCCTCCAGCTTGGAGGGGCGCACGGTCAGGTCGACCAGGCGCGTACGGCCGTTGTCCGCCGCATACTCCGGGCTGCGGTCGGTGTCGAGGCCCATCTCGTCCAGCACCGCGAGTTCAATCTCCAGGAACTCCACCGGTACCCGGCAGACGGTCAGTTCGGATCCGGTGACGACCGCGGCCGCCAGCAGGCTCATCGCCTCCACCGGGTCCTCGGAGGGGGAGTAGTCGACGTCGACGTCGATCTCCGCCACACCGTGCACCGTCAGCGTCGTCGTGCCGATGCCCTCGACCGTGACGCCGAGCTGTTCCAGGAAGAAGCACAGGTCCTGGACCATGTAGTTGGAGGAGGCGTTGCGGATCACCGTGACGCCCTCGTGCCGGGCCGCGGCCAGCAGAGCGTTCTCGGTGACGGTGTCACCGCGCTCGGTCAGCACGATGGGCCCCCCGGGCGTGACGGAGCTCTCCACCACCGCGTGGTACAGGCCCTCGGTCGCCGTGATCTCCAGACCGAACCGGCGCAGGGCGATCATGTGAGGCTGGACGGTCCGCGTGCCGAGGTCACAGCCGCCCGCGTACGGGATGCGGAACTGGTCCACGCGGTGCAGCAGCGGACCGAGGAACATGATGATGCTGCGGGTGCGGCGCGCGGCGTCCGCGTCGATGGCCTCCAGGTCCAGCTCCGCGGGGGGCACGATCTCCAGATCGGCGCCGTCGTTGATCCACCGGGCGCGGACGCCGATGGAGGAGAGCACCTCGAGGATGCGGAAGACCTCTTCGATCCTGGCGACCCGGCGCAGCACCGTACGTCCGGAGTTGAGCAGCGAGGCGCACAGCAGGGCGACGCACGCGTTCTTGCTCGTCTTGACGTCGATGCTGCCGGACAGGCGGCGCCCGCCGACGACGCGCAGGTGCATGGGGCCGGAGTAGCCGAGCGAGACGATCTCGCTGTCGAGCGCCTCGGAGATGCGCGCGATCATCTCAAGACTGATGTTCTGGTTTCCCCGCTCGATCCGGTTCACCGCGCTTTGGCTCGTGCCCAGGGCTTCGGCGAGCTTCACTTGTGTCCAGCCCCGGTGCTGCCGGGCGTCGCGAATGAGTTGCCCGATGCGGGCCAGGTAGTCATCAGTCATGCGTTGAGAATATCTCACATGTGAGATGTCTTCGCACCGAGGATGTATCCGTGCGGTTGACGTGCGGTGCAGTACGGCGTGAGGTCGGCCCGGTACGGAGCGCAGTGCCGGGTGCCGGCCGGTCTCCGGCGCGGACTCCCGGATCGCGGAATCCCGTGTACGCCCCGGGCGTGGCGGCAATCGCTTCCCGCACCCCGCATGACCCTGCGGCGCTCGTGTACTAGAGTTATCTCGACATCGAGATAACTTGCCGGAGTGCGCACAGCATGAGCACGCGCACCACATTCGACCGCAGCCGAGCAAGGCTTGCACGGCACGCCCGCCGCTTGCCCACAAGCTTCGCCCGCTGAGGGGTCTCCGGTCGCAGGGCCAGGGGACGGATGCCAACGCACTGAAGGAGACTGTCGTGTCGGCGAACAGCTTCGACGCCCGCAGCACGCTGCAGGTGGGCGACGAGTCGTATGAGATCTTCAAGCTGGACAAGGTGGAGGGCTCCGCGCGCCTCCCGTACAGCCTGAAGGTCCTGCTGGAGAACCTCCTCCGCACCGAGGACGGCGCAAACATCACCGCCGACCACATCCGCGCCGTGGGCGGGTGGGACCCGAACGCCAAGCCCAGCCAGGAGATCCAGTTCACGCCCGCACGCGTGATCATGCAGGACTTCACGGGTGTGCCCTGCGTGGTGGACCTCGCGACCATGCGTGAGGCCGTCAAGGAGCTGGGTGGCGACGCGGACCGCATCAACCCCCTCGCCCCCGCCGAGCTGGTCATCGACCACTCCGTGATCGCCGACAAGTTCGGCACGGCCAACGCCTTCGCCCAGAACGTCGAGCTGGAGTACGGGCGCAACCGCGAGCGCTACCAGTTCCTGCGCTGGGGCCAGACCGCCTTCGACGAGTTCAAGGTCGTCCCGCCCGGCACCGGCATCGTCCACCAGGTCAACATCGAGCACCTCGCCCGTACGGTCATGGTGCGAGGCGGCCAGGCCTACCCCGACACCCTCGTGGGCACCGACTCGCACACGACCATGGTCAACGGCCTCGGCGTGCTCGGCTGGGGCGTCGGCGGCATCGAGGCGGAGGCGGCCATGCTCGGCCAGCCCGTCTCGATGCTGATCCCGCGCGTCGTGGGCTTCAAGCTGACGGGCTCGCTGCCGACGGGCACCACCGCCACCGACCTCGTCCTCACGATCACCGAGATGCTGCGCCAGCACGGGGTGGTCGGGAAGTTCGTCGAGTTCTACGGCGAGGGCGTCGGCGCCGTGCCGCTGGCCAACCGCGCGACGATCGGCAACATGTCACCGGAGTTCGGCTCCACCGCCGCGATCTTCCCGATCGACGGGGAGACCATCAACTACCTGAAGCTCACCGGCCGTTCGGATGCACAGCTCCAGCTCGTCGAGGCGTACGCCAAGGAGCAGGGCATGTGGCACGACCCGGCGCACGAGCCCGAGTACAGCGAGTACCTGGAACTGGACCTCGCCAGCGTCGTGCCGTCGATCGCCGGCCCCAAGCGCCCGCAGGACCGCATCGCGCTCTCCGGGGCGAAGCAGCAGTTCCTGGCGGACCTGCCGAACTACGTCGCGGACGCCGGCACCGCCGCGGGCGGGGCCCCGAAGACCTCGGCGTCCCCCGTCGACGAGGCGAGCTCCGAGTCCTTCCCGGCGAGCGACGCTCCTGCCTACGGCCACCTGGAGAACGGCAGCGGCAAGCCGCAGCACGCCACCATCGGCGCGGACGCGGACAGCGGCCCCACCAAGCGCGTGCAGGTCACCGGCCCGGACGGCAACTCGTACGAGATCGACCACGGCGCCGTCGCGGTCGCCGCGATCACCTCCTGCACCAACACCTCCAATCCGTACGTGATGGTGGGCGCCGCACTGGTGGCCAAGAAGGCGGTCGAGAAGGGCCTCACCCGCAAGCCGTGGGTCAAGACCACCCTGGCCCCGGGCTCCCAGGTCGTCATGGACTACTACGACCGCGCGGGCCTCACCCCGTACCTGGACAAGCTCGGCTTCAACCTCGTCGGCTACGGCTGCACGACCTGCATCGGCAACTCCGGCCCGCTGCCGGAAGAGATCTCGCAGGCCGTCAACGACAACGACCTCGCCGTGGTGTCCGTCCTCTCCGGAAACCGGAACTTCGAGGGCCGGATCAACCCGGACGTGAAGATGAACTACCTCGCGTCCCCGCCGCTCGTCGTCGCCTATGCCATCGCCGGCTCGATGAAGGTGGACATCACCACCGAGCCGCTCGGCACCGACCAGGACGGCAACCCCGTACACCTCGCCGACCTGTGGCCCTCCGAGCAGGAGGTCGAGGAGGTCGTGGCCTCCGCCATCGGCCAGGAGATGTACACGAAGGGCTACACCGACGTCTTCGCGGGCGACGACCAGTGGCAGGCGCTGCCGGTGCCGACCGGGAACACCTTTGAGTGGGACCCGGAGTCCACCTACGTGCGCAAGCCCCCGTACTTCGACGGCATGGGCACCGAGCCCGCCCCGGTCGAGGACATCTCGGGTGCGCGCGTGCTGGCCAAGCTGGGCGACTCGGTGACCACCGACCACATCTCGCCGGCCGGTGCGATCAAGGCCGACACCCCCGCCGGCAAGTACCTCACGGAGCACGGCGTCGAGCGGCGCGACTTCAACAGCTACGGCTCGCGGCGCGGCAACCACGAGGTGATGATCCGCGGGACGTTCGCCAACATCCGGCTGCGCAACCAGATCGCGGAGGGCACCGAAGGCGGCTACACCCGTGACTTCACGCAGCAGGACGCGCCGGTCTCCTTCATCTACGACGCCTCGCAGAACTACCAGTCGCAGGGCATCCCGCTGGTCGTTCTCGCGGGCAAGGAGTACGGCTCCGGCTCGTCCCGCGACTGGGCGGCCAAGGGCACCGCGCTGCTGGGTGTCAAGGTCGTCATCGCCGAGTCCTACGAGCGCATCCACCGCTCGAACCTGATCGGCATGGGCGTGCTGCCGCTCCAGTTCCCCGAGGGGCAGAGCGCCGAGTCGCTGGGGCTGACCGGGGAGGAGACCTTCAGCTTCTCCGGGATCACCGCCCTCAACGACGGCGGCATCCCCGCGACGGTCGGGGTCAGCACGGAGACGGGCGTCTCTTTCGACGCGACCGTACGCATCGACACCCCTGGTGAGGCCGACTACTACCGCAACGGCGGGATCATGCAGTACGTACTGCGCTCGCTGATCGGCGCGTAGTACCGGGCCGCCCGCCCCGGGCAGGGGCGGGCAACGAGGGCACAGGCGGGTGCCGGGAAACGACCCCGGCACCCGCCGCTTCGTGTTCCCATGGCCGTCGGCCTTCCCCGTACCTCCAGGAACCCGCCAGGTCTCAACTCGGGAAAGACTCACCATTCGGGTTGTTTTGATCTTGCCCTGTTGACGGCAAGTGGACTATACCTGTCGGCACCTCACGAGGGCCCGTGCACGCGGCGCTCCCGGCGGTAGCGAAAAAGACCAACTCAGCTTCAACTGACCCGCGGTGTCGGGCTGTTCGCCGGTGGGCGAGTCCTCGGGAGACCCCGGAACACCGCCTGAGTCCTGGAGAAGGCGAGGACTTGAGCATGGGATCCAACCACGTCAACCGCCGCAATTTGATCAAGCAGGCAGCCGCAGCCGGCCTGATAGCCGTCCCCGCCGTCGGAGCGCTCACTTCCTGCGCCAGCGGAAGCGGTGAGGACAACAAGGTCGAGAAGGGCAAGAAGACCAAGGACAACCCGCTCGGCGTGAACAAGAGCGCCGCGCTGGAGATCTACATCTTCGACGGGGGCTTCGGCACCAAGTACGCCGAGGACGCACAGGCCGTCTACGAGAAGAACTTCCCCAAGGCCAAGACCAAGCTGAAGTCGACCCAGAAGATCCAGTCCGTACTTCAGCCCCGCTTCAACGGCGGCACCCCGCCGGACCTGATCGACAACTCGGGCGCCGAGCAGATGGACATGGGCGTCCTGGTGGGCAAGAAGCAGCTCACCGACCTCACGGACCTGCTGGACGCGCCCTCCATCGACGACCCGGGCAAGAAGGTGCGCGACACCCTGCGCCCCGGCGTGGTCGAGATGGGCCAGTTCGACGGCAGCCCGGTGTGGATCATGTACTACGCCTACACCGTGTACGGCGTCTGGTACTCACAGAAGGCGCTCGACAAGCTCGACGCGGAGTACCCGGAGAACTGGGACGACATGCTCGCCGTCTGCGCCAAGGCGAAGAAGAAGGGCATGGCGGGCTGGACGTACGCGGGCAAGCACCCGTACTACCTGCCCTTCAGCCTGTACCCCTTCATGGCCAAGATCGGCGGCCCGAAGGTTCTCGAGGCCATCGACAACCTGGAGCCCGGCGCCTGGAAGCAGCCGGCGGTGAAGGCGGCCCTCGAGGCGTACTACGAGCTGTACAAGAAGGGCTACATCCTCGACGGCACCCCGGGCCTGGACCACATCGAGTCGCAGACCGCGTGGAACGAGGGCAAGGCGCTGTTCATCCCGAACGGCTCCTGGGTGGAGAACGAGGCGAAGAAGACCACCCCGAAGGACTTCGAGATGCGCGTGGCCGCGCCCTCCGGCCTGGACAGCGGCGACAAGCTGCCCTTCGGCACGCTGTGGGCCTCCGGCGGCGAGCCGTTCATCGTGCCCGCCAAGGCAAAGAACCCCGCAGGCGGCATGGAGCAGTTGCGGATCATGCTCGGTGAGGCGTCCTCGAAGAACTTCACCAAGCAGGTGTCCTCGCTGACGTCCTTCGACGGCGGCACCGAGGGCCTGACACTGCCCCCGGGCCTGCAGTCGGCCGTGGACGCCCTGGACACGGCGGGCAAGAACATCGTCAACCCCCGCATCCAGGACTGGTACGTGGCCCTGCAGAAGGAGAAGATCGGGGTGGCCTGCCTGGGCGAGATGATGGCGGGACGCATGACCCCGGCCGAAACGATCAAGAAGGCCCAGAAGTACACCGACGAAGCGCGCGAAGACGACTCCATCACGCACTACAAGCACAACTGAACAATCGTCACCAGCGGCGGCAGGCCACAGCGGATCGGAGTCGGTGAGTAATGGAGCACGGCAAGTACCGGTTCATCGTGGGGTTCTTGATCGTTCCCCTCACGATCTACGCGGTCTTTGTCATCTGGCCGTTTGCCCAGTCGATCTACTACTCGTTCACCGACTGGACCGGACTGAGTCCGGACTTCAAGATGGTCGGCTTCGACAACTACATCAAGCTGTTCAGCGACGAGGTCTTCTGGCAGTCGCTCCAGCACAGCTTGCTGTTCCTTGTGCTGCTGCCGCTGGTGACGATCAGCCTCGCGCTGTTCTTCGCCTTCATGATCAACGTCGGTGGACGGCGGCGGAAGAACTCCGCCGTCTCCGGCGTACGCGGATCCGGCTTCTACAAGATCGTCTATTTCTTCCCGCAGGTGCTGTCGATCGCCATCGTCGCCCTGCTCTTCCGCTTCGCCTACAACCCGCGCAGCGGCTCGCTCAACGCGGCGCTGGACGCGGTGGGTCTCTCCGCGCTGAAGACGGCGTGGCTGGGCGACCCGGAAACGGCGCTGTGGGCGGTGATGGCCGTCATGGTCTGGAGCACGGTCGGCTTCTTCGTCGTGCTCTTCTCTGCCGCCATGACGTCCATACCTCGTGACTACTATGAGGCCGCGCTGCTGGACGGCGCCGATCGGATCACCACGTTCTTCCGGATCACTCTGCCCCTGCTGTGGGACACCGTGCAGTCCGGCTGGATCTACATGGGAATCCTGGCGCTGGGTGCCGAGGCATTCGCGGTGGTGCAGATCATGACCACCGGTCCGGGCGGTCCCGCCTACTCCACCACCGTGCTGCCGCTGTACGTGTACCTGAAGGCATTCCGTGACGGGCAGGCCGCCTACGCCACCACGATCGGCGTGGCGCTGCTCGTGGTCACTCTGGCCTTCGCGGCCGTCGTACTGAAACTCGGTCGCCGCGAGAGGCTGGAGTACTGATGAAGAGCACCGGCACCCTTCCCGAGGACCGTGAGACCGAGACGGTGAGCACCGTCCTCACCGGGGACCCGCTGCGCGGCACCGCCGACGAGGAGAGCAAGAAGGGCACGGAGGGGAAGACGCTCAACGTCTTCTCGCACGGAATGCTCGTGCTGTGGGCCGTGATGGTGGTGATGCCGCTCCTGTGGGCGGTGATGACCTCCTTCAAGGACGACAAGAGCATCTTCACCTCGCCGTGGTCGCCGCCGTCCACGCTCAACTTCGACAACTGGTCGCGCGCCTGGAGCCAGGCGCACATGAGCGAGTACTTCTTCAACACCATTCTGGTGGTGGGCGGTTCACTCGTCGGCACCATGCTCCTCGGCAGCATGGTGGCGTACGTGCTGGCACGGTTCGACTTTCCCGGGAACCGCTTCTTCTACTTCCTGTTCATCGGCGGGATGAGCTTCCCGATCATCCTGGCGCTGGTGCCGCTGTTCTACGTGATGAGCAACACCGGGCTGCTGAACACCCGGCACGGCCTGATCCTGGCGTACATCGCGTACTCCCTCCCGTTCACCACGTTCTTCCTGACCTCGTTCTTCCGCTCGCTGCCGACCTCGGTGGCGGAGGCGGCGCTCATCGACGGTGCCTCGCACACCCGGACGTTCTTCCAGGTGATGCTGCCGATGGCGAAGCCGGGTCTGATCAGTGTGGGCATCTTCAACTTCCTCGGGCAGTGGAACCAGTACATGCTGCCCACGGTGCTCAACACCGATCCCGACCAGCGGGTGCTCACACAGGGACTGGTCGAACTGGCCGCCAGCCAGGGCTACAAGGGTGACTGGTCGGGTCTGTTCGCCGGTCTCGTGATGGCGATGCTGCCGGTGCTGGCGGCGTACATCATCTTCCAGCGGCAGGTGGTGGCAGGACTGACAGCGGGTGCGCTGAAGTAGGGCTTCGCGGCGGGGCGCCGTCAAGTAATCCACTCAGCACGGGCGGGACGGCCGGGTCCGTGCCCGGGTGAGGGCTGTCCGCTCACACTCCGTAGAATCCCCCACATGTGAGCGCCCACCTCGTTCAAGGTCTTGACGGGAGAGAACCGCTCGGGCTCTGCTTGGAGTTCAGGTGTTGGAGACATGCCGTTTCCCGAAGACTCGGTACGGCGGAGGGTCCGATGGTCGCGTCGGCCGTCGAGGCGGGAGTGGATCAGTGGTGGAGACTCCGGGGTCGCAGTCATCGCTGCACCGGGCGAACCTCGAGCGGGTCGTGCGGGCGGTACGCATGGCGGGCTCGCTCACCCAGGCGGAGATCGCCCGCACCACGGGCCTGTCCGCGGCGACGGTCTCCAACATCGTCCGGGAGCTCAAGGAGAGCGGAACCGTCCAGGTCACGCCCACCTCGGCGGGCGGGCGCAGGGCGCGTGCGGTGTCGCTGAGCGGCGACGCGGGCGCCGTCGTCGGAGTCGACTTCGGGCACTCGCACCTGCGCGTCGCCGTGGGCAACCTCGCGCACCAGGTGCTGGCCGAGGAGGCCGAGCCCATCGACGTGGACGCCTCGGCCGACGAGGGCTTCGACCGGGCCGAGCAGCTCGTCCACCGACTCATCGCCACCACCGGCATCAGCCGCGAGAAGCTGATCGGCGTGGGGCTCGGCGTCCCCGGGCCGATCGACGTGGAGACCGGTGAGCTGGGATCGACGTCCATCCTGCCTGGCTGGAGCGGCACACACCCGCGTGAGGAGCTGGCCTCGCGGCTCGGCGTGCCGGTGTACGTCGACAACGACGCCAACCTCGGCGCCCTGGGCGAGCAGGTGTGGGGCAACGGCCGCGGCGCGACGGACCTGGCGTACATCAAGGTCGCCAGCGGCGTCGGCGCCGGACTCGTCATCAACGGGCAGATCTACCGCGGCCCGGGCGGCACGGCGGGCGAGATCGGCCACATCACCCTGGACGAATCGGGCCCGGTCTGCCGCTGCGGCAACCGCGGCTGCCTTGAAACCTTCACAGCGGCCCGCTACGTACTGCCACTTCTGCACTCCAGCCACGGCACCGACCTGACCATGGCGCGGGTGGTCCAGCTGGCGCGCGAGGGGGACCCCGGGTGCCGCAGGGTCGTCGGCGATCTCGGCCGCCACGTCGGCAGCGGCGTCGCCAACCTCTGCAACCTGCTCAACCCCAGCCGCGTCGTCATCGGCGGCGATCTCGCCGAGGCGGGCGACGTGGTGCTCGGGCCCGTGCGCGACTCCGTCGCGCGGTACGCGATCCCCAGCGCCGCACGCCAGTTGACGGTGGTGCCGGGCACGCTCGGCGGCCGCGCGGAGGTGCTGGGGGCGCTGGCCCTGGTGCTCAGTGAGATGGGCGACGCGACGCTGCTGGAGCCCTCAGCCTCCGTCCCGGCGGGACGGACCGCCGGCGACGTCGACGGTGAACGCAGAGCCCCGGTCGGGGTCGTCGCGGCGTCCGTCTGACGAACGGGGCGGCAGGCGGAAACTGCTGGCCCTTCGCCTCCGCTCCGGATCCGTGCGGATACACAACGTGGCCTTCTGGGTTCATGGAGATAACGGATGGCATCGTTGCCGTCTCGTTAATGATTTACTTCTTGACGCCTGGCTGACCTGGGAGTTGACTTCCGACCACCTCGGCCGCAACGACGCGGCCTCGTCAGGGAGGTTGGAACCCCATGAACGCAAAGCTGCGTCGCGTCGTCATCGGTACGGCAGCCATATCGATGGCCGTGTCCCTCGCGGCCTGTGGCAAGGCCGGAGGCGGTGACGACGGCAACGGTGGTGACAACAAGACCATCGGTCTGCTGCTGCCGGAGAACAAGACGACTCGTTACGAGACCTTCGACCGTCCCCTCATGACGGACAAGATCAAGTCCCTCTGCAAGGACTGCAAGGTCAAGTACAACAACGCCAACCAGGACTCCGAGCTGCAGAAGAAGCAGTTCGACGCGCTCATCGCCCAGGGCGTCAAGACGATCATCCTGGACGCCGTCGACGCCCAGGCCACCAAGTCGTGGGTGGACCGCGCGGCGAAGAAGGACGTCAAGGTCGTCGCGTACGACCGCCTCGCCGAGGGCGACATCTCCGCCTACATCTCCTACGACAACGAGCGGATCGGCGAACTGCAGGGCCAGGGCCTGGTCGAGGCGTTGGGCGACAAGGCCAAGGACGCCAACGTCGTCATGATCAACGGTTCGCCGACCGACCCGAACGCGCCGCTGTTCAAGAAGGGCGCCCACAGCGTTCTCGACGACAAGGTCAAGAAGGTCGTCTACGAGCAGGACATCCCGGACTGGTCGCCGGACGAGGCGAACAAGAAGATGGGCGCCGCCATCACCAAGCTCGGCAAGGACGGCTTCGACGGCGTCTACGCCGCCAACGACGGCATGGCCGGCGGTGTCTCCACCGCCATGAAGAAGCAGGGCGTCAAGGACGTTCCGCTCGGTGGCCAGGACGCCGAACTCGCCGGTCTGCAGCGGATCATCAAGGGCGACCAGACGCTGACGATCTACAAGGCGATCAAGCCGCAGGCGGAGACCACGGCCGAGATCGCGGTGGCCCTGCTCCAGGGCAAGAAGATCGACGAGTTCACGCCCAAGAAGGTCGACAGCAAGAGCAAGAAGGGCGTCCCCGCCCAGCTGTACGACGCCAAGATCGTGACCAAGGACAACATCCAGGACACGATCATCAAGGACAAGGTCTACGAGGTCGGTCAGATTTGCACCCCGCAGTTCGCCAAGGCCTGCGAATCCGCCGGTCTGAAGAAGTGATCACCGGGGCCGCCGGTCCGCGGTCCCCTCTCCCTGAATGAATCGCAGGCCGCCGCCCCCGCCGTGAGCGGGGGCGGCTCCTGACGGAAAGATCGGAGTTGGCCCAGTGGCGAAGGAAACCGTGCTGGCGCTGCGCGGGATCTCCAAGCGGTTCGGTGCCGTCCAGGCACTCACCGACGTAGATCTGGAAGTACAGCCCGGCGAGGTGGTCGCCCTCGTCGGCGACAACGGCGCCGGCAAATCGACCCTCGTCAAGACCATCGCGGGCGTTCACCCCATCGACGAGGGCGGCATCGAATGGGAGGGCCGGCCGGTCACGATCAACCGGCCCCACGACGCCCAGGACCTCGGCATCGCTACCGTGTACCAGGACCTGGCGCTCTGCGACAACCTCGACGTCGTCGCCAACCTCTTCCTCGGCAACGAGGCCCGCCACGCCTCCATCCTCGACGAGATCGCGATGGAGAAGCGGGCGATGGAGCTGCTGGACACGCTCTCCATCCGCATCCCGAGCGTCCGCATCCCCGTCGCCTCGCTCTCCGGCGGTCAGCGGCAGGTCGTCGCCATCGCACGCGCGCTCATCGGCGACCCGAAGGTCGTGATCCTGGACGAGCCGACCGCGGCACTCGGCGTCGAGCAGACCGCGCAGGTCCTCGACCTCGTCGAGCGGCTGCGGGAACGCGGCCTCGCCGTCATCCTCATCAGCCACAACATGGCCGACGTGCAGGCCGTCGCCGACCGTGTCGCGGTGCTGCGCCTCGGCCGCAACAACGGCGTGTTCGACGTGGCGACCACCTCCCACGAGGAGGTCATCGCGGCGATCACCGGCGCCTCCGACAACGCGGTCACCCGCCGCCAGGCCCGTACCGAGAAGGAGGCGGCGCAGTGAGCGACACCGTCGACAAGGAGCGCGGCAGCGAGGCCGCCGACGCGAAGGACTCGGCACCCGCGAACGGCGACGCCGGGAACGGCGGCGCGGACCGCGTGGTCGACCCCCGCCTGCTCGTGCGCGAACAGGGCTTCGCCGGCTATCTGACGGAGTTCAAGCGCAAGGTCCGCGGCGGTGAGCTCGGCTCGCTGCCCGTCGTCCTCGGCCTGATCGCCATCGCCGTCATCTTCCAGTCGCTGAACGAGAACTTCCTCTCCGCGGGCAGCCTCAGCGACATCAGCATCTACATCGCCGGTACGGGGATCATGGCCACCGGCATCGTCTTCGTCCTGCTCCTGGGGGAGATCGACCTCTCGGTCGGTTCCGTCGCGGGCGTCGGGGCGGCCGTGTGGGCGGTGCTGAGCGTCACGCACGACGTCAACGACTGGCTGGCGGTGCTGATCGCCATCGTCTCCGGTCTGGCCATCGGCGCGCTGCACGGCTTCTTCTTCGCCAAGGTCGGCGTTCCCGCATTCGTGGTCACGCTGGCCGGGTTCCTCGGGTGGAGCGGTCTGCAGATCTGGCTCATGGGCCAGGAAGGCAGCATCAACACCCCCGAGAGCAGCGTCGTCGAGGACCTGACCGGCTACTACTTCGAGGACATCGCCGCCGCGTACGGACTGGCCCTCGTCGCCGTACTCGCCTACGCCGCCGCCCTGTTGGTGGACGCCAAGCGGCGCCGGTCGGCCAAGCTGCCGTCGCGTCCGGTCAGCGAGATCGTGGTGCGCACCGTGGTGGTGGCGCTGGTGGCCTTCGTCGCCGCGTACGTGCTCAACCAGTCGCGGGGCCTGCCGCTGGCGCTCGTGTTGTTCCTGGCGGTGCTCGTCATCGCCGACTTCGCGGTGCGGCGCACGACGTACGGACGGCAGATCTTCGCCGTCGGCGGCAACGCGGAGGCGGCCCGACGGGCCGGTATCAACGTGGAGCGGGTCCGCATCACCGTCTTCGGCATCGCGGGCATGCTGGCCGCGTTCGGCGGACTGTTCATCGCCAGCCTCTCCGGCGGCGCCACCAAGAGCCTCGGCGCCGGCAACACGCTGATGAACGTCATCGCCGCGGCCGTCATCGGCGGCACCAGCCTCTTCGGCGGGCGCGGCAAGATCTGGTCCGCGCTGCTGGGCATCCTGGTCATCCAGTCCATCCAGCAGGGCCTGAACCTGCTGGGCATGGCCAGCGAGATCCAGTACATGATCACCGGCGCGGTGCTGCTGGCCGCGGTGGTCATCGACTCCGTGTCGCGGCGTACGCAGAAGACGGCCGGACGCACCTAGAACGGCCGGCCGCATTCGCAGCCGCTCCGAAGCGGCGGAGGCGGGTTCTCCGGACCCGCCTCCGAAACGCTTCCGCCCGGGACCACGGTCCCGGTACCGCCTCTCCTGGGCCCGGGGCGGTGGGGCCTCCGCGGACATGTTCCGCAGGGGCCCCGCGGCGTGCGGCGGGTGCCCTCGCGGAACGACGTGGACCCGTTGAGGCGGGGTGCCCCTCGCCTCAACGGGGCCGCGGGCCGGGCCCTCTGTCGGCCTGTTCGGGGCATCCGGCCTTCCGATGTGCGCCCGAATCCCCTGGGCGGGGACAACTCCGGCTGAGCCCGTGGGCTTTCCCCTGAGGGCAACCGCGCACGCTCCGGGAGCGTCCTGCCCGGTGGGAGGCACCGGCCGGCCGTCACGCCGCGGCCGGGTCACCGTTCCGCGGGAGGGGGCGCCTCCTGAGCCGCCGCGCCCGGAAGGACGCCTCCGTTCCCCGGAAAGGGGGCTCTCCGGCGTGTGCCGGACTTGCTTTTCGCCCGGCAGCCGGGCCCGGCCGCCACTTGTGCCGCGTCCAGACGGGTGATCGATCTCGCACGGCCAGGAGACCCCGTCTGCGGTAGGAACATTAGACTCGTCGGATCGGCACAGCTCGATCACGCTCGAAAGCAAGGAGGCACCGTGGATAAGGGGCCGCGCCCAGCGCGTCATCCCGGGTCGGGGGCGGTGGAGTTCCCCAGGGCACAGCGCCGTGGAAGGTGGGATCTGCTGACCCGCGTCGAGGGACCGCGCGACCTCGACCAGCTTTCACCTGAGCAGTTGGAGCAGCTGGCCGGGGAGGTCCGCTCGTTCCTCGTCGACTCGGTCTCGAAGACCGGCGGACACCTCGGGCCGAACCTGGGCGTGGTGGAGCTGACCATCGCGCTGCACCGGGTGTTCGACTCCCCGAAGGACAAGATCCTCTTCGACACCGGGCACCAGTGCTACGTCCACAAGCTGCTGACCGGACGTCAGGACTTCGCCAAGCTCAAGAGCAAGGGCGGCCTCTCCGGCTACCCCTCGCGTGCCGAGTCCGAGCACGACGTCATCGAGAACAGTCACGCCTCAACCGTCCTCGGATGGGCGGACGGCCTCGCGAAGGCCAACGAGCTGCGCCACAAGGACGACCACGTCGTCGCCGTCATCGGTGACGGCGCCCTCACCGGCGGCATGGCCTGGGAGGCGCTGAACAACATCGCTGCCGCCAAGGACCGCCCGCTCGTCATCGTCGTCAACGACAACGAGCGCAGCTACGCGCCGACCATCGGCGGCCTCGCCAACCACCTCGCCACGCTGCGCACCACCGACGGCTACGAGCGCTTCCTTGCCCGCGGCAAGGAGGTCCTCAACCGCACGCCCGTCGTCGGCAAGCCGCTGTACGAGACGCTGCACGGCGCCAAGAAGGGCCTGAAGGACTTCATCGCCCCGCAGGGCATGTTCGAGGACCTCGGCCTGAAGTACGTCGGCCCCATCGACGGTCACGACCTCGCCGCCGTCGAATCCGCCCTCCAGCGCGCCAAACGCTTCGGCGGCCCCGTGCTGGTGCACTGCCTGACGGAGAAGGGCCGTGGCTACCAGCCCGCTCTGGAGGACGAGGCGGACCAGTTCCACCAGGTCGGCATCATCCACCCCGACACCGGTCTGCCCGTGAAGTCCTCTGGCGCCGACTGGACTTCGGTGTTCGGCGAGGAGATGGTCAAGCTCGGGCGTGAGCGCGAGGACATCGTCGCCATCACCGCCGCGATGATGCGCCCCGTCGGACTGCACGGCTTCGCCGAGGAGTTCCCCGACCGCGTCTACGACGTCGGCATCGCGGAGCAGCACGCCGCCGTCTCCGCGGCGGGCCTGGCCACCGGCGGGATGCACCCCGTCTTCGCCGTCTACGCCACGTTCCTCAACCGTGCCTTCGACCAGCTGCTGATGGACGTCGCGCTCCACAAGTGCGGCGTGACGTTCGTACTGGACCGTGCCGGCGTCACCGGCTCGGACGGCGCCTCGCACAACGGCATGTGGGACATGTCGGTGCTGCAGTGCGTGCCCGGCCTTCGGCTGGCGGCACCGCGCGACGCCGACCAGGTGCGCGCGCAGCTGCGCGAGGCCGTCGAGGTGGACGACGCCCCGACGGTGGTGCGCTACTCCAAGGGCAAGGTGGGCCCGCCCGTTCCGGCGGTCGGCCGCGTCGGCCGGATGGACGTGCTGCGCAGGCCGGCGGACGTCCAGCACCCCGACGTGCTGCTGGTGTCGGTGGGCGCGCTCGCCCCGATGTGCCTGGAGATCGCCGACCTCCTCGACAAGCAGGGCATCTCGACGACCGTCGTCGACCCGCGCTGGGTCAAGCCGGTCGACGAGGAGCTGGCGCCCTTCGCCGAGCAGCACCGCGTCGTCGTCACCGTCGAGGACAACGGCCGCTCGGGCGGCGTCGGTTCGGCCGTGGCGCAGGCACTGCGGGACGCGAACGTCGATGTGCCGCTGCGTGACTTCGGCATTCCCGAGCGCTTCCTCGACCACGGCTCCCGCGCCGATGTGATGACCGAGATCGGGCTCACCGCGCCCGACATCGCACGTCAGGTGACGGGCCTCGTCGCGAAGCTGGACGGCCGGTACGAGACGGAGACGGCCGAAGCCGCACGCGACTGACGCGCGCACGACCGCCGTTCGCAGGCAGTCAGCCAGGGCTGACGGCGGAACGACAATCAGCCGGCCGGCAGGGCCGGACCGGACCACTCGGGGTTCCGGTCCGGCCCTGCCGCATGCCGTCCCATGCGTCCCGCTAGCTTTGGTGCCATGCCGCCCCCGCGTACGACCACGGTGCCCGGACCCGGGGTCAGTGCTCACGCTCCCACCGGTCACGCGCCCCTCACGGGCATCCATGGCGGGGGCCGGCGGCAGTTCTGGGCGCGTCTGCTGCCCTTGCTGGCGCTGCTGACCGCGGTGACCCGGCTGCCGTCCTTCGCGCGGCCGCTGTGGAATCCCGACGAGGGGTATCTGGCCACGCAGGCACGTCAGTTGGCGGCCGGCGGAACGCTCTACGAGACCGTCGTGGACCGCAAGCCACCGCTGCTGCCCTGGCTGTACCGGGGCGCGTTCGCGCTCTTCGGTGACCGTTCGCTGTGGCCGCTGAGGGTGGCAGCGGTACTCGCCGTGCTGGCCGGTGCGGTGCTGCTCGCCTCCCTCGCGCGCCGCCGCTGGGGTGACCGTGCGGGACGTCTCGCGGGCGTCTGCTACGTCCTCACGTCCGTCGCCCTCGTCCCCGAGGACACGCAGGCGGCCACGTTCGAGGTCTTCATGCTGCCGTGGACGGTTCTCGCCATGTGGTGCGCGAACCGCGGGCGTTGGACGTGGGCCGGCCTCGCGGTCGCGGGAGCGGTGCTCACCAAGCAGACCGGCGGGGCCGTGCTGCTGCCCGTGCTGTGGCTGCTGTGGTCGGCACGGGCCGGATGGTGGCCCCTGGTGCGGCTGTCCGCCGGGACGGCACTTCCCGTACTGGCGGCGGCGCTGCTGTACGGTCCGGCACGCTTCCTCTTCTGGATGGCCACCGGCTCACAGAGCTACCTCTCGGCGGACGGCTCGGTGGGCTACGCGCTGGTGCGGGCCCTGGCCAACTGCGGTCTTCTCGTAGCGGGTTGCCTGCCCATGATGCTCGCGGTGCTCCACGCGGCACGCTCCGGCCGCATGCCGCCCCGGATGTCCGACGTGTGGGTGTGGCTGGCGGCCTCGGCGGTGGCGGTGACCGCGGGTTTCCAGTTCTTCGGCCACTACTTCCTCCAACTCACCCCCGCAGTGGCCCTGTTGGCGGCAGCCGCCCTGCAGCACCTCACCGTCCGCCCGCTGATCACCCTGCTTGCCGTCAACGCCCTGGTCGCCGCGAGCTTCCTCGCCTGGGGGCTGTTCCTCTTCCCGCGCGGCGAACTCGCCCACCAGCAGCGGCTCGCCGCCGAGGTCCGCGCACGGACCGCGCCGACCGACGGTGTGCTGCTGTGGGGCATGCACCCGGAGGGCTACTGGTTCGCCGGACGGACCCCCGCGTCCCGCTATCTCACCGCGGGCTTCCTCACCAACTTCAGCGGCGGACGCACCGGCGCGCGGGTGGGGGAGCGGTATGCGACGGAGGGGGCCTGGCCGCATCTCCGGCGCGAACTGCGAAGCAGGCCACCGGCGTTGATCGTCGACGACTCCCGGGGGAAGCCGTACGCGCTGCCGCGCACGCCAACCCTGCGGTCGTACGTTGCCCTTCACTACGAACGGGTGGGAACGGTCGACGGCGCGGTCCTGTACGTCCGTTCGGCCCCCGCAACCGGTTGAGCGCGGACGCGGGGCCCTCCGGGGTGCCTGGCGGCAAGCTGGTCCGCTACGAGGCGAGTGTCCGCCTTGCGACGTAGATCCGGCGCCGGATGTGGGCCGGGGGCCCGCCGTCATAACCTCCCCGCATGACGGCACCCGACTCTCCCTCCGGCGGACCCCGCAGCCCCCAGCGGCGCAAGCGCGAAGCGCTCGAACGACTGGCGAAGGACAACGACCTGTGGGCTGCCACGGCCGACGCCACAGGTGAACCGTGCCTCGTCCCGCTGGCCTTCTGGTGGGACGGCGAGGCGGTGTGGCTCTCCACCCGGGAGACCAATCCGACCGGACGCAACATGTGCGCCTCAGGCCGGGTCCGGCTCAGTCTCGGCCATACACGGGACGTCGTCCTGGTCCACGGCACCGCGCGCATGCTGACCCGCGACGAGCTTCCGGCCGAGGTGGGCGACGCCTTCGCGGCCAAGGATGGCTGGGACCCCCGCGAGAGCCACTTGTCGTACGTGTTCTTCCGGGTCGTCCCGCAGGTGCTGCAGGCGTGGGGGACGGCCGCGGAGATGACAGGACGGACCTTGATGCGGGATGGGAAGTGGCTGGTCTGAGGCCTGTCCAGAGACCCGATTCCCCTCGCGGCCCCTCCGCCTCCTTCGCCGTCGCGCGGGTGGCGCGGCCCGCGACGGCGAACGGCGCCCGCCCGCAAGTGCGTTGCGGACGGGCGCCGTTCCGGTTCTTTCGCCTGCCGGTCAGGCGGGGACGCTGGCGATTCCCGGCTCCAGGAAGCGGCGCCCGGTGGCCCGTTCGCTGACACCCTCACGGTCCAGGTACGGGGTGATGCCGCCCAGGTGGAAGGGCCAGCCCGCGCCGGTGATCAGGCACAGGTCGATGTCCTGCGCCTCGGCGACGACGCCCTCGTCGAGCATGAGGCGGACCTCCTGCGCGATGGCGTCCAGCGCCCGCTCCCGCACCTGCTCCTCGGTGAGCACCACGTCGCCCGTCTGGAAGAGCGCCTCGACCTCCGGGTCCAGCTCCGGCTTCGCGGCGCCGGGGATGTAGAGGTTGCGCTTGCCCGCGTCGACGACGCGTCCGAGGTTCTCCGAGACGCCGAACCGGTCGGGGAACGCGGCGTTCAGCGTGCCCGAGACATGGTGCGCGACGGCCGGACCGACCAGCTCCAGCAGCACGATCGGCGACATCGGCAGCCCCAGCGGAGCCAGCGCGCGGTCGGCGACGTCGACGGGGGTGCCCTCGTCGATGGAACGCAGCACCTCGCCGAGGAACCGGGTCAGGACGCGGTTGACGACGAAGGCCGGGGCGTCCTTGACCAGAACGGCCGTCTTCTTCAGCGACTTGGCCACGGCGAAGGCTGTCGCCAGCGAGGCGTCGTCCGTGCGCTCCGCCCGCACGATCTCCAGCAGCGGGAGGATGGCGACCGGGTTGAAGAAGTGGAAGCCGACCACGCGCTCGGGGTGCTTGAGCTTCGAGGCCATCTCCGTGACCGACAGCGATGAGGTGTTGGTGGCGAGGATCGCGTGCTCCGGCACGACCGCCTCCACCTCGGCGAAGATCTTCTGCTTGAGGCCCATCTCCTCGAAGACGGCCTCGATGACGAAGTCCGCGTCGGAGAAGGCGGCGGCCTTGTCCAGCGACCCGGTCACCAGAGCCTTCAGCCGGTTGGCCTTGTCCTGGTTGACGCGGCCCTTCAGCAGCAGCTTGTCGATCTCCTCGTGGACGTAGGCCACTCCCTTGTCCACGCGCTCCTGGTCGATGTCTGTCAGCACGACCGGCACCTCAAGACGGCGCGCGAAGAGCATCGCCAGCTGCGAGGCCATGAGCCCGGCGCCCACGATGCCGACCTTGGTGACGGGACGTGCGAGGGACTTGTCCGGAGCGCCCGCCGGCCGCTTGGCGCGCTTCTGCACGAGGTTGAACGCGTAGATGCCGCTGCGCAGTTCACCGCCCATGATCAGGTCGGCCAGCGCCTTGTCCTCGGCGTCGAAGCCGGCACGCAGGTCGCCGCTCTTGGCCGCGGCGATGATGTCGAGCGCGCGGTAGGCGGCCGGGGCGGCGCCGTGCACCTTGTCGTCGGCGATCTGCTTGCCGCGTGCCACGGCCTGGTCCCACGCCTCGTCGCGGTCGATCTCGGCGCGCACAACCTCGATCTCGCCCTTGAGGACGGCAGCGGTCCAGCGCAGCGACTGCTCGAGGAAGTCCGCGCCCTCGAACAGGGCGTCGGCGATGCCCAGTTCGTACACCTGCGGGCCCTTGAGCTGCTTGTTCTGGTTGAGGGAGTTCTCGATGATGACCGAGACCGCCCGGTCGGCACCGACGAGGTTCGGCAGCAGCGCACAGCCGCCCCAGCCGGGCACCAGCCCGAGGAAGACCTCCGGCAGCCCGAACGCGGGCACGGCCTGCGAGACGGTGCGGTAGTTGCAGTGCAGCCCGACCTCGACGCCGCCGCCCATCGCCGCGCCGTTGTAGTAGGCGAAGGTCGGCACACCGAGGTCGGCCAGGCGCCGGAAGACCGCGTGGCCGCCCTGGCCGATGGCGAGGGCGTCCTTGTGCTCCTTGAGCAGCTCGACGCCCTTGAGGTCGGCGCCGACGGCGAAGATGAACGGCTTGCCGGTGATGCCGGCACCGACGATCTCGCCCGCCTTCGCCTCCTTCTCCACCTCGTCGATCGCGGCGTCGAGGTTGGCCAGCGAAGCCGGCCCGAACGTCGTCGGCTTGGTGTGGTCGAAGCCGTTGTCCAGCGTGATGAGTGCGAAGCGGCCCACGCCGCCCGGCAGGTCGAGGTGGCGCACATGCGCCTGCGTGACGACCTCGTCCGGGAACAGTTCGGCCGCGCCCTTCAGCAACTCGGCGGTGTTGGTGCTCACTTGCCTGCCCCCTTGTGGTGCGGGTTCTCCCAGATGACGGTTCCACCCATGCCGAATCCGACACACATCGTCGTCAGCCCGTAGCGCACGTGCGGCTGCTCCTCGAACTGCCGCGCCAGCTGGGTCATCAGACGGACGCCGGAGGACGCCAGCGGGTGCCCGTAGGCGATGGCTCCGCCGTACTGGTTGACCCGCGGGTCGTCGTCGGCGATGCCGTAGTGGTCCAGCAATGCAAGCACCTGCACGGCGAAGGCCTCGTTGACCTCGAAGAGGCCGATGTCGTCGATCGACAGCCCGGCCTTCGCCAGCGCCTTCTGGGTGGAGGGAACCGGCCCGACGCCCATGACCTCGGGCTCGACACCGGCGAACGCGTAGCTGACCAGCCGCATCCTGACCGGCAGGTCCATCTCCTGCGCGAAGTCCTCGGCGGCGATGAGCGAGGCGGTCGCACCGTCGTTGAGACCGGCGGCGTTGCCCGGCGTGACGCGGCCGTGCGCGCGGAAGGGGGTCTTCAGCCCGGCGAGGCTCTCCAGCGTGGTGCCCGGACGCATCGGCTCGTCCTGCGTGGCCAGGCCCCAGCCGGTCTCCCCGCCCTCCTCGTTGGTGCGGCGGACCGAGATCGGCACGAGGTCCTGCTGGATCTTGCCGTTCGCGTAGGCCTTGGCGGCCTTCTCCTGGCTGCGCACCGCGTACTCGTCGGCGCGCTGCTTGGTCAGGTGGGGGAAGCGGTCGTGCAGGTTCTCCGCGGTCATGCCCATGAACAGCGCGGACTGGTCGACCAGCTTCTCCGAGACGAAGCGCGGGTTGGGGTCGACGCCCTCGCCCATGGGGTGACGGCCCATGTGCTCGACACCGCCCGCGACCACGACGTCGTAAGCGCCGAAGGAGACGGAACCGGCGGTGCTCGTCACCGCGGTCATCGCGCCGGCACACATGCGGTCGATGGAGTAGCCGGGGACGGTGTTGGGGAGTCCGGCGAGGATCCCCGCCGTGCGGCCCAGGGTCAGGCCCTGGTCGCCGATCTGCGTGGTGGCGGCGATGGCCACCTCGTCGATGCGCTCGGGCGGCAGGTCCGGGTTACGGCGCAGCAGTTCGCGGATGCACTTAACGACCAGGTCGTCTGCCCTGGTCTCGTGATAGATGCCCTTGGGGCCCGCCTTGCCGAACGGTGTGCGGACGCCGTCGACGAAGACGACGTCCCTAGCGGTACGAGGCACTTTGGCTCTCCTCCAGTGCGGTGCAGTTACGCCGTGCGGCGCGCTTCCCACGGGTCATGCTACCCGTGGGTAACTGAGGAGCAAGGGCCGTTCCCCGGGAGGGGCACACGTCACACCGCGGCCGTGCCACAGGCGTGTCCCATGGCCCCTGGACCACAGTCGCAACTCGGGTGGACGGCCGGTCAGCGGCGTCCCGGCCGGCGCTTCCCGAAGCGCAACCTCCGCCGCCGGGCGCGCGGTCGCGGTACGAACGGCAACGGCCGCCGCCCCGCGCCACCCTCCCTGCCACCCGGCGAAAGCACCGGCGCCTTGCGTTCCGCCTGTGCCTGGACCTCGTACGCGGAGTCGTGCGCGGTCACATGGAAGGCCTCGTCGTGCGCGGCCAGTGCGCCCCGCACGGCTGCTCCGGCGATGCCTCGGCGGCGCACGACGGCCGCCAGCCATGCGAAGAAGCCGATGACGGTCGCGAGGACGGCGGCGACCACGAGGTAGGGGAAGAGCTCACCCATGGACCGGGCCCGGGACCGGGGCCGGCGCCGTTCCGCCGATGTCGGCCATGGCGCGCTACTCGGTCGGAGCGGGCTCGGCCAGCGCCTCGGTCAGGAGCGACGCCGTCTGCTCGATCTGCCACTCACGGGCCCCGAGAGCCCGCAGCGCCGAGACGACCTCCGGCTCCGTGCTCGCACTGGGCGGCTGCCAGCACAGCCGCCGGACCGAGTCGGGCGTCAGCAGGTTCTCCTGCGGCATGTGCAGCTCCTCCGCACGCGCCGTCACCGCCGCACGCGCCGCCGCGAGCCGTGCGGCGGCCGCCGGGTCCTTGTCGGCCCAGGAACGCGGCGGCGGCGGACCGTTGGGCGTCTGGCTCTGCTGCGGAAGAGCCGAGTCGGGCAGCGCCTTCGCCCTGTCGACGGCCGCCTGCCACTGCTCCAGCTGCTTGCGGCCCATGCGGTGCCCGAAGCCCGGCAGGGCGGAAAGGGCCCGCACGTCCGAGGGCAGCGCAAGCGCCGCCTCGACGATCGCCGAGTCGGAGAGCACCTTGCCCGGTGACACGTCCCGCTTCTGCGCGATCTTGTCGCGGGCGGCCCACAGCTCCCGTACGACGGCCATCTGACGCCGCCGCCGAACCTTGTGCATGCCGGAGGTACGGCGCCACGGGTCCTTGCGGGGCGGAGCGGGGGGTGCGGAGGCGATGGACTCGAACTCCTCCCGCGCCCAGGCCAGCTTGCCCTGCTGCTCCAGCTCCTCCTCCAGGGCGTCCCGCAGGTCGATCAGCAACTCGACGTCCAGAGCCGCGTAGTGGAGCCAGGGCTCGGGAAGCGGACGCGTCGACCAGTCGACGGCGGAGTGGCCCTTCTCCAGCGAGTATCCGAGCAGGTTCTCCACCATCGCGCCCAGGCCCACCCGTGCGTACCCGGCGAGGCGTCCCGCGAGCTCGGTGTCGAACAGCCTCCGGGGCACCATGCCTATCTCACGCAGACACGGCAGGTCCTGCGTGGCGGCGTGGAGCACCCACTCCGAGTCGGCCAGGACGGAGCCCAGAGCCGACAGATCCGGGCAGCCCACCGGGTCGACCAGCGCGCTCCCCGCGCCCTCGCGCCGCAGCTGCACGAGATACGCCCGCTGCCCGTAGCGGTATCCGGAAGCTCGCTCGGCGTCCACGGCGACCGGGCCGCTGCCCGACGCGAACGCGGAGACGATCTCGGCCAGTCCCGCCTCGTCGGCAGTCACGGGTGGAACGCCCTCGCGGGGCTCGAGCAGGGGGACCGGCGCCTGACCAGGGTCTTGGCCCTCGGTCGTGGTCTTAGCGGGGTTTGCTGATGCGGTGTCTCGGGCGTCGGTCACCGGTCAAGGGTATCTGCGGAAGGCCCGTGGTTGTCCGAATGTCCGGGCAGATCGTTGCCCGTGGCACCGGAATCTTCGCGGGGTCCCGCCGGCGGCTTCCACGCGGCGGCTTCCGCAGCGCACACACGAGGCGCCCGCCTGCGGACAGTGTCACCGGCGGGCGCCTCGAGGTGGGGGAGCGGAAGCTCCGTGAAGGAGCGGGTGATCAGTGGATGATGCCGGTACGGAGTGCCACGGCGACCATGCCCGCGCGGTCCCCGGTGCCCAACTTGCGGGCGATGCGGGCCAGGTGAGACTTCACCGTGAGAGCCGAGAGGCCCATGGAGACGCCGATGGCCTTGTTGGACTGGCCCTCCGCAACCAGCCGCAGCACCTCGACCTCGCGTCCGGACAGCTCACGCTGGCCGCCGGGGTGCCCCGGGCCGCCGGGGCCGCCGCCGGGCCGGCGGTGCATACGCGCGGCGGCGGCACCGATGGGGGCCGCACCGTGCCGGGTGGGCATGGCGCCGAGGTTGTTGCGGGTGCCGGTGACGACGTAGCCCTTGACGCCGCCCGCAAGGGCGTTGCGTACGGCGCCGATGTCGTCGGCCGCCGAGAGGGCCAGGCCGTTCGGCCAGCCCGCGGCTCGGGTCTCGGACAGCAGGCTGAGGCCCGAACCGTCCGGGAGGTGGACGTCGGCCACGCAGATGTCGCGTGGATTGCCGACTCGGGGACGTGCCTCCGCGATGGACGACGCCTCGATCACGTCCCGTACGCCGAGAGCCCAGAGATGTCGGGTCACGGTGGAACGGACGCGGGGGTCGGCCACGACGACCATGGCCGTCGGCTTGTTCGGGCGGTAGGCGACCAGGCTTGTGGGGTGCTCAAGAAGAACAGACACCGGGCCTCCGAGGGCTGGCTGCGGACGGAACGATTCCGGTGACCGTGCGGGCTGGCCGGGGAGTTCCGTGTGGAAGGGTCATAGACTCCTTCGGCAGGTCGGGGGCCCTGCTTTAGGGAATGATCACCAATTGATGACCGATATTTCCTGAATCGGACAGCCGCTCGACCTCGCCCCGCGCGGCCTCGCGCGCCGCGGAGCGCGAGGCGGAACCGGCGGCGGGTGCAGGGGCGGCCGGTGCCCCTTCAGAGGGGCTGAGGGCCCCGCCGCTTCGGCAGGGAGACGACGGAGCTTCCGTCGCCGGGGTCGGGCGGCAGCCCCGCGCACTGGCACAGAAGCTCCGACCACGCGATGAGGTGGACGGCCATGTCGGGCAGGGCGTCGACTGCCGCCGCCTCGTCGGTGCGGGGCGTCCAGCTGGCCCGGATCTCCAGTTCCGTCTGCGGTGGGCGCTCGTCCAGGCCGCCGAAGTAGGAGGAACCGGACCGCGTCACCGTCCCGCTCGAGTCCGAGTACGCGGCCGACTGAGCCTCCAGTGCGCCCGTCAACCAGGACCACGTGACCTCGGGCAGCAGCGGATCGCCTGCCATCTCCGGTTCCAGCTCGGTGCGGGCCAGGGTGACCACGCGGAAGGTGCCCTGCCAGGACTCCTGGCCCGACGGATCGTGGAGCAGCACGAAGCGGCCGTCGGCCAGCTCGGCCGACTCGTCCTCGGGGTCCATGACCGCGGCGGACAGCGCACAGGAGAAAGGGGCCAGGCGCTTGGGCGCGGGCAGCGCGGAGAGCTGCACCTCGGGCCTGGTGTGTGCGGAGTTCAGGGCCGCCATCGCCTGCTGGAAGGGCACGGGGGCGCCGTCGCCCCCGCCGCCCGAGTCGCCGGAGCCCTCCGTCGTCGTTGGTCGCGCCGCTGCCATGGGGCGCAAGAGTAGGGCGAGCCGGGGGCACAGACCGGTAGGGACACTCGCAAGTGGCCGAAGAACGGTGGGTGTTGAAGATTCCCGCGGGCTGGCAAGGCAGTCAGGGAGCGGGCGACGGCCGGTCGTCCGTCGAGAATGGCCGACAAGCGACGGCGCTCGTGGGAGAGTGCTCCGCCCGCCGGAGCGGGACGGGCGAGAGCCCGCAACCCACTGCGCCACCTCGCCGGTGAGGAGCCCCTCCTGGGCGTGGGAGACTGCCGTGCGTGAGTGCCGAAGAACCCCAGCCGGGCAAGCCGACCGACCCGCACGACTCCGCATTCCTCAGGGCGTGCCGCAGGGAGCCCGTGCCGCACACCCCGGTGTGGTTCATGCGGCAGGCGGGGCGCTCGCTGCCGGAGTACCGCAAGGTGCGTGAGGGCATCGGCATGCTCGACTCCTGCATGCGTCCGGACCTGGTCACGGAGATCACGCTGCAGCCCGTACGACGCCACGGCGTCGATGCCGCCATCTACTTCAGCGACATCGTCGTGCCGCTCAAGGCCATCGGCGTGGACCTCGATATCAAGCCGGGAGTCGGGCCGGTCGTGGAGCAGCCGGTGCGTACACGCGCGGACCTGGACCGGCTGCGGCCCCTCGAGCCGGAAGACGTCGCCTATGTGACGGAAGCGGTGCGACTGCTCGGCCGCGAACTCGGCGACACCCCTCTCATCGGGTTCGCCGGCGCACCGTTCACGCTGGCCAGCTACCTCGTCGAGGGCGGCCCCTCACGCAACCACGAGCGCACCAAGGCGCTGATGTACGGCGACCCCGAGCTGTGGGCCGCGCTGCTGGACCGCCTTGCCGTCATCACCGCCACGTTCCTGAAGGTGCAGATAGAGGCCGGCGCCTCGGCCGTGCAGCTCTTCGACTCCTGGGCCGGCGCCCTCTCCGAGACGGACTACCGTCACTCGGTTCTGCCCGCCTCGGCGAAGGTCTTCCAGGCCGTGGCGCACTACGGCCTACCCCGAATTCACTTCGGCGTCGGCACGGGCGAACTGCTCGGGGCCATGGCCGAGGCGGGAGCGGACGTCGTCGGTGCGGACTGGCGGGTGCCCCTGGACGAGGCGGCCCGACGGATCGGTCCGGGCAAGGCGGTGCAGGGCAACCTGGACCCGGCGGTCCTGTTCGCGCCGCGCGAGGCCGTGGAGGTTCAGGCACAACGCGTGCTGGACGCGGCGCACGGGCTCGAGGGCCACATCTTCAACCTGGGGCACGGAGTGCTGCCCGATACGGACCCGGACGCGCTGACGCGGCTCGTGGAGTACGTGCACGAGAAGACGGCGGGCTGAGGGGCCGTCCACGCCGCTCCAGCTCAGCCCGGGCCGTCTCGTCCCGTCATCGTGAGACGGCCGCCGTCGCCTTCCGCGCCGCCACCAGCACCGGGTCCCACACGGGGGAGAACGGCGGCGCGTACCCCAGGTCGAGATACGTCATCTGCTCGACGGTCATTCCTGCGGTCAGCGCGACCGCCGCGACGTCGACGCGCTTGCCCGCGCCCTCACGTCCCACGATCTGCGCGCCCAGCAGCCGTCCTGTGCCGCGCTCCGCGAGCATCTTCACCCGCATTGGACGGCTGCCGGGGAAGTAGCCGGCGCGGCTCGTCGCCTCCGCCGTGACCGTGACGAACTGCAGCCCCACTTCGCGGGCCTGCTTCTCCAGCAGTCCCGTACGGGCGATCTCCAGGTCGCAGACCTTGCTGACGGCGGTGCCGACAACCCCTGGGAAAGTCGCGTACCCGCCGCCGATGTTGGTGCCGATGACCTGCCCGTGCTTGTTGGCGTGCGTGCCGAGGGCGATGTGCCGCGTCCGCCCGGAGATCAGGTCGAGGACCTCGACGCAGTCGCCGCCGGACCAGATGTTCTCGCTTCCGCGCACGCGCATCGCCAGGTCCGTCAGCAGGCCGCCCGATTCCCCGAGGGGCAGCCCGGTCTCGCGAGCGAGCGAGGTCTCCGGTGCGACGCCGAGTCCCAGCACCACGACGTCGGCCGGGTGGGCGGCCTCCTTGGTGGTGACGGCGCATGCCCGGCCGGAGTCGTCCGTCTCGACGGCGGTGGCCGGTGCTCCCGTCACCACCTCCATGCCCATGCCGCACATCGCGTCGCGCACCAGCTCGCCCATGTCGGGGTCGAGGGTCGTCATCGGCTGCGGGGCACCGTCCAGGACCGTCACCTCGAAGTCCCGCCTGACGAGGGCCTCGGCCATCTCCACGCCGATGTAGCCGGCGCCGATCACGACCGCCTTCAGGCGGTCCCCGCCGTTCCCTGCCCCTTTCCGGTCCGGGCGTTGCAGCGTGCCCAGACGTTCCAGAAGGGCCTGCCCGTCCTCCAGGGACTGCACGCCGTGCACGCCCTCGGCGTCGATGCCCGGCAGTGGCGGGAGCACGGGCCGGGCGCCGGTCGCGAGGACGAGGTCGTCGAACTCCGTCCAGTACTCCGGCCCCGGAGGCGCGTCCCGTGGGAGTTCACGGGCACGCACCCGCCCGCGGTCCGGGTCGATTGCGGTGACCTCGGTGCGCATCCGAACGTCGATGTCGCGTTCCCGGTGCTGCTCCGGCGTACGGGCGATCAGATCGTCCCGTTCCCCGACGTCGCCGGCGACCCAGTACGGGATGCCGCACGCGGAGTAGGAGGAGAAGTCGCCCCGTTCGAAGGCGATGATCTCCAGCTCGTCCGGCCCCTGGAGCCTGCGGGCCTGCGACGCGGCCGTCATCCCTGCCGCGTCACCTCCGACGACGACCATGCGGCGGGCAGCGGCCATGTCCCGAGTCCTTCCGTCGTGGGCGGGGCTCCCTCGTGCCCGGGATTCCCGCCGTCGCCCTGGATACGCCGGGCGGTACCCGTCCTGGGACGATGGACACATGCATGTGATCGTGATCGGCGGGGGCATCTCGGGTCTTGCGGCGGCCCTGCGGCTCTCCTCGAGCGGCGCCTCGGTGACCGTGCTGGAGGCGTCAGCGCGTGTGGGCGGGAAGCTGCTTCCGGGCGACATCGCCGGCTCGGCCGCCGTCGATCTGGGCGCGGAATCGATGCTGGCGCGCCGCCCCGAAGGCGTGGACCTCGCGCGGGAGGCGGGCCTGGCGGACGCGCTCGGGCCGCCGACGTCCGCGAGCGCCGCGATCTGGTCGCGCGGCGAGATGTGCCCGATGCCCAAGGGGCATGTGATGGGTGTGCCCGGCGATCCCGAGGCTCTGCGGGGTCTGCTCTCGGAGGAGGGAATCACCCGTATCGGCGAGGACGCCTCGCTCCCGCCCACCGAGATCGGCGAGGACGTCGCCATCGGCGAGTACGTGGCGAAGCGGCTCGGGCCCGAGGTCGTGGACCGCCTCGTCGAGCCGCTGCTGGGCGGCGTGTACGCGGGCGACGCGTACCGCATCTCCCTGCGCGCCGCCGTGCCCCAGCTCTACGAGGCCGCACGCGCCGGGACGTCGCTGCTCGCCGGTGTGCGCGGCCTGCAGGAGCGGGCGCCCGCCCCGGCCGCCGCTTCGCCCGTCTTCATGGGCGTCGAGGGAGGGATCGGGCGCCTGCCGGGAGCGGTGGCGGACGCCTGCCGTGCCGCGGGTGCGGTGATCCGCACGGGCACTCCCGTACGGACCGTGCGGGCGCACGCCGCCGCTGACGAGCCGTCACCGCACCGGCCCGCGGCCCCCGCACGCTGGACGGTGGTCATCGACGGCGGCGAGACGCTGGCGGCCGACGCACTCGTCGTGGCCGTGCCCGCCCCGCAGGCCGCGCGGCTCCTCGCGGACCAGGTGCCGGCCGCAGCGGGGGAGCTGCGCGCAGTGGAGTACGCGTCGATGGCGCTGGTCACCATGGCCTTCCGTCGCGCGGACCTCGATCACGTGCCGGGCGGCAGCGGCTTCCTCGTGCCTCCGGCCGAGGGCCGCACCATCAAGGCGTCCACCTTCTCCAGCAACAAGTGGGGCTGGGTCGCCGCGCAGGACCCGGACCTGTTCGTGCTGCGGACCTCCGTCGGGCGGTACGGCGAGGAGGCGGTCCTCGAACGCGAGGACTCCGAGCTCGTGGAGCTGTCCCTGCGCGATCTGGCTGCCGCGACGGGGTTGTCCGCCTCCCCGGTGGACCGCGTGGTCACCCGCTGGAACGGGGGCCTGCCGCAGTACCCGGTCGGCCACACGGCGCGCGTCGCCCGTATCCGTGAGGCCGTGGAGCAGGTGCCGGGCCTGGCGCTGTGCGGAGCCGCGTACGAAGGGGTGGGCATCCCCGCGTGCATCGCGAGCGGTGAGCGTGCGGCCCGGGAGACCCTGGCGCCGGCGACGGCCGGCAGCGCGCGAGAATAGGTGCATGACAGCTGCACCGGAGCCTACGAGCCCCGAGAAGACGCCCAACGCGGGCAAGAAGGCCAAGGACCTCAACGAGGTCGTCCGATACGCCCTGTGGTCGGTCTTCCGGCTGCGGGACGTCCTGCCCGAGGACCGCGCGGGATACGCGGACGAGGTGGAGGAGCTGTTCGGGCAGCTCGCCGCGAAGGACGTGGTGGTGCGGGGCACTTACGATGTCTCGGGGCTGCGCGCCGACGCCGACCTGATGATCTGGTGGCACGCTGAATCCTCCGACGCCCTGCAGGACGCCTACAACCGCTTTCGCCGCACCCGGCTGGGACGGGCCGTGGAGCCCGTCTGGTCGAACATGGCGCTGCACCGCCCGGCCGAGTTCAACAAGTCGCACCTGCCCGCCTTCGTGGCGGGTGAGGAGCCGCGGGCGTACGTGAGCGTGTACCCCTTCGTGCGTTCCTATGACTGGTATCTGCTGCCGGACGAGGACCGCCGACGCATGCTCGCCGACCACGGAAAGATGGCCCGCGGGTTCCCGGACGTACGGGCCAACACGGTGCCCGCCTTCTCCCTCGGTGACTACGAGTGGATCCTCGCCTTCGAGGCCGACGAACTGCACCGCATCGTCGACCTGATGCGTCATCTGCGGGGCTCGGAGGCGCGGATGCACGTACGGGAAGAGGTGCCGTTCTACACGGGGCGGCGCAAGCCCGTGGCGGAGCTGGTGGCCGGGCTGGTCTAAGGCCGGTCCAGGGCTGGTGGGTCCAGCAGGTCGTGCAGGCGCGCGTGGCTCTGGTCCGGTGTCACAAGGCAGCCTCCCTTTGCCGTTTTTCCCACGGCGAAGCTGTATCCGGTTCGGTGACCACGACTCAGCTGAACGTGCGCCGGTAGGTCTGCGGGCTGACGCCGGTCGTGCGTTTGAAGCGGTCACGGAAAGTGGTGGCTGAGCCGAATCCGACCTGGGTCCCGATGCGTTCGACGGAATGCTCCGTGGTCTCGAGCAGGTGCTGGGCCTGGCGGATGCGGGCTCGATGGAGCCACTGGAGCGGGGTGGTGCCCGTCTGTTCGCGGAAGCGGCGGATCAGGGTCCGGGTACTTGTCCCGGACTGCGCCGCGATGTCAGCGAGGGTGAGGTCGCGGCCCAGGTTGGTCCGCAGCCATGTGAGCAGAGCTTCGAGGTCGGACCCCTGCGGGGTGGGAGCGTGGTCGTGCACGATGAACTGCGCCTGTCCGCCCTCTCGTTCGAGAGGCATCACTGACAGCCGGGCGGCATCGGCGGCGACGGCCGAGCCGTAGTCACGGCGGATCATGTGCAGGCACAGGTCCATTCCTGCGGCTGCGCCGGCCGATGTGAGGAACTGACCGTTGTCGACGTAGAGGACGTCGGGGTCGACGTCGATGTCCGGATGGGTGGCGGCCAGCAGCCCGGCCGCAAGCCAATGGGTGGTTGCCCGCAGCCCGTCGAGGAGGCCGGTGGCGGCAAGCGGGAAGGTGCCCGTGCAGATCGACGCGATCCGCGTGCCGTCGGCGGCGGCCGACCGCAACGCCTCGCGTACCGGGGGAGAGAGCAGGGCCGCGGGATCAGCGACACCCGGCACGATGATCGTGTCCGCGTCCTGGAGGCCCTCCAGACCCCAGGGGGCACGCAGAGTGAAGGTGCCGGCGTCGATCTCCTCGTCCTCGGCGCACACACGGATCTGGTAGCCAGGTCGCCCATCGGGCAGGCGGGTCCGTGTGAAGACCTCGACCGGGGTGGACAGGTCGAACGGGATCACCTGATCCAGCGCGATGACGGCGACAGTGTGCATGGCAGGAACGTACCTCTTCGACGGTTTACGCCTCCGGTCGAGCGTCCGGGCAGAGCCATGCCACTCCAGGTCTCAGCTCTCACCGACGCGGTGGCGTTATCCCGTTGAAAGGTGTCACTCGTGCCACTGGGCGAACGTGGCGGCAGCGCATTGACTTCGGAACGTCCGACAGAGATCGACATCCGAAGGACCTTCATGCACATCCAGGTTGCTCTGCTCGACGGCTCCGACCGGCTCGATGTCATCGGGCCCTGCGAGGTGCCGCACGCCCTGCGAGGTGGGCAGCGGCGCAGCAGTGCCGGCGCCGCCCCTGTCGGGACGGTGCGGCCCGAGTGGGAAGAGGTCGTCCCGTCATGAATTACGTGTGGCCGATCCTGGTCGGCGTCGTCTACTGCCTGCTGATGTCCCTCATCAGGGAACCGCACCGACGCCGCTTCAACGCGATCATGGTGGGGGGAGCCGGCGCGGCCTATCTGAGCGGGGGCGGCTTCGGCGCCTGGGAGCTCCCGGTCGTCGCCATCATGACCTACGTCGCCTACCGGGGCCTGGAATCCTGGACCTTCATCGGCGTCGGCTGGCTGATACACACGGCGTGGGACCTGGTCCACCACCTCAAGGGCAACCCGATCCTGTCCTTCCAGCACGACTCCTCCCTGGGCTGCGCCATCTGCGATCCCGTTATCGCCCTGTGGTGCTTCCGCGGAGGCCCCTCGCTGATCACCTTCGTCCGCGACCGGTTGAGGCCCCGCCGGGCGGCGGACCAACCGCCGCACGATGCCGCTGCGCCCTGCTAGCGGACTCCGCCGGAATCTGGGTGGTCACCGACAGGGTTCAGGGGCGCGGCGCGGGACGTGCCGGGCACGCGGCCGCGCGGCCCGGCGTCCTGCCTTCCAACAGGTAGGCGGCGAGATGCCGGTCGGCGCATCTGCTGCCGCCGGCGATGCCGTGCGTGCCCGCGCCCCGCTCGGTGACGAGGGAGGAGCCGGGCAGCCGCTTCCAGGTCTCCACGGCGCCCTCGTAAGGGGTCGCGGCGTCGCGGGTCGACGCGAGCAGCAGCACCGGCGGCAACTGACCGGGCGCGGCGCCCACATCGACGGGCCGGGCGGGCCTGCCCTGCCAGTAGGCACACGGCAGGTTCGCCCGCAGGTTCTCCCAGGTCTGGAACGGCGCCTCCCGCGCGAGCGCGGTGTTGTCGCGGTCCCAGCGCGACCAGCCGCGCGGCCAGTGCCCCTCGGAGCACTGAACGGCGCGGTAGACGGAGTCACTGTTCATCCGCTGCGCCGCGGCGCGTGGGCCGGGAGCGGCCAGTTCGGCCAGTGCACTCGGGTCGCCCTCGCGGAAGTCCGCGAGGGCGCCGGCCAGCCGGGGCCAGCTCTCGTCGCTGTAGCCGGCGTCGAGGTAGCCGCGCAGCAGCTGCCGTGAGCCGACGCGGCCGCCGGTCCAGCCGCCCACGCTCCCGTGGTCGAGGGCGTCGCGCGCCCGGTCGAAATTCCGCTGGACGGTGCGCGCCGTGCGGCCGAGTCCGTAGGCGGAATCGTGCTCGGCGACCCAGGACGTGAAGTCTCCCCAGCGGCGCTGGAACGCCCTGTTCTGTTCGAGGCCGTTGCGGTACCAGATCCTCTCCGGGCGCGGATCGACGACGCTGTCGAGCACGAGGCGGCCCACGCGGTCCGGGAAGAGCGTGGCGTACACGGCGCCGAGGTAGCTGCCGTACGAGGTGCCGATGAAGTCGGTCCTCTCGCGGTGCAGGGCTGCACGCAGGACATCAAGGTCGCGGGCGTTGTCGGCGGTCGTGAAGTGGGCCAGCCGCGCGCCGTGTTCGTGTGCGCATTCCCTGGCGAACGCGGCGGCCTGCCGCTGCATCTCCCTCTTGAACGCCTCGGACGGCACACGGGGCGAGCGCGACGGGCCGCTGTCCACCTCGTCCGGATCCGCGCACAGCAGCGGTCCGGAGCGTCCGACGCCGCGCGGCGCGTAACCGACCAGGTCATAGGAGCGGTTGAGCTGCTTCCACACGCCGCCCGCGAGCGTGGCGTAGAGCGGGAAGTCCATGCCGTCGGCGCCCGGTCCGCCGGGGTTGTGCATCAAGGGGCCGCGCCTGAGGGCCGCCGGGCCGGTCGCGCGCTTGCGGCTGACGGCCAGCCGGAACTTCTCCCCGTCCGGTTCGGCGTAGTCCACGGGGACGGTGACTCTGCCGCACTCGGTGGACGCCGGAAGCTCCTCGGCCGCGGGGCACTTGCTCCAGCCGATGCCGTCGGCTTCCGCCGCTTCGGCCGCCTTCGCCGCACCGACTGCCTCGCGCGCCTCGCGGAGCGGCAGGGGCAGGCCGCCGGGCGTGATGTCGCCCGGGAGGACGGCGGCGGCCGTGAGGGCCAGGGCACCGAGCGTGGCGTGGATCGTGGCTGAGCGCACGGTGGTGCCTCGTTCCTGTTGTGCTGTGGCGGGGCGCCGGCGACATGCGTTCGTTGTGTGCTGTGTGTGAGCGCCCATGAACGGTGTGTGACAACGGGCATGCTGGGTGCGGGAGTTGGCGAAGTAAAGAACCGGCGGCAGGTGTCGGCGGCGATGCGCCCGAAGCGGCGACGGCAAGCGCGGCCGTACGAAATCCGCCCGTACGCAGGGGAGTCCGGGGACGATCAACGGCCGTCACGTCACCCGGCGATCACCGGTGACCGCAACCGGGCGCGGATCCGGCCGGGCGCGGCCTTCGTCAGCGGGCGCGCATCAGGCGCAACGTGCGGGCCAGCCGCCCCCCGGGAAGGGGCTCCGGGCCGGAACGCTCCAGCCACCACGAGCGCAGCCTCCTGCGCGCGCGGCGGTCGCCGGCGAGGCCCTCATCCAGTACGTGCGCCGCGAAGTCCAGCGCGTCGCGCCGGTAGCCCCCGGCCATGGGTCTGGCCCGCGCGTACGAGGTGAAGGCGGCGCGGAAGGCCGTCCCGCCCAGGATCTCCGGCAGTTCCGGCGCCACCTTCGCGACGACGCCGGCTCGCTTTCCGACGAGCGCGCGGCTCTGCACGGCCAGTCGCTCGCGGTCGAAGCCCTCGGGCGCCGGCGCGCCCGCGACGAGCGCGGCCAGCAGCCCGGCCTGGGCCTGCGCGAGCCGTTCCCGTGCGTCGGCCGTTCCGGTGGTGTCATCGGCCGCCACGGGTGCTCAACTCCCTTGTGCGCACGCCCTGTTCGACCACCCTGCGGATGCTGTCGAGTTCGCCCGCGAGTTCGCTCACGGGCGGAAAGTTCTCGTCCCGCTCCAGCAGCACGCCCGGTGGCTCCGTGCGCGCGCACAGCTGCGCGAGAACGTCCAGCACGGGCTGCGGCACGGGATGCCCGTGGCTGTCGTGCCAGACCCCGTCCCGCTCGAAGCCGCCCGCCACATGCACGTAGGCCAAGGCGTCCAGGGGGAGTTCGTCCAGCGCCACCGCAGGTTCCTCGCCGCGGTTGACGTGGTTGGTGTGCAGATTGGCGACGTCGATCAGCAGGCGCACGCCGGTTCGCTCCACGAGTCCGGCGAGGAATGCCCCCTCCGTCAGCTCCTCCCCGGGCCACTCGACGAGCGCCGCGATGTTTTCCAGCGCGAGCGGCACGGGCAGCGCGTCCTGCGCGATCCGCACGTTCTCGCACAGCACGTCCAGGGCGTCCCGGGTGCGCGGCACCACCAGCAGATGGCCCGCCTCCATCCGCGGGAGCCCGGTCGGCGGGCCGCCTGCCCTTACGAATGCGATGTGTTCGGTGACGAGCGGGGTTCCGAGCGCCTGGGCGCACTCGGCGAGCGCCGACAGCCGTGCCGGGTCGGGCGGTTCGGCGCCGCCGAGCCCGAGGGAGACGCCGTGGGGGACGACGGTCGTGCCGCGCTCCCGCAGCCGCTCCAAGGCGTCCGGCAGATGGTCCGGGCAGATGTTCTCCGCCACCACCTCGACCCAGTCGATGCCCGGCAGCGCCGCGATCCCGTCCGCGATCTCAGGCCGCCAGCCGATGCCGGTGCCCAGCCGCACCGAGGTGCCCGCCGTCCGTGTCAGCCCCGTCCCCATGTGCCCTCCCCCTCCGTCTTCCTCGCTCCTGCCACGGAACGGGCGGACGAATCCACCCCGGCCCGGATTCAGAGGAGGACTTGAGGTTCGTGCCCGTGTGCGACCGCTGCGGACCGGGGCCGTGGCCCGGTCAGGTTCGCAGAGCGGGATGGTCCGCCACCACCGTCACGGAACCCGCCGCGACCTCGGTGAAGCCCGCATCGCGAACGACCGGGAGCCCGCTGCGGACCAGACCGGCCCACTGCCCCGGCCCGTCGGCCGTACGCACGGCGAGGGCGAAGTCCGCCTCGCGCCACCCCCCGCGTGCCACGGCGGACAGCTCCCACCAGGCCAACTGCGCGCCGTGTCCGCCCTGTGCCATGGCCTTGCCCGCCGACATCTCCAGACGAGGAGCCAGCCACATCACCGGTACTCCGTGAGGCGGGTCCGCGGGCGGCTCGGGATCGGTGAGTTCGGTGCCGGAGACCTGCAGCCGTGCCAGATCCTTCGGCCAGTCATCGACGGGCACGGGCGGATAGACCCTCACCGCGGCCGTCCGCCCCGTCACGGTCACGCCGGGCAGCGCCTCCGCGCGCCGCCACTCCGCGCCGCGCGCCCGTCGCACCACCTTGCGGATCGCGCTGTCCTCCCACAGCCGCACACGCTCGCCCCACTCGCCGTCCTTCGCCGACCGTTCGTCGGAGAGGAGGGTGAGTACCGCTCGCGCCGCCGTCTCCAGCGCGTCGGTACGCTCCGGCGGCGCGTCCCGCTCCACCCGGACGACCAGTGGCAGCGCGTACTCCTGTGCGTCGTTCACCCGGTGAGTCTGCCAGCCGGCGGAAACCGTCAACTCGTGCAGGAGGGGACGGAGTCGGCCGCCCGGCCCGCTGCCTGTCATGGCCGAGGGCGCAGGCCGTCCGGTTCGCAGGCGTATCGGGGGAGCGGAGCCGGAGCCGCGCCGGGTGGGCGTACACCTCTCTGTGTGATCAACCGAATTATGCTGAATGCCGGTTTGATCACATCCGGTTCTCCGTGAGCGAGTAGCCACTCGGACCGACCGTGCGCGAGGGAACGACCAGCCCTTCGCCATGCTCGCCGACGAGTGCCGGTCTCCCGCGTTCCCGCATATCTGAGGAGAAAGCGATGGCCAAAGCGCTGAGTCAGCGACGCGCGGCACGTTCCGTGCCCGATGCCCCGGTGGAGCTGCACGTCAACGGCCGACGGCACAAACTGCACCTCGACGTGCGGGTGACCCTGCTCGACGCGCTCCGCGACAGGCTGGGTCTGACCGGGACGAAGAAGGGCTGCGACCAGGGAACGTGCGGGGCGTGCACCGTGCACGTGGAGGGCCGCCGCGTTCTGTCGTGCCTGACGCTCGCGGCCCAGTGCGACGAGCGGGAGGTCACCACCATCGAGGGCCTGACCGCGCCCGACGGGGGACCGCACCCGCTCAAGGAGTCCTTCGTGCGCCACGACGCCTTCCAGTGCGGCTACTGCACGCCCGGTCAGATCATGTCGGCGGCGGCCCTGCTGGAGGAGGGACGAGCCGGTTCCGACGAGGACATCCAGGAGTTCATGAGCGGCAACCTCTGCCGCTGCGGCGCGTACGTCAACATCGTCGCCGCCGTCCGCGACGTGGCATCGACCGGGGGTGCTGATGCTTCCCTTTGAGTACGCGCGCGCGGCTGACGTCGACGAGGCCGTGAACCTCCTGGCCGGGGACCCCTCGGCGTCCTACCTGGCCGGCGGTACGACCCAGCTCGATCTGATGAAGGACGGGGTGCTCGGCCCCGAGCGGCTGGTCGACATCACCCGGCTCCCTCTCCGCGGCGTGACCCGTGACGGCGACGGCCTGCACATCGGCGCCCTCACCACGATGGAAGAGCTGGCGGCCGACCCAACGGTGACCGAGGAGCTGCGCATCGTCCGCCAGGCGCTGCTCCTCGGAGCCTCGACCCAGCTGCGCAACATGGCGACGATCGGCGGCAACCTGCTGCAGCGGGCGCGGTGCCGCTACTTCCGGGACCCGAGCGTGCCCGACTGCAACAAGCGCGAGCCCGGCACCGGGTGCGCGGCCGTGAACAACACGGCGAGGATGCACGCGATCCTGGGCGTCAGCGAGCGGTGCATCGCCGTGCACGCGTCCGATCTCGCCGTCGCCCTGGTCGCGCTCGACGCCGTGGTGCATCTGAAGGGGACGTCCGGCAGCCGCAGCGTGCCTCTCACGCAGTTCTACCGGGAGGCCGGCAGCAGCCCCGACGTCGAGAACGTGCTCGTGCACGGTGAGTTGATCACCGGGATCACCATCCCGTTCCTGCCGCCCACGGCGGCCTCCGGCTACCTCAAGGTCCGCGACCGCGCCTCCTACGAGTTCGCCCTCGCGTCTGCCGGGGTCGCGCTCGTCGTGCAGGACGGCGTGATCAACCAGGCCCGTGTCGGACTCGGCGGTGTCGGTTCGAAGCCGTGGCGGTCGCTGGAGGCCGAGCAGGTGCTCACCGGTTCGCGGGCGGGCGAGGAGACGTTCCGCGAGGCCGCGGCCGCCGCTGTACAGGGAGCCTGGACGGTCTCCGGCACGGCCTTCAAGGTCGAACTCGCGCAGCGCACCCTCGTACGGACCCTGCGGACCGTCTCAGGAGTGACCTCGTGACCGCCGCGGAAGCCGAACCCGTCATCGGGCCGGGAATCGACCGCGTCGACGGTGCCCGCAAGGTGGAGGGTTCCGCGGCCTACCCGAGCGACGTCCAGGTACCGGGGATGGTGCACGCCGTCCTCGTGCAGAGCACCGTCGCCGCGGGACGCATCCGGACGCTCGACACGGGCGCGGCGGAGGCGTCGCAAGGTGTCCTGGCCGTCATCACCCACCGCAACGCGCCCCGGCTGCCCGGCGGTCCGATGACCGCGCTCGGCGCGACGCCCCCGGCGCCCCTCCAGGATGACCGGATCCTCCACCACGGGCAGCACGTCGCCGTCGTGGTCGCCGAAACCCTGGAACAGGCCACCGCCGCCGCACGGATGGTGCGCGTCGTCTACGAGGTGACCGACGCCGTTCTCAGGCTCGATGATCCGCGTGCCGAACGGCTGGAGAACCCGTGGGGACTCGACACCGACCGCGGCACCGCCGGGGCCGCGCTCGAGGCGGCGGAGGTGAAGCTGTCGGGCACCTACACGACGGCGGACAACACCAACAACCCGCTGGGCTGCTTCGCGACGGTGGCCGTGTGGGAGCGGAACGGCCTGACCGTTCACGACGCCACACAGTGGCCGACGATGGTGCGCTCCACCCTCGCGAGGACCTTCGACCTGCCCGAGAGCGCCGTGAGAGTGCTGGCACCGTACGTCGGAGGCGCGTTCGGGGCCGGACTGCGGGCGTGGCCGCACGTCGTGCTGGCGGTTCTCGCGGCGCGGATGCTCGGGCGGCCCGTGAAGCTGGTCCTGACCCGGCCTCAGATGTTCACCTCGGTCGGGCACCGTCCCCGCGGCGTCCAGCACCTGTCGATCGGCAGCGGTCGGGACGGCGAACTGCTCGCCCTCGACCACCGATCCACCTCCACCGTGGCCATGGAGGACGAGGACTTCGAGCCGGTCGCCGCGCTGTCGGCCCTCTCCTACGCCTGCCCCAACGTGATCACCCGGGACAGCCAGGCACGTCTGAACATCCCCGACCCCACCTCGATGCGCGCACCCGCCGAGGCGCAGGGGAACTTCGCCCTCGAATCGGCGCTGGACGAACTCGCCCACGCCCTGGAGATGGACCCCGTCGAACTCCGGCTGCGCAACTACGCCGAGACCCATCCGGGGAACGGGATGCGCTGGTCGAGCAAGGCGCTCAGGGAGTGCTACGAGGCCGGGGCCGAGCTGTTCGGCTGGTCACGGCGCACGCCCGAGCCGCGTTCCATGCGGGACGGGGACTGGCTCGTCGGATACGGCATGGCCGGCGTCAGCTACCCCTGGTACGCGCAGCCCTGCAAGGCGCGGGCGACCGTGAACCGTGACGGCAGCGCGCTGGTGCGCAGTGCCGCGACGGACATCGGGACCGGCACGTACACGGTGATGACGCAGGTGTCCGCCGACGCCCTGGGCATCCCGGTGGGCCGGGTCCGCTTCGACCTCGGGGACTCCGACATGCCGCAGGCCCCGCAGGCCGGCGGGTCGGGACTCACCGGTGCCCTGGCGCCCGCCGTGCAGGACGCGTGCCGCGGAGTGCTGCAGCGGGTCCTCGACCTGGTGCGGGACGACGCCGATTCACCGCTGCGCGGGTGCACGCTCGAGGACGTCACCGTGAGGGGCGGCCGCATCCACCGGCGGGACCGGCCCGGAGAGGGGGAGTCCTACGCCGACATCCTCGAGCGGCACGGCCATCAGGAGCTGTCGGCGGACGGTGCCAGCACTCCGGCGGATCCCTCCGTGCTGGGCATGGCTCCGGCGGGGGCGTTCGGCGCCAAGTTCGTCGAGGTGCGTGTCGACGCCGAACTCGGCATCATCCGGGTCCCGCGTGTGGTCTCGGCGATCGACGGCGGCCGGATCCTCAACGAGAAGACGGCCCGCAGCCAGATCATCGGCGGGACCGTCGGCGGCATCGGGCAGGCACTGTTCGAGGAGACCATCACGGACGACGACACCGGACGCATCGCCAACGCCACGTTCGGGGACTACCTCGTCCCCGTGAACGCGGACGTGCCTGAGATCGACGTCGTCTTCGTGGGAGCGCCCGACCCCGCGACTCCCCTCGGCACCAAGGGAGTCGGGGAGATCGGGCTGGTCGGCATCGCCGCGGCCGTCGCGAACGCCGTCCACCATGCGACGGGAACGCGCATCCGGTCGCTGCCGATCACCCTGGACCGGCTGCTGTGACCTGCCCTGCGGTGACCTGCCCTGCTGTGACCGGCCCTGCTGTGACCGGCCACCGGTGAAGCCAGGAAGGGCCCGGCGTCCCCGTGGGGACACCGGGTCCTTCCTGCGAGGCCGGTGAGATGACCGGTCAGTGCTTCCAGGGACCCGTCACGGCGAACGTCGTGCCGGGCTCGTAGCAGTTGACGTACATCGTGCGGCTGTCCGGCGAGAAGGCCACACCCGCGAACTCGCCCCATGCGGGTTCGTCCTCCGAGCCGGTGTTCTGCCGGTTCTTGGCCATCGGGTAGACCGAACCGTGCTTGGTCAGGCCGAAGACGTGCTGGGCGCCCTCGCCGTCCTCGCTGACCATCAGGCCTCCGCTCGGCGCGAGGCAGATGTTGTCCGGCTCCTCGCCGGGAAGCTGGACGTCGGTGTCGGGGCCGAAGACCACGACGAGCGTGAGCTGCTTGCGCTTGGGGTCGTAGCGCCAGACCTGACCGAAGTGGTCGGCCTTGGAACCCTCGTCCTTCTTGGCGAAGCTGGAGACGAAGTAGACGGACTTGCCGCCCCAGTAGCAGCCTTCGAGCTTCTGCGCGTGTGTGATGCCCCCCTTGCCGTAGTCCTGGAGGCGGGTCGGGGTCTCCTTGGCCAGCGGGTCGGGCACATCGACCCACTCGACGCCGTCGAAGGTCTTGCCCGGCTCCTGCACGATCGACAGGTCCGGCACGTCCGGCACCCGCATGGCCTGGAGCTTTCCGCCCGCGTGCAGTGATCCGTGGCCGCCGAGCGGCTTCTCGGGCAGGAAGCGGTAGAAGAGACCGAACGGAAACTCGAAGGCGTCCTCGGTCTCGTACACCACGCCGTTGCGCGGGTCGAACGCGATGGCCTCGTGCTGGAAGCGGCCCATCGCGGTCAGCGGTTCGACGGAGGTGGGCCGCTCGCGGGAGAAGCCGACCTCGAAGATGAAGCCGTGGTCCTTGGAGTAGCCCTCCTCGCCGGCCTTGAACTCGGTCTCCTCGCAGGTCAGCCAGGTGTCCCAAGGGCTGGGGCCGCCCGCGCAGTTCGTCGAGGTGCCGGCGATGGCCACCCGCTCGTCGAGGACCTTGTTCTTGCCGTCGAGTTCGAGGGACGTGCAGCCGCCCTTGGCGTCGGGGTCGTAGGTGAGGCCGTCGACCGTGGGGACGGCCTGCTTGGCGTCCTGGCGGTTCTCGTGGTTGCGCACGAGCCACGTGTGGCCGCCGCGCCGCGAGCCGAAGGCGGCCATTCCGTCGAAGTTGCTCGGAACCTTGCCTTCACCGGACGGCAGATCGTCGCCCGTGCGGGAAAGGATCTTGTACTTGAAGCCCTTGGGCAGATCGAGCATGCCCTTCGGGTCGGGCACGAGCGGCCCGTAGCCGGAACGGCCTCCGGTGCCCTGGGCGGCGGCGGTGCCCGTGAACAACTCCGAGAGAGCGCCCGAGAAGGCGATGCCTGCTCCCAACGCGCCCGATCTTGCCAGCACTTGACGTCGTGTCGTCATACGGAAACTCCCAGTCGGCGGGCAGATACCTGGTGTGTCTACCACGCGGACGGGCGTACGAGCACTAGCCACGACAGCTGTCGTCTACGCGCGTGCGGTCCGGGACCGGCCGACTCGCCGGTGCGGCGGGCGGGGGAGTGCCCTCAGCCGGAGGCGAGCCGGGCGCCGTCCCGCGCGAGCGAGGTGAGGCGGGAGATCGCGCGGAAGTACTTCTTCCGGTAGCCGCCTTCGAGCATGTCCGGCCCGAAGAGCCCGTCGAAGGGCGCGCCCGAGGCCACCACGGGCAGGTCGCGGTCGTACAGGCGGTCCGCGAGCACCACGAGCCGCAGCGCCGTGGACTGGTCGGGCACCGGTCCGACCCCGGTCAGGCACACGGCGCCGAGGCCGTCGACGAGGGCTCCATAGCGGCTCGGGTGGACGTCGGCCAGGTGCGTCAGGAGGGCAGGGAAGCCGTCGAGCGAGGCGCCGGGGGTGAGGTTCGCGATGCGGATGACCTCGTCCTCGGCGAGCGGCGCGGGAGCGGCGGGAAGACCCCGGTGCCGGTAGTCCTCGCCGTCGATGCGCAGCGTGCGGAAGTGGGCGGAGAGGCCCTGGATCTCGCGGAGGAAGTCCACGGCGGCGAAGCGTCCTTCCCCGAGCTTCCCGGGCAGCGTGTTGGAGGAGGCGGCCAGCGCCACACCCTGCTCGACGAGGCGGCTGAGGAGGCTGGAGACGAGGACGGTGTCTCCCGGGTCGTCCAGTTCGAACTCGTCGATGCACAGCAGCCGGTGACCCCCGAAGGTCCGCACGGTCTGCTGGAAACCGAGGGCCCCGACGAGGTTGGTCAGCTCGACGAACGTGCCGAACGCCTTGCGCTCCGGGGGCGCTTCGGTGGCGTGCCAGAGCGAGGCGAGCAGGTGCGTCTTGCCGACGCCGTAGCCGCCGTCGAGGTAGACGCCACGGGGAGCGTCGGGGTGGGCGGCACCCCCGCCCCGCCGGAACCACCGCTTCAGACCGCCGCCCGGGCTCCCCGACCGCGGGGCCTCGCCGATGCCCTCCGGGGGTCCCTCCCGGCGAAGCGTGGGGGAGAAGGAGGCCAGTACCCGTACAGCCTCCGACTGGCTGGGCCGGTCCGGGTCCGGTACGTACGTCGAGAAGCGGACGGAGTCGAATCGCGGGGGCGGCACCATCTCGGCGACGAGACGCTCGGCCGGCACATGGGGCTCCCGAGCGGTCAGGGAGAGCGGTGCGCTCCCCTCGCCGGAGACACCGTCGGGGCGGGCCGGGCCGGAACGGCGGGCGGAACCGTGCGAGTCGAGGGAGCTGGACACGCCCCCCATGCTAAAGGGGCGGCCGGGCCCGCACGGAATGCGGTTTCGCAGGCCCGTAAGGGTGGATGGCGCCGATCGGCAGGCGGCGACGGTCGTGCCACACTGCCGTCCCATGCGACGTCTGTTCCCACTCCTGGCCGACGAGCGTCCCGAAGCCGCCCCCGAGGGGGGCCGGTGGAGCATCGACGACCTGGCCGACGCATACGCCTATCCGGGGCCGGCCGCCTCCGGCCGCGGGGTGTGGCTGCGCGCCAACATGGTCTCGTCGCTGGACGGCGCCGCCCATCACGAGGGGCACTCGCAACCCCTCTCGTCCGAGGCCGACATGCGGATCTTCGGCGTGCTGCGCGGCCTCGCGGACGCGGTCGTGGTGGGAGCGCAGACCGTGCGTCAGGAGGGCTACGGTCCGGCGCGCGAGCGCGAGGTCTTCGCCCGGCGGCGTGCCGCCGCGGGGCAGGGCCCGGCACCGGCGATCGCCGTCGTCAGCGAGGGCCTCGACCTGGACTTCTCCGACCCGCTCTTCATACGTCCCCTGGTGCCCACCGTGCTGGTGACGGGGGCGGCGGCACCGTCGGACCGGGTCGAGGCCGCGCGGGACGCGGGCGCCGAGGTCGTCTTCGCGGGTGAGGGGGCCGCCGTCGATCCCGCCCGGCTGACCGGTGCCCTGGCGGAGCGGGGCCTGCGGCGGCTGCTGACCGAAGGGGGCCCGCGGCTGCTGGGGCAGCTGGTCTCCGGCGGCGCGCTGGACGAGCTGTGCCTGACGGTCGCCCCGCGCGTCACCTCCGGTGAGGCTCCGCGGATCGTGGACGGGCCCGGGATGCGGGTGCCGGTGGACTTCCGGCTCGCCGGGGTACTGGAGGAGGACGGGTTCCTGTTCACGCGGTACCAGCGGACCGGGCCGGCGGCGGAGTAGAGCGATCCGGATGCATTTGCCGGGGGCCGGGGTGCGTGAGTTGCGTCTGGGCGGGCAGCCGTTGGCTGGATGATCGTCTCGGAGCCCCGGGCTCCACGTGGAGGAAGGGCGCCGCAGTGTTCACGACCGTGCTGATGATCGAGAAGCCGCTGGTGTCCGACGATGTGGAACTCGTCACGACGCTGCACGGTGACGAGGCTGTCTCCTTCGTCGTACTGATACAGCCGCGAGGTGACCAGGACCGCCTGCTGCGGGCCCTGGACGATGTCGCACTCGGAGAGTTCGACCAGGCCGTCCGCGAGGGCAGCGAACCGGAGGACCGCGACACGCACCCTCCGGCCGTCCGGGCCCTCGAGCACTCACTCGCGCTGCTGCGCCAGGCGGGTGCCCAAGCCGAGGGTGAGGTCATCGAGAACCATCCGCTCGATGTGCTGACCGCGACGGTGGAGCGGCACAAGGCGGACGAGGTCATCGTGCTGACGGCCCCGCACCTGGTCGAGGAGTTCTTCCACCGCGACTGGGCGACCAGGGCCCGGCACAAGGTGGGCGTTCCGGTGCTGAAGCTCTTCGCCCACACCCCCTAGTCGGCGCGGCGACCTGCCGGATCTCTGCAGGATCTCCTGGCGGACCCTGCCGGATCTCCTGGCGGACCGTGCCGACCCCTGCCGAGTGGCCTCGCGGAGGGCCGGACGCGGTGCCGCGGAGCCTGAGGCGGGGCCGCCGCCGCGTAGCGCATAGGCTGAGCGGGCGCGTCGTGCATGCCCCGGGATTCCCCGGAGCTGCGCAGCGCGCCCGTTCGTGAGAGTACGAGTCATGGAGGCGCCCGCATGGCAGCCGACCTGTCCACCCCGACCGTCCCGGCGGACCTCGCACGCCCGCACTTCATCGGCATCGGCGGCGCGGGGATGTCAGGCATCGCGAAGATCCTCACTCAGCGCGGAGCGCGGGTGCAGGGCAGCGACGCCAGGGAGTCGGTGACGGCGGCGGCGCTGCGCGGGCTGGGCGCGACCGTGCACATCGGCCACGACGCCACACATCTCGCTCAGGACGCCAGCTGCGTCGTCGTCTCCAGCGCCATCCGGCCCGACAACCCCGAGCTGGCCGCGGCCGCGTCACGAGGTGTCCCCGTCGTGCACCGCTCGGACGCGCTCGCCGCGCTGATGGACGCCTGCAGGCCGCTGGCCGTCGCGGGCACCCACGGCAAGACCACCACCACCTCGATGCTCGCGGTCGCCCTGGGCGCCCTCGGTCTCGACCCGTCGTACGCCATCGGCGGCGACCTGAACGAGCCCGGCTCCAACGCCCACAACGGGCGCGGCGAGATCTTCGTCGCCGAGGCCGACGAGTCGGACCGCAGCTTCCACAAGTACGCGCCCGAGGTGGCCATCGTGCTCAACGTGGAGCTCGACCACCACGCCAACTACTCCTCCATGGAGGAGATCTACGAGTCCTTCGTGACCTTCGCCGACCGGATCCGTCCCGGCGGCGTGCTGGTCGTCTCCGCCGACCACAAGGGCGCCCGCGAGCTGACGCGCCGCGTGCGTGAGCGCGGAGATGTACGGGTCCGCACCTACGGCGAGGCCGCCGACGCGGACGTGCGCGTCCTCGACATCACCCCGCACGGCCTGACCAGCGAGGCCACCGTCCGGCTCGACGGGGACGAGCTGACCTTCGCGGTCTTCGTGCCCGGCAGGCACTACGCGCTCAACGCCGTCGCCGCCCTCGTCGCCGGCTCCGAGCTGGGCGTACCGGCGGGCGAGCTCGCGAAGGCCCTGGGCACGTACACCGGCGTCCGCCGCCGGCTCCAGCTCAAGGGCGAGGCGAACAGCGTGCAGGTCATCGATTCCTACGCGCACCACCCGACGGAGATGACAGCCGACCTGGACGCCATCCGGGGCGGCGCGGGCGACGGGCGCATCATCGTGCTCTTCCAGCCGCACCTCTTCAGCCGCACGCAGGAGCTGGCCACGGAGATGGGGGAGTCGCTGGCCCTGGCCGACGCCTCCGTCGTCCTCGACATCTATCCCGCCCGTGAGGACCCGATTCCGGGCGTCACGAGCGAGCTGATCATCGACGCGGCACGCGCCGCCGGCGCCGATGTGCGCCACGCGGCGGCCGGCACGGCCGGCGCGGAACTGGTCGCGGGAATGGCGGAGCCCGGTGATCTTGTTCTCACCATGGGAGCAGGTGATGTGACGGAGCTGGGTCCCGAGATCCTCGCCCGGCTGCCGCACTGACCATCACGGGGACGCCCCGGGACCGACGAAGGAGGCCGAGCGGCCGTGACGTACGAGATCGAGAAGCCGGAAGAGCAGTGGCGGGCCGAGCTCAGCTCCGACGAGTACCGGGTGCTGCGCGAAGCCGGTACGGAGCCCGCCTTCACCGGCGAATACACCGACACCAAGACCACCGGCGTCTACAACTGCCGGGCCTGTGGCACGGAGCTCTTCCGCTCCGACACGAAGTTCGAGTCGCACTGCGGCTGGCCCAGCTTCTACGACCCGGCGCAGTCCGATGCCGTCGAGCTGATCGAGGACCACTCGATGGGCATGCTCCGCACAGAGGTCAGGTGCTCACGCTGCGGTTCGCACCTCGGCCACGTCTTCGACGGTGAGGGTTACCCGACTCCGACCGACCAGCGCTACTGCATCAACAGCATCGCCGTGCGTCTGGTGCCCTCGGAGTCCTGAGACCCGCTGTTCCGCCGGGCACCGGCCACGGGCCGGGGCCCGGCGACGCCGTGTGCGCCGCCGGTCAGTCGCCGCCGTTGCCGGGGGTGGGGGTGGTCTTCTGGATCTGGAGCAGGAACTCGGTGTTGGACTTGGTCTGCTTCATCTTGTCCAGGAGCAGTTCGATGGCCTGCTGCTGGTCCAGGGCGTGCAGGACCCGGCGGAGCTTCCAGATGATCTGCAGCTCGTCGCCCGCCATGAGGATCTCCTCCTTACGGGTGCCGGAGGCGTCCACGTCCACGGCGGGGAAGATCCGCTTCTCCGAGAGCTTGCGGTCCAGCTTCAGCTCCATGTTGCCGGTGCCCTTGAACTCCTCGAAGATCACCTCATCCATGCGCGAGCCGGTCTCCACCAAAGCGGCGGCCAG
>NZ_AUEV01000018.1:0-191731 GCF_000426165.1 Streptomyces sp. TAA486 | reverse complement strand
GTAGAGGAACTCCCCCGGCACCTCAAAATCGAGACGCCTCACAACCCACACCGAACTGATTTCCGCACACACAGGCACACGAAAAACAGCCCCGCAGGACGGGGAGAACACTTCAGTAGAGACTGCCATCGGAAGGCAAGAGCGTTGCCTCGGAAGCCGTAGGGCTCCGTGGCAACCCGGAGGACAATACGGATCGCCGCGGTCCGTGTCAACTTGCTGCCAGAGGCCTGCCCGCCGCCCTCAGTCCAGGTCGGTCAGACGGCCGCCGGCATCGGGCTGGGCGTCCTCCACCCGGCGCAGGAGGCGTGTGAGCAACTCACCCAACAGCACCCGCTCCACCTTGGTCAGGTCCTGGAGCAGCTCCTCCTCGAAGACCGAGGCCTTGCGCATCACTTGGATCCACTTCTCGCGACCTTCGTCGGTGAGTCCGATGATGACCCGCACGCGGTTCTCCGGATCGCGCTCCCTGGTCACGAGGCCCTGAGCGAGCATGCGGTCGATCCGGTGCGTCATGGCGGCGGGTGTCAGGCCCAGGCGCTTGGCGATCGTGCCGGGCCACAACTGATACGGCGAGCCCGTCATCACGAGTTCCCTGAGGACCTCCCACTCGGCGTGGCCGAGGCCGAGCGTGCCGAGCTGCCGCCCGTACGCGACGTTCATCCGCCGGTCGAGGCGGCTGAGCGCGTTAACGACCTTCTCCACCTGCGGGTCCAGGTCGCGGTACTCGCGCTGGTAGATGGCGATCTGCTCGTCGAGCGTGGGCTGTCGGTCCGGCACTGGAGGCATGGCCCCGGAGTATCCCACGTGAAGTCGTTCGACATGAAGCCTTGCTCTGTGTAGTCTTTAGCTTCGAACTTTAGCTTTGAAGTCTCCTCGCGCATCGAGGACTTGATCAGAGGTAGGTGAGTGTGACCAGGGCGATGGGCGCTGCGCTGCGCCGGATCCAGTTTGGGAACGCCCTCGCGGCGTTCGGCAACGGCTTCACCGCGCCGTTCCTGTTCGTGTACGCGTCCCGCGTGCGCGGCTTGGGCGACGGCACTGCCGGCGCTGTGCTGGCGGTGTTTGCCGTCGTCGCGCTCGCGGTGCTGCCGTTCACAGGGCGAGTGATCGACCGGCGGGGACCGATGCCTGTGGCCTTCGTGGGCTCGGCCTTCGGCATGGTCGGTGCACTGGGGTTCGGCATATCGGAGAGCGCTCCTTCTGCTCTGGCCTCGTCGGCACTCATGGGCGCCGGGGTGGCTGTCCTGCAGCCCGCACTCGCGACCATGATCGTTTCCTGCTCGACGAGCGTGACTCGTTCGCGCGCCTTCGCGACGCAGTTCTTCCTGAACAACCTCGGCCTGGGTGTCGGCGGACTCCTCGGAGGGTTGATGGTCGACGAGCACCGCCCCGCCACGTTCACACTCCTGTTCGTCATCGAGGCCGCCATGTTCGTCGTGCTCGCGACGGTGCTGGCAACTGTCCGGCTGCCGCTCTCCCGAACAGGTGAGACGGAGGCACACGCCGCAACGGCACGCGAGTCGGCGGGCGGCAACTGGTCGGTGCTCTTGCGGGACCGGCCGATGGTCCTGCTGTGCGTGCTCGGCTTTGTGCTGTTCTTCGCCTGCTATGGCCAGTTCGAGTCGGGGTTGTCGGCGTACGCGGTGGAGGTCACGCGAATATCGACGGCGACGCTGGGGATCGCACTCGCGGCCAACACGGCCATGATCGTCCTGGCGCAGTTCGTGGTCCTGCGGCTGGTTGAGCGCCGTCGACGGAGCCGGGTCATAGCTCTGGTCGGGGTCATTTGGGCTGTGGCCTGGGTGGCCGCCGGTGCCTCCGGTCTCGTCCACGGGACGCAGGCGGCGGCGACCGCGCTGCTCATCACGACGTACGCGCTCTTCGGGGTCGGCGAGACGATGCTGTCGCCGACGGTTGCGCCCCTGGTGGCCGACTTGGCGCCGAGGCGGCTCGTGGGCCAGTACAACTCGGCGTTCGCGCTGGTGAAGCAGCTGGCGCTGGCCGTGGGCCCGGCAGTGGGCGGGCTGCTTGCCGCCGTTGGTGCATACGGGGTCTACATCGTGATGCTGGTGGTCTGCTCGCTGATGGTGAGCCTGCTCGCGCTCTGGCTGGGCCGGCACCTGACGGCCGCGCAGGACCGGCCGTACCGGTCCGTCGTGGTTGCGGGCAGCAGCGGTCAGCAGCACACGGCCGAAGCAGGAAAGGACGTGTCGGCAGGGCTCATGGCTGAGGAGCGCGCGGCGAGGGCTGCGGTTCGAGTGGGCTGAGGGGTGCTCCCGCCGACGGATACCTCAAGTACGTCCGGAGAAGGTGAGCAGGAAGCCGGCGCGTCAGTAGCCCGCTCTTCCGGCCGCGTCAGGTCGTCGGGAGGGTGAACTCGCACCACACCGACTTGCCTCCTCCGGGGGTCCTTCTCGAACCCCATGCCGAGGCGATGGTGGCGACGATGGAGATTCCGCGTCCCGCCTCGTCGACGGCATCGGCGGCGCGCCGTCGCGGCAGGTGCTCGTCGCCGTCGGTGACCTCGACGATGAGGCGCCGGTCCGTGCGACGCAGGCGCAGGCGCATCGGCGGAGTGCCGTGCTGAAGGGAGTTGGCGACGAGTTCGCTGGCTGCCAGTACGCCGAGGTCGTGCAGCTCCCTCGGGAAACGCCAGGACGAGAGCACTCCTGAGGCGAACGCGCGGGCGCGCGGCGCTGCCTCGGTGCCGCCGAGCAGGTCGAGGGCGGCGTTGTGGAAGAGCTCCGCGTCGTGGCCCGTACGGGCTGGGTGCTGAAGGACGAGGACGGCAACGTCGTCGTCGTGTTCCGCGGTGATGCCGAGTGAGCGCAACAGGCGGTCGCAGACGATGTCGGGGGAGCCGGTGGCACCGGCGAAGGCGCGTTCCAGCTTGGAGACTCCGGCGTCGATGTCGGCGTCGCGCCGTTCGACGAGGCCGTCGGTGTAGAGAACGGCGGATCCTCCCGGCGGGAGCGGCAGCGAGCTGGAGGTGTGCACCCAGCCGCCCGTGCCCAGCGGGGGTCCGGTCGGCTCGGGGGCACGCTGGACCGTGCCGTCCGCATCCCGCACGATGATCGGCGGGTGGCCGGCGGAGGCGTAGTGCAGGAGCCCCTCGTTGGGGTCGTGCACGGCGTATACGCAGGTGGCGATCTGGCTGGGGTCGATCTCGGCGGCCAGCCCGTCGAGCAGTTGCAGGACCTCGTGCGGGGGGAGGTCGAGGCGGGCGTATGCGCGTACGGCGGTGCGGAGTTGTCCCATCACGGCTGCGGCGCGTACGCCTCGGCCCATGACGTCGCCGATGACGAGTGCTGTGCGGCCGGCGCCGAGGGTGATGACGTCGTACCAGTCGCCGCCGACTGCCGCTTCCGTACCGCCCGGCTGGTATGTGGCGGCGACCCGCAGATCGTCGGGCTGCTCCAGTTCCTGGGGCAGCAGGCTGCGCTGGAGCGTGACGGCGGCCTCGCGCTGGCGGCGTTCGCTGGCGCGCAGCCGCTCGGCGGCCTCGACCTGGTCGGTGACTTCGGCCGCGAAGATCAGCACGCCGTTCTCGCCGTCAGCGGTGATGGGGGTGCAGGTGAAGGTGTAGAAGGCGTCCCGGCTGTCGCGCGAGTCGGCCGTGCGGGGCACGCGGCGCGATTTGACGGTGCGCGGCTTGCCGCTGCGCAGCACCTGGTCCATCAGGGGGAGCAGGCCGAGCTCGACGAGTTCGGGGAGGGCATCGCGGGCCGCGTCGCCCTGGGCCCGCGGGCCGAAGACAGCGATGTAGGCGTCGTTGATGTAAGCGATGCGGTGGTCGGCGCCGTGTACGACGGCAGCCAGAGCGGGGACCTGACCGAGGAGATCGTGCACGGACAGCGCATCGATGCTGCGGGTGACATGCGCGCTGGAGGCCCCGGTGGTTCCGGGGGGTTCGCTGCTCGTACGGGCCGAAGTGGAAGAAGCAGACTCAGCGGACGGAGCGGTCCGGCCCGACCGGGTGGCCGGACAGCCGGGATCCGCTCCGTCCACGGCAGTGGCGTCGCGGCGCTCGGCCCGCGCCGGCGGGACAGTGCCTGCGCTCCCCGGGGCCGCATCATCATCGGCGGCGACGGCAGCGTCTCTGCCGGCACCGTCCCCGGCGCTGTCGGACGTCTCGCGCGCCTGCGCTGCTGTTGCCCTCGCTGCCTGCGCTGCCGAGTTGCGCCGCTGTGTGCCGGGCAGTCGGGCGCTCCAGCGCGTGAAATTCACGGTCGTCCGATTCCTCGCGTAGTTCGGGAAGACGGCCCCCCGCCCGGCCGTCGTGCTGCTCACTGTGTGCGGATGCGAGCCCACTCATGGTCACACGCTCCGCGTGGTGCACGGCGCAGACATTGGATCACGCACCGGCCACCCGTCGGATCACCCGACTCCCCTCCGGGAGTCGGCTGCCCCGCCGTTCCGGGGGGAAGCACGTCCCGCGTCCTCAGCCGTCCTCGGGCCGACGTACGCCGCCCGCTGCGAGTTCGAACTCGGCGCGGGGATGTTCGAGTGAACCGAGTGAGACGATCTCGCGCTTGAACAGTCCCGCCAAGGTCCATTCCGCGAGAACTCGTGCCTTTCTGTTGATCGTGGGGACGCGGCTGAGGTGGTAGGCGCGGTGCATGAACCACGCCGGGTAGCCCTTCAACTTGCGCCCGTAGACGTGCGCGACGCCTTTGTGCAGCCCGAGCGAAGCGACGGAGCCCGCGTACGCGTGACGGTAGTCGGTGGCGGGCGCGCCGCGCAGGGCCGCCGCGATGTTGTCCGCGAGGCGTCTGGCCTGACGTACGGCGTGCTGGGCGTTGGGAGCGCACAGGGCGCCCTTCTCGCCTTTCTCCTCGGCCAGGACGTCGGGTACGGCGGCGGCGTCACCTGCGGCCCATGCGTTCTCGACGCCATCGATGCGCAGTTGAGCCGTGCACTTGAGTCTGCCGCGCCCGTTGAGGGGCATGCCGGCGGCGGCGATGACGGGATTCGGCTTGACGCCCGCGGTCCACACGAGGGTGCGTGTGGGATGGCGGGAGCCGTCGCTGAGTACGGCGACCCGCTTCTCGCAGGAGTCGAGGCGCGTGTCGAGGCGTACGTCGATGTTGCGGGAGCGCAGCTCGCGCAGGGCGTAGGTACCCATCTCCTCGCCGACCTCCGGGAGGATCTTGCTGGAGGCCTCGACGAGCAGGAACTTCATCTCCTCGGCCCGCACGTTGTGGTAGTAGCGGCAGGCGTAGCGGGCCATGTCCTCCAGTTCACCCAGGGCCTCGACGCCCGCGTAGCCGCCGCCGACGAAGACGAAGGTGAGGGCGGCATCGCGAACCTCGGGATTGCGCGTGGACGAGGCGATGTCGAGCTGTTCGAGCACATGGTTGCGGAGGCCGATGGCTTCCTCGACGGTCTTGAAGCCGATGCCGTGTTCCGCGAGGCCGGGGACGGGCAGGGTGCGCGACACGGACCCGGGCGCCAGGACGAGTTCGGTGTAGGGAATCTCGATGGCACCGGTGCCCTCCTCCTCCGTGGCGAGGGTCTTGACGTACGCGATACGCCTTTCGTGGTCGACGGACAGTGCCTCGCCGACGACGAGTCTGCAGTCGCGCAGCACTCTGCGAAGCGGCACGACGACGTGTCGGGGCGAGATCGAGCCGGCGGCCGCTTCGGGAAGGAAGGGCTGGTAGGTCATGTAGGGCTCGGGGTCGACCACGACGATCTCGACTCCGTTGGAGCCGGTCGAGCTGTCGTCATCGGCGCGGGAGCCGGAGGCGGAGGAGCCGCTGGAACCGTTCGCCGTTCGCCTGAGCTGGTGCTTCAGCTTCTGCTGAAGACGCAGGGCCGTGTACATGCCCACATATCCGCCGCCGATCACGAGAATGCGCGCGGTTCCGTTCATCGCCTTCGTCACCAGTCCATGACGCACCCGCGACCGGGGGTTTGTCCACAGGCTCAAAGAATTGTGTGACCGACGGAGAGTGGGCGTCCACCTCGCCCGAGGGCGTTCTCTGGGCGAGATAAGAGCAGGTCAGAGGCAGGATTGCGAGTGGCGGGGATGGGTGCGAAGGGGTGGGCGAAGGTGTCGCTCCTGCCGCTCCAAGACGTCCACGAGAACGCCCTCTTCTCTCTTGACCACCGCTCAACTATGTTCGTGGTCGTCGGAGGTGCGGTACTTGAGGACCACGGTATCGGCGCCACCGGCCGCGACAGCGTGAGGGTCTCCGGGGGGAGACTTGATGACCGGGGGAACATTGATGCGCATTCAGGGTATTCACGGCTCTTCTTCCGTTGCTGCTGCCATGTCGGCAGCTCCGGACAACGGGAGCCAAGGGGCGGGCGACCGCGGCGAGCGATTCGGCCGCATCGACGAGACCACCAGTGCGAACAGGGCAGTCAGGGCCCCGCAGCCTGTGGCCGCCCCGCGTCCCACTCCGTTGAGGGTGGACGCACAGAGGAATCTGGAACATGTATTGCGGGCAGCCCGCGAGGTCTTCGGTGAGCTGGGCTACGGCGCGCCGATGGAGGACGTCGCCCGCAGGGCCCGCGTCGGCGTGGGCACCGTCTACCGACGCTTCCCGAGTAAGGAAGTGCTGGTCCGGCGGATAGCGGCGGAGGAGACCGCCCGCCTCACCGAGCAGGCGCGGACGGCTCTGGGCCAGGAGCACGAGCCGTGGTCGGCCCTCTCGCGCTTCCTGCGCACGTCGGTGGCCTCCGGGGCCGGGCGTCTGCTGCCGCCGCAGATACTGCGCGCCGACGGCTGGGGCGGCGATGCCTCCGTCACGGACGGCAACCCGGCGCGGGTGCCGCAGCAGCGGCAGCCGGCGTACGGGCAGGAGGGCCAGTCCGGGCTGAGGCTGGTCGAGGACGGGACGTCAGCAAGCTCCGCCGCCCTGGGGCAGGCGGAGCGTGGCGGTGACGGTCTCGACGGCTTCGAGGACGACTCCGGCTGTGCGGAGTTGCTCAGCGTCGTCGGTCAGATGGTGCAACGCACCCGCGACGCGGGGGAGTTGCGCGACGACGTGACGGTCGGCGATGTGCTCCTGGTGATAGCCACCGCGGCGCCCTCGCTGCCGGATGCGGCGCAACAGGCGGCGGCCTCGAGGCGGTTGCTCGACATACTCCTGGAAGGGTTGCGCCCGCGGCCGTAGGCACGACCGCGGGGACGGAACCCCAGCCACGCAGGCCGAGGACCGAAGGTCCGCCCGAACGGAGCTCAACGGGCGGGTTCGGCCAGGCCTGTACGCACCGGGTTCCGTCGTGCAGGCCGCATTCACCACCGGCCGGCCGGCACAGCCAACGTCGGCCGGTGGGCGGACGCTTCTTCCGCCCGGGGTGCGTCTACCCGCTCGGCGGGCGGCCCGCTTTTCTCCGCCCCGATGCCGTCCACCCGCGCTGGCTCACCCCAGCCCGGGTGTCCGGGGCTGTACGGGCGTGGACTGGACGATCGAGGTCGTGGTCTGCCCGAACAGGAGGAACCGGTCGAGGACTTCCTCGAAGGAAGCGACGTCCGCCGCGTGGACCTTGATCAGGAAACAGTCCTCGCCGGTGATGCGGTGGCACTCGCTGACCTGCGGCAAGCTCTGTGCGAGTTCGGCGATCTTCGGCAGCTGTCCGGGCCCGGGGCGCACGCGCACGAAGGCGGCCACGGGGTAGCCGAGGGCTGCCGGGTCCACGTCCAGGCGGTAGCCGCGGATCACGCCGCTCTCGTGCAGCCTTCGCAGGCGGTCGCGAGCGGTCGGCACCGAGACCTCGATCCGGCGGGCCAGTTCGGCGGTCGGCAGACGTGGGTCATCGTCGAGTTCGGTCAGGATGGCCCGATCCACTGCGTCCATCTTCACCATCGCCAAGTCAAGGGGTGATTTTCAGAGCAGAGCCGAAACCATTTCATGCCCAGGCTTGCATATTCGGCATGGTTGCGCGCATTCACGCTTGCGATCGTGTCAGGCATGGTCAACGTCTCGCGCTTCCCTCGGGGTGCCACGGGTGCCGCTGCCGGCTCCGCAGCCGGACGCAGTGCGGCTCGGTCCAAGGCCAGGTTCACGGCGGGCGGGGCGGCCGCGCGGGCCGACCGTCTGCCACCGTCCGCGTACTTCGTGACCAGCGCCGTCTTCCACTACCTCGGGCCCGCGTTCGCGGTGCTGCTGTTCGCCCGCATTGAGGTGCTGGGAGTCGCCTGGCTCCGCTGTGCGTCGGCCGCGGTCGTCTTCGCGCTCTGGCGTCGACCGTGGCGGGTGTGGGCGGCGTCCTCGTGGCGGCAACGGCGGCTGCTGCTGGCACTGGGAGCCGTGCTGGGGTTGATGAACAGTTCGTTCTATCTGGCCCTGGACAGGCTGCCGTTGGGGACGGTGGGAGCGATCGAGTTCCTCGGGCCGGTGCTCCTCGCCGTGTTCGGGCTCCGCTCCACGCGCAACGCGTGCGCACTGGTGGTGGCGGTCGGCGGGGTCTGGCTGCTCACGGGCGTGCATTTCTCGGCCGAACCGCTCGGCCTGGCCTTCGCGTTCGGCAACTGTGCGCTGTTCGTGCTCTATGTGGTGCTGGGGCACCGGCTGGCCGCTGACGGTGGCGCATCGGGCATCGACCGTCTTGGTGCGGCGATGCTCGTATCGATGGCCGTCGTCGCTCCCGTCGGCATCGGTGACGCCGCGATCGCGCTCACGTCGCCGGTGCTGCTGGCGAGCGCGTTCGGGGTGGGGGTGTGCTCCTCCGTGATCCCCTACGTCTGCGATCAGCTCGCCATGTCACGTCTGCCTCGTGCGACGTTCGCGCTCATGCTGTCGCTGCTGCCGGCGACGGCCGTCGCGATCGGGTTCGTCGTGCTCGGTCAGGTGCCCACATGGCTCGAACTTGCCGGTGTCGCGCTGGTCATCGCCGGAGTGGCGATCCATCAGGAACGGGCCGCGGGTGCGTCCGCCGAACGGCCGCCGTCCCGCGGGTCCTCCGCGCCGCAGACGTCACGAACCTCACCCCCACCGGCTCCGGCACCGGCACCAGCCGAGGCACCAGCACCGGCACCGGCACCGGCCCCGGCACCGGCACCGGCACCGGCACCGGCACCGGCACCACAGTCTCCCCAGACCCCTGACGTGGGCTAGGTGTATTGACCTGTGAGGTTGGGGAAACCGGCGTCAGAGCGCGGGCCGCTTCTGGGCGGCGGGGAGCACGCCCGAGGCGACGGCCCGTTGCCGTGGCGCAGCGGAGCCCGTCCAGCATGTGCCGCGCCGCGCGATGAGCCGTCGCAGCCACAGCTCTGTCGAGACCAGGTCGGCGAGGCCGTCGAGGGGCAAGGGCTCGCCCTTGGAGGCGGCACGGATGGCCTTCCGTACGACTCTCGCCTCGACGAGCCCCGCGTCGGCGAGCAGTGGGGAGTCGAAGAGGTCGATGAGTTCGCCGGCGGCGGCGCGCAGGCCTGCTCGTACGGAGGCCGCCTGGTACGCGTAGGAGGGGGCGCCCCAGCCCGCGGGCAGTTCGTGCACCCCGGCCCCCGCCAGCACAGCGCGCAGCACCGACGCTCGGGCGCCCGGCTTGACGCGCAGGGCCTCGGGAAGGTCGCGGCAGGCCCGTACGACCTGGTTGTCGTAGAAGGGTGCGTGGAGCCGCTGGTTGCGGATCTCGGCGGCCTGCTCGAGCACTCGGTGGTCCGCGGCCTGGCGGGCGAGGGCGGCGCGGGCGCGTCGCTCACCGGGTCGTTCGACCGTCGGCCGGAGCCTGGCCGCGGCCTCGAGCCGCGCGGATACCTCGGCCAGCGCCTCCCCCGTCAGCCATCGGGCCGCCGGGCCCGGCCGGCACCAGGTGAGAGCGGCGACGGAGGATCCGACCGCACCCTCGCTGCCGTAACCGCCCGCGCCGCCGAAGGCGCCGAGGTCGGCAAAACCTTTCCCCATGTCCGCGTCCTTGTCGGCGCCGGAACCTGTCCCGGAGCCGTTGCCGGCACCACGTCCCTGACCGGTGCCGTTGCGCCCGGTTCCGTTCCGGCCGGTGCCGTTGCGTGCCGCTCCGCCGGCCCGCAGACGCTCGGCGGTGCTGGTGACGCCGTCCCGGTACTGGGTGCGCGCGAGCTTGCGGGCCGCTCTGTAGACCGTCCACGGCACCAGGACCGACCGCCCCGGCGGTACGTCCTCCGACCGGGCCAACGCCGCGACGGGCCGCAGGAGATGGCGCCGGCGGCGGTCCATCAGAAGGTCTGCGAGACGCGCCGGGTGGGCGTCCATGACCTGGCGGGCGCCGTACCCGACGAAGTGGTCCGAGCTGCCGACGGCCAGCCGCTGCCGGTGCCTGTCGGCGACGACAAGCGACGGCCCCGGCTCGTCCGTCAGGGGCCCGTCCAAGTCGGTGTACGGCAGGGCCTCTTCGCCGGCCGCGACGACGACATGGTGCAGCCGCGGATTCTCCGCGATGCTGCGCGCACGCTCGAGCTCGGCGGCGGCCGAACCGTCCGCGCCGGTGCTGGTGGCAAGGTCGTTGAAGGTCACCGCGAGCAGCCGCGCGCCCCCTTCAGAGCCGTCGATCGTGCCGTGCACCGTGCCCGGCACGCCCGGAAGCCCCGCGGCGAGAAGCGCCAGGGTGCTGGAAGCCGGTCCGCCGGAGAGGTCGGCCCCAACGCCGGGAGCGGGGCCGCCACGTGCGGCGCGCCTGTCGGCCGGACCCATGCCGGGGACGGGGCCGGGGTCGCGGCCGTCCGTGCCGTTCGCGGACCGGGCGTTGCGCGCGCGGGAGGCGCCTTGTGTGGAATCTCCGGCCCCGGGGCCGGAGTTGCCGTAGGCGGCGCCTTCATGGAATCGGGGATGCGCCTCGCGTTCATAGGCGTCGTGCAGGTACTCGTCGTGTCCGTAGGCCCCGGCGGGATGGACGTCGTCGCTGAACGCCCGCTCGGCGTAGGCCCGTTCAGCGGGCCCCTCGTCCCCGTAGGCGGCACCGGGGTAGGAACTGCCGGTGTACGCACCGCCGTTCCTCGCGTACTCGTTGCCGTCCCCGTACGCTGCGCCGTTGCCGTACGGGACGCCGTCGGTCCCGTAGCCGTATCCCAGGTCGCTCTCCGACGCGTGCCGCGGGGCCGCCAGCCGGGCACGTACGGCTTCCACAAGGGCGTCGCGCACCCGGGCCACGGCGGTCTCCGGGTCGACGGGCGGTGGTGCGGAGACGACGAGCGAAGAGGCGGGTTCGTAGCTGGTGATCTCGCGGCTGCCCTCGCGCAGGATCAGCGCGTGTCCCGGTGGTACACGGCGCACCCCTTCATACGGGGTGCCGTCGCCGAGCGCCTCGGGTGCGTCCGGGCACGCGAGCAGCGCGCCGAGGTGACCGATGTCGAGCTGCGCCTCGGTGAGGTCGGCGAGCGGCAGAGCGGCGGTGGCGTAGGCGGTGCCGCCGTCCCATGGAGTGTGGAAAACGGGCCGGGCTCCCGCGAGGTCGGCGGCGATGGTGAGTCGGCGGCCGACGCAGGCGACGGCTGTGTAACTGCCCGGCCAGGCCGTCAGATGCCGGTACGCGCCGCCGCGTGCGGCGGAAAGGCCCAGGCGCAGTTCTTCGTCGCTGGCGCCGCAACATCCGAAGACGGCAAGGCGGTTGGCTGCATCGGCCTCGATGACGCGGACCTCGTCGGGACGCCAGTCCCCCACGGCCCACAGGGGGTCGGGATCACTCCACAGAAGCTGCGCGCCCACCGGCTCCAGGGAGCCCGGCGCATAGCGTCCGCGTCCAGGAGCGGCGCTGCTCCATCCCACCAACCATCGCATCGCCGCCCGCCTCCGCTGCCTGAGTGACGCCGTCCGGGGCGTGCCTTCCCTGCCGCCGGCCGGGGAGAGCTCCCTGTCTCCGCTGGGGTGCCCCGTAGTGCCCTGCGGCCATGTTGCCACGAGAAGGGTGCACGAGAGGCGTGAAAGGGGCGCATATCTGGCCTCAACGCGCCGCTCATGAAGACGGGTTGCATGGCCCGTGCGCCGGGTCGAGCGGCGATTCCCGTGAGGCGCGGGCGGGATGTCCGGCGACGCCCGTAAGGCACGGCATATACCTCTGGCGTCGGCGTGCGGCACCGCACGACTGACCGATGTTATTCGGCCAAGTATGGGAGCGCGGCCGCGCGTTGACGGGCCGCCGGCGAGCGCTTCGGTGGTCCCCGATTCCTACGCCCCGTGTTCACCGCGCTCGTACGTCCGTGCGGCACTGGTGCCCGTACGGACGACGACAGCGGCTTCTGTGACGCCGCTGCCACGACCGTGGAGGCCGACCGCAGGGAGACAGAACTGCAGCGGGAGGAGCAGTTTCCCGGACGGCCGCAGCAACTCCCCCATCGACGGGCCGAGACCGGCAACGACGCGGCCGCGGGGGCCCCTGAGGGCCAGCATCACGGCAAGCACGGGAAGCGCAGCAAGTCGGCGAAAGGCGGTGCGAAGCGCGGTCATCCCGCGTCGGGCCGCACACCGTGCCCAGACGGAAGAGCGCGCCCGGTGGGGTTCGCCGGCCCGGGAAGGCTTCTCCAACTTCCCGGGCCGGACCGTCGCCCGCGGGGAGCGGGGCGGCGGTTCCCCCAGCCCGCTGGTCCAGTTCAGCGGGCCGACCCACGCATCTCTCATGGAACCTCCCGCCCACCGACCGGCAAAGGCGCATGCGCGGGCGCACGACCACACACCCGGAGCACGGGCAGCGCCCCGGAACCACCGTTGCCCGACGACTTCTCCACATGGATTTCGGCCGACTCCCGCGCGCCGTACGGAGGCTGGCACGTGACGGACGCACGTACGCGCCCAACGGCAGGCGCACGCCCGCGCATCGGGACAAGCAGTGACACAACCGTCCACACGAAGACACCTCAGGCGTATTCGACGACTGCGCGCGCCCGGTCCCGTCCGGGCCGCCGCGGCTCCGTCCTCAGAACCCCTCGCAACCGAACATCCGCGCACACGAGGACCGTCAGGGCCCCGGATCCGGCAACAGGCAGTACACGGCAGCGCGTCGGCCGATGCCCTCCCGGGCCGCCCTGCGCACGGACACGAATCCCGCCATCCCATCCGGCGCCCCTTAACGGTAGGGATCCGGCGAACTACGCTAAGTCTTCAGTGCGTCCCCTCGTCGTGCCTGCTCCACAGGTCCGGCGGTCAAGGGATGCATCCCGCGACTCTCGCGCGGGTAGCAGGTGCCTTGCCGTCGGTTCGCACCGGCCGGCGGGGCGGCCGTCGGTGTGTGTCAGGGGTGTGCGCGCATGTCCAGGGAGCCACGCGGGCCGAATGAGAAACTCGGCACCGTTCTCGCCCTCGCGGGAATCAGCAACGCCGGACTCGCCCGCAGAGTCAACGACTTGGGTGCCCAGCGCGGACTGACCCTCCGCTACGACAAGACGTCCGTAGCCCGTTGGGTCTCCAAGGGCATGGTCCCGCAGGGTGCCGCGCCGCACCTCATCGCCGCGGCTATCGGCAGCAAGCTGGGCCGCCCTGTGCCGCTGCACGAGATCGGGCTCGCGGACGCCGATCCCGCCCCCGAAGTCGGCCTCGCCTTCCCGCGCGACGTACGGGCGGCAGTGAAGGCGGCCACCGACCTCTACCGTCTTGATCTGCACGGCGGCCGGCGCGGCGGAGGCGGCATCTGGCAGTCGCTCGCGGGGTCGTTCGCGGTCAGCGCGTACGCGACGCCCGCGTCCCGCTGGCTGATCACCCCGGCCGACAGCTCCGTCGCCCGCGACCCGGAGACCGCCGCCGCTTCGGGAACGGGAACCGCCGCGGGTGCGGACGGTTCAGGCAACGGCCCTGACGGGGCAGGCGATTCGGAACCTGCGTCGCCTCTGCGCGTCGGGCACACCGATGTCGCGAAGCTGCGCGAGGCCGCCGACGAGGCCCGCCGCTGGGACTCCAAGTACGGCGGTGGCGACTGGCGTTCGTCGATGGTCCCGGAGTGCCTCCGTGTGGACGCGGCACCATTACTTCTCGGCGCGTACACCGACGAGGTCGGCCGCTCTCTCTTCGGCGCCACCTCCGAACTCACGCGCCTCGCCGGCTGGATGGCCTTCGACACCGGGCAACAGGAAGCCGCACAGCGGTACTACATCCAGGCCCTGCGGCTCGCCCGCGCCGCCGCCGACGTCCCTCTCGGCGGCTACGTACTGGCCTCCATGTCCCTCCAGGCCACTTACCGCGGCTTCGCCGACGAGGGCGTCGATCTCGCTCAGGCCGCCGTGGAACGCAACCGCGGCCTGGCCACCGCCCGCACCATGAGCTTCTTCCGACTCGTCGAGGCCCGCGCACATGCCAAGGCCGGCGACTCACATGCCTGCGGCGCCGCTCTGTCCGGGGCGGAGAGCTGGCTCGAGCGGGCCCGCGCGGGCGACGCCGACCCCTCCTGGCTGGACTTCTACTCCTACGACCGCCTCGCGGCCGACGCGGCCGAGTGCTACCGCGACCTGAAGGCCCCTCGCCAGGTGCGCCGCTTCACCGAGAAGGCCCTCTCGAAGCCGACGGAGGAGTTCGTACGGTCGCACGGGCTGCGCCTGGTCGTTTCGGCGGTCGCCGAGCTGGAGTCGGGCAACCTGGACGCGGCGTGCGCGGCCGGAGCCCGCGCGGTCGAGGTGGCAGGCCGCATCTCGTCGGCCCGCACCACCGAGTACGTACGGGATCTGCTGAACCGCCTCGAACCGTACGGGGACGAGCCTCGCGTGGCGGAGTTGAGGGAGCAGGCGCGGCCACTGCTGGCCGCACCGGCGTGACAGCTGCCCCTCGGAGTGGGTACTGCCTGAGCAGGGGTGGCGTACGAAGGGGCACGATCACATCGTGACCTGCGTCGCAGCACGTTGTCAGTGGTGCGGTTCATGATGGATGACGTGCCCGCCGACACGCCCGCGATGAGCAAGCCGCACCCGCACGACACGTCCAGCGTCTCCAGCACCACCCCGGGGAGAGCCATGCAGAAGCCGGCGCCCGCGACGCCCGGCGGCTCCCGCCGCGCCCGTCCCCGTCCCGGCTACGACTGCGATGTCGTGATCGTCGGCGGCGGCATCGTCGGGCTCTCCACGGCCCACGCGATCACACGCGCCTCGCCCGGTACGCGCGTCGTCGTCCTGGAGAAGGAGCCCGGCCCCGCCCGGCACCAGACGGGGCGGAACAGCGGTGTCATCCACAGCGGGATCTACTACCGGCCCGGTTCGCTCAAGGCGCGCTTCGCCGTGCAGGGCGCGGCGGAGATGGTCGCCTTCTGCGCCGAGTACGGCATTCCGCACGAGGTCACGGGCAAGCTGATCGTCGCCACGGAGCGCGAGGAGCTGCCCCGGCTGCACGCCCTGATCCAGCGCGGCAGGCAACACGGCATCCCCGTACGGGAGCTGGGCCCCTCGCAGATCGCCGAGCGGGAGCCGCACGTTCGCGGCTTGGCAGCGATCCACGTCGGCACGACCGGCGTGTGCGACTTCGGCGCGGTGGCGGGGCAGCTGGCGCGGCTCGCTCGCGACGGCGGTGCCGAGATCCGCTACGGCTCGCAGGTCACGGCCGTTCAGCGACGCCCGGGCGCGGGCGTCGCCCTCCGCGTCGAAGCGGACGGCACGGGGGGCATCGGCTCGGCCGCGTCCGCGCCGAGTTCCTCCGTCGTACGGGCCCGCGCGATGGTCAACTGCGCGGGCCTGCACTGCGCGAGGATCGCGCAGCTGACCGGCGACGAGCCGGCGGCGCGCATCGTGCCCTTCCGCGGTGAGTACTTCGAGCTGAAGCGTTCCCGTGAGGATCTGGTACGCGGCCTGGTGTATCCCGTGCCCGACCCGGCGTTCCCCTTCCTCGGCGTCCACCTCACGCGCGGCGTCGACGGCGGCGTCCACCTCGGTCCGAACGCGGTCCCAGCCCTCGCGCTGGAGGGGTACGACTGGAGTACGGTGCGCCCCCGTGAGCTGGCCGGCATCCTCACCCACCCGGGCACATGGCACATGGCGCGCCGGCACTGGCGTTACGGCGCGGGGGAGTTGCGGCGCTCCCTCTCCAGGCGCGCCTTCACCAGGGCGGTGCAGCGGCTGCTCCCCGAGGTGTCCGAGAGCGACCTGGTACGGGCGCCCGCGGGGGTGCGCGCGCAGGCGGTGCTCCACGACGGGACTCTCGTGGACGACTTCCTGATCACCGAAGGCCCGCACGCCGTGCACGTCCTCAACGCCCCCTCCCCGGCGGCGACGGCCTCGCTGCCCATCGGCCGGGAGGTGGCGTCACGCGCCCTGAGTGCCCTGAACGCGCTGGAGGCGGTGGCCCACTGAGCAGGCGGACGGGCCCGCGCAGCGGTACGCGGGGGAGACGAGGCGCGGAGCCCGGGATGCGGGAGCGCGCCGCAACCCCCGGAGGAGCCGCGAGGCCCGGGAGGCCCGCGAGCGGAAGACGGGTGAGCAGCTCAAGGCCCTGCGCCACGCCCGTACAGTGGACGTACTGTGCCTGAGACGCCTGAGACGCCTGAGAGACCTGCCATGTTCCCCGACGGCACCGGCCCCTCGGCCGACCCGGCCGGATCGCACCACGAGCGCCGCATCCGAAGCTTCCAGCCACGCCGCAGCCGCGTCACGTCGGGGCAGCGGGCCGCGCTGCGCCGGCTCTGGCCGCAGTGGGGCTTCGACATCGACGGGATGCGCCGTATCGACCTGGCCGAGCTGTTCGCGGACGCCGGTCATCCGGAGACGACGGAGAAGTCCACGGAGCGGGCCGGGCAGCGGGAGCGTCCCGTCGTCCTGGAGATCGGCTTCGGAATGGGGGAGGCGACCGCCGAGATGGCTGCCGCCGAACCGGAGACCGACCTCCTCGCCGTGGACGTGCACACCCCCGGCCAGGGCAACCTGCTGCGCCTCGCAGAGGAGCGCGGACTGACCAACGTCCGCGTGGGCAACGGTGATGCGATCATCCTGCTCCGCGAGATGCTCGCCCCGGAATGCCTCTCCGGTCTCCGTGTCTACTTCCCGGACCCGTGGCCCAAGAAGCGGCACCACAAACGGCGCCTGATCCAGCACGAGTTCCTCGATCTCGCTGCGGGACCGCTCCGTTCGGGCGCGCTCGTGCACTGCGCGACGGACTGGGAGCCGTACGCCGAGCAGATGCTCGACGTCTTCTCGGGACACCCCGCGTACGAGAACACCCAGCTCGACGGCGGGTTCGCGCCACGGCCGGCGATCCGGCCCCGTACGCGCTTCGAGGGTCAGGGCCTGCAGAAGGGTCACAAGGTCCGCGACTTGCTCTTCCGCCGCGTGTGAACCAGGCCCTCCGGAGCGCGGCGAGGGCCGGGCGTCAGCCCGACCCTGCACCGTTCCTTGTAGGTCTCTGTAGGTCCCTGCGCGTCCGTCAGGCGGCTGCTCCGCCGGAGCCGTAGGCCGTCGAATCGTCGATTCCCTCGACCTCGATGCGCTCCTTGCGGACCGTCCCGCGGACGGTCTCCTGGTCGACGTGCTCCTCGGTGACCAGGCGGATCCGTTCGACCGGCACCGCCTCGGTCTCCGTGACCGGACGCTCGTCGTGAAGGATGACCTCGTAGGTGTTCTCCGAGATCTCGGGCCCGCTCATGGCGAAGTCCCTGTTGGCGTCGGTGATCGGCTCACGCTCGAGACGCACCTCTTCGTGGCGCACCGGAACGGTCTGCTCGACCTCCTCCGTGACCACGTACTTCAGCAGGCGCGCACGACCCGTCTCGTACCGTTCCGTGCCGACGCGCAGGTGCTCCTCGGAACGCGTCATGGCGTCCTGCCCGGACGCATAGGCGGGCGCGGCACCGGCGCCTGCCGTTTCGCTCCCGTAGGGCATCGCACCGGCGGACGCTGCTCCCGTCGCACCAGCCGCTCCGGCCGCGCCGGCAGCACCTGCGGCCGCGCCCGCCTCCGGGCTTTCGACCGTCTGGGTGCCGGTGCCGGCAGCAGTGCCCCGGGCCTCTGCTCCAGCGGCTTCCGGCGCTGCCTGCGACCCGTCCCATGCCAGGCCGTAGAAGCTGTAGAGCTCGCGCTCCTGCTGCTCCGTGAGACGGCCCCTCGAGACGTCCATGTGCGGCGCTTCCTTCACCTTCGTCCTGTGGAAGGGCACCTCGATGTTGTCCCCGACCACTCGGCCTTCATGGATCGGTACGAACGTCTCCTGCGTGCCGAAGAGTCCCGTACGGACCGTGGCCCACTCCGGCTCGCCCGTGCGTTCGTCCAGGAACACGTGACGTGCCTCTCCGATCTTCTTTCCGTCGGGGTCGTAGATCATGTGATCCACCACTGCCGGGATCTGCTCCTGGGAGATCATGAAGAGCCTCCTACTCCCAATGGCGTATCGCTCCGCTTCCAGGCAAACGCCGCTCGGATCCGCGCGCACGTCGGTACCAGAACATTCGCGAGCAAATCAGGCCAAACGGGTGAATGATCGCCCCTCCCGATCGCTCCTGGCGGCCCGGTTCTCAGCCCCCGTCCTTCAATCCGGGGCACTCCGCTACAGGCCGTCGCCTGCCTCGTTACTGTCGAGTGGTGGACGACGAACCCTCCGGCGCGCGCGACGCGTCCCCGCACGCGCACCGCCCTTCCGAGGAGGGGCACGACGCACCAGGTGCGGACACGCCCACCCCGGACCGCAACAGGACGGGCCGAGACGCCGCGTCCACGGCGGACTCGACGGCCTCGGAGGATCCGAGGCCGTCGGCTCAGGCAGCGGATCCGCGCTCGGCAGTCGGCGCCGGCCCCGACGCCTCGGGTGCCTCGGGTGCCGTCCCGCCGCAGCAACCCCCGGCCACGGCTCCGTCTCCCGCCCCGCACCAGGCCCCGCAATCAACACCGCAGCCAGCACCTCCATCGCGACCTCAGCCGCAGCCGTACGGCGGTCCGCAGCCGCAACCCCAGCCCTACGGCGGACCGCCCCCGCAGCCGGGCGCTCAGCCACACCCGTACACGCACCCGTACAGCGGTCCCCAGTCGCAGCCCCAGTACCAGCCGCCGACGCAGCCGGGTCCGCAGCCGCAGCCCCACACGCACCCCGTCCCGGCCTGGGACCAGCAGCCCCAGTTCCCGGCGATGCCCGCCTCCCCCGCCGAGTGGCGCTACCGCGTGCCGGCGGCTCCTTCCTGGTGGAGCCGGCACAGTCGCACACTCCGTCTCCTGGCCCTCATCGCCCTGCTCGCGCTCTGCGGGCTGGTCATCCTCGGCATCGTGCGGCAGCAGACCGGCACGCTCGGCCTCCTGGTCGGCCTCGGCCTGGCCGTCCTGCCCGTGCCCCTGCTCATATCCACCTTCCGCTGGATCGACGGCGTCGAGCCGACGCCCTGGCGCAACCACCTCTTCGCCTTCGCGTGGGGTGCGTTCGCCGCGACGCTGGTCGCCCTCCTCACCAACAGCCTCGCCGCCAACTGGCTCGTCACGTCCTTCGCCGACGCCGACGCGCAGCCTCGCGCGGACCTCCTGGGTTCCGCAGTCGTCGCCCCGGTCGTCGAGGAGACGGCGAAGGGCGCAGCCATCCTGCTGCTCTTCCTCTTCCGCAGGCGGCACTTCAACGGCGTCATATCCGGCATTGCCCTCGCCGGGATCACCGCCACCGGCTTCGCCTTCACCGAGAACGTGCTCTACCTCGGCACCGCCTTCGGCGAGGACCAACTGCTGGGCCCCGACGCGCTGCACGAGTCGGTGACCGCCATGACCTTCTTCATCCGCATCATCGTGGCGCCGTTCGCCCACCCGCTCTTCACCACTCTGACCGGCATCGCCTTCGGCATCGTCGCCGCGCTGCCGAGTCTCGGACGCACACTGCGCATCCTCATCCCGATCCTGGGGCTGCTGACCGCGTCACTCCTGCATGCGATCTGGAACGGCTCGGCGTCCCTGCCCGACTTCACGTTCCTGTTCGTCTACGCCCTCTTCATGATCCCGGTCTTCACCGCGCTGACGTGGCTGGCGATCTGGTCGCGGCGGCTGGAGCTGCGTACGGTCCGCGACACGCTTCCCGCGTACGCCGCCGCCGGCTGGTTCGATACGCCCGAGCCGTGGGGGCTGGCCTCCATGAGGGCGCGTGCGATGGCCCGTACGCTCGCGCGCCGTACGCACGGGCCGACAGGCGCCCGCACCGTCGCCGAGTACCAGCACTTCGCGACGTCGCTGGCGTTGCTGCGGGCCCGTGCGCACCACGGGTCGCCCGCACCCGACTTCCACGCCCGCGAGCAGGAACTCCTGCACCACCTCTGGCACCGGCACGGTGTGGCCGGACCTCCGACGGCGTCCGCCGCGATCAACCTCAACCGCTACCGGCCGCCGCGTCCGCCGCGGCCTCCGGGATGGGGAGGACCGCCGGGGGGTCCGCAAGGTGGTGCGCCCGGCGTCTCTCCTGGCGGTGGAACGGCACCGCACGGGCCTCTCCAATTCCCGGTCCGTTGACGGTCCTTGTGGCGAGCTTCGCAACCACGGCGATGCGAACGGCTCGTGGCGCCGGTGCAGTTCGGCATGCGGCGGGCAAAGCGGCCCAAGTTCCCTCACTCCGTGTGCCCGTCGCATCGACTAGCACATACTTGCGGGGACCTTGCATCGCTGCCAGCATGCCCCCCATCGGTACGGGAGTGGCAGCAGAGGGTTGGGGGCGGTCGTGCAACTGACCGACTTGGTGGCTGCCCAGCAGCAGATCCGAGAACAAGCGGCCGCCGGAGGGCCCGAGTTCGCCGCTTTCCTCAAAGGCATCCGCCACAGCACCCTGCTCGTACCGATGGACGACCAGGGCGGCATCTGGTCCGCCGAAGTCGACGGAATCCGCTGGCTCCTCGCCTTCTCCGACGAGAAGCTCATGGCCGCGTTCGCGAAGAACGGCAGCGACGCCGACATCGGCATGCGACAGCCCGGCACCTCCGAGGAGGAGGGCAAACAGATCTGGGATCACCGCAAGGTGATGGGCTGGAAGCTCCTCGACTTCGTCGTACCCGCGGCCGGCCGGCCCTGCGGCGTGGCGCTGGACGCCGGCGCGGACGACGGCAAGGTGCTGCCGCCCGTGGCGGGCATCGTCCCGGACAGGGCGACGGCCGACGCGTATGCGGCCAACGGAGGCCGCACCAGGAGCCGTTGAGCACACCTGGCCCTGGCTTCCCTCTGCTCCTCTGCCAGGACCGGCCTCTACAGGCCCGTACGAGAGCGACAGCCCCGCCCACGCGTGGCGTCCCCGCCAGTTCGGCGGCCCGTTCCCCGACGTGGTGCACCTTCACATGGTTCCGGTGCCCGTTGCCGCCGTTGGCGTCGTAGCTGAGCAGCACATCGGCGTCTTCCTCACGCAGCACCTCCGCCACTCGCCGCGCGGCCTCATCGGTGTCCGCCCGTACGAACCGGATCCGGGGCAGGCGGATCCGGATACAACTCCTTCCCATTACCGCTGTCCGCGTACCCGAGGTGCACGACCCACGCCGCGCCCAGCACCGCCGCACTTGCCCTCAACTCGCCCATCCGCCGCGGTGCCTCGCCCTCCGGCGCTTCCCCTATGAGCCCGTCCGTAGCCACGACAACCACGACCCGGTGGCATTCGGCCGCTGCCCCGACCAAGGTTCCGCCGACGAGCAGGACTTCGTCGTCGGGGTGGCCGTGGAGGGCGACGAGGGTGGGCATGGGGGACATTCTGAACGACCCCGCCTCTCGCCCCTGATGGCCCACGCAGCTTCCGCAACCCGTCGCCGCCAGTGTGCTAGTCAGACTGGTCCGATAACGTCCTCCCATGAATCGCGTGACGCTGACGCCTGGCCAACTGACAACCCGAGATGAGAACCAGAAGAGGTACGGCGGCGGAAGCCAGGAAGGCATCGTTCCTTCAAAAACGTCACCCTTCATCCTCATTTACGTCGATCACCACAGCGGCGCAAAATACGGTTACGAAGACGGTTGGCTTGCCGAAGAGGACGACTTAGGCCCAATCTTCGAATATACGGGCCGAGGGGCCATAGGTCATCAAACGTTTTTCGGTCAGGCTGGTTCCCGAAACAAGGCAATCTTGAGGCACGTAGACGAGAGACGATCCCTCCTACTATTCATGGCCGAAGGCCGAGTCCCTGGGTCTAAGTCTGCGGCGAAGCAACAACGCTTTCTAGGTCAGTTTGAACTCGACAAGGGTCAGCCTTACATAATTCGCGAAGGAAGCGACGAACAGGGGGATCGTCGCCGCATAATTGTGTTTCGAATGCGTCCCATGGGTGCTTTTCAACACTCACCCAAGGACACCATCACCCGGGCATCCCAGACCGAGATCCTGAAAGTATCTTCCCAGGTGACTGCGGCGGCACTTGCTGAACCAGAGGAGGGGAAAACAGGAACAAGCAGACGGTCTGCACAACCCAGCACCAGAACCGAGCACCGAAAGAATGAACTTACCCAGCGCTATCGAAACTTTCTAGAGCAGCGAGGCTGTAGACTTTTTGCGTACCAAATAAAGCCTGCCGGAACGAGTTCGACCCTGAAGACAGATCTCTATGACGAGACAAATCACGTGCTCTACTCACTCAGGGGGTCATGCAGTCGTGAAGATATCCGCATGGCCGTGGGGCAGTTGAAGGATTACCGTCGACACATAGAGCCGAAAAATCCCCGCCTCGCCGTTGCATTGCCTAACATGCCTTGCGACGACCTGCAAGATTTCCTGCAAGCTGAGAACATATTGCTGGTTTATCAAGCGGGTGAAGACTTTGCAGGAGACGTTACCACCTTGATTAGTCGAGCCTAGGAACTACCAATGCCCACATCACCTGAGCACGAGTTTCTGTCGGACTCTGCACTGAGAATCCTGCAAGATTCCTCAAGGTCGGGCCTGTATGCATACAAGGAGGGCAGTCGCAAGCTGTTCGATTTTTCTTGCGATTTGAAGAGAGACTGGTCAAAGTTAGTTTCAGGCCAGACCCTCTGGGGCCATGACAGGGACGGGATCGACAAGGACTTTAGAACGTTACTCACAGATTCCGACGTAGGCGCTGCAATATACATAGCGAAGCACACTACGGCCAACATGACCAGGGTGAGCGAAGTCGCTGCTTCATACCGGCCCATCATGGGAAAGCAATTAGCTCAACTCCGTGTTTTCTGGGTTCCTAGCGACTTCAATGCAGACGACGAGGTCTCGCGAGAAGCCACCTATAGCATGCTGCAAGAAGAGATCACTAGAGATCTTCTACTACAGGTGGTATTGGGCGGTATGAATCGCGGCGACCTCGTCCGTTTGGCCACATCTCTACACCCTGGCTACCCCCTAGCAATACTGTCGCATGTTGCGTCTCACGGGTATCAGAGTCTAAGGAAGACAGCCGCCGGCGTGGGATTTGGCGGCGACATCCTCAAGGGGGAAATACAACGCCTCTTCATAACAGGCATGATCGAGAGCGGTGAACTCCTCGGTGGTGACTACTACATCAGCGACCGAGGGAAGGCCACTCTGGATTTTTGCGCACGCCTCAAGGACCATTTGTTCAAACGGGCGTCGATGACTCCTGAATTCGCTTATATAGCGCAGCTACTAGGCGTGAACCTCGACTTCATCAAAGCAATCCTCGAAGACGACATCCTTTCAGGGGACGAGGCTACAGTCTTACGATCGTTGTTCGACCCTAATAGTCTAAGTGCGCTTATAGTCACCCACATCTACGCGGCTGAAGTGGAACAGATGGTGAATTGGCCCCGGCCCTACTTCACGTTGCCGACTACCTAGTTCATTTTTCGTCCGCTCAGCCTCTTGATAACTTCAGCCACCGCGGGACGATCCGGCTCCAGCCATTCAATATCAAGCGCCTCTTCTACGGCCAACCACAGAATCTTGTCGTGATCTTGAAGTGGATAAGGCTCTCCTCTTAGAAGCTTTGCCTGCCAGACATGCAAGATCAAACCTGCTTGCAGGGGCCACGCCCCCGCCACGCGCTCAAGTGGCTCGATGACGATACCGAGTTCCTCCTTAAACTCGCGTACCAGCGCTTGTTGGGGTGTCTCACCAAGCTCGACCTTGCCCCCCGGTAGTTCCCAACGGCCCGCCAGCGCAGCAGGAGCTGATCGCCGGGCGGCCAGCAGCCTTCCCTTGTCAATCACGGCACCCCCGACCACCAGGCGAGGCTCTTCTTCCGCATATGCCATGAGCGGAAGCCTATTTGTTCAGCAGCGCGCCCTCGGCATTCGCGTCCAGCTCGCACCAGACCGTCTTAGTGGAAGCGCTGAGGTCTACGCCCCAGCGGAGAGTCAGAGCGTCCAAGAGGGCTAGTCCGCGGCCGGATTCGGCGTGGTCCGGGGCGTGCTGGAGAGTGGGGGGACTGTCAGGCGCCAGGTCAGTGAGCGAAATCCGAGGGTTCGCGCCGGCCATGGAGGCGTGGAGGGTGACTGGGGTGCCGGGACCGACGTGGACGATCGCGTTGGTGAGGAGTTCGCTGACGCAGAGCCGCGCCGTATCAGCGAGTTCGGGCAGGCCCCACAGTTCGAAGTAGGCGCCGATGCGGTGGCGTGCCGGCGAGAGGGCTTCGGGTTCCGCGAGGAGCGGAATCGTCAGGGTGACGCAGCACCTGCGCGTCAGGTGTTGCCGTTCGAGCTCCGCGAGGGCGGGACGTTCTTCGCCGCCGGTCATCGGTCCACAGCCTTTCGGTGCGCTCTGTGACGTATCACTCACAGAGTGGAAGCCCGCTGCGTAATGTGACAGGGGTTCAGGTTCAGCGGCAACCCGTGCTGAATGCGGAGGTCATCAACCATGCCACCACGCAAGGACGTCGATGCGGCGGCCAGTGTGCCCGCGTTCTACGGGGCTGAGTTGCGCTGGAAGCGGGAGAACGCCGGGTTCACACTCCAGGAGTTGGCGGAGGGCTGTTTCTACAGCGTCGCGTTTCTGAGCCAGATCGAGATGGGCGACCGTCGTATGCCGCTGGATCTCGCGCGCCACGCCGATCAACTCCTAGACACTGATGGGTTCTTCGAGCGGCGCTGCGAGGACGCGCGGAAGGCCCGCCAGAACGGCCATGCCGCGTACTTCGCCGACGTCGTCGAACAGGAGAGGCGGGCCCGCACGATCGACGAGTGGGCGCCGACTCTGATTCCCGGACTGCTGCAGACCGATGCGTACGCGCGTGCCGTCGTACGGGCGCAGTACCCGCTCGACCTGGCCGAGGACGTCGACAAGAAGGTGAGCGCACGGCTGGAGCGCGCCGCGGTCTTCGACGACCCGAAGACGCCCGAATACTGGGTGATTCTGCACGAGTTGCTGCTGCGTCAGCCGATCATGGAGTCAGGTGCCATGGCCGAGCAGTTCGAGCACATCGCCGCGCTGGCCCGGAGGGCACGCATCATTACGCAGGTGCTGCCGTTGAACGCCGGGGCGCACCCCTTCATGATCGGATCGGTCATGTTGATGACCTTTGACGATGCTCCGGCACTGGCCTATACGGAGTCGCTGCACAGCGGGCAGACCATCGATGATTCGGCGCTCGTGAAGAAGTACACCAAGTCGTACGATCTGCTGAGGGCCGCCGCGTCACCTCCCAGGGCGTCCCTGACGATGATTGAGGCCGCTGCAGAGGACTACGCAAATGACGACTCACGTTGATCTGAGCGGTGCCGCCTGGCACAAGAGCAGCTACAGCAACGGGGACGGGGGTAACTGCGTCGAGGTCGCTCGTGGCCTGCCCGGTGTCGTTCCCGTACGGGACAGCAAGCGGGCCGGTAGCGTCGGCGCCGTCGTGGTGTTTCCCGCCGGCGGTTGGGGCGCGTTCGTGGACGCCGTCAAGCGCCGGCAGTTCTGACGGGCGCACCCCGGCAACGCCTCCGGGCGGACGGCCCGGACAGACCGAGAGGACAGGCCGAGGCTCGTGGACGAAGAACTGCTCGCGCTGCTCGCCGAGCACAAGTTGGGCGTGCTCGTGACTCTGAAGCGGGACGGGCGGCCGCAGTTGTCGAACGTCAACTACACCTATGACTCGGCCCGTCGGCTCATCCGGATCTCCGTCACGGCGGACCGCGCCAAGACGCGGAATCTCCTGCGCGATCCGCGCGCCAGCTTCCACGTCAGGAGCAACGACGGCTGGGCCTGGACGGTGGCTGAGGGCAACGCGGAGCTGACGCCGGTCGCCACCGACCCGCAGGACGACACGGTCGAGGAGCTGATCGACGTCTTCCGCGCGATCCAGGGCGAGCATCCCGACTGGGACGAGTACCGTACGGCGATGGTCGCCGACCGGCGCCTGGTCGTACGCCTCGGCATCGACCACGCGTACGGGCAGCCCCTCCAGCGCTGAGCGAGGCTTCCCTTCTCCACTGATACTGATTCCGGGTCCGGTGATTCCGGGTCCGGCTCGGGTCCGCCCGACCCGGACCCTGAAAGCCGGCGTCACGGCTCCCCGCCATCAACCGCCCTACGCCGACGCCTCCGTCAGAAGCTGCGTCTCCTGCGGGGTCAGTCGGACCTCGTCGAGTGCCAGCAGCGGCAGGAGTTGCTCGCGTGAGCGGGCGCTGGCGATCGGGGAGGTGACGGTGGGCCGGGTGAGAAGCCAGGCGATGGCGATCGTCGCGTGGGCGACGCCCCGGGCCTCGGCGATCCGGTCGAGGGCGGCGAGTACGCGGGGGCCGCTCTCCGTCTCCAGATACTTCGAGGCGCGCTCGGCGCGCGGGCTTGCTCCCGTACCCGCCGAACCGCCCTGCTCCGCACGGTACTTGCCGGTGAGGAAGCCCATGGCCAGCGCGAAGTACGGCATGACCGCGAGTTGCCGGCGCTGGGCGAGCTCCGCCAGGGGGCCTTCGTAGGTGTCGCGCGAGACGAGGTTGTAGTGCGGCTGGAGCGCGGCGTAGCGGGCCGTGCCGGCGCCGGCCTCGGCGCTGAAGTCGAGGGAGGCTTCGAGACGTTCCGGTGAGATGTTGGACGCGCCGATCTCACGGACCTTTCCCGCGCGTACGAGGTCGTCGAGCGCGGAGACGATCTCGGAGACCTCGGTGCTCTCGTCGTCGAAGTGCGTGTAGTAGAGGTCGATGCGGTCGGTGCGGAGCCGGCGTAGCGAATCATCCGCCGCGGCCTTGATGTTGGCGGCGGAGAGTCCCTTGCGCTCGGGGTGAGCGCCCACCTTGGTCGCGATGACGACGTCGTCGCGGTTGCCGCGCGCCGCCGTCCAGTTTCCGATGACGGTCTCGGAGTCCATGCCGCCGTCGACGCCGTGCCGCTTGCCGGAGTAGACGTCGGCGGTGTCGATGAAGTTGCCGCCCGCCGCGGTGTAGGTGTCGAGGACGTCGAACGAGGCGGCCTCGTCGGCCGTCCAGCCGAAGACGTTGCCGCCGAGGCACAGCGGCGATACGGAGAGCCGCCCGAGCGGACGGCGCGAGGAGAGCCCGCCGGTCGTCGGGGCCGTCGGATCAAGGGAATTGGGCTCAGACATGTGCCGACCGTAGCGCCCTGCCCGGTCACCCGCCCATGCCTTTCTCAGCGCGGACGCATCGGTAACCTACGCACCTCGCGCCTCGCGAACCCCGTGCGCCTCGCGAACCCGCGACCCCGCGCACTTCACGAACCCGCGGCCCCGCGCACCTCACGAATCGCCTCGCGAACCCGACGTCCCTCGCGAACCCGCGCATGGAAAGACCGGCGGCCCTGGCGTCGGGGGGTGGTCCACCAGGGCCGCCGGCACTTGGGGGGCGGGGCCGTGCTCGCAGGAGAGGGCCCCCGTCCGCCGCCGCCTCGTCCCCTCCTTTGTGTACGCCGAGGGGCATGGGCGAGTTGTGCGTGGTCCAGCGCACCTCGACGGTGCGAGGCGGCGGCGGCGCGATAGGTCATCGCGACGGGCAGTCGTCGTGCATGTGGAGATGTGAGATGCGGCGTACGCCCGGAGGGCGGGTATACCGCTGTGCGTACGCCCTATGCGCGTGATGCGCGTGCGTACGAGTAGGGGTGCGTATGACGTCGGCGCTGACGGCGGACCGCCGCCGAAGCGGTGTCGGGAATGGTGACGGTGTCGGTGTGGCGTACGGGAGGGGAGCCCGCGGACGGCCGCCCCTCCCGTCGCAGCGGTGTCAGGGCGTGAGGCCCTTGCCCCGCAGCCACGCGGCCGGGTCGATCGCGGTGCCGCCGCCGGGGTGGACCTCCAGGTGCAGGTGAGCACCTGTGACGTTCCCGGTGGAGCCGACGCGGCCGATCATTTCGCCCGTACGGACCTTCTGACCCGCCGAGACGTTCATCGACGACTGATGGGCGAACCAGAGTTCCGTCCCGTCGTCCAGCTGGAGGATGGTGCGGTAGCCGAACGAGCCGGCCCAGCCCGCCTCCTTGATCGTGCCGGAGTGGATCGCGCGGATCGGCGTACCGGAGGAGGCCGCGAAGTCCGTGCCCGTGTGGCCGTTGGACCACAGGCTGCCGGCTTCGCCGAACTGAGAGGTGAGCTGGTAGCCGGAGACGGGAAGCTTGAAGCTCTTGGCGAGCTTGGCCAGGCGGGCGTCCTCCGCCTTCTGGCGCTTCTCGGCCTCGGCCTTGTTCTGGGCCTTCGCGGCCTTGGCCTGCGCCTCCTCGATGGCTGCGTCGCGCGCGGAGGCCTCGGCCTGCGACTGCTGCGACTGGGCCTGCTGGAGGATGCGGGAGCGCAGCGCCTCGCCCGCGTCGGTCTGGCCCTCCTTGGCGTCACTTGCCGTGAGGGCCGCCTGCGTGAGCGGCTGACCTGCGACGTTCTCTTCGGAACCGCCGGCGAGCAGCTTGACGCCCGGGAGCTCCTTGGCCTTCTCCGCCACGTCCGGCATGGAGATCGCCGTTGAGGGCTTCTCCTGCGCCGTGGCGATTCCGCCGGCGCCCACCGCAGCGATCATGCCGACGCCGAGGACGGCACTGCTGCGGGCCATGCTGCCGCCGCGCTGCTTGGCGAGCTTGTGCCGCCCGCGTACGGGCCGCACGGAGTCCTCGGTGGGGTTCCACTCCTCGCCGGGGGCGGCACCCGCGGCGGCGTCGAAGGCGTTCGGCACGGGGGGCATCTCGCCCTGGCCGAAGTCGTACGTGCCGTATTCGGGCGAGGGCGCCGCGAACTCCTGCGTGGCGTATGCCCCGTCGGTCCCGTACCCGTACGTGCCGTCCGTGCCGTACGTCTCGGTCAGCTGCGAGGCGTACGCGTCGTACTGGCCGTACTGGCCCGACGCGTCGAACTGGCTGTACCGGTCGGCCTGCTCGAAGTAGTCGAAGCTGCCGGACTGCTGGTGCGGGTCGTCGTTGCCGTAAGAGCCGTATTGGCCGTATCTGTCGGACTCTTCGTCGTCGAGGTACGGGTCATACGTGCCCTCGGGGGCATGCCTGTTGGACGCCACGGGGGCGTTCTCCTTTCCTTCCTTCTCGCCTACCGGGTTAGCTGACGGGTTCGGAGCAGGAAGGTCTCCTACGAACTGCCCGCCCGTGGGCGGAACTTGCCGATTCACCCCATCCCTGCCGTGTGGCAGGGGGTGGTTCCCCGGTTCCCTTGGTGCAGCGATATCGAGTTGTGGCTCGGGGTGGTGCACTTTCAGGATTCGGCGACGGCGCACGGAGCCGTCTCTCGTGACGGCAGTGACGACCGCGCTGCGTTATGGAACGTTAATAGAGCCGCAGCTGAGATTCCAAGCGGTTCCGGTGAGATTTGTAGCTGCATGACATGCAGGTTCCTGGACAGTAAGGACCAATTGGGGCACGCGGTCACCCAGCATCGCTCGTGGGGTCGCGGTGCGTGACGGGTGAACCGTCCGTGAAGGGCGGTTCCTTCTGCTTGGTGTCCCGACCCGATGTCTCGCCGGGGAGCAGCACACCGACCGGAACGCCGAACGGGCGCTTCACTGCGGCAGTTCGGTCCGGCCCGTACGCACCCCGGCCTCGCCGACACGGACCGCACCCGCGACAACTGCCCCGACCCCCGCGGGCCCCACCCGCAGCCCAAGGCGAACACCCTTGCGGCACACGGTCGTTCAGCGGCAGTTCGGCGGCACGACGATGGGGGCGACTCCGCAGACGTCGCGTGCACCAGACCCGCATACGGACGAGCCACGTCCTCGTCCCGCTGGGGGAGACCGAGCCCACGAGCCGCGTGCACCATCGAGGCAGCTGCGGGCCGCCCGTCCCGCACCCGCACCCCTCCGCCAACCGGCTCCACGCGACCGGGCGAGGCCGGGCCGACTGCCGCAATCCGACCGGCCCAAGCACCCGACCACCCACCCGCCGTGCCCTCCATGTCACGGTTTGTTCCCGTTCCTGACGGGAACCGGGCTGTATGTCCTATTCACAGAAGCTGCTTGCCTGCGCCAGCGCGCTGCGCTCCGTGCTGCCCGACTCCGAGCGGCAGGGACGCGTGCTCGCCGCCATCGAGAAGACCGAGCACGACACACGGCTGGACCCTCCCGTCCAGGGAATCCAGCGAGCCGTGCACGCACTCCCCCTCAGCGACGAGGACCGCGACCTGCTGCACGGCCACTGGCTGGGCCACCCTCTGCATCCTGCCCTCGTGCAGATCCCGCTCGGCACATGGTTCTCCGCCGCCGTCCTGGACCTGATTCCTGGCAAGCGCAGGCATTACGCGCCCGCGATGCTGATCGCCACAGGGCTCGTCGCCGCCGTGCCCGCCGCGGTGACCGGATGGGTCGACTGGGCCGAGCTGCGCAAACCGCAGATGCGCGTCGGCCTCGTGCACGCGCTCGCCAATTCCACCGCGATCCTCCTGTACGCGTCCTCGCTGGGCGCGCGCGTGCGCGGCCGTTCCGTACGCGGGCGGGCCCTCGGGTACGCCGGGCTCGCGGCCGTCTCGGTCGGCGGCGCGCTCGGAGGGCACCTGGCCTACCGGCAGGCAGCGGCCGTCAACCACGCCGAGGACATCCCGGTGCGCACGGAGCCCGGCTGGCACACCCTTGGCGCGGTCACGGATCTCCCGGTCGGGAAGGCGGTGCGGCGGACCGTCGGCGAGACCCCGGTGCTCGTCGTGCGGGCGAGCGGCAACGCCGTGCACGTACTCGCGGACCGGTGCAGCCACATGGCGGGCCCGCTGTCGCAGGGGGAGATCGTCGACGGGTGCGTCCGCTGCCCCTGGCACGGCAGCGTCTTCAGGCTCTCGGACGGCTGGAACGTGGGCGGACCTGCCACGTCCCCCCAGCCCGTCTTCGAGACGCGGCACGTGGACGGGCAGGTGGAGGCGCGCCTCGCCTGAACCGGCGGTGGTCCCCCGCCGCGGCCACTGGGCCTTCCCTCACCCCGTCGGCCGCCCGGACCCGGACGCCGAGCCGGATCGGCACCCGTGGCAGAGACTGAGAGGAGCCGGAGCGGAAGCGACAGCGGCGCACCCAGTCGGAAGGAAACGACAGACGTGGACGCGGGAGGCACGGGCACCACACGCATCCTGGAACGCCTGAGGCTTCCGGACGGTGCGTTCGCCAGGCGTGTGGCGGGAGCGCGGCGCACGGACTGGCTGCCGAATTGGGTGAAGGCCCTCCCACCCGGGCTGGTCGTGCTGGCGCTCGTCCTGGAGCTGCTGACCCCGACCCGCTACTCGTTCGCCTCGTTCCTCACCGCGGCCGTCGTCCTGGCGGCGCTGCTGTCCCGGCCGGCCGGGACGCTCGTCATCGGCGCCCTGTCGATCGGTCTGCTGGCGGGAATGCACGTGGCCCTGACGGACGTGTATCCGGACAACGTCGCGGGCCCCATCATCACTCTCGTCCTGGTCACCGGCTTCTCCGCGCTGCTGGCCATGATCCTCGAACGCACGACGCTTCGGCTCGTACAGGTGCAGGCCGTCGCCGAGGCCACCCAGCGGGCGCTGCTGCGGCCCCTGCCGGAACGGCTGCGCCATGTGCGCCTCGCGGGCATCTACCGCGCCGCCGACGAGGCCGCTCTCATCGGCGGCGACCTCTACAGCGTCCGGCCGACGCCGTACGGGGTGCGGGCCGTGATCGGCGACGTACGGGGCAAGGGCATCGGGGCGACCGAGGGCGTCGCGACGATCACCTCCTCGTTCCGGGAGGCGGCCATGTCCTGCGCGACGCTGTCGGACGTGGCCGTACGCATCGAGGCGGCTATGGCCATGGACCGGGAGGACATGGAGGTGGGCGGATCGCTGGCCGTCCCCGTCAGGGGAACGCCGCGCGGCTGGGCCCAGGAGATGTTCGCCACGGCGGTGCTGCTGGAGTTCCCCTCGGATGGAGGGTGCGTGCGGATTCTGAACCGCGGGCATCCGCCGGTGTTCCGGCTCGGTGGCCCGGAGGGCGTCGCACCCGTGAACCCCGAGCCAGCCCTGCCGCTGGGGCTCGGCGACCTCTCACCGCACGGGCCGCCGAGGGAGACGACGTACGAACTGGCCGAGGGCGAGGCGCTGATCGCGTACTCCGACGGGGTCACGGAGGCGCGGAGGCCCGACGGTGACTTCTACCCGCTGGGGCAGCGGCTCGAGGAGCGCTACGCGGGCGCCTCGAAGGCCGGGAGAAGCGGGGGCGGCGGACACATCCGAGGCAAGCCCGAGACCGTCGATCCGTCGGAGGTCGTCTCCTTCGTGCACAAGGACGTCACGCGGTGGGCCGAGTCGATCAACGACGACCTGGTGATCGTCGTCCTCCAGCACGATGCGTCCGCGCACGATGCGTCCGCGCACGCCGCCTCCACGCAGTGACCCGCACGGGCCCCCGGAACCGGACCGGGGGCGGCCGTACGGTGACGGCCGCCCCCGCGTGGTGCGGATGACTCGGATGGTGCGGGCCACGCGGGCCGAGCGGCCCGGAGCGGTGCACGCCAGATGCCGGCGCCCGGCCCCGTCCTCGCGCCGACGGAGCCCGGGGGCTCCCGCTCCCCGCACGGCCTGTCCGTCCGCGCAGGGAGCGTCACTCGCCCGGGTCGCGTCAGTCGCGCTCCGCGCCCTCCGGCAGCGAGCGGAGGTCGAGCTTCGGGGTCTGCTGCTCCAGCGACCAGTCCAGCATCTTCTTCGCGTCCGTGTAGCGGGCGCTGCTGTTGAGGATCACTCCGCCGATCGCGCGGCCGTTGCGCTCCGCCGCGAAGACGAGGCACGGCCCGGCCTTGGTGCCCGTGCCGGTCTTGATGCCGATGACGCCCTTGTACGAGCCGAGCAGCTGGTTGGAGTTGTACCAGGTGTAGGTGCGGCCGTTGGTCGCCTTCTGCTGCGTCGAGGTGGACTTCGCGACCTTGCGGATGTTCGTGCTGCCCAGGGCGTACTTGCCCAGCTTGGCCATGTCGCGCGGCGTCGACTGGTTCAGCCCCTTCTTCGAGATGCCGTCGAAGGAGTCGAACTGGGTGTTCTTCATGCCGAGCTGGCTCGCCTTCGCGTTCATCTTCCCGATGAAGGAGCTGACGCGGGCGTTCGTGGAGCTGCCCTTGCCGACGGCGTCGGCCAGCGCCATCGCGGCGTCGCAGCCGGAGGGGAGCAGCATCGCGTACAGGAGCTGCCGCAGCTTCAGCTTGTCGCCCGTCCTCAGGTCCGCGGTGCTGCCGCCCCACTGGGTGACGTAGTCGCGGTATGCCTTCTTGACCGTGATCGTGCGGTCCAGGTCGACGCCGGAGCTGACCACGACGGCGGCCGTCATGACCTTCGTGGTGCTGGCCATCTGACGCTTGGTGTCGGAGCTCTTGCCCCACAGCTCCTCACCGGACGCGTTGTCCAGCAGGAAGGCGCCCTTGGCCTTGATGCCGGAGGGGCCGGCCGCCTGCGCCGGGAAGACGAAGGGTCCCGCGGCCAGCAGGGCTCCGGCCGCCACCGCCACAGCGCCGACCCGGCGGGCCCTCTTGGATACACGCATCAACTCGAAGCTCCATCGTCCGTGGCGGGGTTGACGGCCGCCCGCGTCCCTGCGGGCGGCCACCCCGTGAATAAAGGTTCGTTGCCCCAAGGACAACGCAACGCCCCGTTTGGTTGCACCGGACCGTTCCGTACATCAGTTCCTCCTGGTCCGCCGGACCGGGCGGTCGACGACGAGGAGGAAGAGGCATCAGATGAATCCGCGCCCGACGCAAGGCAGAACGATCCTTGTCACCGGCAGCACAAGGGGCATGGGCCACCGCCTCGCCCGTGAACTGGCAGCGGGCGGCGACACATTGCTGCTGCACGGACGGGACCGTACACGAGTGGGGCTCGCAGTAGCAGACCTGCGCAGGGCCGTGCCGCAAGCAGATGTGCGCGGCATGCCCGCGGACCTCGCCGATCTGGAGCAGGTGCGTGCTCTCGCGGACACGCTCCTCGACGAGGGCGGCAGACTCGACGTCCTCGTCAACAACGCGGCGGTGGGCGGCGGCCCGGACCGGACGCTGCGGCAAGTCAGCGCCCAGGGGCTGGAGTTGCGCTTCGCGGTGAACTACCTGGCACCGCTCGTGCTGACCCGACGGCTGCTCCCGCTGCTGGAGGAATCGGCGCCGGCGCGCGTCGTCGGCGTCGCCTCCGCGGGGCAGGAGCCGCTCGACTTCGAGGACCTCATGACGGAGCGGCACTACGACGGGCTGCTCGCGTACTGCCGCAGCAAGGTCGCGCTGATCATGTCGGTGTTCGACCTCGCCGCGGAGGAGAAGGCCGACCTTGTCACGGTCAACGCCGTGCACCCCGCCTCGCTCATGGACACCGACATGGTGCGCCAGATCTCGGTGACGCCGCAGTCGGACGTGGAGGACGGGGTGACGGCGGTGCGCCGGCTGATCGACGACCCGGAACTGGAGGGCGTCACCGGGCGCTACTTCCACCGCTTCACCGAGGCCGCCGCTCACAGCCAGGCGTACGAACCGGAGGCGCGGGCCCGGCTCGCCCGGATGACCGCGCGGCTGGTGCCCTGAGCTCCCGTGGACGATCGTCGGGCGCGACCCCAGTCGGGCCCGCGCGCCGGTTCACACCTTGGAGCGCTCCGGAATCGCGTCGCCCGCGGGTGCATCGCTGCGCCCGTAGTGGTGCGTCGTGAACATGTACAGCAGGCCCGTGCCGACGACCACGCCGCCGCACAGCAGCACGATCCAGTTCTCGAACCAGGACTGGTCCGGGTTGCGCGCCCAGGAGATGTTGATGATCGCGAAGATGCCGTAAGCGAGCGCCCCGGCGTTGATGAGCATCCCCCAGCGCCCCAGCTGGAACTCCCCGTTGGGCCGCCAGCCCTTCAACCGTGCGCGCAGCGCGGCGAGTACGACCATCTGGAACGAGCCGTAGATCCCGAGGATGGCGAACGAGACGATCTTGGTGAGGGCGTCCTCGGAGATCAGCGAACCGAAGGCGATGACCGTCGGGATGACGGCGGCCACCAGCAACGCGTTGTGCGGCACGGCACGGGCGTAGGAGAACGAGCGCAGCACCTGGTGCCCGACGATCATCTTGTCCCGTGCGTAGGAGTAGATGAGGCGCCCCGCGGCGGCCTGAAGGCTGACCGTGCAGGACAGGAACGAGATGAGCACGACGCCCATGACCGTGCGGGCCCCGAACTCGCCCAGCGCGTCGAAGAGCACACGCACGACCGGGTCGGTGTCCTTGCCCGCGATCACCGCCTTGTAGTCGGAGACGGCAAGAAGCAGCGACAGGCAGGTGAACGACGCCGCCGCGCCTCCGACGTACACGGTGCGGCGCATCGCCTTGGGGATGACCACTCCCGGGCGCGCGACCTCCTCGGCGAGGTCCCCGCACGCCTCGAATCCGTAGTACTGGTAGAAGCCGATGATTGCCGCCGCGAGGAACGCCGGCAGATACGAACCGCCCTCCGTCGCACCGAAGTTGTCGAAGAGGACGCCGAGCCCGTGGAACCGGTGCGTTGCCAGGAGCCACACGCCCACGACGACGGCGCCGATGAGCTCCGCGCTGAAGCCGATGATGGCGGCCTTCGAAAGAGCCTTCGTGCCCGCGTAGTTGATGAGCGCGGCGATCACGATGAGCGCCACGGTGCACAACACCGTGGTGTGCACGGACGCTCCGAGGCCGAAGAGGATCGCGATGAACGGCCCGGCTCCGTATGCGACGGCGGTGATCGTGACCAGCAGCGCCCACATGTAGACCCAACCGGTCATCCACGCCCAGCGGATGCCCCACAGGCGGCGCGCCCACGGGTAGACGCCGCCCGCGATGGGGTACTGCGCGACGGTCTCACCGAAGACGAGCGCCACGAGGAACTGCCCGGCGCCTGCCAGCACGAACGCCCAGATCATCGGGGGACCGCCGGTGGCCAGCGCCGTCGCGAAGAGGGTGTAGGTGCTCACCACGGGGGAGAGGTAGGTGAAACCGAGCGCGAAGTTCGCCCAGGGTCCCATCTCCTTGCGGAACTCGGAGCCGTGCTCGGCGCTCCCCCCGCCGCTTCCACCTTGTCCGCCTGCCGCGGGGGAACTTCCGGCGTCCGTCATCGCTGCTCCTCTCCCAGCACGTTGCTTCCACCGGCCGACGCCGGTGTGGGACCGGCCCGGCCGGTGATCAGATCCACGGCACGCTCGGCGACGAGCAGCACGGTGACCATCGGGTTGACGATCGGCAGGTCCGGGAAGACGGACGCGTCGACCACCCGTACTCCCTCTTCGCCGCGCAGCCGCAGCAGCGGATCGAGGACCGCGCCCGCGTCGCCGGCGCCGCCCATCCGGCACGTGCCCGCCGGGTGGTAGACGGTGTGCGCCGCGCGCCGCCCGTACTCGGACAGCTCCGCGTCGGTGGTCACGTCGGGACCGGGGGCGGTCTCCCGCACCAGCCAGTCACGCAGCGGCCCGGTCGCGGCCACCTCGCGGGCGATGCGCAGGCCGTCCACGATGGTGCGCTCGTCGTAGCCCTGCGGGTCGGTGAAGTAGCGGAAGTCCAGGGCGGGTTTCTCCCCCGGGTCGGCGCTTCGCAGCCAAAGCCTCCCCCGGGAGCGGGACTTGGGCACGTTCGGCGTCATGCACACCCCGTACGGGGGTGTCGGCAGGCCGAGGCGCTCGGTGTTGCGGGTGAACGGCACCTGGTAGAAGTGGAACATCAGGTCAGGGCCGGGCTCGGCGGCGTCGCGCCGTACGAACAGGCCCGCGTCGGAGTCCATCGCGGAGTTGGGCGGCAGCGGGCCCGCCGTCTCCCAGACGATGACCGACTCCGGGTGGTCGAGCAGGTTCTCCCCCACGCCGGGCAGATCGGTGAGGACGTCGATGCCCAGCGAGCGCAGTTCGTCGGCGGGGCCGATGCCGGAGAGCATCAGCAGCCTCGGGGTGTCGATCGCCCCCGCGCACAACAGCAGTTCGCGCTGGGCGCGCACCGTGCCGTCCGACCCGTCGGCGTACCGGACCCTGACCCGGGTGAGGCGGCCGTCCCCGTCGCGCAGCAGGCGGTACGCCCAACTCTCCAGCTTCAGCGTCAGGTTGGAACGGTGCATGACGGGGTGCAGATAGGCGACGGACGCCGACGAGCGGTGCCCGGTGGCCGGGTCGTAGGCCAAGGAGAAGAATCCGGCGCCCTCGGTGAAGGGATGGGCGTTGAAGTCGTCGACGACGGGCACGTCGAGGGCGTCGACCGCGGCGGTGATGAAGTCGTGCGCGACGGGATTGCGGTCCTTCTCGGCCACGGGGCGGATCGAGTTCCGCAGCCGGTGCCGGTACGGAAGCAGCGTCCCGGCGTCCCAGCCGGCTGCGCCGGCGCGCACCCACTCCTCCAGCTCGTGCGGGAAGGGCAGGAAGCTGATGAGGGTGTTGTGGGAGGAGCAGCCGCCCAGCACGCGTGCCCGTGAGTGCAGGATGTGCGAGTTGCCGCGGGGCTGTTCGACCGTGGGATAGCGGTAGTCGTAGTCGGTGTCGAGGAGATTGATCCAGTTCCGCAGCTTCAGCACGTTCTCGTCTCCGACGTCGCTGGGACCGCCCTCGATGACGCACACCCGGCAGTGCGGGTCCTCGCTCAGCCGCGCGGCCAGCACACAGCCGGCGGTGCCGCCGCCGACGATCACGTAGTCGTAGGCGTCGTCGTCCCTGCCGGACCCGCCCGTTGCCGGCGTGTCTGCCATCTGCGTTCTCTTCTCCGCCGGTGACCGGCCTTGTCCCGTGCCTCAGCCCTTGAACCATCCGGACGGCGCCGGCGAGAGGTTGTGGTAGATGTGCTTGGCCTCCTGGTACTCGCGCAGCCCGGTCGGCCCGAGCTCCCGTCCGATGCCGGACCTGCCGAAGCCGCCCCACTCGGCCTGCGGCACGTACGGATGGAAGTCGTTGATCCAGACGGTGCCGTGGCGCAGCCTGTTGGCCACCCGTTGGGCGCGTCCCGCGTCGTTGGTCCACACGCCGCCGGCCAGCCCGTAGCGCGTGTCGTTGGCCAGCTCCAGCGCCTCCTCCTCGGTGTAGAAGCGCTCCACCGTCACGACGGGCCCGAAGACCTCCTCCTGCACGATGCGCATCGTCGACTTGCAGTCGGCGTACACGGTGGGCAACAGGAAGAATCCGCTGGCCAGTTCGGGATCGTCGGGACGCCGGCCGCCGGTCACGAGCCGGGCCCCGTCCATGCGTGCGATCTCCAGATAGCTCTCCACCTTCGCGCGGTGCTCGGCGGAGACGAGGGGGCCGCTCTCGGTCATCGGCTCCAGACCGTTGCCGAGGCGGATCGCCTCGGCCCTGGAGGCGAGTTCGGACACGAAGCGGTCGTGGACGCCGTACTGGACGATGAGGCGTGAGCCGGCCGAGCAGACCTGCCCGGAGTGCAGGAAGGCGGCGTCCAGCGCGTAGTCGAGCGCGGCTTCGAAGTCGGAGTCGTCGAAGATGATGTTGGGGTTCTTGCCGCCCAGTTCCAGGGCGATGTTCTTCACGCCGGACGCCGCGTTCTCCATGATCTTCCGGCCGGTCGCCAGCCCGCCGGTGAAGGAGACCATGTCGACCTCCGGGTGGGAGGTCATGGCGGCTCCTACGGTGGGGCCCGCGCCCAGCACGAGGTTGGCGACGCCCGGCGGGGTGCCGGCCTCCTCCAGGAGGCCCATCAGCGCGATCGTCGTCAGCGGCGTGATCTCGCTCGGCTTGAGAACGAAGGTGTTTCCCGCGGCGAGTGCGGGCGCGACCTTCCACGAGGTCTGGAGCAGCGGGTAGTTCCACGGCGAGATCAGCGCACATACGCCGACGGGCTGGTACACGACCCGGCTCAGCACGTCCGGTCCGACGTCGACGACGCGGCCGGCCTCCTTGCCCACGATCTCGGAGAAGTAGCGGAAGGCGCTCGCGATGTCCTCGATGTCGAGGCGCGACTCGGTCAGCGTCTTTCCGGTGTCCAGGGTTTCCATACGGGCCAGTTGCTCCAGGTCACGCAGGAGCAGTTCGTGCACGCGGTAGAGGACGTCGGCGCGCCGGCGGGCGGGCGCCCATGCCCAGTCGGCGCGTTCGAAGGCCCGCTTGGCGGCCCGTACGGCGATGTCGACGTCCGTCTCGTCGCCCTCGGCGACACTCGTGATGACCCTGCCGTCGAACGGATTGATCACGTCCCGCGATCGGCCCGAGACGCCTCCGGTCCATTCACCGTCGATATACAGCTCGGCCATCGCGAAACCCCTCACTTGCCCGTGGTGTTCGTCGCCCCCGATCTCGGCATGACCGCTCCAACATCGTGCGGGGCGAGGCCGCCTCCTACGGGGCGCACCGAACGGGGGGACTTGGGGAGGGGATGTTGACCCAGGTGGTCTAAGAACGGGCGAGCGCGTGAACGGAGTTGGCCACGGCCCGGAGCCGCCGCAGGGCGGGCCCGGCGGGGGCCCGCCCGGGTGCGTCGTACGCGACAGCTTCCGTCACACGGCGGAGGGCCGTCAGGCCCCAGACGGGTGAGGATGCCGGGACCCACGTGAGTGGACGGGGCCGCACGCCGGTTGCCCCTGCCCCGGGAACCCGTCGGACTGCCGGGCCACCGGACCGCCGGCATGACGGTCCGGCCCGGTTCCCGGAGCGGGGCTTCACACGAGGACTCGGTCCCGGACTGGTTTCTCCGGAACTCAGACGCGGCGTGCGCCGTTCGCGAGGATCGCGTCCCGCAGGTACTCGGCCATCCCCGGCTTGATCGCCTCGTAGTACGCGGTGAAACGCTCGTCCGCGACGTACATCTCGCCGAGGCAGGTGTGCATCTCGTACGGGCACTCGTAGAAATTGCGGGAGATCTGCTGCCTGTGCTCCTCGGCCAGGTCCATCGCCGCCTCGGACTCGGGTCCTTCACCACTGTCCATCTGTTCGGTGAAGCGGCGGCTCCACTCCTCGCCTTCCTCCTTGATCCGCAGCCAGTCCTCCTTGGTGTAGGAAGCCGTTCTGCGCTGCGACTCGCGGTACGCGTCGGTGTCGCCCCAGCGCTGCTGGGTCTCCTCCGCGTACTGGTCGGGGTCGTTGTCCCCGAAGACTTCGAACTTCTCCTCGGGCGTGAGGTTGATGCCCATCTTCCGTGCCTCCATCGCGTGTTCGACGGCGGCGGCCATCTTCTGCAGCTTCTCGATCCTCGAACGCAGCAGTTCGTGCTGCCGCCGCAGGTGTTCCCGCGGGTCCACGTCCGGGTCGTCGAGCAGGGCCGCCACCTCTTCGAGCGGAAAGCCGAGCTCCCGGTAGAAAAGGATCTGCTGGAGCCGGTCCAGGTCGGCATCGCCGTACAGGCGGTGGCCGGCGTGGCTGCGCTCGCTGGGCACCAGCAGGCCGATCTCGTCGTAGTGGTGCAGCGTGCGCACGGTCACCCCGGCGACTCCGGCGACCTTTCCCACGGAGTAGCTCATCTGCGCTCCTCTCTCGTACGCACTTCACGATGAGTCCTCACGTGACGTGAGGTGCAAGCGGAATTTCTCGGGACGGCCATCGCCGGCCTGCCGCGTACGGCCCGTGGCCCTACTCGCCCGGTGCGGGCAGGGGCGGCCGTGGCCCGGTGTAGTGGCCGCGGGGCCGCAGACGCAGCGGACGTTCGCCGTACTCCTCGAGCGCGTGGGCGACCCAGCCGGCCGTGCGCGCGACGGCGAAGACCGCCTCGCTCGCCTCGGGGCTCATGCCTGCGCCGAGCGTGAGCACCGCCAGGGCGAGGTCGATGTTGGCCTGCCGCCCGGCCGTCGCCGCGATCTCGTGCGCCGCCGCGAGCGCGTCGGCGCAGGCGGGAACTTCCTCGAGCCATGTGAACAGGGCACGGGCCCGCGGGTCCTCACCGGGATAGACGCGGTGCCCGAGGCCCGGCACGCGGCGCCCGGCCCTGAGGGTCTCGGCCACCACCGCCGTGGCGCTGCCGCGTTCCACGACCTCGGCCAGCATGCGGTGGGCGCCCGCGCCCGCGGCGCCGTGCAGCGGGGCGTCGAGCGCGCCGAGCGCGGCGGAGACGACCGCGTACGGGTGGGCACGTGCGGACGCGGCGACACGTGCCGCGAGCGTCGACGCCGCGAGGTCGTGGTCGAGGAGAAGGATCATCGCCCGCTCGAGGGCGCGTACGAACGCCTCCGTCGGACGGCGACCGGTCAGGCGTGGCCACAGCGCACTGACGAGGCCGCCGGCTGCCGCGCCCGCTTCCTCTCCGTCCGGGCCGCTCCCCTGCAGCGGCAGCGCACCCACCATGACGGGCAGCAGTCCGCGGGCCCGCGCGATCACCGCCTCCTCCGCGAGGTCGAAACGCAGCGGGTCGGCCACGGCCGCCGCGACGACGGCGGCGCGCAGCCGGTCGGTGACGGCGCAGTGTCCGGGCAGCGCGCCGGCGGCCGTACGAGCGGCGTCCAGCAGCGGGGGAGGAGCGGTGAAGCGCAGCCCGGGTGTGAGCCGACCCGTCCACAGCCAGTCGGCCGCTTCCTCGAAGGTGTGGGTCGCGGCCAGCTCACGGGCGTCGACGCCCCGGAACCAGCATCCGTCGGGCTCGATCAGCGTGATGCCCGTCCGTACGGTCATGGCCTCGGGCGCTGCCTGCCGCGGTGCGGCGGCGGGCCTGCGGGCGGCGTCCGCCAGCGCCTGGACCTCGTCGGCGTCGAACGTGCTGCCGCGGCCGCCCGCGGAGCGGCGGCTGCTCAGAAGGCCGCGGCTCACGTACGCGTAGACCGTCTCGGGCTTCACCCCGAGCCGCTCGGCTGCCTGCCGGGTGCTCAGCCGGGGCCGCTCTTCGGAGCTGTCGCCGCCGCCCTGCTCGCTCACACACACTCCCGAGACTTGCATTGATTCGATCAATATTGACGGAACTGAGTAAAGCATGGACAGTCGAAATCAAGTAAGGGGTACGGGGAAACGGAGATCCGACATGGAGCAACAGGGCATCGAGGTCCCGCGCGGACTGTCCGGAGTCGTCGTCACGGACACCACCCTCGGGGACGTACGCGGACGCGAGGGCTTCTACCACTACCGGCAGTACTCGGCCGTGGAGCTGGCCGAGCGCCGCACGTTCGAGGACATCTGGCATCTCATGTTTCACGGGGAACTCCCGGACCGCGCCGCCCGCGTGGAGTTCACCAAACTCACCGCCGGGCTGCGCCACCTGCCCGGACCCGTGCGCGAGGCCCTGCCCGCCGTCTCCCGGGCCACGGCCGCCTCCGGTCCGCTGGCCGGGCTGCGCACCGCGCTCTCGCTGGCCGGCGCGGCGGCGGGATTCCGTCCGGTCTACGACCTCACACCGGGTGAGCGCCGCGAGGACGCCCTCGCGGCGTGCGCGCTCGTGCCGACGCTGCTGACCGCACTGCACCGGCTGGGCCAGGGCCTCAAACCCGTGGAACCGCGCGACGACCTGCCGTACGCGGCCAACTACCTCTACATGCTCACCGGCGAGGAGCCCGCCCGGCGCGAGGCCCGGGCGGTGGAGCGCTACCTCATCTCCACCGTCGACCACGGGTTCAACGCCTCGACCTTCACCGGACGCGTGATCGCCTCGACCGGAGCCGACGTCGTCGCGTGCCTGACCGGCGCGATCGGCGCCCTGTCCGGGCCGCTGCACGGCGGTTCGCCCAGCCGCGCGCTGGACGCGCTGGAGGCCATCGGCACGCCGGACCGTACGGACGCCTGGGTGCGGGACCGCGTGCGGGCCGGCGAGCGGATCATGGGCTTCGGGCACCCCGTCTACCGCACGGAGGACCCGCGTTCGCGCATGCTGAAAGGGATCGCCCAGGAATTCGGTGGCCCGCTGGTCGACTTCGCGACGCAGGTCGAGGAATGTGTCGAGGCCGTGCTGGCCGAGCTCAAGCCGGGGCGTGAGCTCCACATCAACGTGGAGTTCTACGCGGGCGTCGTCATGGAGCTGTGCGGGCTGCCGCGTTCGATGTTCACGCCGACGTTCTGCGCGGCACGCGTGGTGGGCTGGAGCGCCAACATCCTTGAGCAGGCCGGGGATTCGAAGATCATTCGCCCCTCCGCCCGCTACACGGGGCCGGTGCCGCCCGCTCCGGTGCCGCAGCTGCCGTCGGCGCCGGCCGCCTGACCTGCCGGCTCGCGGGCTCCCCGCCTCGTGTTTGACAGCGTCGGACGACGCGCGGATAGCCTCACAATATGACAACTATGTTCAGAAAGGCCCTCGGTGTGCTGCCGCGCGTGGGGGTGCAGGTACTCGATCTCGGCCCGGGTGCCGCGGTGGTCTCCCGGCGTGGCGGCTACTCGGCCACGAAGATGAGCGGGGACGCCTGGATGGTCGGCGGAAAGGGGCCGGGTACCCGCACCCCCGCCGACGGGTGGGGCTTGCACAAGTCGGCCGCGAGCAGCCTGTGTTCCCGGCACGTCGCCGATCTGCTGGTCAACTACGACGTCAACTGCGTATTCGACGTCGGGGCCAACAAGGGGCAGTACGGCAAGCAGCTGCGCGAGTTCGGCTACCGGGGCAGGATCGTCTCCTTCGAGCCCGTTCCGGACGCCCTGGCCACGCTGCGCAAGGTCGCCGAACGGGACCCGGACTGGCAGGTCCACCCCTTCGCGCTGGGGCGCAGCGAGTCGGTCGAGAACATGCACCTGGGGTGGAAGACCATGAACTCGCTGCTGGAGCCCAGCGAGTACGGACAGAAGCGCTACAAGCGGTTCGCCGACACCTCCAGCACGACCGAGGTGCAACTGCGGCGGCTCGACGCGATCATGGACGACGCCCTGGCGGGCATCGCCGACCCGCGGCCGTACCTGAAGATGGACACGCAGGGCTTCGACATGGAGGTCTTCGCCGGCGCCGGGAAGCGCAAAGGCGAGTTCGTCGGGATGCAGTCGGAGGTTGCCGCGCTGCAGCTCTACGAGGGGAGCCCGCACATGTCCGAGGCCATCGCCGCCTACGAGGACGCGGGCTTCGAGATCACCGGCATGTATCCCGTCACACGTGAGGGATCCACAGGGCGGGTCGTCGAATTCGACTGCGTATTGGCCCGCGCCTCGGCGGCACCGGCCCAACTGCCTTGAATCCACGGTGAGTCGGACGACGTGCCGTGCGCGAGGCGACCACACGGCACGTCGGTCCGGTTCACCCCGGCAACGCCCCCCTGAAGAAACGGCGAGGTCAGGCGCTGGCGTGAGTGAGATCCCCCACGGCATCTCTCACCCCGGGCGTGGGACCCGGACCGCCCGAGGGTGCAGCGGACGTGGTGGTCACTGCATGACTTCCGGCCTGTGGGCCGCCGTTCACCTTCGCTTCGTACGTTGCGGGCAGGCACGCAAATGAGCCGTAATCCACTCGAAAGGCAGCAGTGCAATACACGTCGCCCACGGTCAGCGAGCCACCGGTCAAGGTGAGCGTCGTCGTTCCCACCCACAACACCGGGAAGACGGTTCTGACCGGACTGCGCTCCTTCCTCGGCCAGACCATGCCGCGCACGGACTTCGAGGTCATCTACGTCGACGACGGCTCCAGCGACGACACGGTCGCACTGCTGGAGGACGAAGTCGCCGACCAGGGAGCCGAGTCGGTCGTCCGGCTCATCCGCATCCCCAACTCGGGCTGGCCCGGCAGGCCGCGCAACATCGGCATGGACGCCGCCCGTGGCGAGTTCGTCCACTTCGTCGACGACGACGACTGGCTCGCTCCCGAAGCCCTGGAGCGCACCTACGCGCGGGCGCGGGAGACCGGCGCCGACATCGTCGCGGGACGGATGGCCGGACACGGACGGCGGGCGCCCCGCGCCCTGTTCGAGAAGCCGATCGCCGCCGCTGACCTGCGCTCCGACACCGAGCTGCTCTCCTCGATGACCATCCACAAGCTGTTCCGGCGCTCGTTCCTCCAGGAGAACGAGCTGCGCTTCGCGGAGGGCCAAGTGCGGCTCGAGGACCACATGTTCACCCTGCGCGCCTATCTCCTCACCGGCCGCGTGGCCACCGTCCACGACTACACCTGCTACCACTGGGTGCGTCACGAGGGCGAGGGCCACAACATCAGCTACGAGAGGATCGAGCCGGGCCCGTACGTCGACAGCGTCCGGCGAGTGCTTGCCATCCTCGACGCCCCTGACACCCGCGTCGCCCCCGGCCGTCACCGCTACCGGCTGGCCGCGAACTGGTACGGCAAGAAGGCGCTCGCCCGGATCAGCGGACAGCGATTCCTCGACCAGCCCGGGCCACGCAAGGCCGAATGGCTCGACGCCGTCGGCGCCCTGGCCGCCGAGATGCCGCCCAAGGCGGACGCGGCACTGACGACGCGGCTGCGGATCGTCGCGGCCCTCGCCAGGAACCGCGAGCTCGAACCCCTTGAAGAACAGGCGGAGTTCGAAGCCGGAGTGGACCACCGGCCCCGCGTCCGCTCGGCCGGCTGGAAGGACGGCCGGCTGACCGTCAGGTGCGAGACGCGGCTCGTGCGCAGGAAGGGCAGGGGCATCTCCTCCGCGCCGCTTCTCTTCTCCCGCGCGGGAGGCCGGCGCCTGCTGCAGCTGCCGCCCCGCGTCGCCGCCGTGCCAGGAGCCTCGGAGGCGGCCGACTTCACCAAGGCGGTGCAACGCAGCAACGTCCGGGGTCTCCTGCGCCACCGCGAAGGAGGAACGGTGCTCAGCGTGCCGCTGACCCACCGCGTGGTCGAGGTGCCCGCGCGGGACGGGAGCACCGCGGCGGAACCGGTGGCCAGGGCCGCGCGCCGGATGGGGCTGCCGGCACGGCTCACGTCCCGCCTCCCGGGAACCGGCCGGAGCCAGGATGATGCGGACACGTGCTCCCTGAGCTTCGAGACCGAGTTCACCGTCGACCCCTCGACGGCCGACAACGGCAAGCCACTGGCCCCCGGCACCTGGGACCTCCAGCTCCAACTGGGCTGCGGCGGCTGGCGCTTCGCGCGGGCGCTGCGCGGCTACTCGATCGACGTGCCGGCGGAGCCGACGCGGGCGGTTCCGGCGGTGCGCGCGCCGGGCAGGCTTCCGCGTCCACGCCCTCGTCGCGGACGGCAGGCCGTCCCCGCAGCCCGCGGGTGACGGAGCAAGCGGCCGGCGAACGCGGCCTTCACCGAGCCCCCCGGATGACGACCGCGGGCCCCGGCCACGGGAGGTGGCCGGGGCCCTGACTCACAGGTCGGCCCCCCGCTGCTTCATACCGCGGCGTGTCAGGCCGACCCGTTGCCCCCCGAGGTGGGAGCGGCCGGGCGGAGGGCGGAGAGGAAGGTCTGGAAGTCCTCGAGGACGTCGTCGAGCTGGCTCATCTTTGCCGTCAACGCCACCTCGATCTCGACGAGTTCACCGCGCTGCTGCTCGTTCTCCAGCAGCAGGATGAACTGGCTCTGCGCGAGCTCCATCGGTTGCTGGTTGACGGTGGCCTGGATGCGCAGGTTCTGCACGATCCCCGGGGCGTCGACGAGGCCCGGCGCCGCCGAGGTGCCCACCTCGGCGCGCTTGACGATCTCGACGGCGCCGAGGTTCTCGCGCAGCCGCTGCACCGACTCCTCAGCGAGGCGGTGCAGGTTCCCCGAACCCTCGAGGGTGTGGCCGGTGACCGTGATGTTGGGCGTGAAGCCCTGCCCCTGTGAGGCCTTGTGCAGCCCGACGAAGGCGGCGTGCGGTGCGCCGACCTTGTCCGGGGGCGCCGACTCCCAGCCCTGCGGAAGCTCGACGTTGAGCGGCACCGGAAGTGTGCCCGTCATGGTGGATCAACTCCTTGCGGTACGGATGTCGACGGTACGGGAAACGACGGGGAGGAGCCGCCGGCGGGGAGCCCCGTGCGGGGCCGCCCCGCGGCGGATCAGTCGAACCAGCCGCCGACCGTGTCCTTGGCGCTCGAACCCCAGTCCCCGACCGCGTCCGCCGCGTCGCCGGCCGCATCGGTGACCTTGCCCGGGTCGATCTCGATCTGACCGCCGAGCTTGCCGCCGAGGCCCAGGCCGACCCCGGCCTCGCCGCCGATGACGAACGTTCCGTCGTCCTTGAAGCCGGCGTCGAACTTGGCCTCGGCCCCGACTCCGGCCCAGCCCTCGGCAGTACCACCGACGCCGACACCCGCCACCGAGGCGTGCCCCTCCGCTTCGGCCTTGGCACCGGCGAACGCTCCGGCTTCACCGTGGGCGCCGTCCATGCCGACGGATCCCTTGGCCTCCGCCTGGGCGCCGGCGAAGGCCGAAGCCTTGCCGGAGGTCTCGAAGTAGCCGGCCTGGTACTTGCCTTCGGCCGAGGCCTGGGCCAGGTATGCCTTTCCGGAGGCAGAGGCGGTGGCGTTCCCGTCCTGCAGACCGACGCCTGCCTGGCCCTCGACGCCGAGAAGGTTCACGCCCGCCGTGCCGGAGACCTCGCCACCCGCGAAGTCGCTCCGGCCCTGGGCCTCCGCCCCCCACACGCTCGCCTTTCCGGATACGGAGGGACCCATCACGGAGATGCCGGGGCCCTTGCCGGAGATCTCCTCGCGCAGGTTTCGCCGCTGTTCGGGAGTCATGTCCTTGAAATCGCCCCAGGCCCGGCGGTTCGTGAGCGGGTTCATCTCACGGTTGACCAACTCCATACTGGTCTTGCCGGTGTTACTCTCGGCTGCCGCCGCCGAGAAGAACAGCCAGTCCGGTGCGCCCTCGGCCTTTCCGCCCTGGGCCTCGAACTTCTTCGCGGCGGTGTCGCCCGCGGTGTTCAGCTGGCTGCGCGCAGAGTTGAGCGTCGTCTCGGCCGCGGCCTCGTTCCCGCTCTCGTGCTGCTCGATCGCCCGCTCCGCCTGGGACTGGGCCCAGGTGAGGGTCCTGATGTAGTCGCGCAGTGCCTTCTCGGCCTCGTCCATCGAATCGGAACCGCGGTGCCAGCGCGCCTTCTGTGGTGAGAAGTCCTTCCAGAAGGCGTCGCTGGCCTTGCCCTCCCAGCTGGGAATGCGGATGGCGCCCAGGTCGTCGCCGACGCCTTCGAGGGTCTTGGACCTGGCGCGGAGCTTGTCGGCCCGGCCAGTGAGGTCTTCTGGGTCGCCCGGTATCAGCTGGCGCGGATCGCGGGTCTCGCCGAGTTGTGCCGCCATTGTTTCCCCGTTAGTTGATCAAGCCCGGCGCGCCGACCGCGGGCCCGGTGAAGTGGTTCTGTGACTGCTGCTCGGAGCGCTCGTACGACGCGGCGTTGTCGTTGAGTTTGTCCGCGGAGGACTCCGCGTCGTCCTTGAGCGTCTTGGTGACGGCCACGTTCCAGGTGGCCATCAGCTCCGAGAAGGCCTTGGCGGCGTCGCCGTGGCCGAAGTCGGCGCCGTTCGCGATGTCATCGAGCTTGGCGTCGTCGCCCTTGCCGACTGCCTTCTTGATCTTTCCCGATGCCGAGCGAAGTTCGCTCGGCTCGACGCGCATGTCCGCCATGCGGACCCCCCGTTTTCGACTCGTTATTCAGGGGGTGAACTGCAGTCACTGCCCCGTTGGTTGACGCTCAGTCAACCATTCTCTCTTGCCGATGACTTCGGCAAGGGGCAAGACCACAGTCTCTGCAAGAGACGTTCACATGACGCCGTTGCGTGGGCAGTAGGCCCCCCGAGGGGCATCCAGGGGCGAGGGAGACGGGAGCACGGCGTCCCGGCCGCCGGCTGACGGTGGCCAGGACGGCTCCGCTACGACGTCTGGGCCGGAAGCCTGCCGACGGCGTCGGTGAGGAAGTCCAGCATCACGTCGAGGTTCTCGGTCGAGAGCTTCTCCTCCCGACGCCACGTGAGCAGATGCCCGTAGCGCACCTCGAGCGGCCACTCGCCGGCGCGCGGGTCGGAGATCAGGAACTGGCCCAGCCCGCCCTGCAGCAACACCACCGCGCTCTGCTCGTCCTCGGCGACGATGTGGAACTGCTCGTCGAGTTGGGGGATCCCCGTGGCGAGCGGAGTACCAGAGGTGAGCCTGCTGTGCCAACGCCGGTGCAGGATGCGGATGTCAGGAACAGGTGCGGTCAACTTCAGCGCCCACACGGGAAAGTAGTGGATCTGCTGCTGCATGTGATCGTCCACCCCGGACCCGACGGAGAGGGTGCTCTGGTACTCGAAGGCCCGGAATGCGAATCCGCGATGCGTGCCGACGACGACGTTGCCGCCCGCCACTCCCTTCGCGACGGGCAGCGGCCCGGCACCGGAGAACTCATCGATGAGCCCGGGGACACCGACCGCGTAAGTCCATCCACGACCCTCTGCCAGGGCCCTCAGCTCCGCGCGCCCCTCCGCCCTGCTCTGCGCACGCCGGGCAGCCCGCTTCCGGGACCAGATGAACAGCGCCGCCATCGCGACGAACCACAACACGTAGAACAAGGCTTCCATGACGTCAGCATGCCTCCCTGTGCCCCGGTAGGCCCAGCCCCCGCGCACTCCGATACAACCTGCACCTCAGCCTCACATGTCATCACACGCGCGTTCCTTCGGGGCCCGTCCCCGCGTCGCGCCTGTGTTCCGGGTTCCCTACGCTGTGCCGAGCCGAACTACCGGCCCGCCCGGGACTGTTCGGGCGCGCGAGGGCGCCACACCACCGGAGGGGGATGTCGTGAGCGACAAGTGGACGAGCGGCCGCACCATTGCCGAACACGGGCCGAGCGGCAAGAAGTTCACGCTGGTCATCGGCAACAAGGAGTACCCGCGGCGGGTCGCGGCGCTCGTCATGGGCGGAGTGGTGCTGGTGATGGGCGGGTTCTTCGCCAGCGTGCTCGGACTCATCTACTGGGGGAATCAGAAGGACAGTCGGAGTACGGGCGAGGAGGCCGGGCTGGCCCAACTGGCCCGCGAGCACGGCTGGTCGCACGAGCCGAGCAGGCCGGGGGTCGTGGACCGGCTCGAGGGTGTGGAGCCGTTCCCCGATGTGAGCACCGGACTGCAGGTGTCGGACTACACGCACGGCCGGTACAAGGGACGGGAGTTCCGGTACTTCGAGTACGAGGACGAATCGACGGGCACGCGGGTCAACGGCAGGGAGCAGTCGGAGTACTACGCCGTGTTCGCCGTCTCGACACCCGGGGAGGTGCCGCGGACCGTCATCCGCGAAGAGGGCTTCCTGGACTCGGTGTTCGGCGGCGGGGAGATCGTCGCGACCGGGGACGCGGAGTTCGACGCCGACAACCGCGTGATCGCCGAGGACCGGGCGGCGGCGAAGCGGCTCGCGGCACCGGGGCTGACCCGCCAACTCGCACGTGAGCCCGCGCTGAAGGACCAGCCGCTGCGGTTCGAGAACGGCGAGGTCCTCACCTGGCACGAGGAGCGGCTGCGCCCGCAGGACGTGCTGCGCAAGCTCGATTACCTGTCCCGGGTGGTCGACCACGCACCGGCACGCGCCTGGCAATAGCCAAGGGACCCGAACACCGGCGGAACGTCCGGCGCTCGGGCCCCCTTGCCTGTACTGATGAGGCTTACCCGTCAGCCTTGATGTCGTACTTGATGTCGTCGCCGTCGACGGAGGTGACCTTGACGGTCACACCGAGGCTGCTGCCGTCGCTCGCGGTGAGCTTGCAGCGCATCGTGGTGCCGACCTTGCCGACAAGGTCCTTGGGGCAGGTGACGTCCGGCTTCGGCTGGCCCGTCTGAGCGGCGAGCTTCTCGGCCACCGTGTTCGCCACCTTGTCCTTGGGCAGCTTCGCCTCCTCCGACGAACAGCCCACCAGCAGCGCACCGGCGGCTGCGGCGGCGAGGCCCCAAGTGGTAAGGGAATACAGGGGCTTGGGCATGAGGTGAGCTCCGTTCGGGGCGAAAGGACCACGAGGGTCGAAGAATGACGGTCGTCGGGATGATTATCTATCAGCCCGGACTGCCCGTCCGGCCGGGTCTTCACAGTCCCCTGCTCCCGCGCGCGAACGATCTTCACGGGCCTCCCGCCTCAGGTAGCCCTTTTTCAAAACAAGATCGCCGGGCAGCTCCGGCGTCCACGCCCTCTCGCGGACGGCAGGACTCCCCGCAACCCGCGGCAAGAGGGAAGCGGCGGGCGAACGCGGTCTTCACGCAAGCCCCCGGAACGACCGCGGGCCCCGGCCACGGGAGGTGGCCGAGGCCCGGACTCACAGGTCGGCGGCCCTTACAGGCGGTGCAGCGGTAGGCCGTGAGGGACTCGAACCCTCAACCAATGGATTAAAAGTCCACTGCTCTGCCAATTGAGCTAACGGCCCGCCCCCGCAGCATAGCCCGGCAGACCGCCGGGCTTCGAAGGCATTGGCCTTCGTGCTGGGGAGGTGTCAGAGGACCGTCATCCGTTGCGCTTCCAGCGCGGCTTGTCGGCGCGGCGGTCGAACTGGCGGGCGCCCCCACGGTGATCGTCACGACGGCCGTGCGGACGCCTGTCGTCGTGGGCACGGGCGTCCCGGCCGTAGGAGGAAGTGGGGCGGCGGTCGTCGCGGCGGAAGCCGTTCCGGTCGCCCTCGCGGCGCTCACGGTTGTACGCGGGGCGGGCCTCGCGTCCGTCACGGGGACGGTCCCGGTCCCTGTCGCGGTCACGTCCGCGGTTGTAGGCCGGACGCCCACCGTCACGCCGGTCGCGGTCGCCGCCGCGCTCGTCACGCTTCCCGTCCCGGCGCTGGTCACGCTGGTCGCGCTGTTCACGGTCGCGCTGCTCGCGCTCCTCGCGGCGCTGCTCCCGGCGCAGCTCGCGCTGCACCTCGGCCTCGACCTCCGCGGTCAGAGCCGCCGATGCCTCGGCGACGGCGGCCTCCGGGTCGTCCCCGCGCTCGCGCGCCGCGCGCGCCGTCAACCGCTCGGACTCCTCGCGGAGTTCGGTCGCACGCCGCTGCGCGCGCTCCAGCTGCCGGCTGAGCTTGGCGACCTCGCGCTCGGCCTGCTTGGCGGCGTTCGCCGTCGAGTCGGCCTGCACTTCGGTCAACGAACGCGCACCTGTGATCCGCGTCACTTCCTCGTCGAAGACGTCGCCCCGCCCGATGATGTGCCGCGAGGCGTCGACGCCCGCGTCCTCCATCAGCCGGAAGATCTGCCGCCGCTGGTGCGGCAGCGCCAGCGAGACGACGGTGCCGGACAGCCCCGCCCTGGCGGTACGGCCCGAGCGGTGCAGGTAGTCCTTGTGGTCGCCGGCCGGGTCGACGTTGAGCACGAGGTCGATGTTGTCGACGTGGATGCCGCGGGCCGCCACGTCCGTCGCGACCAGCACGTTGACCTTGCCGTCCTTGAAGTCCGCCATGGTGCGCGTCCGTGCGCCCTGCGTCATTCCGCCGTGCAGCGCCTCCGCGCCCACGCCGCCCTCGCGCAGCTGCTCGGCCACGCGGTCGGCGCCGAGCTGCGTCCGCACGAAGATGATCGTGCGGCCCTTGCGCGAGGCGATCGCGTTGGTCACGGGCGCCTTGTCACGCGGCTTCACCACGAGCACGTGGTGGCTCATGGTCGTGACCGCGCCCTGTGCGGCGTCGACCTCGTGCACCACGGGGGTGTCCAGGTACCGCTTGACGAGCGTGTCGATCTCCTTCTCCATGGTGGCGGAGAAGAGCATCCGCTGCCCGCCCTGGGGCAGTTGGTCCATCAGCTCGGTGACCTCGGGCATGAAGCCCAGGTCCGACATCTGGTCGGCCTCGTCGAGCACGGCCACCTCGACGTCCTGGAGGGAGCAGGAACCGCGCCCGATCAGGTCGCGCAGGCGGCCGGGGGTGGCGACGAGGATGTCCACGCCGCGCTCCAGAGCCGTGATCTGGTTCGCCATGGACGTGCCGCCGCAGACGACCTTGAGCTTCAGGCCGAGCACGTCACCGTACGGCTGGAGCGCGTCGGAGACCTGCATGGCCAGCTCGCGGGTGGGCGTGAGGATGACGGCGCGGGGGCGCTTGCGCTCGGTGCGGCCGCCGGCCAGGCCGTTCAGCAGCGGCAGCCCGAAGGAGAGGGTCTTGCCGGAGCCGGTGCGGCCACGGCCGAGGATGTCCTTGCCCCGCAGCGCGTCCGGGATGGTCGCGGCCTGGATGGGAAAGGGGATGGTGACGCCGTTCTGCGCGAGCTTGCGCACCACGGGCTCGGGAAGCCCGAGATCGGCGAAGGTGACGGTGTCCTCGTCCTGCGGCAGGACAGCGTCGATCGAGGCAACAGACATGCGAAGTGCGAACCTTCCGGAGTTCAGCAGCACGCGCTCAGACTCCGTGAATTCGCAAACGACCGCCTCTATGCGGTCAGCCACGGCTGAGAGAAACGCGCCACGCGGCGCGCTCTGCAAGGGCGCCGGGCAAATGGGATCAAACGATCAACCAGCATACGCACCCCGCGGGGCGCTGCGCAAATGAGATCACGAGGGCTGCGCGGGCGCTCGGGAGAAGACTATCCGCTGGTGGGCGACGTCGGAGCCTCCGTCGGGGGCCGCGGCTGAGTGGGAGTGGGCTTCGGCACACTCGGCTTCGGCGGCGCGGGCGGCTTCGGACGCGGAGGACGAGGGGACGACGGAGAGTCCGGAACCTTCGGGGTGTCACGCGAACTGTCATCTCCCGCACCGGACTTGCCCCTCCCGTGCTTGCTGCGCCGCTCGGCGTCCTCCTCCGCCCGGCGCTCGCGGTCGCCGTCCTTCTCGTCGGCGTCGCGGCCGTGGCGTGCCCGGTGCGAGCCGTGCGCGCGCCGGGCGTCATCGCCGCTGCGCGCGCCCTCACCGTGCCTCAGGACGCTGCCCGAGAATCCGCCCTCGGGCACCTCGTCCCCCGCATCCGCGGAGGAGGCTCCGCCTCGCCTCTCCTTGGTGCCGCCGCTCGGGTCCCCGTGCACCGTCATGCATCCCTGCAGCAGGGCAAGCAACAGCACGCCGGCGGCCGTACGAGCGGCACACTTGCCAACTCCCATCAGCTGGACGGAACTTGAGCCGGAAAGGGCGGTCCGGGAACGGAACGGGGAACTGGGCGAGCGCACGGGGGAACCTCCAGGCGCCGGAAGCGGGAGCGGCGAGCCCTCTGCTCAACTGCCGCCGCGCGCAACAGGTCACGCCAACACGGCCCGTGCCAGGGCGAGTCCGGCGAACACAGCGCCCAGACCGACCAGCACGGACAGTACGGCGTTCGCCGACGCCAGCCCCCCGCGGCCCCGTTCGGCCAGCCGCAGCGTCTCGTAGGAGAACGTCGAGTACGTCGTCAGCGCCCCGCACAGCCCCGTGCCCAGGAGCGCCATGATCGGTGAACCGGCCGCTCCCGAGGCCGCTGCGCCTGTCAGCAGGCCCAGCATCAGACACCCCACGGCGTTCACCGTGAAAGTGCCCCAGGGGAAGACCGATTCATGCCGCGCCTGCACGGCCCGGTCCGTCAGATACCGCAGCGGCGCGCCCACCATGCCGCCCACGGCCACCAGCACCCATGTCAACGTCCACGCACCTCCAGCAGGGCGCGCGTCGCCGCCGCACCGGCCCACACCGCGGCCAGCGCCCCCAGCAGCGTCCCGGCGAGATACGCGACAGCGATCGGCACCGCGTGCGGGCCCGCCCGGAGCAGATGCGAGGCGTCGACCGCGTAGGTCGAGAAGGTGGTGAAGCCCCCGAGCACACCCACCCCCAGGAACGGCCTCAGCAGCGCCGGCGCACGGGCGTCACGGCCGCCCTCGCCGACCAGCGCCATCAGCACGCCGATCAGGGCACAGCCCCAGAGATTGACGACGAAGATCCCCCACGGGAACCCCGCCGAGCCGCGGGCCGGAAGCCACAGCGCGAGCGCGTGACGGCCGAGGGAGCCCAGCGCGCCCCCCGCTCCGATCACGGCCAGCACCACCAGCCCGTGCCGGCCAGCCGTCTCGGACCGCTGAGCCGGTACGTGCAGGTCGACGTCGGGATCGACGGCCTCCTGCCATGGCGGCTGACCGGCGGACAGAGGCCGGCCGCCCTCCTCCGGGCCGCCCGGCCCTCCCGCCGGATCCCGGTTCGGCCCGCCCTCTGCGCTCACCCGTACCCCAGCTCGTGCAGCCGCTCGTCGTCGATTCCGAAGTGGTGCGCGATCTCGTGGACGACGGTCACCTCGACCTCGGAGACGACACCGTCACGGCCGCCGTCCTCACCGCCCACCATGCGCAGCGTCGGCCCTCTGTAGACCGTGATCCGGTCCGGCAGCACGCCCGCATACCACTCGCCCCGCTCCGTCAGCGGCGTGCCCTCGTAAAGGCCGAGCAGCTCCGGGTCCTCCGCCGGTGGCTCGTCCTCGACGAAGACCGCGACGTTGTCCATCAGCCGCGTCAGCTCGGGCGGAATGCGGTCGAGCGCCTCGGCCACCAGCCCCTCGAAGTCCTCGCGCGTCATCTCCAGCACTCGGCCATTGTCGGTCAACGCCGCTCCGCCGTGCACGGCCGGTACCGACAGCTCGCATAGGTGCCCTGCCCGACGGGCATAGGGGGCCTCATGGGCCGCGATGCCAGGAAGCCCCGTAAACCGCTCCCTCTGCCGCAATGGGTACGCAAACCGTCCGTCCCGAACCCCGCATCCCTCCTGCGCAACCGCCTCTTCCGTCGTCGGGAAGGCCGCGGCACCCGGAGCACCCGCGCGGCACGCGCCGCGTCCCCGGACACGCTCGGCCTCAGACCGGCCCCGCGCTCGTACGTACGTGCCCTCGGCCTCGTCGCGACCACCCTCGCCGGCGCCTGGCTGGGACTGCTCATCGTCGGCAGCATCGACGCGCCCGTGGGCCCCATGGACACGAAGATGGCGCTGCGGCCCTCCCTCACGGGCGGCACCAAGGTCAACGTCTCGCCACTCGGCGCCCTGGAACTGCGCAGTCACGCGGCTCCGCTCCGCCTCGACGTCGATGTCGACCAGCTGGACCAGCAGCGGGCCTCCGCCCTCGTCGACCATCCGGAACGGCTTGAAGGGCTCGAGAGCGAGATCACCTCGGACGTCCAGAAGGGCACGGGCGACCTCGCGCTGCGCTCCGCCGTCGCCGTGATCGTCGGAGCCGGGGTGCTGGGGCTCGTCGTCTACCGGCGCCCCCGCCGCGCCCTCGCGGCGAGCGGTCTCGCGCTCGCGCTGCTGGCGGCCTCGGGCGCGGCGGCGTACGCGACGTGGAACCCGAAGTCCGTGCTCGAACCCAAGTTCTCCGGGCTGCTGGCCAGCGCCCCCTCCGTCGTCGGCAACGCGCGCAGCATCGTCACCGACTTCGACATCTACCAGCGGGAGTTGGCGCGTCTCGTCACCAACGTGACCAAGCTCTACGAGGCGACCTCCACGCTCCCCGCCTACCAGCCGGACCCCTCCACGACCCGCGTCCTCCACGTCTCGGACATCCACCTCAACCCGGCGGCCTGGCAGATCATCAAGTCGCTCGTCGAGCAGTACGAGATCGACGCGATCATCGACACGGGCGACACGATGGACCACGGCACCTCCGCCGAGAACGGCTTCCTCGAACCCGTGACGGACCTGGGCGCCCCGTACATCTGGGTGCGCGGCAACCACGACTCGGCCGAAACGCAGAAGGCGTTCGAGGAGCTCGCGAAGAAGAAGGGCAGCAACGTCCACGTCCTCGACGACGGTGTGCCGCTCAACGTCGCCGGGCTGCGCCTCGCCGGCTGGGGCGACCCGCAGTTCACGCCGGACCGTTCCGTCAAGCCGCAGGGCGACCCGCGCGAACGCCAGGAGGGACGGCGCCTGGCCCTGGCGCTGCGCGCCCAGAAGGCCTCGGACACACCGGTCGACATCGCCGTCTCCCACAACCCCGTCCTGGTCAAGCAGACCGACGGGCTCGTGCCGCTCGCTCTCGCCGGACACACGCACCAGCGCACCCAGGAGCGGCTGCCGCGGCACACCCGGCTGATGATCGAGGGCTCGACGGGCGGCGGCGGCCTGCGCGCCGTGGAGAAGGAGAAACCGCAGAAGGTCTCCGCATCCGTCCTCTATCTGGGCCGGGACGACGGCAAGCTGCAGGCCTGGGACGAGATCACCCTGGGCGGGCTGGGCCTGACCACCGCGGAGGTCACACGCCACCTCGCGGAGGACAAGGGGGACTCCCCCCGCTCGCCCTCGCCCTCTCCCTCACCGGGATCCAGCTCGCCGGACTCGGGTTCGGACTCGGGTTCGCCGGGCCCCACGTTCAGCTCCCCCGGGCCCACGCCGGCGGCATCCCCGGCGAACTCCCCGTAACCGTTTTGGCGAACGCTCCGCTATCCCATATGCTTCTCACGTCCCCGACGCGCTGGCTCAGTGAAGCGCTCAGGTGGGCCATCAGCCCTCATCGTCTAGTGGCCCAGGACGCCGCCCTTTCAAGGCGGTAGCACGGGTTCGAATCCCGTTGGGGGCACGCACCATCCTGTGCGAGACTGGTGCTCGCGCGATGCTTGGTCCTGTGGAGCAGTTTGGAGTGCTCGCCACCCTGTCAAGGTGGAGGCCGCGGGTTCAAATCCCGTCAGGACCGCTGTCCTCGGGTTGCTTCGCCTCCTGAGGCCATCCCGACCGAGGGCTTCGCCCCCGGACCCCGGGCTGGGTAGCTCAGTTGGTACGAGCGTCCGCCTGAAAAGCGGAAGGTCGCCGGTTCGACCCCGGCCCCAGCCACCGAAGTTGAACAGCGAAGAGCCCCCGCCAAGATCATCGGCGGGGGCTTCGCTGTGCCGGACGGCGATTGTCGTCGCACGGCTCCGGCCTGGCACCGCTCCAGTCGACCTGCGACGCCGGCCCGGTCCGTGCCGAGGCCCGGAGAACTAGCATGACCTGGTGGCAGTGGACCTCTTCGCAGGCATCCCCGTCCGGGACTACGCACGGGCAGCCGCCTGGTACGAGCAACTCCTCGGCGCCCCGCCCTCGTTCGTGCCCAACGACACCGAGGCGGTGTGGGAGCTCGCCGACCACCGATTCCTGGTCATCGAGGTGCGGCCCGAGCATGCCGGTCACGCCCTGCACACCGTCTTCGTCGACGACTTCGAGGACCGCATCGCCCAGATCTCGGCGAGGGGCCTGGAGCCGGTCGCGCGCGAGACCTACGGCAACGGCGTGCGCAAGGCCGTCTTCCGCGACCCGGACGGCAACGAGACCGGCTTCGGCGGCGGCCCGGTCTGACCGGGACGACTGGGCAGCACCCGGGGGCCGTTCGTCGCGTCCCTGCCGCTCACGCACCGGATGGGACGGGGAGTCAGGGGAAACCGAGGTCTGCGGGCTACTTGAGCCGCGGCGCCCAGCGCATGGGCCGCCGACGCCGGCAGATCGAGGCTCACCGCCGCCCGAGCTGCGGGCACTTGGAGCTCCTCGCACGCCAACCTGTGTGACCCACGGAGACCCTGGCCGTCCTTCCGGCCCCGACGCTCCCGTATTCAGCCGGCAACTGATGCGCACGGCGGATGACACTCCCGGCCGGCGGGTGGGCATCACAGCCGCGCATGGGTGCGGGCAATCTCCTTGAGCGCCATCCGAGCTTCTGGCGTACCCGCAGAGGTCCGCCAGTACGGGTGGTCGGCGATGAGCCGGGACAGCTGCTGCAGGCGCCGCCTGTGCTCGGTCGTGCCATGGCTGGACGCGGCGTTCGCGAGCCGCCAGTACGTGGCGTACCAGGCCGTCTGGGCCTCCAGAAGATCACGAGGGAAGGCGTTGGCATCCATGACCCCGAGTAGATCGTATGTTCGATTTATTGGGCAACCGGGCACGCAGCGATTCGCTGTGCCGGGGCCGCACCGAACGGCCTCGGGTCCCGCCGGCTTGACGACGGGGACCCGAGGATGGGCCGGGGCTGTATGCAGATACGGGCGGTGCCACAGGGCGAGGGCTGTCAGCGGGTACGTGCCGCGTTGATGGCGGCCACGGCGCCCCGGGCGTCGCCGACGTTGGCGAAGTCGACGGCGACGAAGTTCACGGGCCGGCCGCGTTCGGCCCCGCAGCGACGGGCGCGGTCCAGCACGAAGTTCTTCGCGTTGACCTGGCCGGCGTCAAGGCGGCTGCCGCCCGCGTCGGTAATGAAGTGGTTGAGCAGGAAGAGCCGCTTGCCGGTGCCGCCGCGGTTGGGTGCGCAGCTCATCTTCCGGGGATGGCGGAAGTCGTACGGGGTCTCCATTCCGTAGCGGTAGAAGCCGCGGTACCAGGCGGCCGGCCCGCCCGACCCCTCCGAGAAGACGACCAGACGCTTGTTGTCGGCGACCATGTCGCCCAGCGTCGGCCACGGGGTCTTCGGGTCGCTGTCCGGGGTGAACAGCAGGTCCTGCAGACCCGCCTCGCGGAAGGCGGAGGCCGTCTGTCCGCCGGAGATTCCGCTCTGGACGATCAGCGTGACCACCTCCCCCGGGTGCTGGTCCATCCATGTGCGGATCTCGCGCAAGGTGTCGACGAGTGGAAGCGCGCCGGCGCGGCAGACCGCATGACACAGCCATGGACCGGGCCGGGCGGGACCGGTCTTGTCGATGAGCTCCGCGACCTTCCCTCGCATGCGGGGTGCGAAGTCGGAGACCTTCAGCCGCTCGGCGACCTGGTCGGAGCGTTCCCAGAGGTGGGTGTCGACGAGCAGCGCGCGGGCGCCGTCGTCCAGCTGGGTCTTGATGTCGCCGTCCTGGAGGGGGCTGATGAACCGGTCGGCGGTCGAGGACATCGAGTTGTGCGTCGTCAGATAGGCGGCCTGGTCGTAGCGAAGGCCGCACATCTCGGCCGATCCGTTGCAGTACGTCCGCTCCGGCCCGCCGGCCGCGCTGGGTGCGAACACGACGCCGAGCACGACCGAAGCCGCCAGGGCAACCGAGGCGATGCCCACCAGACGCGTGCGCGTACGCCGGGTCATCGCGACCAGGGCGGTCCGCACGGCCCGGTGCCGCTCCCGTACGTATGTCGCGGCCACCAGCAGCGCACCGGCGGCGAACGGCACGGCGGCCGCCGACAGTCCCGCGGTGGTGAAGGTGGCGAGGGCGTTGCGCTCCAGGTCCTCCACGAGGCCGGCCAGCGACGCCGGCCAGGTCGCGGGAGCCTGCCAGAGAAGGTCGTCGGCACCCCGGCGCACCGCCCAGAACAGAGCGGCCGGCAAGGCGCCGCCAGCGGCGAGGGTCCAGCCGACGGTTCGCAGCCGGCGTGTCCGCCGTCCCGGTGGCCCGGACACCCAGAGGAAGACGACGGCGAGACCTCCGACGACGACGGACAGCGTCTGCGCCGGGCCCTGCATGAAGCGGGTGGCGTCGCGTGCCGACTCCAGGGCGCCCGTGTCGAAGCCCGCGCCCTTCAGGTCCCGGACGGCGTTCCAGCGGCCGCCGTCGGCCATGCGGAGCAGGTCCCGTCGACTATTCTCACCGCTGCCGGCCTTGCTGCCGGGCAGATGCGGCCCGGCGGCCGCCAGAGCCGTGCCCGCGTCACCCACCGCGAGCGCGCCCTCGACCTGCGGTCGCAGCGAGGACCTCTCGTCCGCGGGCACGCCGGAGAGCAACGCCGAACTCACCGTGTCCACAGCCCGGTCGCTGAGCTCCACCCTGGGCAGGTCGGCCGGCTTGCGGCCCTCCGCGATCCTGTCCAGGGCCTTGTCCAGGCGGGCGAGCGCCGCCGACACATCCGACTCCGGCGAGGCCCGATGCCCGGAGGCCAGATCGCCCAGGTACACCTGCGCGAGCTCGCCGACGTTCGCAAGGACCGGTCGCAGGTTCACAGACACCCCCAGGGCGTCGGAGTCACCCCGGAAGTAGCCGACCAGAGCGGCGATCTGCTCGTCCGTCAGCTGCCGGACCGTGGCCGGGGGCAGCACCGTCTTCAGGTTGGCCGTCACCACGGATTCCGGCACGGGCAACCGGGACAGCAGGCTCTTGGTGACGGGGTGCGAGCGCGGGTCGACGAGGACCTTGTCGTACAGCCGGTCGTACGCGCGCTCGTCGTCCAGCACGCCCTGGTAGTAACCGCGCTCCAGAACCGTTGCGCGCAGCGTCGCAGCGCCGACGAGGGCCGTGACGCACACGACTGCCACCAGGCACGCCAGCACCCGTACGGGCCCCACCCAGCGCGCGTGCCGCCACGCCGCCGCGGGGTGAGCGCGACGCAGGAACTCGCTGCGCACGGCGCCAGACGCGGCCATCGTCCGCCCTCCAGCTCTCCGGGTCCGGGTCGGGAGAGCCCCGTGGTGCAGGGGCCCGGCCTGGCTGCGTTCCCGAATCCGGCCGCACCCATGCCGATTCCCACTCGACAGCGGTACGACTGAAGGCTGCCGACGCAGCCACACACGTGCAGGAGGACGGCACGGCCTCGGCAGAACCCGGGGAGGCCTCGGCAGAACCGCGCACCGTTCGCCGCATGCCGTGGCATGCCACGGCATGCCACCGGGACGGCGTGCGGCGGGGGCCGCGTGCGCCGTCTGACTCGTCACGCCGGTTTATGCGCTCCGCGCGTGAGACCACCCCGTCACGCCCTACCGGCCTGCTCTTCTCGCTTGTTTAGATCGTTCTGCGCGCCCCGGGTTCGCCGCCGGACACCGCCGCCGAACGATCCGCCCGAACCGTCCACGATCAACGTGCCACGACCCTCGGCGCACACGCCGGGCCCGACTGACGACGACCACCAGAACCGGACCCACGAGAACCGAACCCGGGATGCGTGCCCTTGCGGCCCCGCATCCCCGAGAAGCGCGGCCGATCGCCACTCGCCGGCCATTCCCGTACCGACGCAGCCACCGACGCAGCCGGAGTCCTGGAGAACGTCCAGCTCGGCCGGACTGCGGACCGACCGTGTGGAGTACGCACCATGAGCACGTCCACCAACGTCACCGCCGGATTCTCACCGCCCCGCCCTCCCCGACCCCCAGGTGCCATGCCGAAGCGGCGCCTGGGAGCCGTCCCCGGACTGAGGTACAGGCCCGCCGCACCGGCCGACCCGGAGAAGGCGGCCGAGATCGACCGACGGCTGCAGGACTGGGCACGGGAGCAGGACCTGTTCCCACCGGAATGGACGGGGGACTTCACACAGTTCAGGTTCGGCCGGGCCGTGGTCCTCCAGCATCCCGAGGCGGCGGATCTCGAACGCCTCACCGTCGCAGGCAAGTTGCTGCTGGCCGAGAACATGGTCGACAGCTGCTACTGCGAGGAGGACGAGGGCAGGGGCGGCGCGCACCGTGGCCTGGGCGGCCGGCTCGTCGTGGCCCAGTCGGCGCTCGACCCGTTCCACGGCCCGCCCGAGCAGGAGGAGGAGTGGCGCCGGGGCGTGCAGGCCGACGGCCCGCTGCGTTCGTACCACTGCGCGTTGAAGGACTACGCGGCCATCGCCACGCCGAGCCAGACCGATCGATTCGTGCACGACATCGCCAGGCTGCACCTGGGCTATCTCGCCGAGGCCTCCTGGGCGGAGACCCGCCATGTGCCGCAGATCTGGGAGTACTTGGTGATGCGGCAGTTCAACAACTTCCGTCCCTGCCTGTCCATCGTCGATGCCGTGGACGGTTACGAACTGCCCGAACCGCTCTACGCCCGGCCGGAAATCCAACGGATCACCGCCCTCGCCTGCAACGCGACGACGATCGTCAACGATCTGTACTCCTTCACCAAGGAGCTGGCGAGCGACCCGGCACACCTGAATCTGCCGCAAGTGGTCGCAGCGAACGACAAGTTCGGTCTCAAGGCCGCCTATCTGAAGAGCGTCGAGATCCACAACCAGGTGATGGAGGCGTTCGAGACGGAGTCCGCGCTGGCCTCCGCGACGTCGCCCCTCGTCGAGAGGTACGCCCGCAGCCTGGCCGCCTGGGTGTCCGGCAACCACGAATGGCACGCCACCAACACCGACCGCTACAGCCTGCCCAACTACTGGTGATCAGGGTCCGTCCGACCGACCGGCCGCACTTCTACGCACTACGGCAAGGAGCCATCGTTGGCCACCTCTCACACCGGCACCACCTTCGCGACGGTGCCGAATCAGTCCACGTACCAGACCCGTGTCGCGGACTACTGGAACGCCGAAGAGAACCCGGTCAACCTCGAACTCGGAAAGGTCGACGACCTCTACCACCATCACTACGGCGTGGGAGAGGCCGACCGGTCGGTGCTGGACGAGTCCGATCCTGACAAGCGGGGCGAGCGGATCACCCGCGAACTGCACCGGCTGGAACACGCCCAGGCCGAGCTGCTCGCCTCTCACCTCGGTGAACTCTCCCCCACCGACCGCGTCTTCGACGCCGGCTGCGGACGTGGGGGAGGCAGCGTGGTGGCGAATCTGCGGTACGGCTGCCACGCCGACGGGGTGACGCTCTCCACCAAGCAGGCCGAGTTCGCCAACGAGCAGGCACGCGCGCGGGGCATCGGCGGCAAGGTCCGCTACCACCACCGCAACATGCTGGACACCGGGTTCGACTCGGGTGCGTACGCGGCGTCCTGGAACAACGAGTCCACCATGTACGTCGAGTTGGACCTGCTGTTCGCGGAGCACGCGCGGCTGCTGCGACGCGGCGGCCGCTACGTGGTGATCACCGGCTGCTACAACGACACCTACGGGCAGGCTTCCCGAGAGGTCTCCCTCATCAACGCCCACTACATCTGCGACATCCATCCCCGCTCGGCGTACTTCCGCGCCATGGCCCGCAACCGGCTCGTACCCGTACACGTCCAGGACCTGACGGCCGCCACCATTCCGTACTGGGAACTGCGCCGGGAGGCCGATCGCCTGGTCACGGGCATCGAGGACACCTTCTTGAACGCGTACCGCAACGGCAGTTTCCAGTACCTGCTGATCGCCGCCGACCGGGTGTGACGCTCCCGTCGCCACGGTGCGTCGCCGGCGCTGCGGCCGGGGACGCACCGTGGCTCCGGCCGGGACGCTGACACCTCTGCGGATCCTGAGCAGCGGAGCACGCGCTCCACAGACGGGCACCGGACCTGCCGTCGAGGCAGGCCCGGTGCTGTCCGCTTCGCCGCCGAGCGGCCGCCGCGCCGCCGCTTACGGCGCGTAGAGGAATGTGCCGGGCTCGTTGGAGAAGGCGTAGCCGAAGCCGGCGTCGGCTGACGGGGTACCGAGGTCCACCGGGTTGAAGGCGAGCGAGCCGGTCGCAGTGAGGCCGCTCGACGTGCCGCGCAACGACCAGACCGCTCCCGTCTTGTTCTCCTCCGGTGCGGAGACGGCCAGTTCGGCCTTGGCATCCTTCGTGACGTCCAGCAGGCGCACCGCCCCGCCGAATCGGTCGCCGGCCTCGGCCACGCCCGGGATCCCGGACGTGTCCTGGTGGAAGGCCTGCGCGCCGGTGCCGCTGAGACCGCCGGAGCGTCCCTTCAGCAGGACGACGGCGCCCGCTGCCTTCTTCGTGCCGATGGCCTCGAAGGGCACACCGGCGGCGAGGTCCGCGTAGCCGTCGCCGGTGACGTCGCTCGCGTCGAGCCGGGCGCCGAACTGGTCGCCCTTCTCGCTGGTGCCCGGGACGCCCGCGGTGTTCTGCGTGATCGTCCGGGTGCGGGTGGCACTTGGACCGTCCGCGGTGCCGTAGTAGACCTTCACGGTGCCCGCGTCGTACGGCAGGTCTTCGGTGATGCCGTTCGGGACGGTACGGGTCGCCAGGTCGCCCTTGCCGTCCTTGTCGAAGTCGCCGATGACGGCCGCGGCCGCGGAGCTCAGCTGCTTCGCGTCCGTCGAGAGACCGGAAGCGGTGCCGGGCCAGAACCGGCCGCCTTCTGCGTGGTTCTGGTAGACGTAGAACGTGGCCAGGTCGTCGATGCCGTCGCCCGTCACGTCGCCCGCGGTGGTGATGTAGATGTCGTTGTCGGTGGTGAACATGTCGATCTGCTGCTCGTCAGCCGCTTCGCCGTCGCGGGTGAACGGGCCGGAGAGCACCGAACGGAACTCCCAGTCGTCGCCGTACTGCATGAACAGGTCGGTGCTGCCGTCGCCGTTGAAGTCGCCGGCGGTCAGGTTGGCCCCCACCTGCCAGTAAGGGGTGGCCGGGGCCGCGATGGTCGCCGAGTCCTGGCCGCTGATCGCTCCCGTACGGCCCCAGAGGACGGTCACAGAGCCGTAGCCGTTGGTGACCTGTTCGCCCGATGACCGCACGGCGATGTCGGTGAGGCCGTCGCCGTCGAGGTCGCGGGCGATCAGCTTGGCACCGAAGTAGTCCTCGGCCTCTGCCGTGCCCGGGACGCCTGCGGTGTTCTGGCTGATGTACGTGCTGTTGCCGGCGTCGAGCCCGGACGCGGAGCCGTAGGTGACGACGACATACCCGGCCCTGGCCTGTCCCGCGATCGTCGCCCCGGGGGCCGCGGTGGCCACGTCCTGGTATCCGTCCCCGTTGAAGTCCTCCTGTACGGAAGCCTCCTTCGCCGCCTTCCCCCCGGCGGTCTCCGCCTGGCCGGTCGCCGATGCCGCTCCTCCTGTGAGCGCGACGGCGAGCCCTGCCACGAGTGCACACAGTGTGCGAACGCGCATTACCCCTCCAAGTCCCCCCGATGCGCCTGGCGGCGCCGGTACGAGTGAGACTCGCGCCATGACCGAAAAGTTGTGCGCCAACTGGTTCGTCCTCAATCGGGAGCAACGTTCGAACCCTCCCGATCCGCCTCCGAGGTGAGATCCGACCGGACCTGTCCGCCCCTGTCCGACCTTGGTCGCCCCGACTCGGCCCCGTCGAAGCAACTTTGGCGCGCGAGGACGGTTACAGGAATCAAGCTTGCTTGCTTGGATATGAGGTGTACGTATCCCCACCCCCCACGGGAGACGAACATGCCACCCTCAGCATCCGCCGACCCCACGCCCGCACCCCCGCCCCGGAGGCCGGGAGGACTGCGCGGCCTCAAGGGCCTTGCCGCCGCCGGCGCCCTCGCCGCGACAGCGCTCGTGGCGACCGGCTCATCGGCCACAGCGGCACCCGAAGCGAAAGCCCGGTCAGGGGAGAAGGCCGCGGCCGAAGCCCCGAGCCTCAAGGTGCTCAGCTACAACACGTTCCTCTTCAACAAGCTCATCTATCCCACCTGGGGCCAGGACCACAGGGGAGATGCGATCCCCGACGCGGACTTCTTCCAGGGCAACGACGTGGTCGTGCTCCAGGAGGCGTTCGAGAACTCCGTCTCCGACAAGCTCCAGGAGAAGGCCGCGGGCCAGTACCCGCACCAGACCCCCGTGCTGGGCCGCAGCAAGAGCGGCTGGGACGCGACGGGCGGTTCGTGGTCGGACATCGCACCCGAGGACGGCGGCGTCACGATCCTCAGCAAGTGGCCCATCGTCCACAAGGAACAGTTCGTCTACGACCACGGCTGCGGCGCCGACTACCTCTCCAACAAGGGCTTCGTGTACGCCGTGCTCGACGTAGGCGGCACCAAGGTGCACGTCGTCGGCACCCACGTCCAGGCGGGCGACTCGGCCTGCGGGGACGGCGAGGCGAAGAAGATACGCGCCGAGCAGTTCCGCGCGATCGACTCCTTCCTCGACGAGAAGAAGATCCCCGCGGACGAAGAAGTCATGGTCGCGGGCGACTTCAACACCGACTCGCGGGGCGACGAGTACGCATCCATGCTCGCCAACGCCGACCTCGCCCCCGCCGACGCCCGTACCGGACACCCCTACTCCTCGGACCACCAGACGAACTCGATCGCCAAGGGACGGGACCCGGACGGCGGCCGGTCCGACCTGGACTACGTGCTGCACCGCAACGGCCACGCCCGTCCCGCGGGCTGGCAGAACGAGGTCATCAAGGAGGAGTGCGCGCCCTGGGAGACCTCGGAGGGCACGTTCACGAACCTCTCCGACCACTACCCGGTGATCGGCGGCCCCGCCTCGTAGGGCGGGCGTGAGCAACGACGGACCCCCGGCCCAGTGTGCCGGGGGTCCGTCGAACCGGTATCGGTCTGCGGGGTCCGGGACGGCGGCGTCTCAGGTGCGGTGCCGGCTTCGCGCCGGTCTCAGGCCGGGACTGGGCACAGGGCTTCGGACGCCCTCAGCTTCCCGCACGGCACGATCATCCACGGCGGCAGCTGATCCTCACGGTCCTCTTCCGCGGACCGCTGCTGCCCGTTCGACGAGTTCAGCGCAACGACAGCGCTCACGACGGCGGCCACGGCGCTGACGACGGCACTGAGCGAATTGACGAGATCGAGTGGTTCCATCGTCATCGCCCTCCCTTCGTCCGCAGTGAGTTGCCTGGTGACACAATGTCAGCTCAGCAGGCCGTGGCGACAGATGATTTTGCGACGACGACGCCTCCGTGACGCAAAGGTTCCTGTCGTCTCCGCGTCACCGCTCCCCGCCCCGCCGCCGGGCGTCCAGCCATAGGAAGACGGCCATGCCCACCAGCGCCCACACGGTGAGCACCAGATAGGGCATCACGTGCTCGTGGCCCGAGAAGTAGACGGCCGTGTGCTGGGCGTTGACGGACGCGCCCGGAGGGAGCCAGCGGCCCACCGCGCCCAGCACCGAGGGGAGCAGCGGCCAGGAGACCGCGCCGCCGGAGGACGGATTGCCGAGGAGCACCATCAGCAGCCAGGTGGGGATCATCGCCCAGCGTCCGATGAGGGCGTTGAACATCACGAAGACCATGCCCGAGGTGAACATGGTGAGCGCGAGGATCATCCAGGAGTGCACGAAGGGCAGATGCACGGCCTGCAGGAACCAGCCCACCATCGCGGCGATGATGAAGCCGCCGATCAGCGCATAGGCGGTGATGAAGGAGATCCGGGCGGCCGGGGAGAGTTCCGGGACGTTGATGGTGAGCTGGATCGCGCCGATGAAGCCGATGACGTCGGCGGCGAGTGTCATGTAGAAGATCGTCAGTCCGCGCGGGTCGCCCCTGCCGAGCGGCTTGAGATCCTTGACCGTCACGCTCACGCCCACCTTTTCCCCGACCTTCGGCGCGGTCTGCTGCAGCACCTCGGCCACCGAGGCGCCGGCTGCGCTCGCGAGATTCAGCTCGACGCGGTCCCGGGCGTCCGCCCGCAGCACCGCGAACACCTTCTGGTCGTCGACGGCCTCCTCCGCCTGGGCGAACGTGCGGTAGCGGTGCACCTTGAGCGATGAGCCGAGCGCCTTCTCCAGGCCGTCGATGAAGGCGCGGGCACTGCGTTCGCCCTCGGGGCGTTCCACGACCGCCGCCGGGATGGTGCGGGGCGTGGGGTCGGCCATGGCATAGATGTAGGAACTGGCGAAGAGCCCGGCCGCCGCGGCGACGATGAGCGCGAGCACGGTCGCGGGGAAGAACGGCGTGTGCCTGAAGGCGCGCCATCCGGAGCGCAGGCCCATCGGCGGGCGCTGCACGCCCCTCGCACCGTGCCGTCCAGACGGACCATGGGAGTCGTCTGCGCCCGGCGAGCCGTCCGGGGGCTGCGGATCACGCGGGTGGTGCGGCTCCGGCTCGCGCGGTTCGCTCATGCGCGCCACCCTAGGTCCGATATGCGCCGTTCATGGGCTTTGCTGCTTCCCTTCCGGTGTCTGCGTACGACGTCCACCGGTGCCGTCAACGGCCCCCGGCGAGCGTTCCGGGAGGCGGGCGGGGCTGCCGGGGGGAATTGGTTGGCCGGTGGATTCAGTGAAGTGCGATCCTGGATCCGGTATGCCGACATCCACGCCCCCCTCTCCGTCCTTCGACGCTCTGCGCGAGCGCCTGCCCGAGCTGATGCTGCGCGACCAGCAGCGGCTGGGGCGGCGGCTCGACGGCGCACGCAAGATCCGCAAGCCGGAGGCGCGCGAGGCGGTCCTCGCGGAGATCTCCGCGGCCATGGACGACTCCGAGCTGAAGGTCGCGTCCCGCCGCGAGTCACGGCCCGCGATCACGTATCCGGAGCAGCTCCCGGTCAGCCGCAAGAAGGACGAGATCCTCGAGGCGATACGGGACCACCAGGTCGTGATCGTCGCGGGTGAGACCGGTTCGGGCAAGACGACGCAGATCCCGAAGATCTGCATGGAGCTGGGCCGCGGCATCCACGGCGTCATCGGCCACACCCAGCCCCGCCGGCTCGCGGCACGTACGGTCGCTGAGCGCGTCGCCCACGAGCTGAAGTCACCGCTGGGCGAAGCCGTCGGCTGGAAGGTCCGCTTCACCGATCAGGTGGGGGAGAACACCCTGGTCAAGCTGATGACGGACGGCATCCTGCTCGCCGAGATCCAGCAGGACCGCGAGCTGCGGCAGTACGACACGATCATCATCGACGAGGCGCACGAACGCAGCCTCAACATCGACTTCCTGCTCGGCTATCTCGCGCAACTGCTGCCCAGACGCCCGGAGTTGAAGGTCGTCATCACCTCCGCCACGATCGACCCGGAGCGCTTCTCCCGGCACTTCGGCGATGCGCCGATCGTCGAGGTCAGCGGGCGTACGTACCCCGTGGAGGTGCGCTACAGGCCGCTCCTGGAGGAAGACTCCGACGAGAAGGACCGCGACCAGACCACGGCGATCTGCGACGCGGTCGACGAGCTGCAGTCCGAGGGCCCCGGCGACATCCTCGTCTTCCTCTCCGGCGAGCGTGAGATCCGGGACACGGCGGACGCACTGGAGAAACGCATCGCCGGCAAGGGCCGCACGGCGGGCGCGGGAGCCGGCGGCGGCACCGAGATCCTCCCCCTCTACGCCCGCCTCTCCCACGCCGAGCAGCACCGCGTCTTCCAGAGCCACCACAACCGCCGCGTCGTACTGGCCACGAACGTCGCGGAGACCTCCCTCACCGTCCCCGGCATCAAGTACGTCGTGGACCCGGGCACCGCCCGCATCTCCCGCTACAGCCACCGCACCAAGGTCCAGCGGCTGCCCATCGAGCCGGTCAGCCAGGCCAGCGCCAACCAGCGCAAGGGCCGTTGCGGCCGTACGTCCGACGGGATCTGCGTCCGGCTCTACTCCGAGGAGGACTTCCTCTCCAGGCCGGAGTTCACGGACGCCGAGATCCTGCGCACGAACCTCGCCTCCGTCATCCTCCAGATGACCGCGGCCGGCCTCGGGGACATCGAGAAGTTCCCCTTCATCGACGCGCCCGACCACCGCAGCATCAAGGCCGGCGTCCAACTCCTCGAAGAACTGCACGCGTTCAGCGCCTCCCCCGCGTCCCGCACCTCGAAGGGCGGCAGCCGCCTGACCGGTACGGGCCGCAAGCTCGCGCAACTGCCCGTCGACCCGCGGCTGGCGCGCATGGTGCTGGAGGCCGAGCGGAACGGGTGCGTGCGCGAGGTGATGGTGATCGTCGCGGCCCTTTCCATCCAGGACCCTCGCGAACGCCCCTCGGACAAGCAGCAGCAGGCGGACCAGCAGCACGCGCGCTTCCGCGAGGAGGGCAGCGACTTCCTCGCCCTGCTGAATCTGTGGCGCTATGTGCGCGAGCGGCAGAAGGAGCTGTCCTCGTCCGCCTTCCGCCGCATGTGCAAGGCGGAGTTCCTCAACTACCTGCGCATACGGGAGTGGCAGGACATCTACGCGCAACTGCGCCAGGTGGCCAAGGCGATGGACATCCTTCCGGCCTCGTCCTCCCAGGAGGCGCCGGCCGACGCCGTGCACCAGTCCCTGCTGGCCGGTCTCCTCTCCCACATCGGGCTCAAGGACACCGACAAGAACGAGTATCTGGGCGCGCGCAGCGCGAAGTTCGCGGTCTTCCCCGGCTCGTCGCTCTTCAAGAAGCAGCCGCGCTGGCTGATGTCCGCCGAACTCGTGGAGACGTCACGGCTGTGGGCCCGCGTCAACGCCAAGGTCGAGCCGGAGTGGATCGAGCCGCTCGCGGAGCACCTGGTGAAGCGCACGTACAGCGAGCCCCATTGGGAGCAGAAGCAGGCGGCCGTGATGGCGTACGAGCGCGTGACGCTCTACGGGGTGCCGCTCGTGGCGCAGCGCAAGGTCAACTACGGGCGCATCGACGCGGAGACGTGCCGGGACCTGTTCATCCGGCACGCCCTGGTCGAGGGCGACTGGCGCACACACCACCGTTTCTTCCATGACAATCGCAAACTCCTCGACGAGGTCGAGGAGTTGGAACACCGCGCGCGCCGCCGCGACATCCTCGTCGACGACGAGACGCTGTACGACTTCTACGACGAGCGCGTCCCCGAACACGTCGTCTCCGGTGCCCACTTCGACTCCTGGTGGAAGAAGCAGCGGCGCGAGGACCCGGACCTGCTCAACTTCGAGAAGTCGATGCTCATCAACGAGCAGGCGGAGGAGATCAGCCGCAGCGACTACCCGGACGTGTGGCAGCAGGGGCAGCTCACGCTCCGCGTGACCTACCAGTTCGAGCCCGGCACGGACGCGGACGGCGTGACCGTGCACGTCCCGCTCCAGGTGCTCAACCAGATCACGCCGGCCGGGTTCGACTGGCAGATTCCCGGCCTGCGCGAAAGCCTCGTCACCGAGCTGATCCGCTCGCTGCCCAAGGCCGTCAGGCGGCACTACGTCCCGGCCCCTGACTTCGCCGCGCGGTTCCTGCGCGTAGCGACTCCCGGGGAGGACCCGCTGACCGCCACGCTCGCCCGCGAGTTGCGGGGAATGGTCGGAGTGCCCTTCGAGGCCGGCGACTTCGACCCGGAGAAGGTCCCCGACCACCTCAAGGTCACCTTCCGGGTCACGGACGAACGGCGCCGCACCCTGGCCGAGTCCAAGGACCTGGAGGAACTGCAGCACCAGCTGCGGGACAAGACACAGGCCGCCATCGCCCGGGCATTCGAGTCGTCCGCACGCGCGCAGCGGAAGGAGGCGGGGGAGCAGGACACGAAGTCGCCGTCCGCACAGGAGCCCGCGCCCGCGCCGGGGTCGGGCGACGCGGCACCGGCTCTCTCCTCACGCACGGGCCTGACCGAGTGGACGATCGGCTCCCTTCCCCGCGTCTTCGAGACGCGTCCCCGTGCGTCGGGCGGGAAGGGCCCGGTCGGCGCCCAGCCCGTGAAGGCCTACCCGGCGCTGGTGGACGACGGCGACTCCGTCTCCGTCCACCTCTTCGACACCGAGGCCGAGCAGCAGCAGGCCATGTGGCGCGGGACGCGCCGGCTGATCCTGCTCAACATCCCTTCCGACCCTGCCAAGTTCGCCGCCTCGAAGCTGTCCAACCCCCAGAAGCTCGCCCTCTCCCGGTCCCCACACGGCAGCGTGCAGGCGCTGTTCGAGGACTGCGTCACGGCCGCCGCCGACCGGCTCATCACGGGGCACGGAGGACCCGCCTGGGACGAGGAGGCCTTCCGGAAGCTTTTCGACGCCGTACGTACGGACCTGGTCGACACCACACTCAAGACGGTCAAGCAGGTTCAGGAAGTGCTGGCCGCCTGGCACTCGTGCGAGACGCGTCTGCGCGGCGTCACGAGCCCTGCCCTCGCGGATTCCGCCGAGGACGTCCGCCGGCAGCTCGCCGACCTGGTCAGCCCCGGCTTCGTCACACGGCACGGCGCGGCTCGGCTACCGGACATGCTGCGCTATCTCGTCGCCGCCGACCGCCGCCTCCAGCAGATGCCGAACAACGCCGAACGCGACCGCACACGGATGGCCAAGGTCAAGGAGATGCAGGACGAATACCTGTGGCTGCTGGAGCAGTTCCCCCGAGGGCGGCCCGTGCCGCAGGCGGCGCTGGAGATCCGCTGGATGATCGAGGAACTGCGCGTCAGCTACTTCGCCCACGCACTGGGCACCGCCTACTCCGTCTCGGACAAACGCATCATGAAGGCGGTGGATGCGGCGGCGCCTCAGCGGTGACGAGCCCGTCGCACAACGTGAGTTCGCGCCGCTCGGCGGGCTGCTGTAGAGTCTCGCTCGCGCCTGCTCGCCGGGTGCACGCAAGGTCCTGTGGAGCAGTTTGGAGTGCTCGCCACCCTGTCAAGGTGGAGGCCGCGGGTTCAAATCCCGTCAGGACCGCAGAGGAAGCAGAAGAAGATCGAGTCAGCGCCGCAGCCCGTCCCCGTACGCAGGGGGCGGGCTGCGGCGCTGTGGCACCGGAACGGAACCGTCTCAGCGGCGCCCTGAGGGGCGCCTACACGGCTCCCAGGCGCAGCGGCGGCACTGACACCCCGTCAGCCCCGTCCGAGCCGTCACAAGCGCTCTCAGCGTCTCCTCCGGCGGTCCGTGCGCCGTGCCCGGTGCTCCGTGCGCCCCCACCTGGGTTCCTTGACGGCGAACCGTCCGGCCGGTACTCCTCGAAAGGGAGGTGGGGCATCAATGGGGACAACTCCGCGCAGCTCTCGGCCACATGAGACGAGGGCACTCCTGCGCGCTCACCTGGCGGCGGCCACCCGCTACCGGCACGTGACGCGCCACTGCCCCGTCTGCCACAGGCTGCTGCGCCTGGCGATGGAGCACGCGGCGGAGGGGCCCACGGGCGGGCCCGCGGAGTGAGCCGACGGACCACGGCGGTCCCGCGCCGGGCCGGCACTCACGTCGGCCGAGTCCAACTAGTCAACACCCGTTCCGCATAAGGGCGTTCGGTGATGTGCTGTGAAGCTGCAGCAAACCGGGCCCAGGAGGCCGTCGCAATATCGGAGAGTGATCGTTCTCCACAACCGGCATCCGATGTGACAGGAGTCACGGCCTCTGTTCCGGATGTGTGGGAACTTACGCCCTTCTCACCACCCGCCAATTTAATATGTGCAATTGCACTACGCCCCATTGGTGTCCGCGGCGGTCCGCACGAGGCGTAGCCGGCACGCCAACTCCCCCTCCCGAAGCGCCAGTCGGACCCCCGTCGACCACGCGGTTCCCGCTCACCGGAGGGTCCGTCCGGATGCGGCAGATCCGGGCACGACCAGTCCGGGCACGGCAGATCCGGGCACAAAAAGATCGCGCCGGACCCGGCGGAGTCCAGCGCGATCAACGATCAAGCGCCGTTGGGGACAGCGGCCTGATGTCTGTTGCCTCGGGCGCCGATCGGGAATGAGGGCCCCGAATGCGCCCGGATATGCAGTTATTTCGCCTGATCAAACTTCACTGCGCTGCTGCGGGATGCCCGCCAGCAGTGCGCGCACCTCCGCCTCGCGGTATCGGCGATGACCACCGAGCGTGCGGATCGACGTGAGCTTGCCTGCCTTTGCCCAGCGTGTGACCGTCTTCGGGTCCACGCGGAACATCGTGGCAACCTCCGCCGGGGTCAACAGCGGCTCGGCATCAGGGGTGCGAGCGGTCATGAGCGGCCTCCTCGAAGGAACCGAACCTTACGGTTCTTTCCCAAAATTCTGCACCTTGGCCCGCGATGCCCGATATGGACGTACGCGAGCCGAGTCGGTTATAGGACGAACGGCTTGTCCTCGGCACTACAACTACACCATCTGTCCAGCCACGTCGGCCAAACCGATGGAATTGCCCTCTGAGGTGGTGAACCTCAACGGATGCCGATGGACCAGCCCATAGCGGACAGTCACCCCACCGTGACGATCAGTCACAGGGTGACTTACTGGCACCAGCCCCACCAAGGTGGGCAATACCGATCTTTCCGGCCACAGTTGGATGGAAGGAGCCCCCGTCGAACTCCTTGTCCTATTTTGACACGAGGGAGCGCTCTGAGAGCAAGGCCCAAGAAAGTGCTGTCCGTCACGCTTGAGGCTTTGGCCCCTTTCGGGACCTTGGTCCTGGAGGTCCGTGACGTGCACCACCCCGTAGGCCCCGGACCGCGTTCAGTTCACGAACACAACCGTGTACGTGAACCCCACGGACCGAACCCGCGTTGTCAGTTGGCGAACTGCAGTTCTCTCACAGCCCGCCAGCGGTCCGTGAGCCGCTCGTAGGCGACGCCGGCCCGCTCCCCGTCCCCTGCGCGCAGTGCCGCGATGCCCTCCGCCACATCCGCGGCGGAGTCGTCGTCGGCAAGCTGCTCCTCAGAGATCGCGTGCGCCAGACCGCCGTAGTCCAGTTCGACGAGGGACCGAGGATGGAATTCCTCCAGCCACCGGCCCACGTCGACCAGGCCGTCGACGAGCGGCCCCTCCTCCAACTCCTCGCGGAGAACCTTCAGGCCACGAGCGAGGCGGCGCCTCGCCTGCACCATCGGGGTGCGATAGCGGAGGACGGACTGCTGAACGCTCTCCTCACCGCTTCCGGGCTTCGCAAACTCTTTCTCTTCCGAAGAAAAAAGAACGAACCATCGCACGGGTACGTGCCACAGCGCCGTGCGGATCCACGGACGGGCATCGGGATTGCGGGTCAACCAGCGCTCATAGTCCGCCGCGGCCTGTCGGCGGACGACCGGCGGCACGGCCGCGTCCAGCACCGTCTGGGGCATCGCGACCTCCTGCTCGCCCGCCGCCTGGGACAGGGCCGCAAGCGCCTGCCAGCCGCGCAGCCGGGTCCGCCAGGGGCAGACGCAGACGACTCCGTCCACCTCCGCCACGAAGGCGTCCGCGCTCTCGCGCACGGGCACGGCCACCGGCGGCACCGGAAGCAGATCGGCCAGCGAACGCCTCAACTCGTCCTGGGCGGTGGGCACCCGGTCCCGCTTCGCGTACCGCACCCAGTGCGCCCGCTCCGGTTCGGGAAACGCGGCCAGTGGCTCGTACACCCGCAGATACGCCGCGTACGGGACGATGACCGACGCCTGCTGACCCACGCGTTCTCCTCCAGATTTCACGAAAAACGGCTCCGGCAGGAGCCCCGGCCCGCGCCCTGCCGGGCGGGCCCCGAGGACAGTTGACTACCACCGATCGTGGCACCGCAACGATCCGGCCGCGCGCAGGTCGTACCCTGCTGTCGACCGGCCCTCCCCGCCGTCCTCGCCACAAGCCCGGACGGCGACCAAGAGGGCGTACAACCCGACATCAGGAGTCACCACCGTGGCTGACGTACGTCCCTCCCCGCAGCACACCTCGGCGCCCACCATCAGCGCCGACGGAGCGAGCGGCACAGGGATTCTGCGGACTCTCTTCCGGTCCGAGCTCGGCGGGCACGAGCAAGTCGTGCTGTGCCAGGACCGCGCCAGCGGTCTGAAGGCGGTCATCGCCCTCCACTCCACCGCTCTCGGCCCCGGCCTGGGCGGGACGAGGTTCCACCCCTACTCGGGGCACGAGCAGCCCGAGGAAGCCGCGCTCATGGACGCGCTGAACCTCGCTCGCGGCATGTCGTACAAGAACGCGATGGCCGGCCTCCCCCACGGCGGCGGCAAGGCCGTGATCATCGGCGACCCCGGGAAGATCAAGACGGAGGAGCTGCTCCTCGCCTACGGCCGCTTCGTCGCCTCGCTGGGAGGCCGCTACGTCACGGCATGCGACGTGGGCACGTACGTGCAGGACATGGACGTCATCGCCCGTGAGTGCCCCTGGACGACGGGGCGATCCCCCGAGCGGGGCGGAGCGGGCGACTCCTCGGTGCTCACCGCTTTCGGCGTCTTCCAGGGCATGCGCGCCAGCGCACAGCACCTGTGGGGGGCTCCCACGCTCCGCGGCCGTACGGTCGGCATCGCGGGGGTCGGCAAGGTCGGCCACCACCTGGTGGAGCACCTGCTGGAGGACGGCGCACGCGTCGTGGTCACCGACGTACGCCCCGAGACGATCGAGCGGGTGCGCTCCTCGCACCCGGATGTGGAGGCCGTGGCGGACGCCGCCGCACTGGTCCGCTTCGACGGGCTCGACGTCTATGCGCCCTGTGCCCTCGGCGGAGCGCTCGACGACGACACCGTCCCGGTCCTGACCGCCAAGGCCGTGTGCGGGGCCGCCAACAACCAGCTGGCCCACCCGGGCGTGGAGAAGGACCTCGCCGACCGCGGGATCCTCTACGCGCCGGACTACGTCGTGAACGCGGGCGGCGTCATCCAGGTCGCCGACGAGCTCCTCGGCTTCGACTTCGCACGTGCCAAAGCAAAGGCTGCAAAGATCTTCGACACCACGCTTTCGATCTTCGAACGTGCCACGACGGACGGCGTACCGCCGGCGGCGGCTGCGGACCGGATCGCAGAGATGCGTATGGCGAGCGGCAGGCCGGGCGGTGAAGGCTCAGAGGAGTCCGGAAGCTGAGCCTGTCGGGGGTCTTCTCACGGCCCCTCGGCGGGTCGACACTCGGACGCACGGTAAAATGAGAGCTGACCAGCGAAGAGAGAGCCACCGGACGCGTCTGCCGGCGGCCGTGTCGTACGGGCGGCGTACCGTACGGCCACGGAAGCAGGTACCGTTGAAGCCCTACGGGCCGGTCTCTCCTTCGAGGGTCCGCTCTGAATTGTGAACGCGTGTCAAGACTCTGGGGCCGTCGAGCCCCGTCGTTGAGGGGGTCGAGCCATGGGGCGCGGCCGGGCCAAGGCCAAGCAGACGAAGGTCGCCCGCCAGCTGAAGTACAACAGCGGTGGGACGGACCTTTCGCGCCTGGCTGAGGAGCTGGGCGCATCGACGTCGAACGAGCCGCCGAACGGCGACCGCTTCGAGGACGATGAGCATGACGACGACCCGTACGCACAGTACGCGGACGTGTACAACGACGAGGAGGACGAGGGCGAGTCCTCCGACTCTTCGGCGCAACGGCGCCGGAGCTGACGTCCACAGATCCCTGCCCGGTCCGGCTGATGCCGGACCGGGTTCTGTGCTGTTCCAGGACGTGCGCGTGCGGCTGGTGTCAACAACCGCGACAGGTCCGGGAGGCCGGCCTGGTCGTCGCTTCCACCCGGCTCACCGCCGTCGCCGAGGTCACGCGGCATAGTCACCTGTGAGCGTCACGGCTTCGCCGCCCGCCGGGCGTTCGGTGATCTCCCCCGCCACCCAGGCTTCGACTCCGCGGTCGGTGAGGGTGGCGAGCGCCACTGCTGCAGACTCCTGCGGTACGACGGCGACCATGCCGACGCCCATGTTCAGGGCGCTCTCCAGTTCAAGGCGCTCGATGTCCCCGGCCCGGCCGACCAGATCGAACACCGCACCCGGCGTCCACGTCCCGCGGTCGACGTGCGCCTGCAGTTCGTCGGGCACCACCCGCGCCAGGTTGCCCGCGAGTCCACCGCCGGTGATGTGCGAGAAGGCGTGCACCTGCGCCGTACGCGTCAGGGCGAGGCAGTCCAGCGAGTAGATCTTGGTGGGCTCCAGCAGCTCCTCGCCGAGGGTGCGCCCGAACTCCGGCACATGCCTCTCCACGGCCCAGCCCGCCCGCTCGAAGAGCACGTGCCTGACCAGCGAGTACCCGTTCGAGTGAAGGCCGGAGGAGGCCATGGCGATCACAGCGTCCCCCGTACGGATACGATCCGCGCCCAGCACCGCATCGGCCTCGACGACGCCGGTGCCGGCGCCCGCGACGTCGTACTCGTCGGGGCCGAGGAGGCCCGGGTGCTCGGCGGTCTCGCCGCCGACGAGGGCGCAGCCCGCCAGGACGCAGCCCTCGGCGATGCCCTTGACGATCTGGGCGACGCGCTCGGGGACGACCTTGCCGACGCAGATGTAGTCCGTCATGAAGAGCGGTTCGGCGCCGCAGACCACCAGGTCGTCCACGACCATCGCCACCAGGTCGTGGCCGATACTGTCGTGCTGGTCCATGCGCTGAGCAATGGCGACCTTCGTGCCGACGCCGTCGGTGGCAGAGGCCAGCAGGGGCCGCTCGTAGCGCTTGAGCACGGATGCGTCGAAGAGCCCGGCGAAGCCGCCGAGCGTGCCCACCGACTCGGGGCGCTGGGCCTTCCTCACCCACTCCTTCATGAGCTGGACGGCGCGGTCGCCCGCCTCGATGTCCACGCCGGCGGCCGCGTAGGTGGCGCCGGAAGATTCAGCAGGCTCGGCAGGCATCGTGGTCGGCTCTCTCAGGTCGTGGGGGCATGCGGGCCGGCATGGTCGGACCGGCTACGGGCGTCGCAGGGCGTCGGTGCCGCCGACCCCCGCGGTGAGGCTGCCGACGCCGTCGACATCGGGCACGGAGGCCCGCTCGGTGCCGGGTTCACCGGCTGCGTGCCCGGCGCCCGTCGAGTCCGGTTCACGCAGGTGCTTGCCCAGCAGTTCGGGGTCGGGCAGCGGCATCGGGTACTCGCCGTCGAAACAGGCGCGGCACAGCTGCGACTTGGGGATCGTCGTCGCCTCGGTCATGCCGTCGATGGAGATGTACGCCAGGGAGTCCGCCCCCAGGGACTTGCCGATCTCGTCGACGGTCAGGCCGTTCGCGATCAGCTCGGCTCGGGTGGCGAAGTCGATGCCGAAGAAGCACGGCCACTTGATGGGCGGGGACGAGATCCGCACATGGACCTCGGCGGCACCCGCCTCGCGCAGCATCCGCACCAGCGCGCGCTGAGTGTTGCCGCGGACGATGGAGTCGTCCACGACCACGAGGCGCTTGCCGCTGATGACCTCCTTCAGCGGATTGAGCTTCAGACGGATGCCGAGCTGCCGGATCGTCTGGCTCGGCTGGATGAACGTGCGGCCCACGTAGCTGTTCTTGACCAGGCCGCTGCCGTACGGGATGCCGCTCGCCTCGGCGTAGCCGATCGCGGCGGGGGTGCCGGACTCCGGTGTCGCTATGACCAGGTCGGCGTCGGGGGCGGGCGCCTCCGCGGCGAGCTTGCGGCCCATCTCGACGCGGGAGAGATAAACGTTCCGCCCGGCGATGTCGGTGTCCGGACGGGCCAGGTAGACGTACTCGAAGACACAGCCCTTGGGTTTCGCTTCCGCGAACCGGGTGGAGCGGAGGCCGTCCTCGTCGACGGCGATCATCTCGCCCGGCTCGACCTCGCGGATGAAGCTCGCACCCACGATGTCCAGCGCCGACGTCTCGCTCGCGACGACCCAGCCGCGCTCCAGCCGGCCGAGGACGAGCGGCCGCACGCCCTGGGCGTCGCGGGCCGCGTAGAGGGTGTGCTCGTCCATGAAGACGAACGAGAAGGCGCCCTTCACCTGGGGCAGCACGACGGGGGCCGCCTGCTCGACGGTGAGGGGGTTGCCGTCCTCGTCGGTCTGGCCGGCGAGGAGGGCGGTGACCAGGTCGGTGTCGTTGGTGGCCGCGACGCGCGTGGCACGGCCGTTGTTGCCCGTCGCCTGCTGGGCCACGAGGTCCGCGAGTTCGACGGTGTTGACCAGGTTGCCGTTGTGGCCCAGCGCGATCGAACCGTGCCCGGTGGCACGGAATGTGGGCTGCGCGTTCTCCCACACGGACGCGCCCGTCGTCGAGTAGCGGGCATGGCCCACGGCGATGTGGCCGCGGAGGGAGCCGAGGGAGGTCTCGTCGAAGACCTGCGAGACAAGGCCCATGTCCTTGAAGACAAGGATCTGCGAGCCGTTGCTGACTGCGATGCCCGCGGACTCCTGCCCGCGGTGCTGCAGCGCGTACAGACCGAAATACGTGAGCTTCGCGACCTCTTCCCCGGGGGCCCAGACTCCGAAGACGCCGCATGCGTCCTGGGGGCCCTTCTCGGAGGGAAGCAGATCGTGACTGAGTCGTCCGTCACCACGTGGCACGACACCGAGTCTAGGACAGGAGGCGCGTTGCTCCGAATCGGGGACACCCCCGCCGAATCGGGTGACATCACCACTACCTGGGGTTACCAGGCAACAGGGGGACGGAGGGTGGTCGTCCGCTCGATGTCGCGCCTCACGCCGACTCGTCCGGCTCCGGCATTCCCGCCTCAGCCGAGCAGTGGCAACAGGCCGCTGAGGTCGGCCCGTTCGCCGCTCGCGGAGACCGCGGCAGCCGTGCGGGCCTGCTCCCAGCCGACGCGTCCGGTGGCGAGCCTGATCCACGTGAGCGGATCGGTCTCGACGACGTTGGGGGGCGTGCCCCGCGTGTGCCGCGGCCCTTCGACGCACTGGACGACGGCGAACGGCGGCACCCGCACCTCGACCGAGGACCCCGGAGCCTTCACGGCAAGGGCGTCGGTGAGCACCCGTACCGTGCCGGCGAGCGCCTGCCGGTCGAAGGTGACGGCGGTGCCGGTGGCGCGGGCCAGATCGTCGCTGTGGACGACGAGTTCGACGAGCCTCGTCACGGTGAAGTCGAGCATCCGCATCGCCCCGGCGCCGTGCGGGATGAGCAGGTCGCCGCGTACCGCCGACTCCAGCACGGGTTCCAGTTGTGCCACGGCGTCGTCGATGCGGGCGGCGCCGCCACGGGCCGCGCGGTCGGCCTCCTCGCGGGTCTCCAGGTCCAGTTCCGCGGCGGCGCCGGCCGTGGAGAGCGCCCAGGTCGGCAGGTCCACCTCGGGGGCCGCCGCCTTCGACTCGGGCCCGGCGAGGAAGCGGGGCACCGCGTCGATCTGCAGCGCGATGTGGACGAGGAGACGGTGCACGTCCCAGCCGGGCAGCCCTGACGGGCGTGCGCGCTGCTCGTCGGTCAGCTCGTGCGCGGCGGCCGCGACGGCCTCGACCTGGCCGATGAGTGCCTGGCGGACACGGGCGGGGTCGTAGTTGCGCCTTGCGGGGGCCTTGCTGCGTTTGGCGGGCGGCATGGTCAAGAGGTTAGAGGCTGGAGGGACGGCCGGTGAGCGGAGCCTGCCAGGTCACCCGCAACCCGGCAGGTCCCCCGGCCCCGGTCGTGATCCCGGCCACGATTTACGCCGTGCTCTCCCTGGCGACCAGGCGGTGCTCGGCGTGCAGCGTCGTGTGCGGTGCCTCCGGGTCCCCCGCGATGCGGGCGAGCAGGGCCTCGACCGCGAGATGGGCCACCTGATGCTTGTCGGGCGCGACCGTGCTGAGGGAGGGGACGCTGAACCCGGTCTCCTCGATGTCGTCGAAGCCGATCACCGCGATGTCGCGCGGCACGGTGCGACCCGCGTCGTACACGGCCCGCACGACACCCGAGGCGAGCAGGTCGGAGAAGCAGAAGACGGCGTCCGGCGGCTCGCGCAGCGCCAGCAGTCCGCGCATGGCCGTCCTGCCGTCGGTACGGGTGAACGCGGGCACGAGGGGAGTGAGCTCCGGCTCGTGCGGCAGGCCGGCCGACTCCAGGGCCTTGAGATAGCCGCGCGCACGCTGCTGCGAGGTCGTGAAGAGCGGGTCGGACTGGAAGCCGACGGCGGCGATGCGGCGCCGGCCGCCCGCGATCAGATGCGCGGTGGCCTCCTGCGCGGCGAGGACGTTGTCGATGAGCACGTGGTCGGCGGGCACCTCGTAGTCGCGCTCGCCGAGCAGGACGAGGGGGACGCGGCGTTCACGGCGCGCGAGCGTGGCCTGGTCGAGCCGCTGGGGGGAGAGCAGCACGCCGTCGATGAGCGGGTCGGACAGGCCGCAGGCGACGCGCAGTTCGGCCGCGGGGTCGCCGCCGGTGTCCTCTATCAGGACGGAGACGTCGTGCTCGCGTGCGGCGTCGATCACGGCCTTGGCGAGTTCGGCGAAGTAGGGCTGTACGAGCTCCGGCACGGCGAGGGCGATGACGCCGCTGCGGCCGGTGCGCAGATGGCGGGCCGAGGCGTTGGGACGGTAGTCCAGCTCCTGGATGGCGCTCAGTACGCGCTGACGGGTGGGCTCGGCGACTCGCACATTGCCGCGTACGACGTTGGAGACGGTCTTGATCGATACGCCCGCCCGTTCGGCGACGTCCTTCAGCCTCGTCCCGGCCATTCCGCTCCCCTCGTACGGGCTGCTACGTGCCCGCCCCCCTCGTCGCGCCCTCGGCCTGCCGCTCGGCACCGGGCGGCCTCGGCGCTCGGCCGGCCGCCGGGGCGGCGGCGCGCGCACACGCTCCGGGGCGCCCAATGCCGTACACGGCGGACAGAAGCCCCTCCGATGTGTTGACGACAGACTAGCGGCATGAGTACAACGTTGGAACTTCGCTTCCGGCAAGCCTGCCTGGGGCGAGACCCGCTTTCCGTCGATCAAGCGTCCAGCCGCCGCACGGCTCCACGCAGAGCACGAGCGTGGCGTTGTGTTCGGACCGACCGGCCCGACCGTTGCCCTACTCATGTTGATCCCGTACGTCACAGGCATTGCCGTGACCGAACAGGATCGCTATCTTCCCATCGAAATACCGCACGTTGAACGATATTTCGAACAGACCCCCCGACGCTGAATGGGCGTGGTGCGTGTGCATGGCAGGAGGAGGTTCCTCGGCGCCGTGGGTTCGCTCACGGCCGCGGGAGCGCTCGGCGGGTGCAGCAGCCCGGTCGGGCAGGCGTTCACGGGCTCCGCGGGTCCGGCGTCGCTGCTCAATTTCTGGCACCCGTTCACCGGCGGCGACGGCGCACAGCTGGTGACGATGCAGAGCGGCTACCGCAAGTCCAGCCCCGACGTCGAACTGAAGTCGACCACGCTGGTCTGGGGCTCCCCGTACTACACGAAGCTCACCCTGGCGACGCTCGGCAACCGCCCGCCCCAGGTCGCGATCACCCACGTCTCCCGGCTGCCCACGCTCGCCGCCTCCGGACTGCTGCGGGAGATATCCCGCTCCGAGCTGGACGAACACGGCCTGAAGCCGGACCGGTTCGCCAAGGGAGCCTTCGAGTCGGCGCAGCACGGGGGCAAGCTCTACGCGCTGCCGCTGGACACCCACCCGTTCGTGCTCTACTACCGCACCGACGTCGCGAAGAAGGCCGGGCTCCTCGACGACAAGGGCCAGCTGACGGACGTCGACGGGCCCGACAAGTTCCTCGACGCGATGCGGGCCGCCAAGGAGGTCACCGGCGTCTGGGGCGGCTCCATCGCCACCGTCAAGGACCCTGCCACCTGCTGGCGCCTCTTCTGGTCCCTGTACCGGCAGCTCGGCGCCGACCTGGTCACCGACGGCGGCCGGAAGGTCGTCATGGACGTGGGTGCCGCGGAGGAGGCACTCGCCTTCATCCGGCGCATGTCGGCGGAGAAGCTCATCCCACCCGGCGCGGACGGCGACGGCGGCGCGATCACGCTGCTCACCTCGGGCAAGGCCGGGTTCCTGATGGACGGGGAGTGGCAGCTCCTGGCCGTCAAGGGAGCGGTGAAGGACAAGTTCGACATGCGCACCTTCCCGCGGATCTTCCGCGACGCCCCGTACGCGTGCGCCGCCGACTCGCACGCCTTCATCCTGCCGAAGGCACCGTCCGAGAAGGCCCAGCGGGCCGACCACGCACTGGACTTCTCCCGCTCGATGCTGGAGGCGAGCCTCGACTGGGCCAAGGGCGGCCACATACCGGCCTGGCAGCCGACGGCGAACTCCGACGCATACCACGAGCTGCTGCCGCAGGCGCACTACGCCGACGCGGCCGACGGAGCGGCGTATGACCCGGCCGCCTGGTACTCCGGCGCGGACAGCAACCTCTACCGGCGCTTCAGCGACGTCGTCGCCTCCGTCGTGGGCGGGCACACCCGCCCGGGTCCCGGCGCGACACGCATGCTCGCCGCCGCGAAGGATCTGGCAGGGATGGAGGCACCCGTATGAGCACGGGTACGAGCGTGCACCTGGGCGCCGGGACCGGCGTACCGGCATCCGCAACAACCGCCGGGTCCACCCGGTGGACGGCGTCCGGGATGCTGCTCCCCTTCGGCGCCTTCTACGTGATGTTCCTCCTGGGCCCGCTCCTCTACACGGCGGTCGCGGGCTTCTTCAACGACAGCCTCGTCAAGGACGGACCCGGCAAGTGGGTCGGGACGGCGAACTACGCGGAGGCGCTCGGCTCCCCGGAGTTCTGGTCCAGCCTCGGCCATACGCTCTGGTTCACCGTGCTGACCACGGTGCCGCTGATGCTGCTCGCCCTGACGCTGGCGCTGATGACGGACCGCTTCTCGCGCGGCAAATGGTTCTTCAGGCTGGCGTTCTTCGCCCCGTTCATGCTGCCGTCCTCGGTGATCGCACTGCTCTTCATGTGGATCTACGCGGACCAGATCGGGCTGGCGCAGGGCGCGGTCAAGTTGCTCGGTGTGCAGGCGGCGCCCTCATGGCTGGGCGACCCCAACTGGGCGATGATCTCGATCGCCGTCGCGACGATCTGGTGGACGATCGGCTTCAACTTCGTCATCTACCTGGCCGCGCTCCAGGAGATCCCGCGGGACGTGCACGAGGCCGCCGCGATCGACGGCGCGGGCCCGTGGCAGCGGATCCGGCTCGTGATCGTCCCGATGCTGGGGCGTGCGACCACGCTGGTGGCGGTGCTCCAACTCGTCGCGTCGCTCAAGGTCTTCGACCAGATCTACATGATGACGAACGGCGGCCCTGACGACGCCACCCGGCCGTCGCTGCTGTACATCTTCCAGACCGGCTTCACCGACGGCCGCGCCGGCTACGCCTCGACGGTCGCACTGCTTCTCTTCCTGATCATCCTGCTGATCTCGCTCGTCTGGTTCGCGCTGATCCGGCGCACCGAGAAGGAGGTCTGAGCACGATGACGACCCTCACCCCGGCGGCGAGCCGCACCACCACGGAGGCGGCACCCTCCGAGCCCCGCCGCAAGCGCACCGACTCGGAGAGCCTGTTCAACCGCGTCACGCTGGGCGTGCTCATCGCCCTCGCGCTGCTGTGGCTGGTCCCGATCGCGTGGGCCCTCGCCACATCCCTGCGACCGCCCAACGACATCGCCACGAACCCGACATCGTGGGTGTCGGACAACCCGACTCTCTCCTCGTACCAGGAGATCCTCTCGGCCGGGCGCATCCAGTACTGGTACCTGAACAGCTTCATCACCTCGTCGCTGACGACGCTGCTCGCGGTGTGCACCACGTCCCTGGCGGCCTTCGCGCTGTCCCGGCTGAAGTTCCGCTACCGGCGACCGGTTTTCCTGGTCATCCTCGCCGGCGTCATGATCCCGCCGCAGCTGCTGATGATTCCGCAGTTCCTGACGCTGCAGTCCACCGGGATGCTCAACACGTACTGGGCCGTGATCCTGCCGCAGGTGCCCAACGTCGTCTCCGTCTTCGTCTTCAAGCAGTTCTTCGACGGCATCCCCGTCGAACTGACGGACGCGGCGCGCGCGGACGGCGCGAGCTGGCTGCGGATCTACTGGCAGATCGTGATGCCGCTGTCCCGTCCCGCCATCTCCGCGGTGACGATCTTCGTCTTCGTGTGGTCCTGGAACAACTTCCTCTGGCCGCTGCTGGCCGTCACGGACCCGCAGATGATGACGCTGCCCGTCGGCCTCAACTCCGTACAGGACGCCTTCGGGCTGCCACAGGCCCAGCTGATGGCCTCGGCGGTTCTCGGTGCCCTGCCGCTGCTGACCGTCTTCCTCTTCTTCCAGCGGCGGATCGTCGAAGGCATCGCGGGCACCGGCCTGAAGTGACAGCGGCGCAGCGCCCGTTCATGAGCGAGCCCGGACCAGGAACAGCACCGAGAGAGGCACCCACCGCATGACCGAACAGCCCGCCGGCACCGCCCGCGTCACCATCGACCCCGACTTCACCCTCGGCACCGTGGACCCCCGCGTGTACGGGACATTCGTCGAGCACATGGGCCGCTGCGTCTACACGGGCATCTACGAGCCGGACCACGACACCGCCGACGAGCACGGCTTCCGCGGCGACGTGGCAGAGCTCGTACGCGAGCTGGGCACGCCCCTCGTGCGCTACCCCGGCGGCAACTTCGTCTCCGGCTACCGGTGGGAGGACGGCATCGGCCCGGCCACGGAGCGCCCCCGCCGCCTCGACCTGGCCTGGCGGAGCCTCGAGTCCAACCAGGTCGGCACCGACGAGTTCCTCGGCTGGGCCCGCCGCCAGGACCTCGAGCCGATGATGGCCGTCAACCTGGGCACCCGCGGCATCGACGCGGCCCGCGCCCTCGTCGAGTACTGCAACATCCCCGGCGGCACCGCCTGGTCCGATCTGCGGGTGAAGCACGGCGTACGCGATCCGCACGGCGTGAAGCTGTGGTGCCTGGGCAACGAGATGGACGGCCCCTGGCAGACCGGCCACAAGACGGCCACGGAGTACGGGCGCCTCGCCGCCACCGCCGGCAAGGCGATGCGCCAGGTCGACCCGTCCATCGAGCTTGTGGCGTGCGGCAGTTCGAACGCGCGGATGCCGACGTTCGGCGAGTGGGAGCGGCAGGTCCTGCACGAGACCTACGACGAGGTCGACTACCTCTCCCTGCACGCCTACTACGAGGAGACCGAGGGCGACCGGGCCAGCTTCCTCGCCAGCGGCGCCCAGATGGACGCCTACATTTCCGACGTCGTCGCCACCGCCGACCATGTGCGGGCGGTGCGCCGCTCCTCGAAGCGGATGATGCTCTCCTTCGACGAGTGGAACGTCTGGTACCAGTCCCGCTTCCCGGGCGAGCGCGCGCTGCCGCTCGAGGAGCGGCCCCGGCTCATCGAGGACACCTACAGCGTTACGGACGCGGCCGTCGTCGGCTCCCTGCTGATGACGCTGCTGCGTCACGCCGACCGGGTCCCGGTCGCCTGCCTCGCGCAGCTCGTCAACGTCATCGGTCCGATCCGCAGCGAGCCGGGCGGCGCCAGCTGGCGGCAGACCACCTTCCATCCCTTCGCACTGACGGCCCGGCACGCCCGGGGCACCGTGCTCCGGACCGAGGTGTCCGGGCCCGTCGTCGAGACACCTCGGTACGGGGCCGTCCAGGCGCTCGACACGGCCGCCACGCTCGACGAGGAGACCGGCGAGCTGACGGTGCTGGCCGTCAACCGCGACCAGGAGCAGCGTCTGGGCCTGCGGGCGGCGCTCCGCGGGCTGGGGGCGCCGTACCGCGTCGTCGAGCACCTCCTGATCGCCGACGACGACCCGGACGCGGTCAACACGCAGGCCGAACCCGAGCGCGTCACGCCGCGGCCCGTCCCGGAGACGGCGGTGAGCGCCGAGGGCGAACTTGAGGCTGTGCTGCCGCCCGTCTCCTGGAGCTTGATCAGGCTGACGCCGGAACGGTGACGGGTCCCGAGCGGTAGGGCTCCGGAGCCGTGCGGGCTCCGGAGCCGAGCGGACGCGGGTCCACCCACGTGCGGTGCGGCCCGCACCTCTCGCTCCGGGCCGCCTGGTGCCCCGGGCCGGCCAGTGCTCCGGAGGACGGCTCCACTAGCGGCCGGCGATGCCCTCGAGCACCAGGTTGGTGAAGTCCTTGGTGCCGGCCGTCCCGCCGAGGTCACGCGTGCGGACATCGGTCGTGGCGAGCACGGACGCGAAGGAGTCGAGGACCTCGGCGCCGGCCTCGGGGTGACCGAGGTGGTCGAGCATCATCGAGGCGCTCCAGATCGCGCCGAGCGGATTGGCGACGCCCTGGCCTGCGATGTCGGGAGCCGAGCCGTGTACGGGCTCGAACATCGAGGGGTACTCGCGCTCGGGGTTGAGGTTCGCCGCGGGAGCGATGCCGATACTGCCGGCGACGGCGGCCGCCAGGTCGGAGAGGATGTCGCCGAACAGGTTCGAGCCGACGATGACGTCGAACCGGGACGGATCCAGGACGACCTTCGCGACGAGGGCGTCGATGTGCTCCTGCCGCCAGGTCACGTCGGGGAACCGGTCACCGGCCTCCTTCACCAGCTCGTCCCAGAACGGCATGGTGTGGATGATGCCGTTGGACTTCGTCGCGGAGACCACGTCGCCGCTGCGCCGCTGAGCGGTGGTGAAGGCGTAGTCGAGGATGCGCTCGACGCCGGGCCGGGTGAAGACCGACTGCTGGACGGCCATCTCGTCGGGGAAGCCACGGTTGAGGCGTCCGCCGATCTCGGAGTACTCACCCTCGACGTTCTCGCGTACGACGACGAAGTCGACGTCGCTGGTGGCCTTCGCCAGCGGGCTGGGGACGCCCTCGAGGACCTTGATCGGACGCAGGTTCACGTACTGGCGGAACTGGCGGCGGATGGGGATGAGCAGACCCCACAGGGAGACATGGTCGGGCACGCCGGGCCATCCGACGGCGCCGAGGAGGACGGCGTCGTGGTGCCGGATGCGGTCCAGGCCGTCGGCGGGCATCATCGCGCCCTCGGCGGCATAGCGCTCACAGGACCAGTCGAGCGAGTCGTAGGTGAACGTGAGTCCATGACGGCTGCCGACGGCGTCGAGGACGGCGCAGGCGGGCGGCAGCACCTCGGCGCCGATGCCGTCGCCGGGGATCAGGGCGATGCGGTAGCGAGTGGTCATGGTCCCCATGGAACGCTCAGGGAATCGCGGCTGTCCAAGTCCTGTTTGCAACCCTTTCGATAAGGCTTGCCTATCGGTTGCGCCGGGTCCCGCCCTCACCGGTGCCCTGCTCGCCCCTGATGACGGCGACGAACGCCGCGGCGGCCGAGCTGAGCCTGTGGCGCTGCCAGACCAGGCCCACGTCGAGGGCGTCATCGACGGCCAACCGCCGTACGCGCAGCCCGACCGCTTCGGCGAGCGGTCCCCAGGAGTCGGCGACGACGGCCGCTCCCACCCCGCTGAGGACCAGCGGCAGGAGGCCCTCGCGGTGCTCGATCTCGATGGCGACGCGACAGTCGGTCGCGGCGACGATGGCGTCCGCGACCCGGCGCATCCCCGTTCCCGGCTGTCCGGAGACGAGGCGCAGGCCGGAGAGTTCGTCGACCGCCAACGGGTGGTCGCCGGGCGGCAGTTCGACGTCGTCGCGGGCGACGAGCACGAACGACTGCGTCTCGATGGGCACATGGTCGAGGTCGGCGAACACCTCGTGAGTGCCGGCCGCTGCGACGACGCCGACCTCGGCGACGCCTCTGCGGAGGGCGTCACGTACGTCGTCGGGCCGTGCGGCGGCCACCACCGCCACCTGCACGTGGGGGTATGCGTCGACGTAGGCGGCGACGAGCCCGGTGAGCGGATTGACGACCTGGGACGGCATGGAGGCGATACGCAGCTGCCCACCCCTCAGGTCGTCCACGGCCGCGACCGCCTCGCGGGCGACATCGAGGGACCGGACCACCTCGCGGGCCGGCGCGACCAGGGCCGCGCCCGACGGGCTCAACACGAGCCCACGGCCCTGCCGCAGGAACAGGCTGGTCCCGAGCTGCGCCTCCAGTCGGCGAATCGTCTGGGTCACCGACGGCTGGGCGACGAAGAGGTGCTCGGCCGCGCGGTGCACGCTGCCGTGGTCCACCACGGCGAGGAAGCAGCGCAGCTGTCGTATGTCCAAGCCGTTCACCGCCTTGATGTGCCCGGGCAGCGGCTGCCCGTCAGGCCGGATCCACAGGCGAAGCGAGTACGGGAGCGAGTCCCCTCAGCGTCCTGACCTGCGATGGTTCGTCCACCAGTCGTCGGATAGGCGAACCTTATCGGTCGGGCTGCAAATGAGTCTTGGACAGCACAGGTGACCGTCGTCACGATGTACCCGCACCTCACCCACCCACAGTTCCTGCGGCGGTCAACGGTCCGACGAGCTCGACGAGCCGGACGGTGGCCGCGTCCCTGAGGTCCGGAAGGCGGGCACCTCACGGATCCGCCGGACCGCCCGGAACTGGACGAGCGGAGTATCACGTGCCTGACGAGGCCCTGTTGTTCCTCAACACGGCGATCGCCATCGTCGGCATCGTCGTCGCGATCACCTGGCTGAAGTTCCCGCCGGTGTTCGCGCTCCTCTTCGGAACCCTCTACCTCGGCCTGACCACCGCGGTCGGGGCCAAGGGCACTCCGAAGGCGGTCACCGACGGATTCGCCGACGTCATGAGTGAGATCGGCATCATGGTGACGTTCGGCGTCATCCTCGGCGCGCTGCTCACGGTGACGAACACGATGCAGCGGCTCGTCGAGGCGATGCTCAAGATCTTCGGCGAGCGCAGCATCCCGTATGTCTTCGCGGCGACGCTGAGTTCGCTCTTCTCCTCGATCTACGCGGATGTTCTGCTGGTTCTCTCGGCGCCGCTCGCCCGCCGGCTCGGACCCCGGCTGGGCCCCAAGGGCCGCGCCATGATGGGCGGCACGCTCACCGCGGGCATCGAGGTGGGGCTGGTCTTCATCGCTCCCGGCGTCGCCGCCGTCGCCATCGCCGGCATTCTGGACGTCCCACTGGGCCAGATGTTCCTGGTCGGCCTCGCGGTGGGTCTGCCGACGACACTGCTGACCACGCTCGCCTTCGCCACCATCCTGCGCGTCATGACGTGGCGGCCCGAGTTCGACGAGGTCACCGAGGCCGACGCGTCCTCGTCGGCTCAGCCCTCCGCGCTCGACGGCTCCGACGGCTCCGACGGCGGGGGCGTCCGCCGCCAGGACGGAGACAACCCTCAGGCCACCGGCGAGGGTCCGAAGGCCGGCAGCGCGACCGTCGCCGCAGCGGCTGCCCAGGACCGTGGGACGACCACCGCCGAGGCACCCGCCGAGGCGCAGGCGGGGACACAGGCCGGGACACCGCTCCGGCAGAAGGCAAGGGAACTGCCGCTGTTCCTCGCCGTCACACCGGTGTTGCTGACGCTGGTCCTGATTGCCGGTGGAGCGCTCGCGGAGGCCGTGTCCCTCGACGTCCCGGCGCTGGCGTTCCTCACCGACCCGGCGGTCGCCATCCTGCTGGGCGCGAGCCTCGCCTACGTACTGGCCAGCCGCGTCCGGTCCAGGGAAGAGGTCGCCGGGGCCATAGGTTCGGCGCTGGCTCAGTGCGGCCCGATCCTCGTACTCAGCGGCATCAGCGGCTCCCTCGGACTCGTCATCGAACGCTCGGGGATGGCCAAGGTTCTGGGCGGCGCGTTCTCGTCCGGGATCCTGCCGCCCCTGCTGCTGATCTGGATCGTGGCGGCGGTGCTGCACGTCGCGCTCGGTTCCATATCCATCGCGGGCATCACCGCCGCGGGAATCCTGGCGCCCATCGCCGGCGATCTCGACCAGCCGCTGGTCCTGGTCGCCCTCGCGGCCGGTTCGGGCGCCCTGTTCGTGCCGCACGTGTCCAGCAACTTCTTCTGGATGTTCCAGTCCCTGCTCGGGTTCTCCACCCGGGGGACGATGAAGACCCACTCCGTACCGATGACCTTGGCGTCGGTCATCTCGCTGCCCATCATCCTCACGATCTCGGTGTTCGTCTGACGTCGCCCGAGGGCCGAGGGTTCGGCAGCGTCCGGGGCTCGACGGTGACGGCAACGGCCGTGCCACGACCGGCCGTTGCCACCCTGCGCCTCGTCGTCCTGGACCGCCGGGCACGCTCCTGCCCGGCGGTCCGGAAGGCACGGCCTAGCCGAAGAGAGCCGGGAGCGTGCCCTCGTGAGCTTCACGCAGCTCACGCAGTGACACGCTGAACTGGCCCTGTACCTCGATCTCTTCACCGTCCACGACGCCGATCCGCGCCGCCGGCAGGCCACGCGCACCACACATGTCGTTGAAGCGGACCTCTTCGCTGCGGGGCACCGCGACCAGCGCGCGCCCCTGCGACTCGGAGAAGAGGAAGACGAACGGGGACAGTTCGTCCGGCACGACGACGCGCGCGCCGTTGCCGCCCTTCAGACAGGACTCGGCGAGCGCCTGGATCAGGCCGCCGTCGCTCAGGTCGTGCGCGGCGTCGATCATCCCGTCACGGGACGCGGCGATCAGGATCTCCGCGAGCAGCCGCTCCCGCTCCAGGTCGACGGCCGGCGGCAGCCCGCCCAGGTGCCCGTGTGCGACCTGGGACCAGGCGGAGCCGCCCAGCTCCTCCCGCGTCTCGCCCAGCAGGTAGAGCAGTTGGCCCTGCTCCGCGAAGGCGATCGGCGTACGGCGGTTCACGTCGTCGATGACACCGAGGACTCCCACGACCGGCGTCGGGTGGATCGCCGCGTCGCCCGTCTGGTTGTAGAGGGAGACGTTGCCGCCCGTCACCGGGGTGCCCAGCGTGCGGCAGGCGTCGGCGAGCCCCCGGCACGCCTCGGCGAACTGCCACATCGCCGAAGGGTCCTCCGGGGAGCCGAAGTTGAGGCAGTCGGTGACGGCGAGCGGGCGGGCGCCCGTCGCCGCGACGTTGCGGTACGACTCGGCCAGCGCGAGCTGAGCGCCCCGGTAGGGGTCGAGCTTGGCGTAGCGGCCGTTGCCGTCCGTGGCGACCGCGACCCCCAGACCCGTCGTGTCGTCGACGCGGATCATGCCGCCGTCCTCGGGCTGCGCCAGAACGGTGTCGCCGAGTACGTAACGGTCGTACTGGTCGGTGATCCAGGACTTGGCGGCCTGGTTGGGAGAGGAGACCAACGCCAGCGCTGCCGCCCGCAGTTCCTCACCCGTGCCGGGACGGGGCAGCGCTGCCGCGTCGTCGGCCTGCAGCCGGTCCTGCCAGGGCGGGCGCTCGTACGGACGCCGGTAGACCGGGCCCTCGTGCGCGACGGTGCGCGGCGGTACGTCGACGATCTGCTCGCCGTGCCAGTAGATCTCCAGCCGCTCACCCGGCGTGACCTCGCCGATGACCGTGGCGATCACGTCCCACTTCTCGCAGATCTCCAGGAACCGGCCCACCTTGTCCGGCTCCACCACGGCGCACATCCGCTCCTGCGACTCGCTCATCAGGATCTCCTCGGGGGAGAGCGAGGAGTCACGCAGCGGGACGGTGTCCAGCTCGACGCGCATGCCGCCGCTGCCGGCGCTGGCCAACTCGGAGGTGGCGCAGGACAGTCCGGCGCCGCCCAGGTCCTGGATGCCGGCGACCAGCCTCTCCTTGAAGATCTCCAGCGTGCACTCGATGAGCAGCTTCTCCTGGAAGGGGTCGCCGACCTGGACGGCCGGGCGCTTGGCCGGTCCTTCCGCCTCGAAGGTCTCCGAGGCGAGGACCGATACGCCGCCGATGCCGTCGCCGCCGGTGCGCGCCCCGTAGAGGATGACCTTGTTGCCGGTGCCGGAGGCCTGCGCGAGGTGGATGTCCTCGTGCTTCATCACCCCGACGCACAGGGCGTTGACCAGCGGGTTTCCCTGGTAGCAGTCGTCGAAGACCACTTCCCCGCCGATGTTGGGCAAGCCGAGGCAGTTGCCGTAGCCGCCGATGCCGGAGACGACGCCGGGCAGTACCCGCCTGGTGTCCGGGTGGTCGGCGGCGCCGAAGCGCAGCGGGTCCATCACGGCGACGGGACGTGCGCCCATCGCGAGGATGTCGCGCACGATGCCGCCGATGCCGGTGGCGGCGCCCTGGTAGGGCTCGACGTAGCTGGGGTGGTTGTGCGACTCGACCTTGAAGGTGACGGCGTAGTCCTGGCCGATGTCGACGACGCCGGCGTTCTCGCCGATGCCCACGAGCATCGCGTCGCTCTCGGGGGCCTTCTCACCAAACTGCTTCAGATGCACCTTGCTGCTCTTGTACGAGCAGTGCTCCGACCACATCACCGAGTACATGGCCAGCTCGGCCCCGGTGGGGCGGCGGCCGAGGATCTCGCGGATGCGCTCGTACTCGTCCTGCTTGAGGCCGAGTTCGGCCCACGGCTGCTCGGTGTCGGGGGTGTCGGTGGCGTGCTTGACGGTGTCGAGAGCCGTGCGGGGAGTGGGCTGCGTGGACGGAGTCATGCGGTGACCAGCCTCTTGAGTACCGAGGTGAAGAAGCCCAGCCCGTCGGTCGTCGGCCCGGTGAGGGTCTCGACGGCGTGCTCGGGATGCGGCATGAGACCGACCACGTTCCCGGCCTCGTTGGAGATGCCCGCGATGTCGCGGCGGGAGCCGTTGGGGTTGCCGTTCAGGTACCGGAAGACGACGCGGCCCTCGGCCTCCAGGGCGTCGAGGGTGCGCTCGTCGGCCACGTAGCCGCCCTCGCCGTTCTTCAGCGGGACGGTGATCTCCTGGCCCTCGGCGTAGTCGGACGTCCAGGCGGTGTCCGTGCGCTCGACGCGCAGCCTTTGGTCCCGGCAGATGAAGTGCAGATGGTCGTTGCGGGTGAGCGCGCCCGGAAGGAGATGCGACTCGCACAGCACCTGGAAGCCGTTGCAGATACCGAGCACCGGCATGCCCGCGCGTGCCTGCTCCAGCAGGGGCTCCATGACGGGCGAGAAGCGGGCGATGGCGCCGCAGCGCAGATAGTCGCCGTAGGAGAAGCCGCCCGGCAGCACGACCGCGTCCACCTGACGCAGGTCCTTGTCGCGGTGCCACAGCTCGACGGGCTCACCGCCCGCGAGCCGCACCGCGCGCCGGGCGTCGCTGTCGTCGAGTGATCCGGGAAAGGTGACGACGCCGATGCGTCCGAGACCGCCGCTCACGCAGCGGCTCCCTCTTCGACGCGCACCGTGTAGTTCTCGATCACTGTGTTCGCGAGGAAAGTCCCCGCCAGTTCGTGGATACGGGCCAGCGCCTCGTCGGTGACGGGCTCCGCCACCTCCAGTTCGAAGCGCTTGCCCTGGCGTACGCCCTCGATGCCCTCGAAGCCGAGACGCGGCAGTGCTCGCTGCACCGCCTGTCCCTGCGGATCGAGGATCTCCGGCTTCAGCATGACGTCGACTACGACGCGAGCCACAGGTACTCCCGGTGATGGTGATTTTGCTGAGCGTTGGTGCGTGCTGCCAGCGAAGCGACGCGCCAGCCAGCCTACCGGCCACGAAAATCTACGCGCGTAGATATCTGCCCCGCCCACTCGCCGCACACGCTTTCCACGACCCTCCGCCGGTTCCGGCACCCGCCGGAGCTCTGGGAAAAATGCCGTGAAAAAAGTATGGTCCCGATTGCGGTCTGACACGCGAGTCGAAATACTCTCGCTTCACATTGCAAAGTCCGCGGCTGTACAAAAGGAAAGTCCCACCTCAATCCTGCGGATCACTCGCAGCTCCTCCTGGTCCTTGCATGTCAGCGCGGAGAATCCTGTGATCCAATTCGCGATCCTGATGGAAGGTCCGATATCCGTGGCACAACGTGTAGTGGTCACCCTCTCCGACGATCTTGACGGCGGAGAAGCATCGGAAACGGTCTCCTTCGGACTCGACGGGAAGTCGTACGAGGTAGACCTCAACATCGAGAACGCGAAGAAGCTGCGTGAGGACCTCGCGCGCTTCGTCGAAGCGGGCCGCAAGCGGGCCAAGTCCGGCAAGGCCTACCACCGCACAGCCGTCGCTCCCGACCCGCGCGCCGTTCGCGCCTGGGCCGAGTCCAACGGCTTCGAGGTACCCGCCCGCGGCCGCATCCCGAAGAAGGTCTACGACGCCTTCAACGCCTCCCGTTGACCTCCGTGCCCGGCCCTTGCGGCACGCCTGCGGCGTACGCGACGCATCCGTACCGCGGGCCGGGCGGCCCGACTTGCCACGGACCCCGGGTGATCCGCTAGAGTCGGGCCCGTCGCCGCGAGGGGAACCTCACGGAGCGCGCGGGTGTAGCTCAGTAGTAGAGCGCCCCCTTTCCAAGGGGGAGGCGCAGTGTGCGATTCCTGTCACCCGCTCTCGTTCTCACATGGACCGGCATCGGTAACGATCAGGTACAGTGGGGGCGCACCACGCAGCAGGGCCTCCCGGGAAGCCGGGAAGAATGCCGGTGGAAGCACGCGGACGTAGCTCAGTTGGTAGAGCGCAACCTTGCCAAGGTTGAGGTCGCGAGTTCGAGCCTCGTCGTCCGCTCCAAGCTCATCGGGATCCGGTTCCACCGGACCCGCGATTCAGCAGTGAGAGAACCCCGGTCCCCGGACCGGGGTTCCTTCCGTTTCCGGACCGGAATCCGGCCGCCCCGTATCCACGGTCCGAAAGACCGTTCTCCAGGCGCACCTCTCACCCACCGGCGCGCCGGCCTCCGTGTGCAAGCCGCCTTGCCCGCGCATGAGGTTCGTCATGCGCACTCGTGACAGCACGCACCGAGTGACCGCGGGTTCCCGCGGAAAACTGAGGACATGGATGCGATCGAGGTCGACGGACTCAAACGGCGATACGCGAAGGGCTTCGAAGCCGTGCGCGGTGTCTCGTTCTCCGTACGGGAGGGCGAGATCTTCGCGCTACTGGGCACGAACGGAGCGGGCAAGACCTCCACGGTCGAGCTGCTGGAGGGCCTGGCACGGCCCAGCGGCGGCAATGTGAGAGTGCTCGGATTCGACCCGTACTCGGAGCGCACCGCGGTGCGGCCCCGTACCGGAGTGATGCTCCAGGAAGGCGGCTTCCCCTCCGAGTTGACGGTCACCGAGACCATACGGATGTGGGCCGGCTGCACCAGCGACGCCCGTCCGATCGGCGAGGTGCTGGCACAGGTCGGACTCTCCGACCGGCGCGCACAGGTCCGGGTGAAACAACTCTCCGGCGGTGAACGACGGCGCCTGGACCTGGCGATGGCACTGGTCGGGCACCCGGAGGTGCTCTTCCTGGACGAGCCGACCACCGGCATGGACCCCGAAGGGCGCCGGGACACCTGGGAGTTGGTGCGTGAACTGCGCAGGGCCGGCACGACGGTGCTGCTGACCACGCACTACCTGGAGGAGGCCGAGGAGCTGGCCGACCGGCTGGCCATCATGCGTGGGGGACGCATCGTCACGGCCGGCACTCCCGAACAGGGCGTCGCGGAGCGGCCGTCCAGCATCCGATTCACGCTGCCCGAGGGCCTCTCGCCGCAGCATCTGCCGCCGACGCTGCAGCCCACCCTGCGGGAGGGGCGTGTGGAGATCCGTACGCCGCAGCTGCAGTCGGCGCTGACCGATCTGCTGCTCTGGGCGCGGCAGGCGGGCGTCGAACTGCCGGGGCTGCACGCCCGCACCGCGACCCTCGAAGAGGTGTTCCTGGAGATCGCGCAGCTTCCCGACGAGGCGGACGAGGACGGCCAGGCCGGCGCACCCGGCAAGCACCGGGCCGGGGCGGCATCCGGCGGCATGGAGGTGGAGCGGGTATGAGCAGCACGGACGCGGCCACGGTCAAGGCGCCGGGCAGGGTGGACACTTCGGCGATGTGGCGCCGCCTGCGCGCGCTGGGGCGTGCCGAACTGACGCTCCTGATGCGGAACAAGGCGATGCTCTTCGTCGCCCTGGCCACTCCGGCCCTGCTGACGGTCCTGATGCGCCAGACCGCCAGCGGCATGAACCTCGAGGGCACGGGTCTTTCGCTGGGGACGGTGCTGGTCCCGGGCTCGATCGGCTACGTGCTGGTCTTCGCCGTCTACGCCAATCTGACCGGCATCTACGTCACGCGGCGCGAGGAGCTGGTGCTCAAGCGGTTGCGTACCGGTGAGGCCAGCGACGGCGAGATCCTGACGGGCAGCGCCCTGCCGTCACTCGTGCTGGCGCTCGGGCAGTGCGTTCTGCTGCTCGGCGGCGGCGCGGTCCTGCTCGACCTCGCGCCGCCGGAGCGGCCGGAACTCGTCGCTGCCGGGCTGCTGCTGGGCCTGCTGCTGATGGTGCTGATGGCCGCGGTGTCCGCCGCCTTCACGCGCACGACAGAAGCCTCGCAGATCACCACATTCCCGTTCATGGCGATCTCTTTCGTGGGGTCCGGGGTCGTCGTCCCGCTGGACGTCATGCCGGACGCGCTCGCCAATGTGTGTTCTCTGCTCCCGGTGTCACCGACGATGGAGCTGGTACGCAACGGCTGGGTCGGCACACTGAGCGGCATGGACACCGTGAAGGCGCTGGCCGTCCTGGTGGTGTGGATCATCCTCGGGACCGTCGCCGTGCGGCGCTGGTTCCGCTGGGAGCCGCGACGCTAGACAGGTGAGGAGCACGGGCACGTGATCGGCTGGTGGGGGGTGGCCCCGAAGTACCGCCGCTGGCAGGAGCGCAGCAGCCACGAACAGGTGGAGGCGTCGACGCGGTGGATGCTCGTCGCGTACGCCTGGCTGACACTCGTGGGCTTCGTCGTGCAGCTCGTGCCGAACGCGGGCCCCGGTGCTCTTCCCCGCACCCTCGCCTGGACGGTCCTCGGGCTGGGCCTGGTGCAGTGCCTGCTCTGCACGGGCGTACTGCACCGGGCCATCGACAGCTATCTGGGCACACGCACCATCGCGGGCGCCCGGCTCGCACTGCCAGCCGTGCTGATGGCCTCGATGACCGCCCTCACGGTGGCGCTCGTCGCGATCGGCGCCGTCGAGGTCGGGCTGGAGGTGGGCCTCGGGCTGCACGGGGCGCTCGCACCGTTCGCCGTCACCTTCGGTGTGGCGGTGCCGAGGCGTACGGCGGCGCTCGCGCTGTGCGGCTACCTCGCGGCCACGACGGCAGCGCTCGCCGCGGCGGGGCTGCCGGGGGCGGACCTGCTGGCGGCGCTGGTCGTCGGGGGCCTCGGCGGTCTCCTGTCCGTCTTCACCGGCCGCTCCTCCGCCTGGTACATAGCGGTCATCAGGGAGCTGGAGGAGGCCCGCGGCGTACAGGCGAGGCTGGCCGTCGCCGAGGAGCGGCTGCGCTTCAGCAGGGACCTGCACGATGTGATGGGACGGAACCTGTCGGCCATCGCTCTCAAGAGCGAGCTGGCGGCGCAGCTGGTGCAGCGCGGGTCCGACACCGGGGCATCCGTCGACCAGATGACCGAGGTGCAGCGCATCGCCCGCGAAGCGCAGTCGGAGGTGCGGGCGGTGGTCCGCGGCTACCGCGACGTGGACCTGCCCACCGAACTCGCAGGCGCGCGCGGGATCCTGCGCGCGGCAGGTGTCGACTGCCGTACCGACAACGGCGGTTCGCTGCTGCCGGCTCCCGTGCAGGCCGCGCTCGGGTGGGTCGTACGGGAGGGGGCGACGAACGTGCTGCGGCACGCGGACGCGACCTGGTGCACGGTGTGGGTGGGAACGGACCCGGCGGGCCGCAGCGCGCTGCTGGTCATGGAGAACGACGGCGCACGCGGCCAGGCGCCCGGAGGGCGTGCGGGCTCCGGGCTCGCGGGACTGCGCGAACGTCTCGACGGGGTCGGCGGCACGCTGCGCGTGGCACGGGACGGCGAGAGCGGTACATTCCGGCTGACGGCCGAGGTCCCGCTGGCAGCCGGGAACGACGCGAGCGCGGACGAGGCGGTCACGGACCCGGCAGGCACGGCCCGGGCCGGCACCACCAGCACCCACGGCACCGGCACGGACGGGAAGGACTCGGCGGAGTGAGCGGCGCGCAAGGCGGGCGGAACGACGAGGGCGGACCGGGCGGCGGCATCCGCGTGCTGCTCGCCGACGACGAGCATCTGATCCGCGGCGCGCTGACCGCTCTCCTCGCGCTGGAGGAGGACCTCACGATCGTCGCGGAGGCGGCCTCCGGACCCGAGGCGGTCGCCATGGCCCGCGCACACGCGCCGGACGTGGCCGTACTGGATCTGCAGATGCCCGGGGCCGACGGCGTACAGGTCGCGACGCAGCTGCGCGACGAACTGCCCGCGTGCCGGACGATGATCGTGACGAGTCACGCCCGGCCGGGCCATCTCAAGCGCGCGCTCGCGGCAGGCGTGCGGGGCTTCGTGCCGAAGACCGCTTCCGCGCAGCAGCTCGCGGAGATCATCCGGGCCGTGCACGAGGGAACCCGGTACGTGGACCCGGAGTTGGCGGCGGACGCCATCAGCACGGGCGACTCGCCGCTGACCGCCCGCGAGACGGAACTGCTGGCCTTGGCGGCGAACGGTGCTCCCGTCGCGGACATCGCGGTGCGGGTCTCTCTGACACCCGGAACCGTCCGCAACTATCTCTCCGCCGCGACCGCGAAGCTGGGCGCGGAGAACAGGCACGCGGCGGCGCGCAAGGCGCGCGAGCGCGGCTGGCTCTGAGCGGCGGGTCCAGGGCCACGGGGCCGCGCGCGGCCGCACCTACCGTACCGACCGAGCACGCGGCCCCGAACTGCCTCCGTCGAGGGGCAGGAGAACGTGCTGCAGCCCGGCGCTGCGACCTCAACTCACCCCGGGCTCCGGCCTGTACGCGCCCTCCACGGAGGCCGGTCCCCGTGCGCGGTGCGCCGCGATGCACCGGGGGCACGGCCGGGCTGCGCGGGGGAGGGCACCGGGACAGCACCGGAATCGCGCAAGGATCCGTCAACAACCCTCACACACGGACGAATTCGGACCATTCCGAGGTGCCAGGCCATGACAGGACATGCATTCCCGAGGCGGATATCTTTCGTTATCGGTTGCTTACCCTTGTGCCAATTCTCAAAGATTGAGGTTTACTTGAGCTTGCTGAGCGGCAAACCGTAAACAGGCTCTGACCAGCGGCGCGATGGTCCAGGCCATTCTCTGTCGTGGCATGAAGATGACGCTTCGCGTTGCATAAAACTGTCACGGATTCCCCTTCTGCCGCGCACCCCGTGCTGGCATCTTCATTCCTGCGGAAGCGAACCTGGGCATTCACGGGGAGGCAAGCGTGCGCTAGACCCGCTTCGCTGCAGTTTACGGTGACGACCGAAAGCTCAATCGACGGGGGCTCCGCGCCCGATGACCACCCTGGGCTACCTGGCTTCGACCACTTTCGCGAGAAACAGCCAGTCATGTCTCACAGGCTCGGAGGAAATCCCATGCTGGAAGAGAAGCTGAATCTTCAAATTCAGGACCAGCTGCACGAGGCCCACGAAGGCGAGATCGCCGAAGAAGCAGCCCCGGTTCTCGCCACCCCCGCCCTCGCGGGTGCCTTCGTCGGCGGCGCGGCCGTCGTGACGGGCGCCTACGCGGCCGGCAAGGCCGTCGGCTGACCACCGGCAACATCCCCGGCCGGCCAACTCGGTCCGGCCGTCGACCACTTGCTCCCCGGGGGACACGAGTGCTCCGGAGGGTCCAGAACAGAACAGGAGTACACACATGAAGGATGTGACGTCGCAGATCAACGAGTCGGCGGAGCTCGCCTCCGTCGCGATCACCGACGCCGAGGGTGTCGTCTTCACCGACTACACCCCGGTGATGGGCACCCCCGGCGCCTTCCTCGGCGGCGTCGCCATCGCCTCGGCGACGGTTGCGGCCTTCGAAGCGGGCCAGGACTGATCCTGACTCGAACCCGCTAGTCGCACGCGGCCCCGCGGTACCCCCTTCTGCAGGGCCTTGTGAGATCGGGGCTCCGCCCGGTCGGCCGGTCCTGACACCGGCCGACCGGGTCACACCATCACCTCTGAATGTTTCTTTCAAGTCGTCGCACGGCCCTGGGCCAGGGCTTTTCCAACTCCTTTCTGTTTCTTTGCACTTGTCGAACCAATGGAACTTCGCACCACGCCGGAAAACTTTCACGCGATTCAGACCGCCACCCCCCACTCCGACCGCCACCCCCCACTCCGGAACACGGGAACCGAGGAGACCGACGTGAAATCGCTTGCCAAAAAGCTGACCTCGACATTTCTCGGGCCTGTTCCGGTCTCCCGCAGCCGTGCACTCGCCATTTCCGAGCGGCTGACGGCGGTGACGTCGCTGACGTCGAGCCTCGAATACATCACCCACCAGCGGCAGATACGGCGCGGCGGCCTCAACGACTGGACCATCGCCCGCGGAATGCACGCCTCGTCGACCCGGCCCACGCGGCGCATTCTGGATGCGGTCGGAAATCCCAGGACGACCCGGGCACTTCACGTCGCACGCATCGCTGCGAGCGCGGCCCTGCTGGCGCCCGGGAACGCCCGCTGGCGCGGCGCCGCCAACGTGTTCCTCGGCCTGAGCAACGCGGCTCTGTATCCGCGCCACCGCTACGGCACGGACGGCTCGGACCAGGTCTCCTCGTTCGTGCAGACGGCCGCCGGTCTCGCCCGCCTCTCGCCCCAACCAGCCGTCCAGGACGCCCTGTTGTGGTACGTGGCACTCCAGGCGAACCTCTCCTACCTGGTCTCGGGCTGGGTGAAGCTGCTGGGGCAGCCCTGGCGTGACGGCTCCGCGCTCAACGGCATCATGCGCACCCGCACGTACGGGCACGAGGGGCTGTGGAACCTCACCAACCGCTACCCGGTGCCCGCCCGTTACCTCGCTCACGGCGTGCTCGCCCTTGAATGCCTCTTCCCTGTGGCGTACCTCAAGGGCGGAGCGCTCGCACGGCCCGTCATGGCGAGCGCCGCCGCGTTCCACGTGGCCAACGGCTACTTCATGGGGCTGGGCCGCTTCATCACGGCCTTCGAGGCGATGCACCCGATGGTCGCCTACACCAGCGCACCGAAGAGCCACCCCGCTGTGGCGGGGCGCGACGACCGGATGCTGAAGGCCACGGCGTCCATGGCCGCGATCGGCGTGACCGTCGCCGGATTCCTCGCCGCCATGCGCCGCATGCGGGCCACCGACCCCTGGCCCCACGGCCGGGTGCTCACCACCCGCCACGGCAACGAACTGCACTACAACGAGCGGGTCTCGGAGGACGACAGCTCTCCGGTGCTGGTCTTCGGCACCGGAATGATCTCCACGATGGAGCACTTCGGCTGGATCACGGACAAGCTGGTCGAGGAGAGCGACTACGGGATCATCACCTACAGCCGCGCGGGCTACGGGCCGAGCAAGCGCCGCAGCAGCAGCCCGTTCACCCTCCAGGAGTCGGTCGACGACCTGGTCGACCTGGTCGAGGGCGCCGTGGCGAAGGGCCGGCCCGTGTATCTGGTCGGACACTCGCTGGGCGGCGAGATCGGCCGACGGGCGGCAGCCGAACTCGGCGACCGCATACGGGGTGTGATCTACCTCGACAGCTCGCACCCGGACGAGCTGACCCGCTCCAAGCAGCAGCAGGACTCCGCCGACCGGCTCAAGGACGGCCTGAACATGCTGAGCGGCAGCCTGCGCGCCGGTCTCGGGGCCACGCTGGTCCGTCCCCGCTGGGTCCACGACCTGCCCGCCGAGGTGCGCAGCCGCGCCTTCGCGCAGTACGCGGACAGCAGGCTGTGGCGGGCCGGGTTGCGCGAATGGGACGCCACCGAGGCCGACTTCCACCGGTTCAGCGGAGACCTGCCGGCGATCGGCGCGCACGCGCTGGTGCTGTCGGCGCAGCGGACCGTCGACCGCGACCCCGAACAGCTGCTGATGCACAACGAACTCGGCGCGGCCCACCGGGGCGAGGGGCGCATCGTCCACAACTCGGTGATCGAGGGAGCCGATCACGACACCATGCTCACCGACGCCCGGCTGGGCGGGGACGTGGGCCGCCGGATCCTGGAGTTCCTGCGCGAGGTCGAGGGCCACGACGGCGACGCCGACGGCGCGGCCGGCGGCGGCCGCGGATCGGCCAAGGGAACTCACGGCTCCAAGGGGAACCAGTCCAAGGAGGCACGATGACCAGCACCCGAACTCTGGCTGTTCCCGGCGCAGTCGCCGGGACTGTGGTCCGCGCGGCCCGCGGAGCCCGGTCCGGTCTCTCCCGCGCGTTCACCGGACCGGGTGGCCTGACCCGCGCGGCGGGGGCGGCGCTGCTGCTGGGCACGTTGTCGGCGCAGCACCCCAACCCGCTGTTCAACAAGGCCCAGAAGATGGACATCTTCTCGGGGATGTTCCCCAACTGGCGCTTCTTCGCGCCCACTCCGGCGCAGCACGACTACCACATCCTCTACAGGACGCTGAACCACGAAGGGGAGACTTCCCCCTGGCGGATGGTGGAGGTCATCGTCGGCCGCAAGCTCCCGCAGATCTTCTGGTTCCCTGGACGCCGCCCCGAGAAGGCCATCTTCGACATCGTCACCGAGCTCATCACCCAGCTGGACAAGGGCTTCAGCGGAATGATGAAGCTGCCCTCCTACCGGATCCTCTGCGCCTATCTGCGCCACCGCATCCGTGAGGACGGCAACGCGGAAGGCGTGAAGGGCTTCCAGTTCACGCTCGTGCGGGCCACCGGTTACGAGGAGACCGACCCCGAGGTCGTCTTCGTCTCCCCGTACACCCAGATGAAGGCCCCGGACGAGACGGCGGCCGACGGAACCTCCGGGTGGGGGCCCTCCTACGACTCGCACATAAGGGACGACTCACGCGGGGAGGTACCCGCACAGCCGGCCTGACCGGCAGTACGCACAAGTGTCCGCCTGCGCGCCTGCGTCGGCGGGTGAACCAACACCGGATTCCGAAAGGGGTCGAAGCACATGTCCATGGGCTCGATCGTCATCTCCGTCATCGCCATCATCGTCGTCGCCGCCATCGCGCTGAACGTCTCCAAGAACAGCAAGAACAAGTAGCCGCCCCCGGCTCCCGCAAGCACAGGAAGCCGGACGACCGGAAGGCCGGGGGCCTGAAACCCCCGGCGAAGCACAGCGGAAGGCCCGCACCACGAGACCGAGAGGGGGCCCCTGATGAGCTCTGTGGACGACATAGGCTACGGGCGGCAGTTCGGAGACTTCTACGACCGGATCTTCCCGAGCGGCGCGTACACCGAGCCGACCGTGCGCAAGCTCGCCTCCCTGCACCCCGACCCCGGTGAACGCGCCCTGGAACTCGGCGTGGGCACCGGCCGGGTGGCGATACCCCTGGCCCAACGGGCCTTCCCCGTGACCGGCGTCGACTCCTCGCCCGAGATGCTCGAACAGCTCACGGCGAAGGCGAAGGAGGCGAACGCCGACGTCGAAGCGGTGCACGGCGACATCCGCAAGTACACCGACGACGCGAAGTATCAGCTGGTCTACTGCGTCTGCGCGACCTTCTCGATGATCCTCGAGGCAGACGACCAGCGGGCCGTCATGCAGCACGCCGCCGACCGGCTCGCTCCCGGCGGTGTCCTCGTCGTGGAGACGTCGAACCCGGGCGGCCTGCGGGCCCTGCACGAGGGGCAGCAGCGCACCTCGTACTTCATCCCCTACCCGGAGCCGAACACGGGGCTGCTGACGTACTCCACCGTCTTCGAGGACCGCAGCCTCTGGCACGCCTCGCACATCTGGTTCGAGGACGGCAAGTCCTCCGTCGGCTCCGAACTGGCCCGGCTCACCACCCCGGAGGAGGTGGACGGGTACGCGGCAGCCGCCGGCCTGAAGCCGGTCGACCGCTGGGCGGACTGGGAGGAGACGCCCTACGCGGAGGACTCCCCCATGTTCGTCAGCACCTACACGGCGAGGTGACCCCGGCATGAGCAGCACCGTGGAGGCGAAGGACACGACGGGTTCCGAGACTCCCCGTGCGGAGGAGCCACCGGAGCACCTGGGCCCGGCGCACGCGCGCAGACGGCGGGGCGGCACCAGTCCGGCCGCCGTCTGGTACCTGGCGCGGCGCCACCGCGGGCTGCTCGCCGCGGGCATCGTCATCGGCCTGATCGGTGTGACGGCGCAGCTCGCGCAGCCGTACGCGATCGGTGAACTGATCAAACAGGCGGCTGCGAACAAGCCACTGACCATGGCGGTCCTGATCCTCGTGGGCCTGTTCTGCGTCGACGGCGCGTTCTCGGCGCTCCAGTCGTATCTGATCGGCCGGGCCGGCGAGAACGTCGTCTACGACGTGCGCATGCTCCTCACCAGACGCCTGCTGCACGTGGACCTGTCCGCCTACAGCAAGCAGCAGCAGGGCGACGTCCTCACACGTACGGTCTCGGACACCTCGCTCGCGAAGATCGCGCTGTCGCAGAGCCTGGCGCAGCTCGTCATCAACGGATTCACGGTGGCGGGCGGCGTCGTCGTGATGTTCCTGATCGACGTGTGGATGATGCTGATCACGCTCGCCTGCCTCGGCATCGCCAGCGGCGTCTCGCTGGTGCTGGCGCGCAGCGTGCGCAGGGCGGCGGTCGTCAACCGCGAGGACACCAGCGCCTACGGCTCGGACGTGCAGCGCGCGCTGTCGGCGCTGCCCACCGTCAAGGCATCCCGCGCGGAGGACCGCGAGACGAACCGCATCGGCCTGCTGGCCTGGCGGGCACGCAACTCCGGGGTGCGGGTCAACGGCCTCAACGCGCTCTTCATGCCGGCCATGAACGTCGGTACGCAGGCGGCGCTCGCCGTCGTCGTCGGCGTCGGCATGACCCGGGTGACCCGCGGGACGATGTCGATGGCGGACCTCACCGCCTTCGTGATGTATCTCTTCTACATGGTCTCCCCCCTGGTGCTCTTCTTCCTGGCCATCGGCCAGTTCCAGCAGGGGCGTGCCGCGATCCGCAGGGTCGACGAGCTCACCACCCTTCCGCAGGAGGGCGGCGTGCTCGACAGGATGCGGCACCGGCCGAAGCCTCCGTCCACCTCGTCGCTCTCGGCGGACCAGGACGCCGTCGAGTTCCGCTCCGTGCACTTCAGCTACGGCGGCAAGGACGAGAAGAACGGCGAGGGCGGCGAGGGAAGCGCGGGGGGCAGCGCCGAGCAGCCGGCCGAGACGCTCTCCGACGTCACCTTCTCCGTGGCCGCGCGCGGGATGACCGCGGTCGTCGGCCCGTCCGGCGCCGGCAAGACCACGCTCTTCCAGCTGATCGAGCGATTCCACGCGCTGGACTCCGGAAGCATCACCGTCGGCGGCAAGGACATCGAGACGATGCCGCTGTCCACGCTCCGCGGACTCGTCGGCTACGTACAGCAGGACACCGCGGCCATGCGCGGCTCCGTGCGCGACAACGTCGTGTACGCGACGCCCGACGCCAACGACGAGGACGTACGCCAGGTCATCGAACTGGCCGGTCTCACCAAGGTCGTCAGCGAGCTGCCCCAGGGACTGGACACCGAACTGGGCGACCAGGGCAGCGGTCTCTCCGGCGGCCAGCGGCAGCGCCTGTGCATCGCTCGCGCCCTGCTGCAGAGGCCGGCGGTGCTCCTCCTCGACGAGGCCACCTCCCATCTGGACTCCGACTCCGAACGGGAGTTCCGCGAGACGCTGCGCAAGGTCTCCGCCCGCTGCGCCGTGATCGCGATCGCGCACCGCATCTCCACGGTCGTCGACGCCGACATGATCGTGGTGATGAACGAGGGCCGTGTGCAGGCCGTGGGCCAGCACGACGAGCTCATGAAGCGGGACGCGCTCTACCACCGGCTCGCCAACTCCCAGCTGCAGGCCGCCACTTCGGCCGCTTCATGGCCCACGGACCCGTCCGGCATGCCGGGGTTCGCGGGTGCCGCGGGCCAGAACGGGAACGGGACGCCGGTGCACAACGGCACGCCCGTCGGCGGATCGCGGTGACGCAGACCGTCGATGCGGCGATCGTCGGCACCGGTCCGAACGGGCTTGCCGCAGCGGTGACCCTGGCGCGGGCCGGCCTGCGGGTCGAGCTGCACGAGGCCGCCGCCTCCATCGGCGGCGGCCTGCGGGGCGAGGCGTACTTCGACAGCGACGTCCGGCACGACGTGTGCTCCGCCGTCCATCCCATGGCCGCCGCCTCGCCGTTCTTCCGCGAGTTCGACCTCACGGCCCGCGGTGTGGAACTCCTCGGCCCCGAGATCGGCTACGCGCATCCGCTGGACGACGGACGCGCCGGCCTCGCACACCCCGACCTGGACACCACCTGCGACGGTCTCGGCGAGGACGGCCGGCGCTGGCGGCAGCTGATGGAGCCGCTGGTCGAACACAGCACGGGCCTGGTGGACTTCATCATGAGCGGCCAGCGCTCCCTGCCGGACGATCCCACCGCGGTCCTGCTGCTCGCGGCGCGGCTGCTCCCCAGGAGGGCACTCAGCGGCTTCCGCGGGGACGTCGCCCCGGCGCTGCTCGCGGGAGTCGCCGCGCACGCCGTGGGCAAGCTGCCCTCCCTCGCCTCGGACGCCGTCGCGATGCTGCTGGGGCACCTCGCGCACGCGAGCGGCTGGCCGCTGCCGCGCGGGGGCAGCGAACGCATCGCCCGGGTCATGGCGGACGACGTACGGGCGCACGGCGGCACCATCCATACCGGCTCGCGCATCACCAGCCTGCGCCAGCTCGACCACGCGCGCGCCGTCCTGCTCGACACCACTCCCACCCAGCTGCTCACCCTCGCCGAAGGGCGTCTCCCGGCGGGCTACGCACGGCAGTTGAGGCGCTTCCACTACGGGCCGGGCGCGGCGAAGGCCGACTTCCTCGTCTCGGAGCCCGTCCCGTGGACCAATCCGGACGTGGGCCGCGCGGGCACCGTCCACCTGGGCGGCAGCCACACCGCGATCGCCCGCAGGGAGCGGCTGGCAGTACGGGGCAAGCCCACTGACGAGCCGTTCGTGCTGCTCGTCGACCCGGCGGCCACCGATCCCGGGCGGGCGCACAAGGGCAAGCGGCCCGTGTGGGCGTACGCGCACGTTCCGAACGGCGATCCGCGCGACCCGGTGGCCCTTCTGCGCTCACGCATCGAGACGTACGCGCCGGGCTTCGGCGACACCGTGCTCGCGGCGCGCGGCGTCGCGGCTCGCGACTACGAGTCGTACAACCCCAACTATGTGGGTGGCGACATCGGAGCCGGTGCGATGACGCTGTACCAGTCGCTGGCGCGGCCTGTCGCCAGGCTCGACCCCTGGCGCACCCCGCTGCCCGGCGTCTTCCTGTGCTCCGCCTCGACGCCGCCCGGGCCCGGCGTGCACGGCATGTGCGGCCATCTGGCCGCGGTTTCGGCTCTCCGGCACCGCTTCGGCGTGCGTGAGGCGCCGGCGCTGGGGCCGACCTCGTCGGGCGTCCGGGCCTGAGCCCGGTCCGGGCCTGAGCCCAGCCGCCCGGGCGGGGGAGCGACGGCGGCGCTGGGCACGCCCACCACCGCCTCCGGCCTTCTCAACCACCCGACGAGCCCGGCCCCGACGCGACCGCCCGTCAGATCCAGCCACGCTCCCGCGCCAGCAGCGCCGCATGCGGCCGGTTCCCCGCGCCGAGCAGCTGCATCAGGTCCGCGATGTAGCGCCGGTAGGTACGTACGGAGACACCCAGGTCGCGCGCCCCCGCCTCGTCCTTGCCCCCGGAACACATCGCCCGCAGCACCATCCGCTCCAGCTCGGAAGGCGAGTCCTCCTCGGATCTCCACTCCCCCAGCAGCGTCGCCAGGTCCTCCGACTCGGCCCAGATCGACTCGAAGAGGGCGAGGATGTTGGAGACCAGTCCGCTCTCCTGCGCGAACAGCGCGCCGGCGGCGAACTCTTCGGGGTCGACGGGGTCGACGGGGACGACGGCCGTGCGGCGGTCGTACATCTGGATCTTCGCCGTGGTGTGGGTGACCAGCCGCACCCGTGCCCCGTACGACTCCAGTTCCCGCAGATACGCCACCGTCGGCTCGTGGTCGAGAGCCTTGCGGACGAGAACGGTGCGCACCGTCAGCCCTCTTCGCAGGCAGCGCAGCGCACGCGGGCGTGCCTCGTCGATCTCGTCCTGCCGCAGCGCGACGGCCGGCTCCACGAGGGCGACCTCTTCGCGGGCGAAGAAGGCCAGATCGTCGATGCGGTCGCGGATCTTCGCCGGGTCGGTGACCTGCTCGATGCCGAGGGCGGCGGGCTCTCTCTCCTCGCCTCGCTCGGCGCGCAGCGACGCCACCAACGGCTGGAGCTGCGTGACGCGTTGCAGCTTCTCGTGCAGTTCGTGCAGGCGCAGGTCGAGCAGTCTGGCCACCGCCACGTCCGGATCCGCAGCGGCGAGTCCGTCGGCCTGTCTTCGCAGCAGGCCCAATTCACGCAACCTGCGCAACTCCCTGCGTGCCGCGTTCGGCGGCAGCCGGAGCTGGTCTATGAGGCCGTCGAGTCCTATGCCGGGCTCACGCAGACAGAGCCGGTACATGTGTTCCTGCTCCTCGGTGAGACCGAGATAGGACATCTCGTTCGTACCCAAGGTGAATTCCCCCTGTCCGGTCGCCCCGCCTGGACCCGTGCACATGGGAGGTGGTCAGAACTTGGGAACCCACATGCGGAACAGGTCTCCGAGCATAGAAAAAACGAAGGCGCCGAACACCCCTCGGAGGGAGACCTTTTCGAAAGGGCCCTTCGTATGGTGCACATCTGCCCCCGTATGCACCGTCCCGGACGGAGGATTCAACTCCGGAAATCGCGCCTTGCGTTCGGCTCGTGGATCACGACGGGTCGTCCGGCGGCCGCACCGGCACGTCAGCGCAGCGGCCAGAACCACTCGAGCCCGGTGAGCATCCGGTACGCCTCCGCATACTTCGTGCGGGTCTGTTCCACGATGCTGTCCGGCAGCGGCGGCGGAGGTTCGTCGCCCCTTTTGTCCCACCCGGACTCCGGCCCGGAGAGCCAGTCGCGGACGAACTGCTTGTCGAAGGACTCCTGCGCCTGTCCAGGCTTCCACTTGTCCGCGGGCCAGAAGCGGGACGAGTCGGGGGTGAGCACCTCGTCGCCGAGCACCAGACCCACGTCCGACTCGGCCTGCACGCCGATGCCGTCCTCGTCACCGGTCCGGTGTCCGAACTCGAACTTGGTGTCGGCGACGATGATGCCCCTGTCGAGGGCGACGTCGCGGGCGCGCTGGTAGACGGCGAGCGTCAACTGCCGCAGCTGGGCAGCGGTCTCGGCTCCGACCTCGCGGGCGACCTCCTCGTAGCTGACGTTCTCGTCGTGGTCGCCGACGGCCGCCTTCGTGGCGGGCGTGAAGATCGGACCCGGCAACTCCGAGCCGTCGGTGAGCCCTTCGGGCAGCGCGAGTCCGCAGACCGTACGGGTCTGCTCGTACTCCGCGAGACCCGAACCGGTCAGGTAGCCGCGCGCGACGCACTCCACGGGGATCATGCGCAGCGAGCGGCACACCATGGTGCGCCCCTCCCAGTCGGCCGGGGCGCCCTCGGGCACCTCGGTGCTGAGGACGTGGTTGGGGGCGAGGTCCGCGAGCTGCTCGAACCACCACAGGGACAACTGCGTGAGGATCCTGCCCTTGTCGGGGATCTCGGTCGGCAGCACCCAGTCGTATGCGGAGATGCGGTCGCTGGCCACCATCACGAGGTCGCCCGCCTCGTTGCGGTACAGATCGCGCACCTTGCCGGTGTGCAGATGCAGCAGGCCCGGGACCTGCACGGGGTCGGGCTTCTCCACGAATCCGGACACGGGTCCTCCGGGGTCGGTCAGGGTGTCCCTCCGGTGCCCCCGGCGAACAGTGGGGGAGAAGGGGAGCGCTTCAACTCCCGATTGTCCCGTACGAGGGGTTCGCACACCTCTCGGGGGCAGGTGGAGCGCGGCGGCCCGGGGTCTTCGCCTGCGGCTCCCTCAGCCCTTCTTGCTCACCCGGTCGAGGAGGTTCGCCGTGGCCCGCTGGATGCGGGGGTCGACGTGGCCGGGCCGGTCGAGCGCCGGCGACCACGCGAAGGTGCCGGAGCAGAAGACCAGCGCTCCGGAGGGAGCCCGGTAGAGCGACGTCTCCTGGTGGCGGCGGACGCCTCGCACGTCGGTGTACGGAGAGTGGGCGAGCAGCGCACGATCGGAGTACTCCGGCAGGCTCGTGCGGGGGAAGTAGCAGTCGGCCTCCCCGGCGACCAGGCCGGGCAGTTCGTCGCCGTCGGCCGCCCCGGTGGACTCCCACAGCCAGTGGTCGCTGTTGCGCACCACCAGTGGGTACGGACGGGGCACCTGCCCGGCGTACTGGATGCCGAGCACGAGCTGTTCGGGTTCGCCCATCGTGCGCCACTGGGCGGCGCGGCCGGGGCCCCGGCGTTTGCGGCACGTCAGCAGCCGGTCGGGGGAACCGCCGGGCAGCGGGTCCAACTGGACCTGCCAGAACATGGTGTTGGCGGACAGGAAGATCAGCGAGGTCCCCGCGTCGCGCGCCCGCTCCACAGCACGGCGCATGGGCACCGTCCAGTACTCGTCGTGGCCGGGGAACACGACGCCTCGGCAGCGGGCCGGATCGACACGTCCGGCGTGCAGATCGCGGGCGTCGGCGTATGCGAGCTCGTAGCCCTGGCGCTCTGCCCAGCGGATGAAGTCGTAGGCGTGGCCCACGTGCAGGGGCAGGCCGGCTCCCGCGTAGGGGCGGTCGAAGGAGACCGTGACGGCGGCGTCCTCCTCGCCCAGCAGCCGGCCCTCCTCGTCCCAGGCGTGGTAGAGGCTGGCACCGGTGCGGCCGTCCTCGGGGAAGAGGTTGTACGCCTGCCAGGTGACGTCCGGCATGACGAGGAGAAGGTCGCCGGGCGTGCGGTCGCGGACGGTGAAGGGGATGTGCGACCGGTGGCACCCGTCGGCGGTGGTGAGGACGGCGACGTAGGCGCCGGTGGACCAGTGTTCGGGGATCTGCAGGCGCCAGGAGAGCCACCAGTGGTGGCAGGAGACCGCCTTCCCGGCGGTGAGCGGGGCCGGCTGGCGGATGCCCGACAGACGCGGGCTGGTGGTGATCTTCCTGGCACCGTCGCCGTCGTAGTGGCCGATGCGGTAGATGTCGACGCCGAAGGACTGCGGCGGGTCGACCGTGATGCGGAAGTCGAGCGAATCACCCGGGGCCGTGCCACCGTCGCTGCCCGCGAAGCCCTTGATCTGACAGTGCAGGTCGTCCGCGGTGCGGGGGCGGCCGACGCCCGGGCTGCGCCGGATCCGCTCGCCGGAGAGAACGTCCTCGAGGCCGGTGTGGTCCACGTACCAGGGGACCATGCGGCCGTTGTCGAAGTACTGCTCGCCGAAGCGCAGCCAGGGCAGCGGCCCCTGACCGAACGGGTCCGTGACCGCGTGCGCAAGCGCCCCGGACTCCCAGCGCCGGATGTCTGCCTTGCCCACTTGTGACTCACCCCCCTGCTTGTCGACGCCCCCGACAGAGCCACACCATCACATTACGCGAGCGGCGTGTCACCGCCCGGCATCATACGAGGCGAACGGGCTTGTCCGGGCGGACGCCCACCGCGGCCATCCACTCCCGGAGCGGCTGGGCGTCACCTGCCTCGACGAGTTCGTGCACGGGGCCCGTCAGGTCGGCCGCGCGCGCACCGTCGACGAGGAGCGCCGGCCCGTCGAGCCAGTCGAGACCGGGGACGGCGCCCGCCGTGTCCACGGCGGCGCAGCAGATCACCGCGGTGATGTGCTCCAGCATCAACTCGCGCCCGCTGCGGGGCGCCTGGAGCGGGAGGCCCATGGGCGAGACGCCGGCTCCGTCACCCGGGCCGGCTATGAGCGGCGCCACTAGCGCGTCCTCCCACGATTCGTGCGTGGTCTCACGGGCGACGGCGGCGCCTATGCCGGCGGCGAGCTCTTCCGTACGGGCCTCCGCGCCGCCCGCCAGCCACTCCATGATCCGGGCCGGGGTCGCTCCGCCGTCCACAGAGCCGCTGCCTGGACGGTCGAGCGCTGCCAGATGTGTGAAGAGCCGGGAGGCGCGGGTGCGCCAGATGCGGTCGACGACCTCCTCCGGGTACTCCTGCCAGTCCACCGGCGCCCAGTCTGGCCCCGGCTCCGGCGGTCCTCCGTGGAAGAGGCGGGCGGCGAGCAGCGAGACCGCTTCGTCGACGGCGCCCGGCTCGTCGAGCAGATCGCAGGCCGGGCGCTCACCCAGGCGCGAGGTGAAACTCTCCGCGAGCCTGTCCCGGTGGGAGAGGTCGGTCAGTGCGGAGACCACTCCGGCATCGAGACGGGCCGGCCACCGGCCGATGCGCCAGGCGGGCAGGGCTACCCGCGTCAGCAGCCTGTCCCAGCCCGCGTAGGCGAGGCCGACCTGCTCCTGGGCCGCGGTGCGCAGCGCGTGATCCACACCCTGTGCACGAGCGGCGGCCGCGGCGGCGACCCCGCGCTCCATCTCGGCCGCGTGCGGCCCGCACGACCGGAGCATCAACCGGGAGCAGCCGCCCGCGAAGCGGAGACCGGCCCGGCGCAGCGCGGCACCCGGCCCTGACGTGCCGGACCGCCCGGCGCGTGCTTTGTCGGCGACGGCGACCGCCGCGTCCAGCCCCCGGACGAATCGGCGAGCCGCGGCTATGTCGGGATGCAGGGAAGGACCGGTTCCCGCGACCACGGGCGCCAGCAGGGCGCGCAGTTCCGCCACCCTCATCCACCACAGGAACGGCGAGCCGATGACCAGCACGGGAGCCACACGCCCGCGTGTGCGGTGCGAGCGGTCCTCGAGCCAGCTGTCGCAGTCCGGGGTGAGCGCCACGGCGGAGGGCACCGGGACCTCGAGCCGCTCGGCCAGATCCCGCACCAGGTCGTACAGGTCGGTGGCGGAGCTCTCCTCGACGGGGACGGTGGGAGAGACGGCCGGGCGCGACCGCGCGATCACGGCCGCGACGCCCCCGGCCACCGCCAGGGCCAGCAGCGCGACACCGCTCACTGCGAGCCGCACCCCCGCCCAGTCGGCGCCGATGCGGCCCGTCGTCTCGGCCGCGAGGAGTATCACCGCGGCCGCGGCGGGCAGCAGCGCGAGAGCGAGCGCCGTGCCGCGGATGCGGAGCACGGAGAGAGCATGCGAGCGCGCGGAGCGCGTCCCTGCCTGGCGGCCCACCACGAACTGCTCACCCCCATCACGACGTGTCCGGTTTCCCGGGTTTCGGTGGTCCCACTGTGGCACCGCGCGCCGACACCGCAACGTGCGCAGGGCCACTCGGGACACAGCCCGGCACAGGCCACGGACGCCCATGCGGCTTGCGCGGAACCCTAGTTGGGGGCCGTTCAGCCGTCAGCCGCTCCGCTGTCCGGTCACTCGATGGAATGGCTTTGGGTAGAGCTCTTGCGTCATCGGGGGGTGAGAGGAGTGTCCGCCCCGTCCCCGTGTGCCCTTTATGCGTGCACGGTCCGACCGACCGCCGCGGACGATCGCCCTGCGGGCCTCCCCCGGGGCGGGCCGCCGGCCCCGCCAACCGGAGCCGCCTACTCCGCCGCCCTGGCAGCGATGTCCGTGCGGTGGTGCGAGCCGTCGAGCCGGATGCGCCCGAGAGCCTGGTACGCCCGTTCGCGTGCCCCCGAGAGCCCCGGACCCGTCGCGGTGACGGACAGCACCCGGCCGCCCGCGCTGACCACGCGGCCCTCCGAGTCCCGCTTGGTGCCCGCGTGCAGTACGTACGCCTCGGGAGCGTCCTGCTGCGCCACCGCGTCGAGCCCCTCGATCACGTCGCCCGTGCGGGGCGTCGCCGGGTAGTCGTGCGCCGCAACGACGACGGTGACCGCAGCCTCCTCGCTCCAGTTGAGCGGCGGGAGGTCGGCCAGCCGGCCGGTGGCCGCGGCGTGCAGCAGCCCCGCCAGCGGCGTGCGCAGCCGCGCCAGCACGGCCTGGGTCTCCGGGTCGCCGAAGCGGGCGTTGAACTCGATGACTCGCACGCCGCGCGACGTGATCGCGAGCCCCGCGTAGAGCAGCCCCGAGAACGGCGTCCCGCGGCGCCGCAGTTCGTCGACGGTCGGCCTGAGCACCGTCTGCTCGATCTCCTGCACCAGCTTCGGGTCGGCCCACGGGAGAGGTGAATAGGCGCCCATTCCACCGGTGTTGGGCCCCTCGTCGCCGTCGTAGGCGCGCTTGAAGTCCTGCGCGGGCTGGAGCGGCACGACGGTCTCGCCGTCCGTCACCGCGAAGAGGGAGACCTCCGGACCGTCCAGGAACTCCTCGATGACGACCCGCTCACAGGCGTGCGCATGGGCCCGGGCGGCCTCGATGTCGTCGGTCACGACGACGCCCTTGCCGGCGGCGAGCCCGTCGTCCTTCACCACGTACGGAGGGCCGAAGGCGTCCAGCGCCTCGTCGGCCTCCCGCGGTGTCGTGCACAGGTGGCTGCGGGCCGTCGGCACGCCCGCCGCCGCCATGACCTCCTTGGCGAACGCCTTGGAACCCTCCAGGCGTGCCGCCTGCGCCGACGGCCCGAACGCGGCGATGCCGCGCGCCCGTACGGCGTCCGCGACACCGGCGACGAGTGGTGCCTCCGGCCCGATGACGACGAGGTCCGCGTTCACCTGCGGCGTCTCCGCGAGCGTCGCGACCGCGGCGCCGTCCGAAGCGTCCACGGCGTGCAGCGTGGCGACCTCGGCGATTCCGGCGTTGCCGGGTGCGCAGTGCAGCGCGGTGACCTCGGGGTCGAGCGAAAGAGAGCGGCACAGGGCGTGTTCGCGGGCGCCGCCGCCGATGACCAGAATCCTCACGGGAGCAGCCTAGACGTCGGCGTCCGAGCGCTTCGCGGGGCACTCTTTCGAGTGAGAGCGGAATCCGTCCTATACCTGAGCAGTGCACAATTCGGTGGTAGTTCGGCCGCAAAGTGGCGTTGCGCCCCCACTTATGGCGGTAGGAAGGGCCCTTCGAAACGGTCGTCGTCGTGGCGCGTGTGTTGTGGGGTGTGGCGGTGAGCAAGCCGGAGATGCGACCCGGGGCGGGACGGGCGTTCCCGCTCGGTGACTGGGGCGAGCCGGGGGAGCGCCTCGACGAGCTGTACGTATGGGTGGAGCAGCGTGCGCTGTTCATCGCCGACTGGTATCTCTCCGACCGCACGCTGAAGCAGTGGGGCGCGCGCGCCCTGCGCACCGGTACGGCGCTCGGGGCCGTCGGCGCGGCGGTGCTTCCGCTGCTGACCCTGACCGGGGTGCTGCCCGTGCGGCATGCCGTGTGGGGCTATGTGGCGCTGCTCGGCGCCCTGGTGTGCATCTGCGCGGACCGGTACTTCGGGCTGACGTCGGGCTGGATCCGCAACGTCGCGACGGCGCAGGCGATCCAGCGCAGGCTGGAGACGCTCCAGTACGACTGGGCTTCGGAGTCCGTGCGCGAGATGCTCGGTCCGACGGAGGGCGGGGCGGGTGAGGCTGCCGAACGCGGACTGTCGCTGCTGCGCCGCTTCACCGAGGACGTCTCGGAGATCGTCCGGAGCGAAACCGCGGACTGGATGCTGGAGTTCAGGCCCGGTCCCTCACCGCTGGCCTCGCAGCCCGTGGCTGTTCCGGCGGCGCGCCCCGCGGAGATCTGCGCCGCCGGGCACAACGTGCATCGCTTCCCCGCGCCGCCCGGCTTCCGTCCGAACATGCCCCGCCAGCGCCCGCCCGAGGGGCCGCTGTGACGTTGCGTCCCCGTCCGGACGGCGGGCGCCGGGCATCCCGCGTCAGCTGAAGACGATCATCGATCCCTGCGCCAGGCTCCGCGTGGCCGCCGCGTGCAGCCCGAGCCACACGTGCCGCTCCCGCGCGAACGGCCCGTCCTCGGGGGCCACCGGCATCTCCGCCGGCTCCTCCAGATCCGTGGGGCGCGAGGGAGACTGCGGGGCAGGCGGCGGTGCAGCCGGGTCGATGCCCACGTACGGGGCGACGGTCTCGAGTTCGCGCAGCAGACCGTGGCTGGAGCCCAACGGGCCGCCGCCGTCGATCAGTTCGTCGTTCGCGAGCGGCACGGGGAAGTCGAGGGGGACGTACGCACCCGCGTGGTCGTAGTGCCACACGAGATGGGACTGCTGCACCGTCGACTCGAACATCTCCAGCAACTGCTCGTAGTCGCCACCCAGTTCGTCGACTGGTGTGACCTCGAGATTGCACATCTGCAGAATGTGCGCGCGGCGCAGGAAGTGCAGCGCCTCGTAGTCGAAACCCGCGACCGGCGCGACGTCCCCCGAAAGGCCCGGCATGTAGTTGTAGACGGGGACGGGCGGCAGCCCGGCTTCCGTCAGGGCCTTGTCGTACGCAGCGATCTCCTCGGCGAACGGGTTGTCGGGGCTGTGGCACAGCACGTCGACGAGGGGAACCAACCAGAGATCACATGCCAAGGGATTTTCTCCAGCCTCGCTTCGCCGGGGGACGCCCCCAGCCCGGTCGCAACAGCGTAATGCCGCCCGCCGGGGCCGTGTTGAAGAGTGCGGGACGCACGGTGCCACTCGCGATGCCGGTCGCGATGCCGGTCGCGATGCCGGTCATCGTGCGGAACGGACTCACGGACCGGACCCCAGCGGCTTCTCCGCGAGCGCCAGCGCATGCTGGTGGTAGTCGGCCACGAGCCGCTGCGTCGCCTGTGCGTCGTCCAGCTCCACCGCGTCCACCAGTTCCCGGTGCCCCGACCACAGCCGGTTCGCCAGGTCCCGCTCGGCGCGCAGGCAGGGCACGCTGAAGACCCAGCACTGCACGCGGAGCCGGTCCAGGAAATCGCAGATGTACCGGTTCCCGATGACGTCGCCCAACTCCCGCCAGTAGCGCAGGTCGTAGCCGATCAGCACGTCGAGGTCGCCGGCGCGGGCCGCCCTCACCGCGGCCTCCGCCCGGCGCCGCACGGAGGCGAGGACGGCGTCATCGAGCGTGAGCATCGGCACCGGTCCGTCCTCCGCGAAGTAGCCGTGGAAGAGCCCGTCGAGGACCACCATCCGGGCCTTCACCATCGCCCGGTAGTCGTCGATGGTGAACTCGTGGACCCGGAAGCCCCGGTGCTGCTCCACGTCCAGCAGCCCCTGCGCGGCCAGGTCGACCAGCGCCTCGCGCACGGGTGTGGCGGACACCCCGTACTGCTCGGCGATCTCCTTGACCGTGAAGTGGCTCCCGGCCGGGAGTCTCCCGGCCAGGATCTCGTCCCGCAGGGCGCTGGCGATCTGCGCCCGCAGCGTACTTCGCTTGATCATCGGCTCGGCTCGAATCGACTCGCGAGACGAACTCGCCCGGACCCGGCCTCAGCCCCGCCCCGAGGTCGTGTGCGCGTCGGCGGCAACGAGTGCCTCGTCCAGGACGGCCAGCCCCTCCTTGACCTCCGCCTCGCTGATCGTGCACGGCGGTACGACGTGGGTGCGGTTCATGTTCACGAACGGCCACACACCGCCCCGCTTGCAGGCGGCCGCGAACTCGGCCATCGGTGCGTTGTCCGCGCCGCTCGCGTTGTACGGCACGAGAGGCTCGCGGGTCTCCTCGTCCCGTACGAGGTCCAGTGCCCAGAAGACGCCCATGCCGCGCACCTCGCCGACCGAGGGGTGGCGTCCCGCGATCTCCCGCAGCGACGGGCCGATGATGTTCTCGCCGATCTGCGCGGCCCGTTCGACGATGCCCTCCTCCGCCATGGCGTTCATCGTCGCCACGGCGGAACCGCACGCCAGCGGATGCCCGGAGTAGGTGAGCCCGCCCGGGTACGGACGCTTGTCGAAGGTGCCCGCGATCTCGGCGGAGATGGCCACGCCGCCCAGTGGCACATAGCCGGAGTTGACGCCCTTGGCGAAGGTGATCAGGTCAGGGGTGACGTCGAAGTGGTCCGCGGCGAACCAGGCCCCGGTGCGCCCGAACCCGGCCATCACCTCGTCGAGGATGAAGACGATGCCGTAGCGGTCGCAGATCTCACGGACCCCGGCGAGGTATCCGGGCGGCGGCACGAGGACGCCGGCGGTGCCGGGAACGGTCTCGAGGATCACCGCGGCTATCGTGCCCGGGCCCTCGTAGACGATCGTCTCCTCAAGGTGGGCAAGGGCGCGTTCCGACTCCTGCTCCTGCGTCTCGGCGTAGAAGTGCGAGCGGTACAGGTGCGGGCCGAAGAAGTGCACGGCGCCCGCTGAGCCCGTGTCGTTGGCCCAGCGGCGCGGTTCGCCGGTGATGTGGATCGCCGCCGAGGTGTGGCCGTGGTACGAGCGGTAGGTGCTCATCACCTTCGGGCGGCCGGTGTGCAGTTTGGCCATGCGGACGGCGTTCTCGACGGCCTCGGCGCCGCCGTTCGTCCAGAAGATCTTGTCCAGGTCGCCGGGGGTGCGCTCCGCGACGAGCCGCGCCGCCTCGGCACGTACGTCGACGGCGAACCCGGGCGCCATCGTGCACATGCGGGCCGCCTGCTCCTGGATGGCGGCGACGACCTTGGGGTGCTGGTGCCCGATGTTGGTGTTGACCAGCTGGGAGGAGAAGTCCAGGTAGCGGTTGCCGTCGTAGTCCCAGAAGTACGAGCCCTCGCCGCCTGCCACGGGCAGAGGCTCGATGAGCCCCTGCGCGGACCAGGAGTGGAAGACGTGCGCCCGGTCGGCGGCCCGTACCGCCTGGCCGGCGGCCGGGTCGGGGGCGACGGCGGGGGTCGACGGGTTCGTACTCGTGCTTGTCACGTGCTGGCTCCTCAGCTCGGGGAAGGCGCCGGGTGGGACGGGCACAGCCTAGGGGGTGCCCCAGCAGGGCAATCAACACCGCGGCATCGCCATGCCCTGGGCCGTTCCGTGCGACGGCCCCTCAGCGCCCCTTGAACGGCTGCCCCGGGTTCGCGTTCTCATGGCCCCGGCCGGCGTCGGCGTCCCGGGCCCACGTCACCTTTGCCGCTCGACGACCTTCGCGTGCAGGAGCTTCCCGACGAACTCGATGCGGAGGCGGGGCCCTTAGGAAGGGACGGTCTCCCCCGGGGACTCCCGCGGTCGGCGCGGCCGCGGCGGCCGCACAACCGCACGCAGCCTGCGCCCGCCGCCGTGACGCGCGTTGCCGGGACGCCGGTACCGCACGTCGACGACGGTGAGGTCACGCCCGTAGTCGACCTCCTGGATCTTCCACGCGAGGGGTTCCCCCAGTCGTTCCCGCACGAAGGCCTCGATGGCCGCCGGTTCGGTGACCGCCTCGTCGACCGTGACGAGGGCACGCAGCGTACGGGCGAACAGCCGCGGGTGGCCCGCGATGTAGACGACCGCGAGCGGAAGCGTGCACAGCAGCGCGGCGAGCATCAGACTCACGTTCGGCAGGCCGGAGATGAGGCCGAGGACGAGGGCCGTGAAGTAGTAGGCGATCTCCTCGCTCTGCATGGAGTCCGAGCGCAGGCCGACGATGGAGAGCACCCCGATCAGACCGAAGCCGAGCGCGATGCCGCCTTGGTCGCCGCTGCGCCCGAGCACCGCGGCGAGGGCGAAAAGCGCCACGTTCAGCGCCAGATACCCGGGGATCAGATCCCGTCGCCGGTGCCGCGGATAGTAGATGGCGAACGTCAGCACGCAGACGGAGACGAGGTCGAGTGCGAAATGGATGAGGATCTGGCTGATCGGGTCCATAGCGGGAAAATAGGGGAGCCGGTCAACGGCGGTGCCGCTACGCCCTTCACCCCACCGATAAGGGCGAATTGAGAGCTTGTCATCTCAATTCAGGCCCTCGATGTGCGCCCCCGTGCCGGGCGTAACGGCGTTATCGGATCGGATTCGGGGCTCCGATCGATCCGCGACGCCCGCCGCTCTATTCTCGTGGCAGCCAAGCACCCGGGGGGAAGAGGTACCAAGATGAAGCGGCTCAGCGCCGAGGACCCACGCTGGATCGGCGACTACCGGCTGCTCGGCAGGCTCGGCGAAGGGGGCATGGGCCGGGTCTATCTGGCCCGTTCGGGGCGCGGCCGCACGGTCGCGGTGAAGGCCGTGCAGGACGAACTCGCCCGGCAGCCCGACTTCCGGCGCCGCTTCGCCCAGGAGATCACGGCTGCCCGCAAGGTCGGCGGCGAGTGGACGGCGCCCGTGCTGGACGCCGACACCGAGGCCGCGACGCCGTGGCTCGCCACCGGTTACATCGCCGGGCCCTCCCTCTCCGAGGTCGTGGACGACCAGTTCGGGCCGCTGCCGCACCGGACCGTGACGGCGCTGGCCTCCGGACTGGTCCGCGCGCTCAGCGACATCCACCGTGCCGGGCTGGTCCACCGGGACCTGAAGCCCTCCAACATCCTCATCACCATCGACGGTCCGCGCGTCATCGACTTCGGCATCGCCCGGGCCCTCGACTCCGCCGTGCAGTCCGCGGGCGGGCTGACGCGGACGGGCGCGCTCGTCGGCTCCCCCGGCTTCATGTCGCCGGAGCAGGTCCGTGGCATGCAGGTCACGCCCGCCAGCGACGTCTTCTGCCTCGGTGCGGTACTGGCGTACGCGGGGACCGGGAGGATGCCGTTCGGCACGGCGGACAGCGGAGTGCACGCCCTGCTGTTCCGCATCGCGGAGGAAGAGCCCGAACTGTCCGGGCTGGACGGTCCGTTGCGCGACCTCGTCGCCGCCTGCCTCACCAAGAATCCGGCCGACCGGCCCACCGTGGAGATGCTGCTGCAGCAGACCGAGGGCGAGCTGAAGGGCACCTGGCTCCCGGGCGAGGTGCTCGCCGAGCTGGGCAGACATGCCGTGCAACTGCTGGACAGCGAGGACCCGGAGAGCGTCGAGCAGCCGCGCGCCGAGGCCGTGCGCACCGCCGGGCCCGTGGTGTCCGGTCCCGTCGCGCAGCCCACGCCGTCGACGCCTCCGCCCTCCGCGCCCCACGGACCGTCGACGCCGCCGCCTTCACCGCACCAGGGGTCGTCCACGCCGCCGCCCTCCGGACAGTCGCCGCCGTCCACCCCGCCGCCGCCCGGGCTCTACGGCCCGCCCTCCGGCTCCCCGTACTCGCCGCCACCGCAGCAGCAGTGGCAGCCGGGCTTCCCAGGTCAGCACGCCGCTCCGGCCCCGGCTCCCGGCCCGGGCCCCACTCGGGGTGGGCCGGGCGGGCCCGCCGGCGTGCGGCCCGCACAGCCGCTCCGCCCGACTGCCTCTCCCCGCAGGAGCGCGCAGGCCCTCACGGTGCTCTTCAGCCTCCATCTGCTGATCGGGGCGATCGCCGTGGTCGTGGACGGCCTCGTGATCAACAAGCTCGACAGCGTGCAGGCGAACGCAGGCTTCGCCGACGAACTGGAGGACATCAACGGTTACGGCCGCCTGCAGGGCGCCACGGTCGGAGTTGAGGTGATCGAGTCCCTGCTGGGGATCAGCGTGATCATCCTCTGGCTGATCTGGTTCTGGCGGGTCCGGGTCAACTCGGCGCACTTCGCGCCCGGCCGCATCCGTTACACCTCGGCCATGGCGGTCGGCGCGTGGTTCATACCGGTGTGCAACCTGTTCATGCCCAAGCAGGTCCTGAACGACGTGTGGACCGCGAGCGATCCGGCCGCACCGCAGTGGCAGGGATACGGGCCGAAGCCGCGCGTACGGCGGGGCATCGTCAACGGCTGGTGGACGATGTGGCTCGTCTATTTCTTCTTCTTCCTGCTGGACTACGAGAGCTGGTACGGCGAGGACAGCGTCGAGGCGGCCCAGCAGACCATCTCGGTGGCCGTCTTCACCGACTTCTTCGGCATCCCGGCCACGATCCTCGCCCTCGTCCTCGTCAGCCGGCTCACCTCCATGCAGGACGACCGCCTCACCGGCCGGCTCAACTGAAGGACCGGCGCCCGTCATCGGGCCGCGACCATCAAACGGGAACGTGTTGGCAGCCGGGCTGTGACCTTCGCGAAAGAGAGTGAGAGGGTTCCAGCTCACCGGCTGGAAAGACCGACGTGGGGGATGCAATGGCGGAGCTGGCGGCGGACGACCCGCAATCCATCGGCCGTTACCGGCTGTTGAGCAGGCTCGGCTCCGGCGGAATGGGCCGGGTCTACCTGGCCCGGTCCGAGGGCGGACGTACGGTCGCGGTGAAGCTCATCAAGTCGGAGCTGGCGGCCGAGGCGGAGTTCCGTACGCGCTTCCGCCTGGAGGTGGAGGCCGCACGGCGCGTGGGGGAGCGCTGGACGGCACCCGTACTGGACGCGGACACCGAGGCCGAGAACCCCTGGGTCGCCACCGGTTACATCGCCGGGCCCTCCCTCGAACAGGTCGTATCCACCCGCATGCAGCGCGGGACGTCCACCGGATCGACCGGCGGTGCCGACGGCGGGGGCGGCGGCCCGCTGCCCGAGAACTCCATCCGCACGCTCGCCTACGGCCTCTCCAGCGCCCTCCTCGACATCCACGGCGCCGGCGTCGTGCACCGCGACCTCAAGCCGTCCAACGTGCTCGTCACGATCGACGGCCCGCGCGTCATCGACTTCGGCATCGTGCGCGCCCTGGACGCACTTCCCGACTCGACGGTGACGGGCACCGGCGTGATCGTGGGCTCCCCCAGCTACATGTCGCCGGAGCAGATCCGCGCACAGCAGGTCACCCCGGCCAGCGACGTCTTCTCCATGGGTTCCGTCCTCGCGTACGCCGCGACGGGCCGCACGCCCTTCGGGAGCGAGGGGGGCGGCATGCATGCCGTGATGTTCCGCATCGCCTCCGAGGATCCCGATCTGGAGGGGGTCGAGGAGCCGCTGCGCGGTCTCATCGCCTCGTGCCTGGCCAAGGACCCTGCGGACCGGCCCGCGCCGGAGGACGTCATCGCGGGAGTGCAGCCCATCTCCACGGGCACCGCTGCGGCGCCCTGGCTGCCCGCCACGCTCATCGCCGAACTGGGCCGTCACGCCGTGCAGTTGCTGGACACCGACACCCCGCCGTCGGGTTCCGGGGCCCCGAACGTGCCCGGCGCCGGGACCGGGGAATCGCACACCTCCGCGCTGCCCCGGCCGCCGGCCCAGCAGACATCGGAGCGGCAGGCGCCACCGGCTCCCGCTCCCCGGCCGCGCAGGCGGCTGGCGATCGGTGCGCTGGCGGCGGTCGTCGTGGCGGGTGTCGCCTTCGCCGCATCCGGGGCCGAACTCCCCCTGCTGAACTCGGACAAGACCACGGGCACCGGCGAGTCCTCGGACATCCCGGAGAGTTACGTGGGCACCTGGAGCGGCGAGGTCGAGCGGGACGGCGAACCCACGGGCCAGTACCGGCGGTTCGTCGTCACACGCGGCAAGATCGGCGAGGTCGTCGCCAACAGCATCAGCCTCGGCAAGAGCTACGAGTGCAAGAGCGACGGCAAGCTCGTCTCGGCCGGCGATTCGGTCGAGCTGGACACCAAGGTCGTCAAGAGCGTGCCCGAGGGCAAGTGTTCCGCCCTGGGCTCCCACAAGCTCAGCAACGCCTCCGACACGACGCTGAAGTGGGAGGCGGCGGGCCGCAGCGCCACCCTGCACCGCGTCGGCGAGCCGGAGAAGCTGCCCGAGGAGTATCTCGGCACCTGGCAGCGCCAGTTGCCCAGGGGCGGCACCCAGCGGATCACCGTGAAGCAGGTCGATGCCGGCGGCAGGTCGGTCTCCATGGTCTCGGAGGCCCCCAACGAGCACTGCGAGGCGAAGGCCGACCTGTTCTCAGTGGGGGCGGGCGGGGACGATGTACGCATCGGCCCACCCGGCCTCGACAAGACGGCCTCCTCCGGCGCCTGTGCCACCGGCCCCTCCTCCACTCTGCGCGTCGAGAAGGGCGGCCTCATGCGCACCTTCCCGAAGGGCGAGGAACTGGCCTACACCCGCGCGAACTGATCCACGCGGGTGAACGGCCCGGCCACCGCCCCCGGTTGACGGCTTTCGGCGACTACTTCGTCTCCAGGTCCCTGCGCCGGAAGCCGGCCAGCCCCGCGGCGAGGAGGACGGCCGCGACCGCGGTGAGCACCGCCATCGGCGTCCAGTCCATCTCCTTGGCGGGCAGCTGCGGAACGTGCCCGAAGGGGGAGAGGTCGTTCATCCAGTCGGGGAACTGCAGGATGCGGCCCAGGTATCCGACGAGGAACGCGTACACCGGCACGAGCCACGCGGCCGCCGTGGCGCGCGGCAGCCACCCGAAGAGCAGGGCGGCGACGCCGGCCGTGACCCACAGCGCCGGTGCGTAGGCCAGTGCCGCACCGGTCAGCGACAGCACCAGACCGCCGTCGCCGGTGGAGGCCGCGCCCGCGATGCCGAAGCCGAGTCCTGCCAGCAGCAGCGTGAACGTACCGCCGACGAGCGTCACCGACAGATGGCTCCACGCCCACCGCGTGCGGGAAAGGCCCGTGGCCAGCAGCGGTTCGGCCCGCCCCGCGGTCTCCTCGGCGCGTGGACGCAGCGCCGCGACCACGACGTAGACGCCGGCGATGACCGCGTTGACGATCATGACGATCGACGCGAAGGAGTCCACAAACGAGGATCCCCCGGCCTTCGCGAGGACCTGGTCCATCATCTCGACGTCCTTCAGCATGTCGTCCACGTCGCGGAGGATCGACCCGTACATCGTTCCCAGAACGAACACCCCGGCGCCGAAGCCCGCGATCATGCCGCGGTGCAACCGCAGGGCGAAACCGAAGGGACGTACCAGCGCCGCCGAAGCCGTCCGGCGTCCCGCGGGCGGCGTGCGCAGTCCCTCACCGACGTCACGACGCACGCTGAGCGCGTAGCCCGTGCCGCCGGCCGCCACCGCGGCGGCGAGCGTGAGCAGCAGCGGCCACCACAGGTCGTCGACGAACGGATAGCTGCGCTGCGCCCAGCCGATGGGCGACAGCCACGACAGCGTGCCGTCGCCGACGTCGCCGGCCGCGCGCAGCACGTACGCGAGCCCGATCACGCCCAGCGCCATGCCGGAGGCGCCGCGCGCGTGCTCCGTGATCTGCGCGGTGACGGCCGCGACGCCGGCGAAGACGATGCCGAGCCCCGCGAACACCGCCCCGTACAGCAGCGATCCCTCCCAGTTGACTCCCGCCATGCCGGACCCGCCGAGGCTGACGGCCAGCAGCGCGCCGAGCGTGAGCGATGCGGCCACGGCGACGGCGAGGGCGGCGGTCAACGCGGCGTGCCGGCCGACGACGGTGGAGCGCAGCAGCTCCGCGCGGCCGGTCTCCTCCTCGTCACGGGTGTGCCGCACGACGATCAGCACCGCCATGAGGCCGGTGAGCACCCCGTAGAAGCCGATCACCTGATGCCCGAGCATTGCGCCCAGGCCGTAGCCGCCCTCCAGATAGTGACGCGGCCCGGTCATGGCGAGCGCGGCCGGGCTGCCCATGGTCTTCGCGACGGAGACACGCTCGGCCGCCCCGGCGTAGAGCCCTTCGAGCTTGGCGACCGTGGAGAGGTTGGCCATCAGCAGAGCCGCGATCCACACGGGGACGCGGATGCGGTCGCGGCGCAGGGCGAAGCGGATGAGTGTGCCCGTGCCCGCCAGCAGGCGGTGCGGCGCGCGCCGGCCACCGGTGCCGTTCGCCGCGGGTGTTGCGCCCCGCGGCCTGCTCCGGGAGTCCTCCGTGGAGTTTCCCGCGGGCCCTGAGCCCGTCTCGGTCCTCATCGTGCCGCTCCCCCGGCGCCGTTGAGGTGCCCGTTGGCGGCGAGCTCGTCGCCGTAGTGCCGCAGCATCAGCTCTTCGAGCGTCGGCGGATGACTGGTGAGGCTGCGGACGCCCAGCCCGCTGAGGTGGCGCACTGCTCCGTCGAGGTGCTCGCCGTCGACGGCGAAGTGCACCCGCGCATCGTCGGTGCGTACGTCGTGCACGCCCGGCAGCGCTTCGAGTCCCGTCACGGGCCGCTCGGTCTCGGCCTCGATCGTCGTGCGCGTCAGGTGCCGCATGTCGCTCAGCGTCCCGGACTGGACGATCCTGCCGAGCCGGATGATGCTCACGCGGTCGGCGAGCTTCTCGACCTGGGCGAGGATGTGGCTGGAGAGCAGCACGGTCTTGCCCGCCGCCTTCGCCTGGAAGATGACGTCCTGGAAGACCACCTCCATCAACGGGTCGAGTCCCGCGGTGGGTTCGTCCAGCAGCAACAGCTCCGCGTCGGAGGCGAGCGCCGCGATGATGGCGACCTTCTGCCTGTTGCCCTTGGAGTAGGTGCGGCCCTTCTTCGTCGGGTCGAGGTCGAAGCGCTCGATCAGCTCGTCCCGGCGGGCGGTGTCGAGGCCGCCCCGCAGGCGGGCGAGCAGATCGATCGCCTCTCCGCCGGTGAGGCCGGGCCACAGCTCGACGTCGCCGGGGACGTAGGCGAGACGCCGGTGCAGGGTGACGGCGTCGTCCCACGGGTCGTGGCCGAGCAGCCGGGCGGTTCCGGAGTCGGCGCGCAGCAGGCCGAGGAGGACGCGGATGGTGGTCGACTTCCCGGCTCCGTTGGGCCCGAGGAAGCCGTGCACCTCGCCGGTGCGGACTTCGAGGTCGAGCCCGTCGAGTGCACGTGCCCGGCCGAAGGTCTTCACGAGACCGGTTACCGAGATCGCGGTGGCGGATGTGTCCATGGACAGGAAGCTACGCTTGTTTCATAAATTTGTGAAGTTAAGGAAGCGTTAGGATCTGCGGTACGCAGCTGAGCAGGGAGGGAGCCGAGCCGGTGACTGGAGACAGACCGGACCCCGAGTCCGGAACCGCCGGAACCGCCGGAATCACCGGACCCGCCGAATACGACGCGGGATACGACGCGGCCTCGGCCGCCTTCGTCGAGCGCTTCGCCGCAGACATGACGGAGGCGGGCATGCAGCGCATGGCCTCCCGGGTCTTCGCATGCCTGCTGGCTTCCCGTGACGGATGGCTCAACTCGGCACAGCTCGCGGAACGGCTCCGCATCAGCCCGGCCGCGGTCTCGGGCGCCGTGCGCTACCTCTCCCAGGTCCACATGGTCAGCCGCGAGCGCGAGCCGGGATCGCGTCGCGAGATCTACCGCGTGCACGAGAACGTCTGGTACGAGGCCCTCCTGGACCGCGACCAGCTCCTGAGCCGGTGGACAGCCACGCTGCGCTCGGGCGAGGAGGCTCTGGGGCCGGAGACTCCCGCCGGACGCCGGGTGAGGGACACCCACGACTTCCTGGAGTTCATGCAGGGCGAGCTGGAGGGAATGCTGGAGCGCTGGCGCGCCCACCGCGCTGCCCGCAACGGCGAGGGGCCGTAGGCCGTGACGGACGAGTCCCGTCCGGGTTGCGACGCCTGGCGAGAACAGGGCGCGACGCGCTCGGCGCGCACCGACGTAGCGGTCAGGCCTCCGGCAGCGCCCCGCGCAGGCGGACCTGGGCGCGGTGCATCCGCTTCCCCTCGATCGCGAGGTCGGGCGCGAGCAGGGTCTGGATCAGCAGTCCATGGAAGAGAGCCAGCGCCAGGCCGGCCGCGTCCCGGCCTTCCTCGTCGTCGCCGAGCCCCAGGAGCGCCGCGACCTCGGGGCGCGTACGCCGGAATCCCTCGGCGAGAGTCTCCCTGATCGCGTCGTCGTGCTGCGCTCTGGCTAGGGCGGTGACGTAGTGCCTGGCGAGGCCCGTACGGCTGCCCCGAGTGCTCGTGACGGCCTCGGACGCGGCACGGTAGCGCTCCTCGGGCGTCCGGTCTGCCAAGTCTCCGAGTGCTGCTGCGACTTCGGCGAGCCACCGGTCGAGGCCCGCGATCGCCGCCTCGGTCACCAGGGCGTCCTTCGAGCCGAAGTGGTAGGCGATCGACGCGAGGTTGGCTCCCGACTCGTCGGCGATCGCCCGCGCGGTGATCCGCTCGGGGGGCAGCCGCTCCAGGCAGCGCAGTGTGCCCTCGATGAGCTGTGAACGGTTGCTGCGCTGCGGGCTCATGATCTCCCCGATCCCTGTCGATTGCCAAGGAAACTATACAAGTGTTTAGATTGGAGTCCGGTCGGCACGTCGTGCTCCAGCGCCCCAGCGCTCCGGCGTGCCCGGGGAGGTGCCCGTGTTCACAGCCACAGCCGTCGTCTCCGTTCTGCTCGCCGCCGTGCTGGTCTTCTCGGCGACGCAGAAGCTCGGCCACAACGAGGCCGTCGTACGCAGCTACGCCAAGGCAGGCGTGCCCGAGAGCAGGCTCAACGCCCTGGCGGTCCTCCTCCTCGCGGGAGCCGCCGGACTGGTCTGCGGCCTCTTCTGGACGCCCTTGGGCGTGGCCGCGGCGTTCGTTCTCGTCTGCTACTTCCTGCTCGCGGTGGCGGCCCACGTGCGGGCCGGCGACCGGGGCCGCCTGGCCATGCCGCTCGTGCTGCTGGTCCTGGCCGCGGGAGCACTGGCCCTGCGCCTCGCGTCGGCCTGAGGCGTACGCGCCGCTGACTCGCGCCGCGCCTACGGGCCGTCGGTGCGAACAGGGGGCGAGGCCCGGTGTCCGTCGTCCAGGAAGCGGAGCAGCACGGCCGCCTCCGCACGGAGCTGCGCGACCCGGTCGGCGTGGGCAGGCGCGGTCAACTGCTCGGCGACCTGCAGTCGTTCGGCGGCCTCGGCCCGCACGATGTCCGCAACACCGCTCTCGCTCAGCTCACGCCGCACGGCCTCGGTCGCACCGGCACCGACCGGTGACTCCTCGAGGGCCAAGCCGCGCACCTCGGTGTCCTCCACCCGCACCGCTTCCGCGTTGTCCAGTGCGGCAAGCGTTGCGCGCAGGGCGCTCACCGTGGCCTTGTCGCGGGCACGCATCGCTTCAGGGAGGGCTTGACGCATTCGAACGCGTAGGGACATGGCCGGACCATATGGCCGTGCTCATGGCCCCACAACGGGATTTCCCGGCGGACCGGAGTACGGGACGGGCGCCACGACACGGGCAGGAGCCGGCCCCGCGGCACCGCGTCACGCGGGAAGGGTGAGGGTCCAGGCCCCCGCGAGCGCCGTCCACGTCCGTACGCGCACCGGCCCGCCGTCCAGCGCGTCCGCGCGGTAGCGGAAATCCGGCCCCGACACCGTCACCGCCTTCGCCCGTGCCTGCACACGGTCCGCTCCCTGCGGCAGCACCGTCACCTGCGCCAGGCTCGGTTCCCTCGCGCCCTCACTGCCGGAGCCCGCGTCAGGATCTCCCCGGCACGAAGACCGAGGGCCGGGGACCGCCCTGCCCGCGGAGGAGGGCGAGAAGACCGACACCTCCGTCACCGGCCGGTCGAGATCCGCGAGCAGCTCGCCGTCCGCCTCGACGCGCAGCCGCTGCGCCGCCGCCCGCGGGCGCCGCGCGCGCGACAGGGCCGCCTTCGCCCTCAGCGCGCCCGCGAGCCCCGGGAGTTCGCCCGAGCACGGCGGCCCCGGAATGCGGATGCCGCCCAGCACCACACCACCGCTGTCGTCCATCAGCAGACCCAGCCTCCGCTCGGCACCGTCGAGAACGGTGCGCGCGGCCGAGACCGCGTCCGCCGGCACACCCAGACCGCACATCAGCGCAACGGTCTCCTCCGGGCCGACGGGGACCACCGACAGCACCGCCTCCTCCAACTCCCGCTCGCGGTGCAGCAGTCGGACGGCCCGCAGCAGCGCTCTGTCGTCGCCCACGACCACCGGGCGCCGGCTTCCCCGGCGGGCCAGGGCACGCTCGGTCTCCTCCGGGCTCTCCGGCAGGCACACCTTCACGCCGGACGCGCCCGCACAGAGCACGTCACGCGCGATGCGCACGGATTCTCCGTCCCAGAGCTTGGCGACGGGGTCGATGACCAGGAGCAGCGAGGGCTGCGAGGTCCCCGCGGGGTCTGGAGCCGACACCTTGTTCCTCTCTCAGGTAACCTCTCGGTGCAAGAGCCCCTGTCGCTGTTGCGTCAGGGGCTTCCTCTATCTGGGGCACCGGTCCGCGGCTCTTGCGATGGCACTCGCCACGCACGTGGGACATGCCCCGCCCGGAAGGGGTGTACGCCTGTGCCCGCACTTGTGCTGCTCGGTGCTCAGTGGGGTGACGAGGGCAAAGGGAAGGCCACCGACCTCCTCGGCGGTTCGGTGGACTACGTGGTGCGTTACCAGGGCGGCAACAACGCCGGCCACACGGTCGTCGTGGGCGACCAGAAGTACGCGCTGCACCTGCTCCCCTCGGGCATCCTCTCGCCGGGCTGTGTGCCCGTCATCGGCAACGGCGTCGTCGTCGACCCGTCGGTCCTGCTCTCCGAGCTGAGCGGGCTGAACGAGCGCGGCGTCGACACGTCCAAGCTCCTCATCAGCGGTAACGCCCACCTGATCACGCCGTACCACACCGAGGTCGACAAGGTGACGGAACGGTTCCTCGGGAAGCGGAAGATCGGCACGACGGGCCGCGGCATCGGCCCCGCCTACGCCGACAAGATCAACCGAGTGGGCATCCGCGTCCAGGACCTCTTCGACGAGTCGATCCTGACGCAGAAGGTCGAGGCCGCCCTCGACTTCAAGAACCAGGTGTTCGCGAAGCTCTACAACCGGCGTGCCGTGCGCACCGAGCAGATCGTCGAGGAACTGCTGGGCTACGCGGACGCGCTGCGCGGCTACGTCGCCGACACCACCCTGATCCTCAACAACGCGGTGGACGAGGGGAAGGTCGTCCTCTTCGAGGGCGGTCAGGGCACGCTGCTCGACGTCGACCACGGCACGTATCCGTTCGTCACGTCCTCCAACCCCACGGCGGGCGGCGCCTGCACGGGGTCGGGCGTCGGGCCGACGAAGATCAGCCGCGTCATCGGCATCCTCAAGGCGTACACGACCCGGGTCGGCGCGGGCCCCTTCCCCACCGAACTCCTGGACGCCGACGGCGAGGCGCTGCGCGAGATCGGGGGCGAGCGGGGCGTCACCACCGGCCGCGACCGGCGCTGCGGGTGGTTCGACGCCGTCATCGCCCGTTACGCGACCCGCGTCAACGGCCTCACCGACTTCTTCCTCACCAAGCTCGACGTGCTGACCGGCTGGGAGCGCATCCCCGTATGCGTCGGCTACGAGGTCGAAGGCAAGCGCATCGACGAACTCCCCTTCAGCCAGAGCGACTTCCACCACGCGACTCCGGTCTACGAGTACCTGCCGGGCTGGTCCGAGGACATCACCCAGGCCAAGACCTTCTCCGACCTGCCGAAGAACGCGCAGGGCTATGTGAAGGCGCTGGAGGAGATGTCCGGAGCGCCTGTCTCCGCGATCGGGGTGGGCCCCGGACGGGACGAGACCATCCAGATCAACTCCTTTCTGTAGGAGCGGATCTGCCGGGTGACCGGTCTGCCGGGGTGATAGGCCCGTGCAAGCACGAGTGGGCGTGTCACCCCGGCGTGAGGGCCGACGCCGTACCGACGCCCAGCCACCGGAAGAAACGAGGGACACCCGCTCATGCCGGACCACCGCCAGCAGTCCCGTTCAGCACCGCCGCTCGTCGAAGCGCTCGGGCTGCAACCGCACCCGGAAGGCGGCTGGTTCCGCGAGACGTGGCGCAGCGGCATCGCGCTGCACCCCGACGGCTACGACGGAGAGCGGGCCAGCGCCACCGCCATCTACTTCCTCCTGGGGCCGGGGGACGAGTCGCGCTGGCACGTCGTACGGTCCGCCGAGATCTGGCTCTGGCACTCCGGTTCGCCCCTGCACCTCCAGCTCGGCGGCGACGGTGAAGCCCCCGGGCAGGAACCGGAGACGCTCACGCTCGGGCCGGACGTCGCAACGGGCCACGCACCGCAGGCAGTTGTGCCGCCCGGCGTCTGGCAGCGGGCCCGTCCCGTGGACCACGAAGGGGAGACCCTGGTCAGCTGCCTCGTGTCGCCGGGCTTCGACTTCGCCGACTTCCGCATGCTGCCCTGACCGACGGCCTGCTCCCACGGGGGCCGTCGACCTGGGCGCGGCTCACCTCAGCGCGGTCCACCTCAGCGCCGTTCACCTCGGCGCCGTTCACCTCAGCGCGTCGACGAGCACGCCGAACGCGGGCGTGCCCGGCGTGAACGGCGCGTAATGGCCCACGCCCGTAAGGAGGTTCAGGCGTGCGCCCCAGTCGTTGGCGTAGCCGCGCGACAACTCGACGGGGACCACGTCGTCGGCGGTGCCGTGCAGGACCTCCACCGGCACTCGCGGCGGCAGACGCATCGGGTCCGCCTCCGGCAGCCGCTCCGCCAACGCCCCCTCGCCGCCGAGGAATTCGCTCACCGCTCCGGCGCTGAGCCGGAGACGGTGCGCACGGGCGAGATCGGCCACGGGCGCGACGGCGACGACCCGGTCCGCGGCGCGATCGCGCCCTCGCGGGAGCACCGATCCCACGGATTCCGATGCCGCCCACAGCGCCAGCTGGCCGCCGGCCGAGTGCCCCAGCAGCACGTCCGGAGGCCCGAGCAGAGCGAGGGCAGCGGCTACGTCCCGGGCCGTCTCCGGCCAGCCGCCACCGCCGCCCACGCGCCGGTACTCGACGAGTTCGACCGCCATGCCGCGTTCCGCCAGGGCGGCGGCGAAGGGGGAGAGGTGCGTGCGGTCGTACGCCTCGCGCCAGAAGCCGCCGTGCAGCACGGTGATGCGCGGCCCCGGCGCCCCCACCCCGTAGAAGTCCACGACCTGGGACGGGTGTTCGCCGTAGGCGACCGTGCGTTCCGGCGGCACCGGCTTCAGGCCCAGCAGCGCCGGCTCCTCCCCGGGGGTCAACGCTTCACCACCGCTCCACCGCCACTCACGCGTCCCCGCGTGCGAGCAGCAGTTCCGCGAGCACCTTCGCCGCGCGACCGGCGTCGCCGAACGAGGTGTAGAGCGGCGTGAATCCGAAGCGCAGCACGCCCGGGCGGCGGAAGTCGCCGACGATGCCGCGCTCGTGCAGCCGCGCCATCAACTCTTCGGCCACGTCGGGTCCGCGTGGCGCGCCGGCCGTCCGTCCACCGGAGTCCGCCCCCTCCCCCTCGCACAGCAGCGAGATCTGGCTGCCGCGCCGCTCGTGCGCCTCCGGCGTCAGCGAGCGCAGCCGAAGCCGTCCGGCCCGGCCTTCGGGGACGTGCGTACGCACCTGCTGGAGGAAGAAGTCCGTCAGCGCGAGGCTCTTGGCGCGCACCGCGGAGATGCCGACGCCGTCCCAGACCTTCAGCGCCTCCTCCAGCGCGAGCATGGACAGGATGTCCGGTGTGCCGACGCGCCCGCGTACGGCGCCGTCCGCCGGCACGTATCCGTCGGACATGGCGAACGGGTCGGCGTGCGAGGTCCAGCCGGGCAGTGGCGTGTCGAATCGGGACTGCAACTCGCGCCGCACGTACAGGAACGCGGGCGATCCGGGACCGCCGTTGAGGTACTTGTAGGTGCAGCCGACGGCGAAGTCGGCGCCGTGCGCGTCGAGTCCGACGGGGAGCGCCCCCGCGCTGTGGCAGACGTCCCAGATGACGCGGCCGCCGGCGCGGTGCACGTCGGCGGTGAGGGACGGCAGGTCGTGCAACTCGCCGGTGCGGTAGTCGACTTGGTTGACGAGCACGGCGGCCGTGCCCGGACCGGCCTCGGCTCCCATCTCGGCGACGGGAACCGCCCGCACGGTCGCTCCCGTCATCCGCGCCGCCGAGCGGGCGATGTAGCCGTCGGTCGGGAAGGTGGCGGCGTCGACGAGGATCTCGTCCCGGCCGCCCGAAGCGGCCCCGGAGGACGAGGACCCGCCGTGCTCCTCGCGGGCGAGACGCACGGCACCCACGACGGCCTTGAAGACGTTGACGCTGGTCGAGTCTCCGACCACGATCTGTCCTTCGCCCGCACCCACGAGGGGTGCGATGCGATCCCCGATGCGCTCCGGCGCGCTCCACCAGCCGGACTCGCTCCAGGAGCGGATGCGCAGCCGCCCCCACTCCTGCTCCACGACCTCGGCGAGGCGCGCGGGCACCGAACGCGGCAGCGCGCCGAGGGAGTTGCCGTCGAGATAGACGGTGCCGCCGTCATCGTCGAGGAGGAAGTCCTTACGCCGGTGGGCGAGTTCGTCGCGCGCGTCGAGCTCTTCGGCGGCGGTGGAAGCGTCCGCCCCCGGCCCCGCCGCGTCAGACATGGCTGCGCGCCGTCCACAGCTCCGGGAAGACGTTCTTCGCGGCACGCTTCTCCAGCCATGCCACGCCCGCCGAGCCGCCGGTGCCGACCTTCGAGCCCATCGCCCGCCGGGTCGCCACCAGATGGTCGTTGCGCCATCGCCACACGAGTTCGGCGACCTCGGTCAGCGCCTCACCGAGGCGTACGGCGTCGTTCTCGCCGCCGGCGGCGGCTTCGTCCGACTGACGTGCGTACGCCTGCGCCCACACGGCCTCCACCTCGGGATGCGGCCGGTACACCTGCGAGACGTCCCTGGTCAGGACCTCCTGCGGGACTGCCTCGCCCCGGCGCGCGAGGTGGTGCAACACCTCGTCGTACAGGCACGGTTCGTGCAGAGCCTTCTCCAACTCGTCGTGCACGCGCGGCGCTCCGCGGTGCGGTACGAGCATCGAGGCGGACTTCTCACCGAGCAGGAACTCCATCCGCCGGTACATCGCGGACTGGAAGCCGGAGCCGTCGCCCAGCGCGGAGCGGTAGGAGTTGAACTGCGCCGGTGTCAGATGGGCCAGCGGCTCCCACGACGCGTTCAGCGACCGGAGTTCGTACGTGGAGCGCTTCAGCGCGGCGAGAGCGCCGGGAAGGTCGTCCTTGCGCAGCGACTTCGCGGCCGTCTCCCACTCGTGCACGATGACGGTGAACCACAGCTCCATGACCTGCGTGGTGACGAGGAAGACCATCTCGCCGGGGTCCTCGGAGAGCGGGTGCTGGAGGTGGGTGAGGACATCCGCCTGCACGTAGTCCTCGTACGGGGTGGTGCCTTCGAAGTCCAGATCGGGGGCCTGCAAACCGGCCGCGGGGTCCTCGACGTCGTGAGACATCGCTTCTCCTCAACGTGGTGTCCGGGTAGCGGTCCGCTCCCATCTCTCGATCGGCATTGGAGCCCCGGTCCCCTCAGGCCCGCCCCGGATCCCCGGGAACACGGGCCTGCCATTCATCATCGGGGAGGCGGCCCGCCGGGACAAGGGCACCTGGTCAGCGCCTTGGTCATATGCCCGACGGGTCCGCAAGTGCGTCTCCGCCCGCGGCCGAGACCGCGATCCACGGCTCGCGACCAGCCACGGTTCGTCCCCCGACCTGCCTAGGACAGGGTCGCCGCGGCGGTCGGCGAGCTCTCCTTGAGGAACGTCGAGCAGCGCTCGTACTCCTCGTGCTCCCCGATCGACTGCGCGGCCCGCGCGAGGGCGTGCAGCGCGCGCAGGAAGCCGCGGTTCGGCTCGTGTTCGAACGGCACGGGACCGTGGCCCTTCCAGCCGTTGCGCCGCAGCGCGTCGAGACCGCGGTGGTAGCCCGTACGCGCGTAGGCGTAGGACTCGACGACCCGTCCTGCCTCGAAGGCGTCGTCCGCGAGCAGCGCCCACGCCAGCGAGGACGTGGGGTACTCCGCCGCCACCTCGACGGGTGCGGCCCCGGAGGCGAGCAGCTCGCGCGGACCGGGGTCGTCGGGCAGGTGGGTCGGGGGCGGGCCCCCGAGCAGGTTCTCGTGAATGCTCATGTTTTCCAGTCTGCCTTGTCGGTACGGGACGCAGTCCGGGTTGGAGGGAACCGTTCGGCTCCCGCGGCCCGGGCGGATCCGGTCCGGCGCGCGGGAGGACCGGCCGCTGCGGCGCGGTCCGGTCCTCCTCGAACGGGACGGGTCCTGTACTGCCCGGGCTCCCTGCGCCCCTGCGTACTACTTCAGCCGCGTGCCGGTCGAGCGCAGGTTCGCGCACGCCTGCTGCACGCGTTCGGCCATGCCCTTCTCGGCGGCCTTGCCCCAGCTGCGCGGGTCGTAGGTCTTCTTGTCGCCGACCTCGCCGTCGACCTTCAGCACACCGTCGTAGTTGCGGAACATGTGGTCCGCGACGGGCCGCGAGAAGGCGTACTGGGTGTCGGTGTCCAGGTTCATCTTCACGACGCCGTTCTCCAACGCCGTGGCGATCTCCGTGTCCGTGGAGCCGGAGCCGCCGTGGAAGACGAAGTCGAACGGGTTCTGCTTGCCGGTCTTGGCGGAGACGCCCTCCTGGAGGTCCCGCAGCAGCTCGGGACGGAGAACGACGTTGCCCGGCTTGTAGACGCCGTGCACGTTGCCGAACGAGGCGGCCAGCAGGTAGCGGCCCTTCTCGCCCAGCCCGAGGGCCTCGGCGGTGCGCAGCGCGTCGTCGACCGTCGTGTACAGCTCGTCGTTGATCTCGTGGGTGACGCCGTCCTCCTCGCCGCCGGTCGGGGTGATCTCGACCTCGAGGATGATCTTCGCGGCGGCGGCCACGGCGAGCAGCTCCTGGCCGATCTCCAGGTTGTCCTTCAGGTTCTCGGCGGAGCCGTCCCACATGTGGGACTGGAAGAGCGGGTTCTGCCCGGCGTCCACACGCTCCTTGGAGATCGCGAGCAGCGGACGCACGTAGCCGTCGAGCTTGTCCTTCGGGCAGTGGTCGGTGTGCAGGCCCACGTTCACCGGGTACTTCTTCGCGACGATGTGCGCGAACTCGGCCAGCGCGACCGCACCGCTCACCATGTCCTTGCTGTACTGCCCGCCGAGGAACTCGGCACCGCCGGTGGAGATCTGGACGATCCCGTCGCTCTCCGCCTCCGCGAAGCCGCGGAGGGCGGCGTGCAGGGTCTGCGTCGAGGTGACGTTGATTGCGGGGTAGGCGAACTTGCCCGCCTTGGCCCGGTCGAACATCTCGTTGTAGACCTCGGGGGTCGCGATGGGCATCTGTCCGCTCCTTGGGTGCGTATCGGCTCTGCTGCGGAGTCCGGATCCGGATCGACGGGGAGTCCGTGGCCGGATCGACGGGGATCAACGAAATCAACGGAACGACGTCATCGTCACCCCCATACTCCCAGACTGACCGCGGTGCCTCAGCCATCGGAGGTCATGGCCCCCGTCCACCGCCGATCGGCCCCGGCGCGGGCCCCCGGCCGCGGGGGCGGCGGCCCTCAGGCCAGCCCGAGATCGGCCAGCTCGTACGCGTGCAGATACCTCAGGCCGGCCCGCTCGATGGCGGGCGCCGCCCCGCGCTCGACGATGGTGGCCACCGCCACGACCTCCGCGCCCGCCTGCCTCGCCGCCTCGACGGCGGTGAGCGGCGAGTTTCCGGTGGTGGAGGTGTCCTCGACGATCAGCACCCGCCGCCCGGCGATGTCCGGCCCCTCGATGCGGCGCTGCAGGCCGTGCGCCTTGCCCGCCTTGCGTACGACGAACGCGTCCAGGCTCCGGCCCCTGGCGGCGGCCGCGTGCAGCATCGCCGAGGCCACTGGGTCCGCGCCGAGTGTCAGGCCGCCGACCGCGTCGAATTCGAGCCCGTCCGTCAGATCGAGCATGACCTGGCCCGCGAGCGGCGCCGCCTCTCCGTCGAGGGTGATGCGGCGCAGGTCGATGTAGAAGTCCGCCTCCTGCCCCGAGGAGAGCGTGACCCTGCCGTGCACGACGGCCTTTTCCTTGATCTGCCGCAGCAGCGCGTCTGCAGTGCTCATGTCCCGGAGCCTATGCGGGCGGGACCGGGACGCTACGGGAGGGGCCGCCAGGTCCAGGTCGTGGAGATCTCCAGCGGCTGGATCGGGGTGACCAGATGCGGATGCGAGTTGAGGCCGTTGGGGGGACCCGACTGCGGCTCCACGCACACCGCCTCCGGCTGCTCGTCGTACACGACGACCCACTCGGCCCGGCTCGCCACCTTCAACTCCAGCTCCCCCGGCCAGGTCAGGGTGACGTCGACGCCCTGCGGCATGCCGAAGCAGTCGTCCCAGGGCCCCGGGCGAGGAGCGATGCGCTTGCCGGTGGGGAGGTGGTCGACGCCGCGCTCCTCCTGCCACTCCGGTTCGAAGTCGATCCGCACGTCGCCGCCGCGCCCGCCGAGGTTACGCAGGAACCAGGGGTGCCAGCCGGCCTGAGCGGGGAAGCTGGCGTCCGTGGCCTCGACGCCGAGAGTGAGCGTGAGCCCTTGCCCGGACTCGTCCAGCTCGACGATCTGCGTCACCTGGCCCTCCCACGGCCAGGGATCGCTCAGCTCGTAGGTGAACGCCGCCGAACGCTCGTCGTGCCGAAGGGTGCGCCACGCGCCGTCGCGTGCGGTGCCGTGGATCGCGTGCGGGCCGCTGTCCAGGGGGAGTTGGTACAGCTCGCCACCGCTGCGGAAACGGCCCTGGTCGGTGCGTCCGCACCAGGGCACCATGACGAACGCTCCGTACCGGTTGCCCTGCCGCAGCAGTTCCTTGCCGCCGACCTTCATCGAGGCGAGCCGGCAACCCCGGTGCGGTTCGACCGTCAACTCGGCGTCCCCGGCGCGCAGTGTGACGTCGGCGTCAGTGGTGGCGGTGTCAGTCATGACGCGACCTTAAACCTCGGTACTTCCCGGCAGAGCACGACCCGGCCGTACATGCTGGCCTGCACCTTCAGCGGCGGCGGCGCAGAGCACGCCCGATCACGACGGCACCGGCGACGACGGCCGCAGCGGCCGGTGCGACCCAGCGCAGCGCCGCCGAGTTGGCGATCGGCTCCGGCACCGGGATGGGGGCGTAGCGGCCGCGCGGCGGCGCGTGGTCGACCTCCTCGGCGCTGCGCCCGATCATCGTGCGGCGTGCGTGTGCCGCTTCGGCCTGGGCCGCGGCCTCCACCTCGGCCTCGTCGAGGGGCTCCTCGTTGAAGGGGTCGAGGGAGGACGGCGGGACCTCGGTGCCGAAGATGCCCTCGCGGTCCGGTGTCTCCCCGTCCTGGGCCTTGCGGTCCTTGTCCGTGGCGGCGTCCTTGTCCGTGGCGGCGTCCTTCTCCTGGCTCTTGGCCTCGCCCTTTGCCTGGTCGCCGGCCGTCTTCTTGCCGGTCTCCTCGGCGGTGCCCTCGGCGTCCTCGGCCTTCGCCGTGCCCTTGTCCCGGCTCTTGTCCGTGCCCTCGGACCCGGCCTTGTCACCGGCCTTGGCCTGGCCCTTGTCGGCGGCCTTGTCCGTGGCGGCACCCTTCGCGGCGTCCTTCGCCTTGCCCTGCCCGGACCTCTCCTCCGACGGGGCCTCGCGGTTGTCGGGGCCCGGGATGCCGGGGATGACGCGCTCGTTGTCGCCGGGCTCGCCGATGCCGCCCGTAGGCCCGGCCGTCGCCGGTTCCGCCGCAGGCGCGTCCGGGGAATCGACTTCCTTCGGCGCGTCCTGCTGGATGCTCTCGCCGAGCGCCGAGCCGAACCGTTCCAGCAGCCGGTGGCCGGCCGTCGTCGCCGTCTTCTGCTCGACGTCCTTGAGACGTCCGTCGGCCTTGACCGTGCCCGAGAAGACCAGGCGGGTGCCCTCGCCGTCCTTCGCCCGCCTCGGTACGACGGTGAGGTTCAGCCGCACGGAGCCGCTGCCCCGCGCCTCGGTACCGGTGCCCTTGACGGTGAACTCCTCACCGCTGGGCGTGAGGGTCAGGCTGCCCCGGTAGGTGATCGTGGAGCCGCCGACCCGGACGCGCAGGCGTCCCTCGACGGTGCTCCCGGTGCTCTTGGCGTTCGCGCTTCCGCTGCTCTTGCCGGTCTTGGCAGGCTTCACGCCCTCGGCGCTGTCGAGTTGCAGACCGGGCACGCAGCGCGCCACGCGCTCGGGCTCAGCGAGCGCCGCCCGTACCGATCCGACGGAAAACGGAACGTTCACCTCGTGCTCCATAGGGCGGAGCCTACCCACGACACCCCGTACATGTGACCGGTCGGCACTGTTCCGCCCCGCAGCGCACCCGCCTGGGCGCGGACTCAGGGCTCAGTAGCGAGGGTGCGTGAGGGTCGACGGAGGCAGGCCCGTCACCCGGTTCCGCTCGGCCCGCAGTTCCGCTGAACGCAACTGATGCGGAGTCAGCGGGTACGGCGGTGACGCGGCGCCGTCGCCCGCACCGGCGCCGCTCATGGCCGTCAGCTCCGACGCCCCTGCGGGCATCTCGGTGCGGGGCACCGCCGGGCCGCCGGGCGAGGCGAGCACGAACCCCCAGTCGCGCGGGCTGCGCACCGCGTACGGAGAGGTCCGCAGCCCGGCGGACCGCAGCGTCGCCTCCACCGTCCAGTACGTGCGCGGGTCGGCGGCGGCCGGGCCGGCGTGCACGGCGAGACGGCCGTCCACCGCGAGCGCACGGTCCAACAGCCCGTAGAACTCCTGCGAGTAGAGCTTCGCCATGTCCCGGACTCCGGGGTCGGGAAGGTCGGAGACGACGACGTCGTACGGCACGGCATCCGCGTCCCGTGACCGCTCCCGCAGACGTTCGAAGATGTCGCCGTCGTGCTCGACGCGTACGCGCGGGTCGCCGTAGGCGTCCTCGTTGAGCCGCCGCAGTCCCGGGTCCGTGCGGGCGAGCCGCACAGCCTCCGCGTCACGTCCGAGCACCGTCACCTCCCGCACGCCCCGGTGACGGAGCACCTCGCGCAGGGCCAGTCCGTCCGCGCCGCCCAGGATCAGCACCCGGTCGTGCCTGGGGGTTCCCCCAGCCCCCCCAGGGCCGAGGGGGACCGTCATGGCGGGGCGCACGAGTGAGGTCTGGTAGCGGTCGCCGTCCGCCGACGATGCCCGCATCCGCCCGTCGAGGAAGAACCGCAGCGGCTCGGCGCCGTGCCGATAGGCGGTGGGGTCGGGGTCGCCGGTGAGGACGGCCTCGCGTTCGCCGTCGCTGACGGCGACCCGCACGTCCTGCCCGTACACCGCGTGCCGCGCCGCCCGTTCGAACGAGGCGACGAAGGCCGTCGCGGCGACGAGCAGCACGACCACGGCACCGTTCGCGGCGAGCAGACCCCAGCGCGTTCGGCTGCTCACGTCGTGGCGGAAGAGCCACAGCACGACGACTCCGCCTGCGCCCGCGTTCACCACGCCCGTCAGCAGCGCCCCCGTCAACTGGCCGAAGAACGGCAGCAGAAGGAAGGGGAAGGTCAGCCCGCCGACGAGCGCGCCCACGTAGTCGGCGGCGAAGAGATCGGCGACCGCGCCGCCCGCGTCCTGTTGCCGGATGCGCTGGATGAGGGTCATCAGCAGCGGCATCTCGGCACCGATCAGCACCCCGATGGCGAGCGAGAAGCCGACGAGCGCGACCTGCGCGCCGCCGAACCACGCGAAGCTCGCGTACAGCGCGATCGCCGAACCGCCCCCGACGACGGCCAGCATCGCCTCGACGGCGGCGAATCCCGTCGCCGCACGGCAGCGCAGCCTCTTGGCGAGCAGCGAGCCGATGCCCATCGCGAAGACCATCACGGACAGGACGACTGACGCCTGCGTGACCGAGTCGCCCGCCAAGTAGGAGGCGAGCGCCATGAGTTCGAGCTCGTAGACGAGACCGCAGGCCGCGCAGACGAAGACCGACGCGAGTACGAGCCCGCGCCCGAGCCCGGCGGGCACGGGCAGCCGCGCGTCCTGGGGCGGGGCGATCAGGCGGTCGGTCATGGTGCGAACGCTACGTGACGGTTTCTGCGCTCTTCGTCACCCACACGCGTGCCGCGGCGTCAAACCACGCGCAACGAAGCGGCCGGAAGCACGGCGTGCACGGGAGTTGGAGTGCGTGCCGGTCAACTACCGCACCGTCGCGGATCGTTCGGCCGCCCGGGAGTGCGGCGAGGCCGGTGAGCGTCGCGTACGTACGACCGAACGCGCCACGCATGTACGGGTGGAGACGAGCCGGCCCTCCTGCGGATAGGAGTGCCAGGTACGCCAGCGCACCTGGCCCGCCGACCGCTGCACCATCAGCGCGGTGAACGCGTGCGGTGCGCCCGGGAACGTACCCGCGAGACCGCCGGGATGGTCGGAGACGAGTTCGAGCAACTCCTGTGCGCGGCCCGCGAACGAGTCAGGCGCGAGCGTCTCGACGTGCGCCGCGAAGTCGTAGTCCCACGCGCCGGTGCGCCGTGAGACGCCGAGCGGCAGCGGCGTGCCGCCGGGCATGCAGGCGACGGTTTCGGAGCAGGTGCGGCCGTCCTCCTCGAGGATCACCTGGTGCGATGCACCCAGGAGCCTCAACTGCACCGTGATGCCGTCGAGTTCGAGTTCGCGGCAGGCGAGCGCCGGCAGCGGCCCGCGGCCGAGGGCCCAAGCGAGGTCGCCCGCGCGGGTATCGGTGTACGGGGTGGAGAGAGTGGTGAGCATGGGTCGGCTCCGCAGGCACACAGTGGAGGGGCGAGCCCGGCGCTCTCTCCTCGAGTGACCAGGGGTCGTGCGCCGCCGGCTCGTACCCACGCCAATTCCGGGGATACAGAATCACCGAATCATGAAATGTGTACCACCACAGCTCTATCGCCCAAATTCTCCGGGTTTCCATCCCCCCGGGGGCCAGGCAGTTCAGATGTTCAACTGCCGGACGCTCGACGGAGGGACGGATTCCCGGTAGGGCGAGCCGGGCTGCGGAGCGCTCGCGTGGACGGTCAGGCGCCGCCGCCTCCGCAGCCGCCACCTCCGCCGCCGCCCCCACCGCAGGAGGAGCCCCCGCCACAGGACGAGCCCCCACCGCACGACGAACCGCCGCCGCAGGACGAACCGCCGCCGTGGCCGCCTCCGGCCCACCAGCCGCCACCCCCGGCCGCGCCGCCGGAGTAGCCTCCGCGGCGCTTGCGTCCGCCTCCCGAGGACCTCCTCGAGAAGGTCGCGACGATCCCTATGACGATGACGACGAACACGACGAACACGACGACTTCTACGAAGTTGATCATCGGCGGGTCCCCCATATCTCTCCGCAGTGCCGCCTCGCACTGCTCTGCACCCGGGCTCGGGCCGTCCCCCGGACGCCCGAGCCCGCCGGCACCTTGCCGGTGTGTGTGGCGCTCCTGCCCCCGAGTTCTGCACCTCAAAGCACAGTTGAGCAAGACGAGAGGTTCGGACCCGGGCCCGGCTCAGGCCCCCGTCAGGATGTGCCCCCGTGCGCCGAATGCCCGGTGAGAATGCGGATGCCCCGGGCCGTGCATAGCGTCATCCACGACCGCCATGTACGGAGTGTGCTTGATCCGGCACTCCTTGTGCCCGGAGAGAAGAGGAGCATTCGCATGCGCGTATCCACCACCGCTGCCGCGGCCGCGCTCGCCGCCGCCGCCCTGTTGGCCTCAACGGCCGGCACCGCCACCGCCGCCCCCCAGGCCGACCCCGCCGGTCACGGCAAGAAGCACGTCGTGCTGCTCGACGGTGCACAGGAGGTCCCCGGCCCGGGTGACCCCGACGGCACCGGCCGGTTCGTGTACCGCATCTCGCACGGCAAGCTCTGCTACAAGCTCAGCGTCAACGACATCGCCGCTCCCACCGCCGCCCACATCCACATCGGGCAGAGCGGCGAAGCGGGCCCGGTCATCGTCACCCTGAACACGCCGCCCGCGGACGGCACGTCCCGCGGCTGCATCCGCGCGCAGCGCACGCAGACCCCGGCCAACCAAACGACCGTACTGACCTACTGGGAGCTGGAAGGCATCAAGCAGAACCCGTTCTTCTTCTACGCCAACGTCCACAACGCGGAGTTCCCCCCCGGAGCCATCCGCGGCCAGCTCTGACGGTTCACACGCCCCGACCCCCGCGGTGCCGCGACGGATCCTCGCGGCACCGCGGGGGCCGAGCGTCCCGCCACGGCAGTCGGGCGCGGCGGCATCGGGTGACCTTCCAACTGCCGGGAGCTGGAGATGGTCCTCACATCGCAGGTGAGCACCGGTGCCGTGATCACCGCGAAGAGGGAGACCCGGCCGGTCGGCCGGCGAGACTCAGCGCGGGCGCCACCGGTCGTGGCGCAGCGGACGCCCTGCGCTTCGGACGGGGAGTTGAGGAACGCGGACGCTTCCCTCAGGATGACCGCCATGACAGCTGATCAGGGAGTCCCGGGTCGCCCGCTGCTCAACCGGCGCCTCGCGGAGTTCGGCACCACGATCTTCGCGGAGATGTCCGCTCTCGCCGTCCGCACCGGCGCGATCAACCTGGGACAGGGCTTCCCCGACACCGACGGCCCCGAAGCGGTGCGCGAAGCCGCCGTACGGGCGCTCCGCGACGGACGCGGGAACCAGTACCCGCCCGGCCCCGGCATCCCTGAGCTGCGCACGGCCGTCGCGGCCCACCAGCGGCGCTGGTACGGGCAGTTGGGCCTCGACCCCGACCCGGAGACCGAGGTTCTGGTCACCGCCGGCGCCACCGAGGCCATCACCGCGGCGCTGCTCGCACTCCTCGAGCCCGGCGACGAGGTCATCGCACTGGAGCCCTACTACGACTCCTACGCCGCCGCCATCGCCATGGCCGGCGGCACCCGTGTCCCGGTGACGCTGCGGCCGTCCCCCTCGGAGAGCGGCGCACAGGGGGAGGGCACCTTCCGGCTCGACCTGGACGAGCTGCGCGACGCCGTCACCGACCGCACGCGCCTGATCCTGCTCAACACCCCGCACAACCCCACCGGCACCGTGCTCAGCCGCGACGAGCTGGCCGCGATCGCGGAGCTCTGCGTCGAGCGGGGCCTGTTGGCGGTCACCGACGAGGTCTACGAGCACCTCGTCTACGAGGGCGAGCACATCCCGCTGGCGTCGTTCCCCGGCATGCGCGAGCGCACCGTCACGATCAGCTCGGCCGGCAAGACCTTCTCCTTCACGGGCTGGAAGGTCGGCTGGGTGACGTCGACGCCGGAGCTGGTGAGCGCGGTGCGTTCCGCGAAGCAGTTCCTCACATACGTCTCGGCGGGGCCGTTCCAGTACGCGGTCGCCGAGGCCCTCGCCCTTCCCGACAGCTACTACACGCAGCTGCGTGAGAACCTGCGGGCCCAGCGTGACCTGCTCTCCGAAGGCCTCGCCGAGGCCGGGTTCGGCGTCTTCCGCGCACCCGGCACCTACTTCGTCACAACCGACATCCGCCCCCTGGGTGTGAGCTCCGGCATCGATTTCTGCCTCGCGCTGCCCGAGCGCTGCGGCGTCGTGGCCGTGCCGACGCAGGTCTTCTACGACCACGAGGCGGCGGGCGCCCCCTTCGTCCGCTTCGCCTTCTGCAAGCAGCAGGAGGTGCTGGCGGACGCCGTCAGGCGGCTGAAGGGTGCGCCCGGCTGAGGGCGCCCTCCCTGTCCCCGCAGCTGCTCGTCACGGGGTTCACGGTTGATCTCGGGGGCGGAAGCCCGAGCGGTCCGGCGTCGACCTGACCGCCGGGCGGGAGTGTGATTCGCCCCATACACTACAAAAACGGGCAATTCGTCCACCACCGTCATGGAAGAACATGCCTAGAGCCTCGTTCACGCTGGATCACGCGGCGCACGTGACGTCGTGGAGCCCCGCTGCCGCCGCATGGTTCGGCAGGTCGACCGCCACCGTGCTCGGCCGCCACTGCCGCGTGCTCTTCGCGGAGACCGCGCTGAGCGCGCTGGCCGAGGCCAAGAGGCGCGCCGCGACCGGTAAGGACTACAGCCGGGTCGTGCCCATGACGTTCGGTGACGGTGCGCATCAGGACGTGCTGCTGACCTGCTCGCCGCTGAGGCAGGGCGACCCGATGGGCGAGCCGGGGGGAAAGTCCGCCACCGGCTTGCTGTGCGAGGTCAGCGACCTCGCACAGCACAACGGCCAAGGAGAGGCCGAGGGGGGCGCCGTAGCGTGGCTCCCGAACGGCGAGCGTCCGGACTTCATGGACGCCTTCGTCCAGACCTCCCCGCACGGCATGGGGATCCTCGACACGGATCTGCGGTACGTCATGGTCAACGACGTGCTGGCCGACTTCAACGGCATCCCCGCGGAGGAGCACGTCGGCCGCAGCGTGAGCGAGATCGTCCGGCCCGCGGACCGGGGCGAGTACGACAAGCACCTGCGCAAGGTCCTGGAGACGGGCGAACCGCTGCACAACGTCCTGATATCCGGCCGTACGGAGGGCCACCGGGACCGTGACCACGTCTGGTCGGTGACGTTCTTCCGTCTGACCTCCCGGGACGGCCGCGTACTGGGCCTGGGCGGTCTGATCGTCGACGTCACGCAGCGGCAGACCGCCCTGCTGGAGGCGTCCGCCGTGCGCCAGCGGCTCGACATCGTGAACCAGGCGGGCAACAAGGTCGGCACCACCCTGGACATGACGAAGACCGCCCGTGAACTGACCGAATTCGTCGTGCCGGACTTCGCCGACGTCGCCACGGTCGAGATACGCACCGATTTCCTCGACGGCAGCGCGTTCGCCGACGCCGGCAAGCCGGTGACCACCGTCCTGCTCGCCGGGCGCGCCACGCCGGAGGACCCCTCGGGCCTGCCGCGCTCCGCCATATCCGGCGGACGGCATGTGCACCCGGTGGGGTCGCACGCGCACACGAGCCTGTTCTCCGGGCTCTCCTGGCACGCCGAGAAGCTGCAGGGAAAGCAGGCCGCCGCCCTCTCCTCCGAGGAAGCCCTGCCGAGCCTCCGGGAGATCGGCCCGGGGTCGGTGGTGATGACACCGCTGGTGGCCCGCGGCCGGTGCCTCGGCCTCGTGACCTTCGGCCGGTCCTCGGAGCGCGACCCCCTCGACGAGGACGACAGGCGGGTCGCCGAAGAGCTCGCGGCGCGCACCGCGCTGAATCTGGACAACGCCCGGATGTACGACGACGAGCGCCGGACCGCGCTCGCGCTCCAGCGCAACATGCTCCCGGGCGAGAAGGACATACCCGCACGTCAGGGCCTGGAGATCGGCTACCACTACTGGTCCACGAGCCGTTCCGCCGACGTCGGCGGGGACTGGTTCGACGTCATCCCGCTCTCGGGCCACCGCGTCGCGCTGGTCGTCGGCGACATGATGGGCCACGACATCCACGCGGCGGCCGGCATGGGCCAGCTCCGCACCGCGATGCACACGCTCGCGAGACTCGACCTGGAGCCGGTCGACCTGCTGACACGGCTCGACAACATCGTGGAGATCAGCCCCGCGATGCAGCACGCCACATGCGTGTACGCCGTGTACAACACCGTGACCCGGGAGTGCAGCATCGCGAGCGCGGGCCACCCGCCGCCGATGCTGCGGCACCGGGACAGCTCCACCGGGCTGATCCCCGTGGAGCCCGGGGTGCCGCTCGGCATCGGGCTCGGGAAACCCGACTACCCGGTCACCGACCTGGTGCTGCCCGAGGGCGGCACGCTGGCGCTCTACACGGACGGTCTGATCGAACAGCGGGGCAAGGACATCGACGAAGGCATCGAGACCCTCAGGTCGGCGCTGGCCGCGCCTGGGCCGTCCGTCCTCTCGGTGCAGGACTGGTGCGACAACGTGGTCGGCAAGCTCGCACCCTGGTCGGCGGGCGACGACCTCGTGGTCCTCATGGCACGGGCGACGCCCATGCCCGGACACCGCAGCGTCCGCTGGACCCTCCCGCCCGAGGCCGCCATGGCGTCCCGTGCCCGACGGCTCATAGACCGGACGCTGGTCGACTGGGGCCTCGAAGAGCTGCGGGACACGACACGGCTGCTGGCGAACGAGCTGGTCACGAACGCGTTCCGGCACGGACGGGGAGACGTCGGGATCCAGATGGCCAAGGGCGGAAGCCTGGTGGTGGAGGTCTCCGACGCCGACGAGCGTCTGCCGCACCGCACCGAGCTGACCTCCGACGGCCAGTGGGGACGGGGACTGGTGCTGGTCAATGAGCTCGCCGGGAAGTGGGGGGCGCGGTCCGTGACCTCCGGCAAGGTGGTCTGGTTCGAGCTGCCGATCAACGGCTGACCACGGGAGCCGTATCCCGTACCGAAGTTGAGCGGTACCTCCGCGCGTCGGCGCATATGCTGGAGGTACGTGAGTGCACGAACCTGGCGCCAGGGACCGGGACCGGACCGCAGACGTCCGATCGTGACCGGTCCGATCGGAACTCGGGGGCCGCGCGGCCAGGGTGAAATACGCCGACCCTGCGAGCATCCGCCATGACACAGCAGGCAGTTACCCCCAGGACACAGTCGGACACGGACACCCTGCTGCGCCGCTTCGACGCAGCCGCGGAGCGTGACCCGTCGGCCACTGCCGTTCGGTCCGGCCCGGCCGAGGCGACGTACCGGACACTCAGTGATTCCTCCCGCGCACTCGCCCGGCAGCTGGGCCCACTCGTGGAGGACCGGCCCGGTCCCGTCGCCGTACTCATCGAACCCGGCCCGGACCAGGTGAGCGCCGCCCTCGCCGCGATGCGCTGTGGCAAGCCGTATCTGCCGGTCGATCTGTCCTATCCCCGGCAGCGCATCGACAGCATCCTCGCCGACGCCGCACCGGCCGCCGTGATCGGCGGACCGGACCCGCACTCGCACGTCTCCGCCGGGGCGTGGGGGGATTCGGCACGGGTGACGTCCGACGACGCCTACGTGATCTACACGTCCGGGTCGACGGGCAGTCCCAAGGGGATCGTCATCCGGCACGAGGGCATCCTGAATCTCCTGGACGAGTGCGTGGCCAGGCGCGAACTCGCACCCCGCACCCGGTACAGCACGTGCGCGAGCCCGGGGTTCGACGCGGCCGTCCTGGAGACGTGGACGTCGCTGACCACCGGTGGCGAACTCGTCGTCACACCGGACAACCGCCGCTGGCACCCCGCGGAGTTCTCGCAGTGGCTGGCCGACGAGCACATAGGGCACGCGTACGTCCCCGCGGCCTTTCTCCCGGCCCTGGCGGAGGGGCTACGGTCCGGGCTCGATCTGCGGTCGCTGGAGCGGATCATCGTCGCCGTCGAGCCCATACCCCGGGGCCTGCTCGGCGAGATCAAGCGGGCGCTGCCCGGACTCACCCTGATCAACGGTTACGGCCCCACCGAGGCATCGGTGTGCGTGTCGATGTACGAGGTGACGGAGGCCGACGAGGGGCCGGAACGCACGCCCATCGGCACCGCGATCCGCGCCACCGACCTGCTCGTCGAGCCGCTGGAGGCGGAACCGGACGGGACGGCGGCCCGGGCAGCCGCGGGGACGGACGGAACGGAGCCCGCGGACGGCGCCGAGGGCGCGCGAGGAGAACTGCACATCGGCGGCGTGGGAGTCGGTCGCTACATACATCCGCAGGACGGAGACCGGCCCGCCTTCTACACGCGTACGGCGGAGGACGGCACGCAAGGAACCTACTACCGCACCGGTGACATCGTCCGGGTGGACGGCGACGGCGTGCACACCTTCCTCGGCCGGGTCGACCACATGATCAAGATCCGCGGTCACCGGGTCGAGCCGGGGGACGTGGAGCACGCGCTGCTCGACCAGCCCGGTCTCGCGCAGGCCGTCGTGCTCAAGCGACCGGCGTCCGGGGCCACCGCAGCAGGCGCTGACGGAACCCGCCGCGGCACCAACGGCACTTCCGGCGCCGATCAACTCGTCGCGTACGTCGTCCCCGCACCCGGCCCGGCCGGCCAGTCGCTCGACCTGGCACGCGTGCGCAAGCAGCTGCTCGAGCGGCTGCCCTGGTATGCGGTGCCCCACCGGATCGTCGTGCGCGAGCGGTTCCCGCTGACCGAGCACGGCAAGATCGACAGGGCGGCCCTCGCCGCCGACACCCACATCCCGGACCTGGCTCCGGCGGCCGGCGAGCACCCCCAGGACACCTGGATCGAGCCCGAACTGGTGAGCCTGTGGAACGAGGTGCTGGGCGGCACGTCCGGTGCCGCGGACCCCCGGCTCTCCTTCCTGGCGAACGGCGGGGACTCGCTCGCCGCGGGCCGGATGGCGGCCGCCCTCACCGAACGCCTGGGCAGGCCGGTGCCGGTGCTCGACATCCTGCTGACGGACGACCTCGGCGACCTCCAGGAAGTGGTGAGCAGGGCGCTCTCCGAGACGTCGCCGCCGAGCGCCGTGACAGGGCCTGCCCCGGCCGAGCCTCCGCAGATACGGGCCGCACAACCCGGCGAACCCGTCCCGGCGACGTACGGACAGCGCGGCCTCTGGTTCCACGACGCGCTGCACCCCGGCAGCCCCGTCTACAACGAACCCCTCGCGCTGCGCCTGCGCGGTCCCCTCGACCGCGACGCGCTCTCCTACGCGCTCGACACCGTCGTCGAGCGGCATGAAGCCCTGCGTACCGACCTCGTCATGAGCGACGGCGCGCTGCGGCAGATCGTCCGCCCGGCGGAACCCGTGGAACTGACCACCGAGGATCTGAGCGACGTGGCGGACCCGGACCGGGACGCCGGGCTGCGGCAGGCCGTACGGGACTCGGTGCACAGACCGTTCGAGCTCTCCCGCGGCCGGCACCTGCGCGCGCACCTGGTGCGGTGCGGCGACGAGGAGCACCTGCTGGTGCTGACCCTGCACCACAGCGCGTTCGACGGTGCGTCGGCGGACATCCTCTTCGACGAACTCTCCACGCTGTACACGCAGTACACGACCGGTTCCATGGACGGCCTCGGCCCGCCCGAGGGCCAGTACGCCGAATTCGCCCTGTGGCAGCACGAGATGGTCACCGGCGGCCACGTGGACGAGGACGTGGCGTACTGGCGGGAGCAGCTCGCGGGCCTGCCGGACAGGATGGATCTGCCCACCGACTTCCCGCGCCCGGAGACGGCTTCGGGGAACGGGGCGCTCGTGCGCAGCCACCTGCCGCGCGAACTGGTCGAAGACGTCGAGGAGTTGGCCCGGTCCGCCGGAGCCACCCGCTACAGCGCGTTCCTGGCGGCCCTCCACGTGCTGCTCTCCCGGTACTGCGGCACCGACGACGTGGCCGTCGGCACGCCCTTCTCCGGCCGCGACCGGATACGGACGGCCGGAGCCGTCGGCTACTACCTCAACATGCTGCCGCTCCGGGCCGATCTGGACGGCGCTCCCTCGTTCCGGCAGCTGCTGACCCGCACCCGTCAGACGGTCACCGGTGCCTACGCCCGCCAACAGGCGCCCTACGGGCTGCTGTTGGAGGATCTGCACCGGAGCTCCGGGGTGGAGAACCCGTATCTCCAGGTGTGCCTGGTCCCCGAGGACATCTACCGGCACGAGATGACGTTCGCCGGGATCGAGTCGGCCTTCGAGTACTACGACACGGGCATCGCCAAGTTCGACCTCACCGTCAACCTGATCCCGGACGCCCGGGGCGGCCTGCGCCTGACGGCGGAGTACAGCACCGACCTGTTCCGGGCGGCGACCGTCGAGCGCCTGCTCGGTCACTTCCGGACGATCCTGGAGTCGGCGACCGCGGAGCCGGACCTGCCCGTGCAGGAGCTGACGATGCTGACGGGGGCCGAACAGGCGCAGATCCTCGGCCCGTTCGCGGGCGGACCACCGCAAGCGGCCCCGCATGGCACGGCCGGCGCAGCTGTCTGCGTACACGAACTGGTCGACCACTGGGCGGAGTCCACGCCCGACGCCGTCGCGCTGGTGACGGACGAGGAGGAGCTCACCTACCGGGAACTCGTGTGCCGCTCGGACCAGTTGGCCCACTATCTCGCCGAGCGGGGTGCCGAGCCCGGCTCACGGGTGGGCGTCTGCCTGCCACGCGGCAGCGACGCGGTCGTCTCCTTCCTCGCCGTCCTCAAGACCGGCGGCGCGTACGTGCCCCTCGACCCGGCCTATCCCGAGCACCGGCTCTCGTTCATGGCCGAGGACGCGGATCTCGTCGTCACTCTCACCGAGGAACTCCTCGACGAGGACCGGGCGGCGATCGCCGCCGGCCCGTCCCGCCCTCCCGCCGTCGCCATCACGGGCGAGGACGTCGCGTACGTCATCTACACGTCGGGCTCCACCGGGAAGCCCAAGGGCGTCCAGATCCCGCACGGCGCCGTCGTCGACCTCGCGCTCGGCGCACCGCGCTGGGCCGGACTCGGCACCGGGACGCGGCTGCTGCTCGTGGCGTCCCTCTCCTTCGACCTCGTCACGTTCGACATGTGGGGCACGCTGGGCAACGGCGGGCGGCTCGTCCTGCCGCCGTCGGGCGTGGTCACCCCGGACGGGCTGACCTCCCACATGGAGCGGCACGAGGTCACGCACGCCGACATGCCCACGGCGCTCTTCCATCGTCAGGCGGAGGCGGCCCCCTCCTCGCTGTCCGGTCTCGACACCCTCGTGGTGGGCGGCGAGGTGCTCAATCCCGCGCTCGCCGCGGCCGCGCTCGAAGCGGCGCCGGGAATGCGGCTGATCGACGCGTACGGGCCGACCGAGGCCACGACCTACGCCACGTACCACGTCATGAACTCCCCGGACGCGGTCACAGCGCCGGTGCCGATCGGCCGCCCCACCCCCAACACCCGGGTCCGCATCCTCGACGGGCACCGGCAGCCGGTGCCGGTCGGCGTCGTGGGCGAACTCCACCTGGGCGGGCCCGGACTCGCCCAGGGTTACCTGGGCAGCCCGGAGCTGACCGCCGAACGCTTCACCGACGATCCGTTCGGACCCCAGGGTGAACGGCTCTACGCGACCGGAGACCTCACCCGCTGGCAGCCCGACGGCACCATCGACTACGTGGGCCGCGCCGACGAGCAGATCAAGCTGTACGGCTTCCGCGTGGAGCCCGGCGACATCGAGGCCGCCCTGCGCACGCACCCGCACGTCACGCACGCGGTCGTCACCAGGCGCGAGGACCGGCCCGGCAGCCCCTATCTGGCCGCGTACTACACGACCGCCCCCGGTCGGCAGGTCTCTCCCCGGGAGCTGACCGACGTGGCCGCCGCCAGGCTCCCCGCGTACATGGTGCCGCGCGTGCTCACGCCCCTGGACCGCTTCCCGCTCACCGAGGGCGGCAAGATCGACCGTACGGCGCTGCCCGTCCCGCCTGCCGCGGGCGGTGCGCAGGACGCGGGTGGTCAGCAGGGCGAGCCGCAGGCGGTCGGCGAAGGAGCCCCGGAAGCGGGGCCGGAGACCCCGGAGCCAGGCACGGAGGCTGAGGCGCCGACGGCCGAGCCGGGGGCCGCGGTGCCCGATCCGGCGTCGGTGCGGAAGCAGATCACCGCGATCTGGCAGGACGTCATCACGGTCGACTCCCTCGACCCCGACGAGCGTCTCTTCGACATCGGCGGCGCGTCCCTGCACGTCACGCTCATCCACCAGCAGGTGGCCGAGCGCTTCGGGCTGGCGCGGCTCCGCATGGTCGACGTCTTCAGCCATCCCACGGTCCGCGCGTACGCCGCCCATGTCCACAGGCTGTGCATGGAGGAGAAGGCGGGTGAGGGGAGTTGAACACCGGCACCTCGACGACGCCGGGCACGGGAAGTGCACGAACGGCGATCGTGGGCATGGCGGGCCGCTTCCCCGGCGCTGCTGACATCGACGCACTCTGGTCGATGCTCTCGTCGGGCACCGAGGCCGTGCGCCGCTTCTCGGACGCCGAACTCCGCGCTGCCGGCGTCCCCGACAGCCAGTCGGACGACCCGGACTACGTGCCCTTCGGCGCCGACCTGCCGGGCATCGAGGAGTTCGACGCGGAGTTCTTCGGGATCACCCCGGCCGAGGCCCGGCTCATGGACCCGCAGCACCGGATCTTCCTCGAATGCGTGTGGGCGGGGCTGGAGGACGCGGGCACGCCGCCGACCGCACACGGCGGACGCATCGGCGTCTTCGGCAGCGCCAGTCTCAGCTCGTACCTGCTCCACAACGTCCTGCGCTCGGCGGAACACCGCGACCAGGCGTTCACCTATCCCGTCCTGCTCGGCAACGACAAGGACTTCCTGGCGACCCGCGTGTCCTACGCGCTGAATCTGCGGGGCCCGAGCGTCACCGTGCAGTCGGCCTGCTCGAGCTCCCTCGTGGCCGTCGACCAGGCGTGCGCGGCACTGCGGTCCGGGCGGTGCGACGTGGCGGTTGCGGGCGGGGTCAGCGTGTTCACGCCGCAGACCGTGGGCTACCGCCATCAGGCGGGCGGCACGTTCGCACGCGACGGCCACTGCCGTCCCTTCGACGCCGCCGCCTCCGGCATGGTGCGGGGCAGCGGCTGCGGAGTGGTCGTACTGAAACGTCTGGACGACGCGCTCGCCGACCGGGACCACATACACGCCGTCGTCGCCGGTACCGCCGTCAACAACGACGGCTCGGCGAAGGCGGGTTACAGCGCGCCGGGCGCGATGGGCCAGGACGAGGTCGTCCGCGCCTGCCTGGACGTCTCCGGTGTTCCCGCCTCGGCGGTCGGCTTCGTCGAGGCGCACGGCACGGGCACCTACCTCGGCGATCCCATCGAGGTGGCGGCCCTTCAGCTCGCGTACGAGAGCACGGGCGACCCGCCCGGCGAGTGCGCGCTGGGCAGCATCAAGGCGAACATCGGGCACCTCGACGCGGCCGCAGGCGTCACCGGACTCATCAAGACAGCTCTCGTGCTTCACCACCAGACGGTCCCGCCGCAGGTCAACTTCACCGAGCCCAACCCCGAACTGCGGCTGCCGGAGACGCCGTTCGTGGTCCACCGCCGACTGACCCGGCCCGAGCGGTCCATCGACGCGGCCGCGGTCACCTCCCTCGGCATCGGCGGCACGAACGCACACTGCGTGCTGGAGAGGGCACCGGTACCCCCGCCCCGTGCGGCTCCTCGGCCGGACTCCGGTGACCACGGCCATGTGCTGCTGCTGTCGGCGCCCGACGCGGACCGCCTCCGCGACACCGCGAGCGACCTGCTCGCCCACCTGGACCGGAATCCGCAGACACGGCTCGACGATCTCGCGTACACGCTGGCCCACGGCCGGCTTCCCTTGAAGCGCCGCACCACCGTGACCGCCGGAGACCTGGAACAGGCGAAAGCAGAACTGCGGGCGGTGAGTGAGAGCAACCTCGGCGGGACAGCGACGCGGGGGGAACGGGGCGCGCAGGGGGACGCGGACCCGAACGCCCTGCCGACGGGCGACGCCCTCGAAGCACGGAAGATACGGCTGCCGGGACTGCGTCTGCGGCGCACCCGCCACTGGATCGAACCGGAGCCCGAGGACCGGCAGCCGGAGAGCCGCGGGGAGGAGCGGGATCGTACCGGCACGGAAGAGGCGACCGGTCCGCTGGAGGCCGCCACCGGGATCTTCCGGGCTCACCTGGGCATCGCCTCGGCCGGCCCGGACGACGACTACTTCACGCTCGGCGGTGACTCGCTGCACGCCATCGGCCTCGTCGACGCGCTGCGCGGGCAGTTGGGCGCCGACCTGACACTGGAGGAGTTCACGAGGCTGGGCACACCCCGCCGGGTGGCCGAGTGGTACGCGGCGCCGCACGACGAGGACGGCGACGCCGGCGACACGATGGTGCTGATCAAGGAGGGCCGCCCCGACCGCTCCGGGAAGGACACCCCGGTGTTCCTGATCCATCCCTCGGGCGGCTCGGTCTCCTTCGCCCAGGCACTCGCCGCGCACAGCGGGGACGCGAGCCCCGTGTACGGCATCGGCTACCCGTCCGCGCTCGCCGGCACGCTGACCACCGTCCCGCGCATGGCACGGCACTACGTCCGCCTCATACGCCGGGTGCAGGGGCACGGCCCGTACCGCGTCGGCGGCTACTCGCTGGGCGGGGCGGTCGCGCTGGAGGCCGCCCAACTGCTCACGGAGGCGGGCGAGGAGGTCGAGCGGGTGCTGATGTGGGACACCCCGCCACCGCAGCCGGGCGACCGCGAACTGAGCGAGCAGGAGTTCCTCGATCTCTATCCCCGGCTGCTGCGCCTGATGTTCGGTCTTCCCGCCCCCGAGCCGGGCCCCCCGCCGCGCACGGCCGACGAGGCCATCGAGTCGGTGCGCCCGTCGGGCTGGAGCGAGGCCACCGTCCGCGAACTGCGCACCATGTACGAGGTGTGGCGCGTGTGCGACCGGGCCCTGGCCGCGTACCGGCCACGCCGCTACAACGGTCCCGTACACCTCTTCACGGCCGAACAGCCCCTCCCGGACGGGCTGTTGAGCGCGGCGGCCGATACGCCCGCCGCCGACTGCACGATCGAGGACTGGCGGCATCTGCTCACCGGCGAGCTGAAGGCGACGCCCGTCTCCGGTCACCACTTCAGCATGTTCGACGCGCCCCGGCTGCCGAAGCTGGCGTACGCCTACGACCAGGCGCTCGGCGCGGGCCGGACGGGACGCACCCCGGCGCCCGGCGGCGGGCAGCAACGCCGCTCAGCGCTGCTCTTCCCCGGCCAGGGCAGCCAGTTCGAGGGAATGGGACGTGAACTCTTCGCCCGCTACCCCGAGTTGACGGCCGAGGCGGACGAGGTTCTCGGGTACTCGATCGCGGAGCTGTGCGCCGGGGATCCGCGGCGCCCGCTCAAGGACACCGCGTACACCCAGCCGGCGCTCTACACCGTGGGCGCGCTGGCGCTGCGGCAGCACCGGGAGGAGAACACGGATCAGCCGGCCGTCGTACTGGGGCACAGCCTGGGCGAGTACAACGCGCTGGAGGCCGCAGGGGTCTTCTCGTTCGCCGAGGGCCTGCGGCTCGCCGCGGAGCGCGGCGCGGCCATGTCACGCGTCACCGGCGGCGGAATGATCGCCGTCAGCGGTCTCGCGGAGGAGGAGATCCGGGCGGTCCTCGACGCGCGGGAACCGGCAGGGGTGGATCTCGCCGCAGCCAACGCACCCCGTCTGCACACCCTCGCGGGACCGGACGAGGAGCTCGACGACCTGCCGTCCGTGCTGCTCGGCAGGGGTGCCCGCTCGGTGCGCAGGCTCGACGTCGGCGGACCCTTCCACTCGCGGCTGATGCGTCCGGCCGCGCGCGAGTTCCGCACCGTGCTGGAGAGGACCGCGTCCGGCTGGGCGCCGCCGTCCGTCCCGGTCATCGCCAATACGACGGCACGGCCGCACTCCGCGGACGGTGTCGCCGAGGAGCTCGTCGCCCAGATCGACCACCCGGTCCTGTGGGGCCGCTCGGTCGAGCGGGCCATCGAGGACCACGACCCGGAGTTCCACGAGATCGGCGGCCGCCGCGTCCTCACTCCCATGATCACGCAGGTGAGGAACGCGCTGCGGAACGCCTGAGACAGCGACGGGCGCCCCGGAAGGGGGCGCCCGGCCGCCCGGCGTACTCGTGCGTCACGCGGAGCCGTCGGGCCCCTCTTCGCCGGACTCCGCGTCCTTCTCCAGACCGAACTGCTCGACGAGCCACCTGTCGAACTCGATCGACGCCCGCACCCAGCTGACCACGCTGGAGACGAAGTGCTCGAGCGAGACGCCGGTGCCGATCAGCAGCTGGGCCTCGCCGATCAGACGGACGGTGCCGTCGTCGTGCGTGTGCGTGTAGACCTTCGGCCACAGCGTCCGCCGGTTCCAGTCGTCGATGGACTCCAGCAGCTTGGGCTTGTCCTCGATCGGGTGGGGGCGGTCGTAGAACGTACGGACCGAGAAGACCTGCTGCTCCTCCTCGCCCCGGAACATGAAGTACGTGCGGAACTCTTCCCACGGCGCCGCGAGGTCTCCCTCTTCGTCGACGACGTACTTCAGCTCCATCTGCTCCAGCAGCTGCTTGACCAGCTCCTGGTCGGGGATGACCGGGCCGGTCGGGCCGGATTCCTCCGGGTCGGGCTCCTGGCCCCCGAAGTTCGGAATCGAGGACGGATCGATGCTCACCGTGTATTTCCCTTCGTACGGATGTCGCCATCCTCCACCATGCCGGGCCCTTCCTGGCAAGCGACGCGGGACCGGCCCGCGTCGCCGCCGGTCAGGCGCTCACAGCGTCTGCGTCGCTTCCCGGATCGCGCTTGGTGCCGCCGACCATCAGACCGTCCCAGCCCTCGACGTGGTCCACGCGCACCGTGTCACCGTCGCGCACCTCGCCCGAGAGGATCTCGCGGGCCAGGGAGTCACCGATCGCCGTCTGCACCAGCCGGCGCAACGGCCTTGCCCCGTACGCCGGATCGTTGCCCTCGCGGGCCAGCCAGGCCAGGGCCTCGGGCGTGACCTCCAGCTCCAGCCTGCGGTCCGCGAGCCGCCGCCGCAGCGCCTCGATCTGCAGCAGGGCGATGCGGCTGAGCTCGTCCCCGCTGAGTGCGGAGAAGACGACGACGTCGTCCAGGCGGTTGAGGAACTCGGGGCGGAAGGACGAGCGGACTGTCGCGAGCACCTTCTCGCGCTTCTCCTCCTGCTTCTCCAGGGGGTCCATCAGGTACTGGCTGCCGAGGTTGGAGGTGAGGACGAGGATGGTGTTGCGGAAGTCGACCGTACGGCCCTGGCCGTCCGTGAGGCGCCCGTCGTCGAGGACCTGGAGCAGGATGTCGAAGACGTCGTGGTGCGCCTTCTCCACCTCGTCCAGCAGCACGACGGAGTACGGGCGCCGGCGCACCGCCTCGGTGAGCTGGCCGCCCTCCTCGTATCCGACGTAGCCGGGGGGCGCACCGACCAGGCGGGCGACGGAGTGCTTCTCTCCGTACTCGCTCATGTCGATGCGGATCATGGCGCGCTCGTCGTCGAACAGGAAGTCCGCGAGCGCCTTGGCCAGTTCGGTCTTGCCGACCCCGGTCGGGCCGAGGAAGAGGAACGAGCCGGTGGGGCGGTCCGGGTCGGCGACGCCGGCGCGCGTGCGCCGGACGGCGTCGGAGACGGCCCGTACGGCCTCGGTCTGACCGATCAGGCGCCTGCCCAGCTCCTCCTCCATGCGCAGCAGCTTCTGGGTCTCGCCCTCCAGCAGCCGGCCGGCGGGGATGCCCGTCCAGGAGGCGACGACGTCCGCGATGTCGTCCTGGCCGACCTCCTCCTTGACCATCGTCTCGCGTTCGGGCTGTGACGCGGCCTCCTGCTCGGCGGCCGAGGCCTCCTCCAGCTCGCGCTCCACACCGGGGATCTCCCCGTACAGAAGCTGTGACGCCGTCTCGAAGTCCCCTTCGCGCTGGGCGCGTTCGGCCTGGCCGTGCAGCTCGTCCAGGCGCTCCTTCAGCTCACCGACGCGGTTGAGGCCCTGCTTCTCCTTCTCCCAGCGGGCGGTCAGACCGCGCAACTCCTCCTCGCGGTCGGCCAGTTCGCGGCGCAGCCGCTCCAGACGCTCGACGGAACCGGGGTCGGTCTCGTTGGCGAGCGCCATCTCCTCCATCTTCAAACGGTCGACGGCGCGCTGGAGTTCGTCGATCTCGACAGGCGAGGAGTCGATCTCCATGCGCAGCCGGGACGCGGCCTCGTCGACGAGGTCGATGGCCTTGTCCGGCAGGAACCGTGAGGTGATGTAGCGGTCGGAGAGCGCCGCTGCCGCCACGAGAGCGCTGTCGGCGATCTGGACCTTGTGGTGCGCCTCGTAGCGCCCCTTGAGCCCGCGCAGGATCGCGATGGAGTCCTCGACGGTCGGCTCGGAGACCAGCACCTGCTGGAAGCGGCGCTCCAACGCGGCGTCCTTCTCGATGCGTTCGCGGTACTCGTCGAGCGTCGTGGCCCCGACCATGCGCAACTCACCGCGGGCCAGCATCGGCTTGAGCATGTTGCCCGCGTCCATGGCGGAGTCGCCGCCGGCGCCCGCGCCGACGACGGTGTGCAGCTCGTCGATGAAGGTGATGATCTGGCCGTCGCTCTCCTTGATCTCCGAGAGCACCGTCTTCAGCCGTTCCTCGAACTCACCCCGGTACTTGGCGCCCGCCACCATCGCGCCGAGGTCGAGCGCGACCAGACGCTTGTAGCGCAGCGACTCGGGCACGTCGCCCTTGACCACGCGCTGGGCCAGGCCCTCGACCACCGCCGTCTTGCCGACGCCGGGCTCGCCGATGAGCACCGGGTTGTTCTTCGTACGCCGGGAGAGCACCTGCACGACGCGGCGGATCTCCTGGTCCCGGCCGATGACCGGGTCGAGCCTGCCCTCGCGTGCGGCGGCGGTCAGGTCCGTGCCGAACTTCTCCAGCGCCTTGTAGGTGCCCTCCGGGTCCGCGTTGGTGACCCGGCGGCTGCCGCGCGAGGACTGGAAGGCGTCGAGCAGCTTCTTGTCCGTGGCCCCCTGCTCCTTGAGCAGGTCGGCCGTCTGCCCGCCCTTGGCGGCGATGCCGATGAGGAGGTGCTCGGTGGACACATAGGCGTCGCCGAGCTCCTTCGCGCGCTGTGTGGCGTCCGCGACGACGGCCAGCAGCGGCCGGTCGGGCTGCGGCTTGCCCACCGTCGATCCCTTGACGCTGGGCAGCGCGGCGATCTGGCGCTCGGCGCCCGAGCGGAGTGCCGCCTGGTCGGCCTCGACGGCTGCGATCAGGTCGGAGATGTTCTCGTTGTCCTCACCCTGGAGCAGCGCGAGCAGCAGATGGGCGGCGGTGATGTCCGGATGCCCGTCCGTCACCGCCCGGTCGCTGGCCGCGCTGATCGCTTCACGGCTCTTGTTGGTCAGCTCCGCGTCCACTGGCGTGCGTGCCTCCTTCGTATGCGGCTTCTTTCTCGCTGCTAGCTTCAGCATCCAGCAAGTTGAGTCTATTCCACTCAACTATCACGGCACTAGATTCGTTCCCATGACGAGCATGGAAACCCACCCGCCGGAGCCGTCCGCCGCGTCCGCTCACGCCGCCTTCTGGACGGAGCGCCGCTACGCGACCCTCACCACCCTCCGGCCCGACGGCACACCGCACGTGGTGCCCGTGAGCGTGACGTACGAACCCGCTCCGGCGGGCCGAACGGACGGCCCGGCGCAGTCGGACGGGACGCCCGGCACGGGCGTGGAGCGAGGAGCGGTGGGCACGGCGCGCGTGGTCACCCGCCGCACCAGCAGGAAGGCGCGCAACATCGCGGCGGCCGGCGCCGGCGGCATGCGCGTCGCCCTCTGCCAGGTCGACGGCGGACGCTGGTCGACGCTGGAGGGCACCGCCCGCATCCTCACGGACGCCGAATCGGTCGCCGACGCCGAGCGCCGCTACGAGGAGCGGTACGGGCGGCGGCCCAGCCCCAACCCCGAACGCGTACTGATCGAGATCGCCGTCGACCGGACTCTGGGCATGAGCCGCGAGCCCTGAACCACCGGCCGCCGGGCACGGGTCGGGGTCCCGGACGCAGGGAGCGACGGCGGGCCGGGCCGGGCGTTCGAGCCTGACGTCGCTCACCGCTCGTGCCCGGCGTCCCGCTCAGAGCCATGGCCTGCCGTCCGGCCCAGAGCCGTTGCTCGGCGTCCCTGCCTGACGTCCGGCTCAGCGCTCGTGCTTGGCGCCGAACTGCTTCAGAAGCCCACGTGCCGACTTGGGATACGGCCTCCCCAGCAACTCGTTCTCGGAGCCGACCGAGGTCACGGCCACCAGGGTCCCAGCGCCCCGCTTCTTGTCGAAGCCCCGCAGCCAGGGGCCGCCGCTGACCCCCTGCGTGAGCCGGCACGGGGTGAGCGACAGGGCGCCCACGTTGGCGGACGGGATCTCACCGCTCCGGTAGCGATGTGCCTTGCCCGCACAGTAGTTGAGCGTCTCCCCGTCGTACGGCGAGGAGGCGGGGTAGCCGAGCGTCGCGGTGGTACCGCCGGGCACGGGCTCGGTCTTGAGCTTGTTCGCCCCGTACACCTGCTGGATCGTGCGGCCGTTGCGCTTCTCCATCCGCAGGAACGCCCAGTCGTTGGGGAGAACGGACTCCAGGTCCTTGTCGGTGTCCCAGCCGGGCGCCGTCTTCCAGGACACCACCTTCCACCCGTGGGCGATGATGGCCTTCGGTGCGTCACCCGTGCCGCCGCGCGTGCCCTTGTTGTCGGCGTCCGGGCCCTTGTAGGCGGGCTGGAAGTACATCGCCACCGGCTTGGCAGGGCGCTCCGGGCTGGAGATGCAGTGCGCGGCGGTGGCGACGACGCTGCCGCTCGGTGAGTCGATGATGGCGCCGGAACACGACTCCGCCTGATGGCCCGGCAGCTTGGCGACGAGCTTCCCGACCGTCCGCACCGTTCCCTGCGGCCAGCGCTCCCCCTTCGAAGCGGGCGGATACTGCGCGGGCGCAGCCCCCATGAGAGCCAGCGACGTGGTGCAGGTCAGGAGGGCGGCCAGCGCCGCACGTGTCGACGTCATGCATATACGCTCTGCCTCCAATTCCCCCGCGGCCAACCGCACACACCCGATCGGGTCATAGCTGCGATTCACGACCGGCCCGCGCCCCGGAACATGGGCACCACCCGCCCCGCCGTCACGGCCAACGATCCGCACCGCCACGGCAGGCACCGTCAGGGGATGCCCGTCAGGACGGGCACGGTTCAGGACATGAGCCGACGGGCCTCGCCCAGGTCCCTCACCGCCTCAAGGATGTCGGCCTCCGTCCGCGCGGCGTACCCGAGGACGAGCCCCGGCGGGCCATGACGCTGACGGTGCCAGGACAGAGGCTGCACCTTGATCCCCCGCTCGAGCGCCGCCGCCGCCAGAGCGGTGTCGGTGAACCCCGCCTCGTCGAAAGTGACCGTCAGATGCAGTCCGGCCGCGGCACCGTGCACGGTCGCGTCCGGCAGCTGCGCCCCGACAGCGCCGATCATCGCGTCCCGGCGACGGCGGTGCCGCCGCCGCATGAGCCGCAGTTGCCGCTCCAGCTCCCCCGACTCCATCAGCCTCGCCAGCACCAGCTGCGGCAGCACCGCGTTGCCGAGGTCCGTGTGCCGCTTGGCGTCCACCAGAGCCTCCCGGTAACGCGGCGGCGCCAGCACCCACCCCACCCGCAGCGCCGGCGCCAGGAGCTTGGAGACGCTGCCCGCGTAGCAGACCCGCTCCGGCAGCATCGACCGCAGTGCCGGCACGGGAGGACGGTCGTAGCGGTGCTCCGCGTCGTAGTCGTCCTCGACGACCAGCCCGCCCTCGTCCGCCCAGCGCATGAGTTCACGGCGCCTGTCGCCGCCGAGCACCACACCTGTGGGGAACTGGTGTGCCGGGGTCAGCAGCACGGCCGCGGCTCCGGAGGCGCGCAGCCGGCCTACGTCGACGCCGTCCCCGTCCACCTCGACGGGCGGCGTGCTCAGTCCCCATCTGCGAAGCACCTGACGGCCCCCGAGCGAGCCGGGTTCCTCCACGGCCACCTCGTGCAGACCCTCCTCCCGCAGAAGTTGGGCGAGCAGAGCGAGCCCCTGCGAGACGCCGGCGACGACGACCACCTCGTCCTCGTCCGCCCCGATGCCGCGGTTGCGGGCCAGCCAGCGTGCCACGGCTCGGCGCAGCTCCGGCTCTCCTCGCGGGTCCCCGTACCCGAGGCCGGAGACCGAGAGCTCTCCCAGCACGGAACGTTCGGCGCGCAGCCAGGCCGTACGGGGGAAGGCCGCCAGGTCTGGCACCCCAGGCGTCAGATCGACACGGGCGGGGACGGCCCGGAGCGTCTCGAGGATCTCCGTACGGGGCTCGGCGTCGAAGACCTCCCCCCGCGCCGGGAGCCGGCGCGGCTCCGTCACCGCGGGGGCCGGGCCTGCGGCCGCGGCGACGACGACCGTCCCGCCCCGCCCGCGGCCCGCGACGTGCCCGTCCTCGCTCAGCCGCTGGTACGCCTCGGTGACCACGCCGCGCGAGACCCGCAGCTCCGCGGCCAGCACCCGCGAGGCGGGGAGCCTGCTGCCCACCGGGAGACGTCCGTCCGAGATCGCGAGCCGGAGCCGCCGGGCCAGCCAGTCGGCCAGTCCTCCCCGCGGTGCGTCGGCGATGTCGAGCTGGAGGAAGTCGGAACCGACCGCGGCCGGCGCCGATACGGACCTGTCAGCTGCACTCCCTTTGGCCCTGTCCACAGGTCCATGGTCCCAGCAGAGTGAGACCGGACAGCGTCGACGACGGGTGCGGACCGCCCCGGAGGGAGGCCGACCAGTGACATCGGCCCGCTACGTACACGGCTACTCGGCGCGCGAGGCCGGCCGCCTCAGCGACCAGGCGAACACCCTCGCGGCGCTCCTGCACCAGGGCACGGCCTACCCCCCGGGCAGCCGTGTGCTGGAGGCCGGGTGCGGAACGGGCGCTCAGACGGTGCACCTGGTCGGCTCCAGCCCGCAGGCGCACATCGTGGCCGTCGACACCTCGGAGAGCTCGCTGGCCCGTGCCCGCGAACGTGTGACGGCACGGGCGCCCGGGGCGAAGGTGGAGTGGCGCCGGGCCGATCTGCTCGATCTCCCGTACGAGGACGGGGAGTTCGACCATCTCTTCGTGTGCTTCGTGCTGGAGCATCTGCCCGAGCCGCACCGCGCACTGGCCGGGCTGCGCAGGCTGCTGCGTCCCGGAGGCACCGTCACCGTGATCGAGGGAGACCACGGTTCGGTGTTCTTCCACCCCGACAGCGTTCGCGCACACGCGGTGGTCGACACCCAGGTGCGGCTCCAGTCCGCCGGCAGGGGCGACGCACTGATCGGCCGCCGGCTGCACCCGCTCCTGACCGAAGCGGGCTACGTGAACGTGGATGTACGGCCGCTCACCGTCTACGCCGACGAGAACCGGCCCGACCTCGTACAGGGCTTCACCCGCGACACCTTCATCGCCATGTACGAACTCATCCGCGACGACGTCCTGGCCGCCGGCCTCATGACCCGCGCCGACTGGGACCGCGGCATCGCCGATCTGCACCGGACCGCTGAACCGGGCGGCACCTTCCACTACACGTACTTCAAGGCGGTCGCCGTCGCGCCCGGAGCCGCCGTCTGAGCCGGCGGCAGCAGTGCGCTCACGGCCATGGCTCTCGCATGGGACCAGGTCATGGTGGACTCCGGGTCACGCTCATGGACCCGGAGGGCAACGACTTCTGCGTGCTGGGCCCGCGCAAGGACTGAGAACCCGACGGCAGCAACACGGCCCCCGCGGGCCGCTGCCCGTCGGGAGCCTGTGGGTGCGTCAGTCGCGGCGCTGCTTCTTGGGGCGCCAGACCACCAGGGCGCCCGACTGGGGGTGCACGTCCTCGTACGGGACGAGGTCGCGGCGGTAGGAGGCGTGGACCTGGGCCTCGCGCTGCTGCATGGCCGCGGCAGCACCCTCGACCGCCTGCTGGAGCTCCACGACGCGGGACTTCAGCGCCGCGACCTGGTTCTCCAGCTCGATGATGCGCTTGATGCCCGCGAGGTTGATCCCCTCGTCCTGGCTCAACTCCTGTACCTGCCGCAGGAGTTCGATGTCGCGCGCCGAGTAGCGCCGGCCGCGCCCTGCGGCGCGGTCCGGAGAGACCAGGCCGAGGCGGTCGTACTGGCGCAGGGTCTGCGGGTGCAGGCCCGAGAGCTGAGCGGCGACCGAGATGACGTACACAGGGGACTCGTCGGTCAGCTGGTAAGGGTTGCGTCGTCCACCTCGGCCGTTCACCTCAGTCTCCCTTCGCGGCCTTGAACAGAGCCGCCCGCGGGTCCTCCGCCGCGGTCGCGTCGCGGTAGGACTCCAGGATGCCCTTCGCCTTCTCGCTCAAATCCTGCGGAACAGATACGTCGATGGTGACCAGCAGGTCGCCCTTTGTCCCGTCCTTGCGCACGGCGCCCTTGCCGCGGGCCCGCATCGTACGGCCGCTGGGCGTCCCCGGCGGCAGCTTGAGCGTGACCGGCGGGCCGCCGAGCGTGGGCACCTTGATCTCGCCGCCGAGCGCCGCCTCCGGATAGGTGACGGGCACGGTCACGGTCAGGTTGTCACCCCTGCGCCCGAAGACCGGGTGACGGTCGACGTGGACGACGACGTACAGGTCGCCGTGCGGGCCGCCCCGCTCGCCCGGTGCGCCCTTGCCGCGCAGCCTGATGCGCTGCCCGTCGCTGACGCCCGCGGGGATGCGGACCTGCATGGTGCGCGAACTCGTCGCCCGTCCCGACCCCTTGCAGGTGTCGCAGGGGTCCTGGGCGATGAGCCCGCGGCCCTTGCAGTCCACGCAGGGGTCGGTCAACGAGAAGCCGCCACCGCCGCCCCGCGAGACCTGGCCGGTGCCGACGCAGGTCGGGCACACACGCGGTGAGCCGTTCTTGTCGCCCGTGCCGGCACACGCCTTGCACGCAGCCGAGGAGGACATCCGCAGCGGGACCGTCGCCCCGTCCACGGCCTCGGTGAAGCTGAGCGTCACCTCGGACTCGATGTCCTGGCCGCGCCGCGGCTGCGTGCGCGTACCCGCACCGCCGCGGTTGAACAGACCGCCGAACACGTCACCGAGACCGCCGCCGAAGCCGCCCGCACCGCCGCCTCCGGGCTGCTGACCGCCCCCGAAGAGGTCGTTCAGGTCGAAGTTGAAGCCACCCGCTCCTCCGGGACCACCTGGACCGCCGGTCCTGATGCCCCCGTTGCCGAACAGGGCGCGCGCCTCGTCGTACTCCTTGCGGCGCTTGGCGTCGCCGAGCACGTCATAGGCCTCGGAGGCGTCCTTGAAGCGCTCCTCGGCCTTGGCGTCGCCCCTGTTGGCGTCGGGGTGGTTCTCCCTGGCGAGCTTGCGGTACGCCTTCTTGATCTCGGCCTCGGTGGCATCCTTCGGGACGCCGAGGACCTTGTAGTAGTCCTTCTCGATGAAGTCCTTCGTACTCATCCGCGACGTCCCTCCTCCCCGGTGCCGTGTCCGCGTGTGCCGCCCTGTTCTGCCTGGTCAGCCCTGGTCGGGGCCACCGTTCTCCTCTTCGTCGGCGGACTCCTCCGCACCGGTGGCACCCGGCTGCGGCTCGGCGACGCCGACCCTCGCGGGACGGATCGTCCGTTCGCCGATTCGGTACCCGGGCTGGAGGATCTGCACGCACGTCGTCTCTGTGACGTCGGGCGAGTACGAGTGCATCAGCGCCTCGTGCACAGTCGGGTCGAAGGGCTCGCCCTCCTTGCCGAACTGCATCAGACCCATCTTGGCCGCGACCATCTCCAGCGACTCGGCGACCGACTTGAAGCCGCCGACGAGTTCACCGTGGTCACGGGCCCGGCCGATGTCGTCGAGCACCGGAAGCAGCTCCGTGAGCAGATTCGCGACGGCGACTTCCTTGACCGCCACGCGGTCACGCTCGACCCTGCGGCGGTAGTTCTGGAACTCCGCCTGGAGCCGCTGCAGATCCTGGGTCCGCTCGTGCAGAGCCGTGCGGGTCTGGTCCAGCTGAGCGGTCAGCGCCGCTTCTTGGGGACCCTGACCTGTTGGGGTCTCTCCGGACGGGCCTTCCTGTTCGTTCTCGGTCACGTCCCCGGCCGGCTCCACCGGAACCCCCGCCTCGTCGGCGGGGACTCCGGCGGCCTGCGCCGCAGCGTCATCGGACTGTGCGGCGTCGGCGGGGACGTCGGGCTTCTGGTCGAAGCCCGGAGTCTCCTCCGTCACGCTGCACCGTCCTTCGGCTTCTGCTCGTCGTCCACGATCTCGGCGTCGACGACGTCCTCGTCGCCCTCGGCCTTGGCCTCACCGGCACCCTCGGCACCGGCCTGGGCACCTCCGGCCTCACCCTGGGCGCCCTGGGCGTCGGCGTACATGGCCTGACCGAGCTTCTGGCTCGTCGCCGCGACCTTCTCGCTGGCCTCGCGGATCGCCGCGGTGTCCTCGCCCTTCAGCTTCTCCTTCAGGTCCTCGAGAGCGGTCTCGACCTCGGTCTTGATCTCGCCCGGGACCTTCTCCTCGTTGTCCTTGAGGAACTTCTCGGTCGTGTAGACGAGCTGCTCGGCCTGGTTGCGCGTCTCGGCGGACTCGCGGCGCTTGGCGTCCTCGTCGGCGTACTGCTCGGCATCGCGCATCATGCGCTCGATGTCTTCCTTCGGGAGCGCCGAGCCGCCGGTGACGGTCATCCGCTGCTCCTTGCCCGTGCCGAGGTCCTTCGCGGACACGTGCATGATGCCGTTCGCGTCGATGTCGAAGCTGACCTCGATCTGCGGCACGTTGCGCGGCGCGGGCGGCAGGCCCGTCAGCTCGAACATGCCGAGCTTCTTGTTGTACGCGGCGATCTCACGCTCGCCCTGGAAGACCTGGATCTGCACCGACGGCTGGTTGTCCTCGGCCGTGGTGAAGGTCTCCGAACGCTTCGTGGGGATCGTGGTGTTGCGCTCGATCAGCTTGGTCATGATGCCGCCCTTGGTCTCGATGCCGAGGGACAGCGGGGTGACGTCCAGCAGGAGGACGTCCTTGACCTCGCCCTTGAGTACACCGGCCTGGAGGCTGGCGCCGATGGCGACGACCTCGTCCGGGTTCACGCCCTTGTTGGCGTCCTTGCCGGCGGTCAGGTCCTTGACCAGGTCGGCGACGGCGGGCATACGCGTCGAGCCACCGACCAGGACCACGTGGTCGATCTCGGACAGCTGGATGCCGGCGTCCTTGATCACGTTGTGGAACGGGGTCTTGCAGCGCTCCAGCAGATCCTCCGTCAGCTGCTGGAACTGGGAGCGCGTCAGCTTCTCGTCCAGGTGCAGCGGGCCCTCGGCGGACGCCGTGATGTAGGGCAGGTTGATCGTGGTCTCGGTGGAGCTGGACAGCTCGATCTTCGCCTTCTCCGCGGCCTCACGGAGGCGCTGGAGGGCCATCTTGTCCTTGGCCAGGTCCACGCCGTGGCCGGACTGGAACTGCTTGACCAGGTAGTCGACGATGCGCTGGTCCCAGTCGTCACCACCGAGGTGGTTGTCGCCGTTGGTCGCCTTCACCTCGACCACGCCGTCGCCGATCTCCAGCAGCGAGACGTCGAAGGTGCCGCCACCGAGGTCGAAGACCAGGATCGTCTGGTCTTCCTTCTCCATGCCGTACGCGAGGGCGGCCGCCGTCGGCTCGTTGACGATGCGCAGCACATTGAGGCCCGCGATCTCGCCGGCCTCCTTGGTGGCCTGGCGCTCGGCGTCGTTGAAGTACGCCGGGACGGTCACGACGGCGTCCTCGACCTTCTCGCCGAGGTAGGACTCGGCGTCCCGCTTCAGCTTCTGCAGGATGAAGGCGCTCATCTGCTGCGGGTTGAAGTCCTTGCCGTCCAGGTTGATCTTCCAGTCGGTGCCCATGTGACGCTTGACCGACCGGACCGTCCTGTCGACGTTGGTCACAGCCTGACGCTTGGCCACCTCGCCGACGAGCACCTCGCCGTTCTTCGCGAAGGCCACCACGGACGGCGTGGTCCTGGCGCCCTCGGCGTTGGTGATGACGGTGGACTCACCGCCTTCGAGAACACTGACGACGGAGTTCGTCGTGCCCAGGTCGATGCCGACCGCACGTGCCATTTCGGTTTCCTCCAGCTGATGTCTTGAGTGAAGCTGACTCAAGAGTGCCTGGCCGCCCCGATAACGTCAACTGGCTTGAGCGGAGGTCACTCAACTCTTATGCCCTCTTTATGCGCACCCGCCTCCGACCAGGAACGGAGCAAGGGGTCGGGCCCCACCGGAGGGCGCGCGGAGGGCTCCGAGCGCCCCGCGACGCATATCACCGCCCGCCCGGGTATCAGCAGGACCGGGGGAGTGGGTAATCTCGTACGGATCAGTTAAGTTACCGCTTAGTAAGCCAATCGATCAGGTCTCGCTCGAAGGCCGCCCGAGGAGCCCTCATGCAACTCGCCGCGATCGTCGTTTCGCTGGTGCTGGCCGCGGTCGGCATCGCGCTGTTCGCGCGCGCCATCGCGCAGATCTACCGCTTCGTCAGGCTCGGACAGCCGGTGCCGGAGGGCCTTCGCACCGACGACCCCGGAGCGCGCACGCTCACCGTGGCCCGCGAGTTCTTCGGCCACACCCGGATGAACCGCTGGGGCATCGTCGGCTTCGCGCACTGGTTCGTCGCCGTCGGCTTCTTCGCGCTCGTGCTGACGCTCGTCCACGCCCTGGGCCAGCTCTTCCGGGCCGACTGGACGCTGCCGCTCATCGGCACATGGGCGCCGTACGAGGTCTTCACGGAGTTCCTCGGCCTGATGACGACGCTGGGCATCGTCACGCTCATCGTCATCCGGCTGCTGAGCCTGCCCTCGCGAGCGGGCCGCAAGTCCCGCTTCGCGGGCTCCAAGGCGGGCCAGGCGTACTTCGTGGAGTACGTCATCCTCACCATCGGCGTGGCCATCCTCGTCCTGCGCGGACTCGAGGGCGCGCTGCACGGCGTCCACGGCTACGAGGCCTCCTACTTCGTCTCGTATCCCCTGGTGGCCGCCTTCAAGGGGCTGAGCGTGAGCGCGCTCCAGAACCTGACGTACCTCGTCGCGCTCATCAAGATCGGCACCTCCTTCGTGTGGATGATCGTCGTCGGGCTCAACACCAACATGGGTGTGGCCTGGCACCGCTTCCTCGCCTTCCCGAACATCTGGTTCAAGCGCGACGCGAAGGGCGGCACGGCGCTGGGCGAGCTGCGGCCGATGGTCTCCGGCGGCAAGGAGATCGACTTCGAGACGGCTCTCGACGACGACAACGAGGAGGAGGTCCGCTTCGGCGCCTCCCAGGTCGAGGACTTCTCCTGGAAGGGCATCCTCGACTTCTCCACCTGCACCGAGTGCGGCCGCTGCCAGTCGCAGTGCCCCGCCTGGAACACCGGCAAGCCGCTCTCGCCGAAGCTGCTGATCATGTCGCTGCGCGACCACGCGCACGCCAAGGCCCCGTACCTGCTCGCCGGCGGCGGCAAGACCATGGAGGGCGAGGAGAAGGCGACCGAGGAGCAGTTGAAGGGCGTACCGCAGTCGGCGCTGGACGAGGCCGAGCGGCCGCTGATCGGCACCGCCGAGGAGAACGGGGTCATCGACCCGGACGTGCTGTGGTCGTGCACGACGTGCGGTGCGTGCGTCGAGCAGTGCCCGGTCGACATCGAGCACATCGACCACATCGTCGACATGCGCCGCTACCAGGTGATGATCGAGAGCGCCTTCCCGAGCGAGGCCGGGACGATGCTCAAGAACCTGGAGAAGAAGGGCAACCCCTGGGGCCTGGCCAAGAAGCAGCGCCTGGAGTGGACGAAGGAGCTCGCCGAGGCGACCGGATTCGAGGTGCCCGTGGTCGGCAAGACCGTCGAGGACCTCACCGAGGTCGACTACCTCTACTGGGTCGGCTGCGCCGGCGCCCTGGAGGACCGGGCGAAGAAGACCACCAAGGCCTTCGCCGAGCTGCTGCACATCGCGGGCGTCAACTTCGCGATCATGGGCGGCGACGAGAAGTGCACCGGCGACTCGCCCCGCCGTCTGGGCAACGAGTTCCTCTTCCAGCAGCTCGGCGAAGAGAACGTCGCCACGCTGAACGCCGCCTTCGGCGAGGACGACGAGGACGAGTCGACGAAGAAGCCCGCCTCGAAGAAGAAGATCGTCGCGACCTGCCCCCACTGCTTCAACACGCTCGCCAACGAGTACCCGCAACTGGGCGGCCACTACGAGGTCATCCACCACACGCAGCTGCTCCAGCACCTCGTCGACGAGGGCAAGCTGGTGCCGGTCACACCGGTCGAGGGCCTGATCACCTACCACGACCCGTGCTACCTGGGCCGGCACAACAAGGTCTACACGCCCCCGCGCGAGATCATCGGCAAGGTGCCGGGCCTGCGGAACGAGGAGATGCACCGCCACAAGGAGCGCGGCTTCTGCTGCGGCGCGGGCGGCGCCCGCATGTGGATGGAGGAGCGCATCGGCAAGCGCATCAACAACGAGCGCGTGGACGAGGCCCTCTCGCTGAATCCGGACATCGTCTCGACCGCCTGCCCGTTCTGCCTCGTCATGCTGACGGACTCGGTCAACGGCAAGAAGAACGACAAGGAGGCCAAGGAGGAGCTGCGGGTCGTCGACGTCGCGCAGCTGCTGCTGGACTCCGTGCGCACGCCCGGTGACGACGAAGGCCCGTCGGACGAACCGGAGGAGCCGGAGGAGCCGGAGAAGGAGGCGAGCACGGGCACGGAACCTGAGCCCGCGAAGTAGCGTTCGGGGCCGCTCTCCCAGGACAAATACGCGTGAACGAGCGGGGCTTGCCGTGCAGAACGGCAGGCTCCGCTCTTTTGCGACAAACTCCGTTCTTATTCAGTCACTTAGCGTTCTTCACACGTCAATCGCCTTCGGGGGATACCCAACCGGCACCCCGCGCCTTAGCCTCGCTGACCAGCGGCTGCAGAATCCCGAGCAGAAGGAGGCGACCCCGTTGCTGGACGGCGGCGACGTGGCGGCGAAGACCCGCCCTGTCCCCCCTGTCTCTGCGAGACGGGAGACGCGTCACGCCCCGATACGGCCCGCGGTCGCCGACGAGTGGCACTTACACCTCTCCACTCGAAGCACACAGCCCGATAACGTGCGGGGCACAAGTAACCGGGCCTGCACGCCGTACAGGCAAGGGGAGGACCCGGTTCGTAGACCGACCACCGTCGAGGAGATGGGCGCATGCTGACCAACGAGCGCCTGTGCCGACTGCATTTCACCTCCCGTGACCTCCCGCGCATCCGCATCGAGGTCGAGGAGTGCGCGGCCTCTGCCGGGCTCGCAGAGCCCCGCAGAGGTGAATTCGTGGTCGCCGTCGACGCCGTGGCGACGAACGCCGTCGAACACGCCGGAGGAACGGGGCGGTTGGTGATGCGTCACCTCGCGGGCGAACTGGAGTGCCGCGTCGAGGACTCCGGCCCGGGCTTCTCCGAGGACGTGATCCCCGAACTGGCGCCGGGTGTCGCGGGAGCCACCGCGGGCCGCGGCCTGTGGCTCGCACGCCTCGTCACCGACAGGCTCAGCGTCGAACCGGCCGGCCCGGACTCCGGCGCCGTCGTGACGCTGGCGGTGAAGCTGCCCGGAGGCGGCTGAGACCGGGAAGCGAGGTGCCGTAGCCGGCGTCGTGGGCCCGCGGAGATCCGAAGGACGGACCCTAGGGGTGAGCCCTACGGGTTGTACCGGATCGGCCACAAAGCCGTCCCCAATCTCTCCGGCCCGACATTGCGGCCGTGCGGACAAGGTACGTTCGAAGACGTGGCTGGTTTCAGGATCGGACGCGGCCGGGGTTCCCGGAACGCGCAGCAGCGAGGGCAGTACGGCGGACCGCAGGGACCGGGGCAGGCCGCTCCGGGGCCCGGCCCTGGAGCGTACGGACAGCGTGCGCCCCAGCAGTGGCCCGGAACGGGCCGCGGTCACGGGGAGCCCGAGTACTTCGGTGAGCAGCGCGGCGGGCAGCCGCACCCCGGACAGGGCTACGGCCGAGGACCGGGCCAGGGCGGCAACGGCGGTCCGCAGTTCGGTCCCGGTCCCTACGCCGCAGGCCCCGGGCAGGGACAGGCCGGCCCCGCCGCCGACCCGTATGCGAACTCCGCGGGACACACCCGCTCCTTCACCGTGCCCGACCCGTACGGCCAGGCGGGCGGCTACGACGGCGGCCCCGACTACAGCCGCCCCGCATCGCCCCCCGGTCCTCGCCTCCACTGGAAGGAGCTGCTGAGCGGCATCCTGCTGCGCCCCAGCGCGACCTTCTGGCAGATGCGCGACCACAGCGTGTGGGCCACGGCGATCATCGTCACGTTCCTCTACGGGCTGCTGGCCATATTCGGCCTCGACCAGGCCCGCGAGGAGGTCATCCACGCCACGCTCTCCAGCGCGATCCCGTACGTGCTCAGCACGGGCATCGCGGTGGTGCTCGCCGGCCTCATCCTCGGCTCGGTGACGCACACGCTCGCCCGCCAGTTCGGTGGCGACGGCGCATGGGCGCCGACGGTGGGTCTGTCCATGCTGATCATGTCGCTGACGGACGCGCCGCGGCTGCTCGTCGCGCTCTTCCTCGGCGGCACCGCACCGATCGTCCAGGTGCTCGGCTGGGCGACATGGGTGGCGGCCGGCGCGCTGTTCACCATGATGGTCAGCCGCTCGCACGACATCGCGTGGCCGCGGGCGCTGGGAGCCTCGGCGGTCCAGCTCGTGGCACTGCTGGTGCTGATCAAGCTGGGGACGCTCTAAGGCGTGTCCCGGGGCGGCGGTCCGCCGCCGCCCCTCTCCGGTCCCTCACCGTCCCGCTGCTCACGCCCCTCCCCGCGGGCTGTCCCCTCTCCCCTGTTCGTCGCCGTGGGCGGCGGGTCGCCGGGGTGGAAGCGCTCGTAGTGGGTGGCGGCGATGCGCTGCTCTTGGTGCGTGTTGATCAGGTGCAGCAGCAAAGCCGCCAGCGCGATCAGCACGAGGATGACGCCGACGGTGACGAGGATGTCCAGCATGGTCGCTCCTCTCATGCGGCTCGCGCGGGTACGTGGCATGCCCGCGCGGATACCTCTCCAGGGCGCGGGTGCCCATTTCCCCCGCGAAACACAGCGCCCGTGCCTGTAAGAGGGCCCCTCGCGTCCCACGTCGCACGTGCCGCGACCGCAACTCACCGCTGAAGGCAGGCACTTCACAGAGGGAACGAGCCAGCCGAATTCGCCGGAAACAAAGTATTCTCAGTATTTTCAGCTTCTCCTTGTGGAGGATCGGTCACGGCCGGTCAATGCCGGTCGAGGTCGGTCACGAGACGGGGGTGGCCGAGGCGGGGAGGGGGCGGAGAGATGGCAGAGGTGTTCCTCCGGAGGCTCAGCCGGTGGCAGGCGGACCGGGAACGGGATGCGGTGGCCGACCTGTACGTCGAGGCGTACCGAGGCACGGCCGGCGAAGCCTTCCACGACCGCCAGGAGTATCTGCGCCGCCTCGGCGAGCACGTCCAGCTCGCCGGCTTCGAGCTGGTGATCGCGAGCGCAGGCGGGGCACTGGTCGGCAGCGTCTACGGCTATCGCGCCGAACGCAGCCACCAGTGGTGGCACGGACTCCACTGCCGGCTGCCCGAGGAGATGGCCGAAATCACCGCGGCCGGCCGGGTGTTCGTGATGACCGAGCTGATGGTGCTGCCCTCCTTCCGTCGCCGCGGCATCGCGACGCGCCTCCAGGACCACCTGCTGTCCCCGTCGAGCATCGGCCTCGCCGTCACGCTGATCGACCAGGAGGACGCGCCCGCCCGCGACGCTCTCGGCTCATGGGGCTGGGAGAGCCTCGGGAAGATCACGCCGTCGCCCGACCGCCCGCCACTCGAGGCATGGACCCGGCGTCTTCGCAGGTAGAAGGAGTTGCGCGCGACGCACTGTAGCCCTGATCCGCCGGTAGTAGCCTTGGAAAAAATGGGAGGAAACGCCCATTGAGGCGGCCGTCGGATCCAGTGGCGTCCGGCTGTCGGCCTCGGTCAGATCTCTCCGGGCGACAGAGGGGCGGACACCATGAGGGTCGAACCGAGCACCCCGGGCATGGCACCGCGCATATCCGACGCCCCGGGCGCACCGGGCATCCACATCGCGGGCAGCGCGGACACGGAGCCGAACATGCCGCTCGTGGACCTCTCCGCGCTGAGCGCGCTCCATCTCCCCGTCGAACCGGGCCTGTTGGCGCTGCGACTGAAGTCGGAGCCCTCCCACGACGGGCTGTTCGACGGGGCCTGGTGGCCGCACTCGCGCAACATCCACGCGGAGCTGCCCGGCCTGGTGAGTGTGCTGAGCGAGCATCTCGGACCCGTCGACCGCATCGGCCTGGACGCCGACGCCTGGGACGGGCTCGGGGAGCCGCTCTTCGTCGAAGGCCGGCTCATAGAGATCGACTGGTTTCCCCTCGGGGACGACACGATCATCATCACCCGTGGCACCCTCGACAACTTCTCGCTCCTGGCGATCTCCCCCGACGCGACGGTCGACGAGGCGCATGCCGCGATGACCATGGCCACGCACATCGGCAACACGGAGACGGGTCAGCAGATCCTCGTCGCCACGGGCATAGCCCGCCCGGCCTGGCACGGCTCCCGGGAGTGACCCAGGCGGCAGCTCAGAGCGCTTCCCTGTTCTCCTTGGGCACCTCTCCGGACCTGTGTACCGGAGGTTCCACACTCCACGGGAAGTTGATCCACTGATCCGTACGCCGCCACACGTACTCGCACTTCACCTCGGACTGCGACTTCTCGTAGATCACCGCGCTCCGCACCTCCGCGACGTGCTCCGCGCAGAACTCCTGCACCAACCTCAACGTCCGGCCCGTATCCGCGACATCGTCCGCGATGAGCACCTTCTTCTCGCTCAGATCCACGACGTTGGGCACCGGCGGCAGCATGACGGGCATGTCCAGGGTCTGGCCGACACCCGTGTAGAACTCCACGTTCGTCACATGCAGGTTCTTCACGTCCAGCGCGTAGCCCAGCCCGCCGGCGACGAAGAGACCACCGCGCGCGATCGACAGAATGATGTCAGGGTCGTACCCGTCGTCGGCGACGGCCTGCGCCAACTCCCGTACCGCCTCACCGAACAGCGGATACGTCAGGTTCTCCCGCTCCTCGCCGTTCACGCTCCGGTGCCTCCCTCTCGATCGGACCGGATCAGACCTGCGTCCGGTGGAAGTTCATGTACGAACGCGAGGGCGTCGGCCCCCGCTGACCCTGGTAGCGCGAGCCGTGCCGGGCCGAGCCGTACGGGTGCTCCGCGGGCGACGTCAGCCGGAACATGCACAACTGCCCGATCTTCATCCCCGGCCACAACTTGATGGGCAGCGTCGCAACGTTGGACAGCTCCAGGGTCACGTGACCCGAGAAGCCCGGGTCGATGAAACCCGCGGTCGAATGCGTCAGCAGCCCGAGCCGTCCCAGCGAGCTCTTCCCCTCGAGGCGGGACGCGATGTCGTCCGGCAGCGTGACCACTTCGTACGACGACGCGAGCACGAACTCGCCCGGGTGGAGAATGAAGGGATCGTCGCCCTCGGCCTCGATCAGCCGCGTCAAATCGGGCTGTTCGACGGCGGGGTCGATGTGCGGGTACCGGTGATTCTCGAACACCCGGAAATAGCGGTCCAGTCGGACGTCGATGCTGGAGGGCTGCACCATCGCGGGATCGTACGGATCGATCCGCACCCGGCTCGATTCGATCTCCGCCCGGATGTCCTTGTCAGAGAGAAGCACGGCCAGAGACTACGCGCACGGCAAGGGGCCGGCCCAATCGCACCGGCCCCGGCCTCATGCGGCAGGCGAACCGCCCGCACTGCCCGAACTTGTCTGCGCCGCTCCCCAACCCCGCGCCCGGGCTCTCGCCGTACGGCTACCGCTCGCGGCGACCGGGACGCGGCACGGACGGGGCGCCCGGCACCGGCACCGCCTGCCGCAGACGCGCACACCGCGGACACCGAAGCAACCGCCCCGGCCCGATGCGCCCGCTGCGGAGGTTCTGCATCGGGAACTGCGAGGTACTGAACACATGCCCCTCGGCACACTGAACGACGGTGGCCTCCATCGCTCTCCTCTCCCCAAGTACGTGGTCGACGAAAGCCACATTAGGGGATCAAACTGACAGCCCTCCGGGCGGCTCCCCTCCACCCACGCTACGCCCCAACTCCCTTGCCCCGACGGCCCCCACCCCGTCCCGGAGCAGCAAAAAGACCCCTCAGCCTGTGCGGCGGGGGTCGGTGATGCGGTAGAGTGTCCGGCGTTGAAGCCGATGATCGCACGGCTCCTCGCGGGTGTAGTTTAATGGTAGAACATGAGCTTCCCAAGCTCAGAGCGCGGGTTCGATTCCCGTCACCCGCTCCACGACGAAGGCCCAGGTCACAGACCCGGGCCTTGTTTGTTGTGCAGGCTGTTCCAATGGTTCTAAGCGTCGCGTGCCAGATCCGTGCCAGAACGCTTGGCCGCCGGCGCTTCGTCGTCCCTCCCCCGCTGGGCCCGTACGCGGGCGTCGATGCTGTCGGCCAGCTCGCGCTGATGAGTGAGCGAGGAGTGCTGATAGATCAGCGCCGCGCGAACAGACGACTGTCCCATCCGGACCATGAGGTCCTTCAGCTTCGCTCCGGTGTCGGCGGCGAGGGTGTTTCCGGTGTGACGAAGATCGTAGAAGCGGAAGCCTTCCGAGAGGCCAGCCTTCGTACGGGCCTTCCGCCACTTCGGCCGAAGGTCGAGCGCCGGAAAGGTGCACCCTTTTCGCCGACGAACAGCAGTCCGTCCGTCTCCTTTTCAGCGAACCATTCGATGTGCCGCTTCAGGTCGGTGTGGATGAACGCGGGCAGGATCAGCGTGCGCTTCCCCGCCGTCGACTTCGGCTCGCCGGTGACCCGCCGTCCGGTTGTCAGCTCCGGTGAGGCGAGGGAGATACGGAGCGTTCCGGCGTCCAGGTCGACGTCACCGCGGCGCAGCTCGGCCAGCTCCTCCGGGCGGAGCGTGGCAAAGGCGCCGAGGAGAACCATTCAGCCGCCAGCGCGGACCCTGGGCGTCGGCTATCGCGTAGACCTGCTCGACCGTTGCGACCGGCCGTTCCGGTGCCTTCTCCTGCCCGGCACCTTTGATGCGGCAGGGGTTCCGGCGGATCAGCTCATCGTCGACGGCCGTTTCGAGGATGGCCTTCAGCAGCCGATACGCCTTCGCCACGGTGGTCGGTGCGTCGGTCTCCTCCAGTCGCTCCGTCCGCCAGGTGCGTACACGAGGCGCGGTGATCTGGTCGACGTCCAGCGCTCCGAAGAACGGCACCAGGTGCAGACGGAGAAGCCGGCGGTAGAGCTCCGCTGTTGTCGGACGCAGACCGCGCTCGACGACCCATTGCCGTGCGTACGTTTCGAAGTTGACCGCTCCCGCATCCGGGTCCTGCCAGTCGCCGCGCGTGAAGTCCGCTTCGGTCTGGGAGAGCCAGACTTCGGCGTCCGCCTTGGTCTCGAAGGTCCGATCAGCCGGACGCATCAGCCCGTCCGGGCCGGGATAGCGCGCCTGCCAGCGACCCGAGGGCAGCTTGCGGACAGCTCCGAACCGGCGACGTTTCCCGCTCTTGTTGGCCATCAGGCAGCCGCCTTCCGGGAGCGGGCACGACGCGGACGCATCGGCTGAACGGTTCTCTCCTCGATGTACGCGGCCAGGGCGCTCTCTGGGATGCGCACGTGGCGGCCGACCTTGACGAAGGTGATGCGCCGCTCGGCGATCAGCCGGCGCGGGAACCGGGCTGTTGTGCCGAGGAGTTCGGCGACCTGGTCAACGCTGAGGTATCGGTCCGTCATCGTGCGACCTCTCCTTCCGTGCTGGTGGCGGTCGGTGTGCCGGGGTCGGCAAGCGACGCGGACAGCCATTGCTCGATCGGATCGAGCCCGGTTCCGACGAAGGACCAGTGCGCGAGGACGAGCGTCGTCTCTTCACGGGAGCCGTTGTTGTCCACGGGCTGTGGATCGTTTTCGCCGCGTGCCATGGCGGCTTGGAGACGGCGCCACTCGGCGCGAGCGTTGCGGAGTGCGCCGAGGGTGGTGGAGTAGCGCCGGGTCTTGGTGGAGAAGTGGCCGCGGAAGCCGAGCATGTGAGCCCAGGCACGCAGCCGCAGGTGAGCCAGGTCCTTACGCGCACCGAGGGCCCAGGCGGTGCGGATCATCCGCTCGGCGTGCGGACTGATGTCGAGCTGGGCCAGCTCCGCGACGAACCTCAGACGGCGGTCCAGCGTTCCTGTGGCCGTCTCGGCCCCCTTGGTGGCGTACTTGGCGAAGTACGCGGCCACCGCGCGGTCAGTAAGTTCCTGGCCGCCGTCGAAGTCGGGTCCGTGGATGGTGCGTACGTCGAGCTGGCGGCCGAAGGTGACGGAGTGCGCGCGCTCGTCGACGACGGGGCCGGCCAATCTGGCTTTCCCCGCAGCCGCCTTGATGGCGTCGGTTAGCAGCTCGGCGGTTGCCCAGGCCGGAGGCGAACTGTCCCCGCCGGTCGGCCCGTCGAGACGCACGACGGCATGGAAGTGGACGGCGCCTCGCTTCTGGTACTCGGCGACCTTGGCGAAGGAGACGCGGGCGAAGTGCCGGAAGGCCCGCTGAGTGAGTCCCGCCCGCTTGGCGACCTCACGGCGCAGGTAGATCGTGAAGCGCCGCCAGAGCATCCCGGCGTGCGCGTTCCACAGAACAGCGGCTTCGTAGTCGTAGGAGTCGGGATCGAGTGGCGTGCCGAGTACGGCGTCGTCCTGGTCGTGACGCCTGCCGCACCGGCAAGGACGTACTGAACCACCAGGCCCAGTAGGCCGGTTGTGCACCGGTCCGAAGCTCGGGGCAGTGAACGTCGCGAAGACCCTCGGATGCGAGGTGACCGTCTCGGGTGTGCCTTTGCCGCCGCGGAGACCGGCAGTGATCAGGTGGAAGGTGTCCCGGCGGTAGGTCTCCGCGCAGGCTGCACAGCGGGTCGTACGGCGGTTGCCGCATCGCACCAGGAGGTGACCGGCGGGCATGTCCTGTGAGTTGAGGCGGTGCAGCACAGCGCCGATCTCACCCGTCGCGGTGTCGACACGGTGTTCGGTCCGTTGCCCGGCGAGGCGTACGGGGTTGGTGCAGCCGCCGAGCGTGGAGAGCTGGCGGAGGATACCGGGCAGGTCCCCGTTTGAGGCGAGCGTCCCGAGTTCCTTGAGTGGAGTCGGGCTCTTGCGGGTGATGATGGTCTTCTCCTTTCGGCTTCGGCTGGAAGGGGTCGGGCTGCCGGGGCGGTGGATGCTTGGCGGTATCGAGACCGCCCCGGTAGCCGCTCAGCGGCCGTGCTGTGCGCCCAGGAGCGAGCGCAGGACGACGGCAGCGACGGCCACGGAGATGGCCGAGACCGCAACGGCGGTCAGGAGCGCGGTCAGGACAACGCCGCCCAGGAGCACGAGGCCGATGGCGCCAGTGCTGACGGACGGCAGAGACCGACGGGGAGCCGGCACGACCGGGGTCGACGCGTGATGCGTGATGACCGAGGCCGGGGCGACGGGCGTCCCGGACGGCGCCGGAAACTGCGGCGCGTCGGGCAGTTGAGGACGGAAGAGCATGGCGGTTCTCCTCTCAGTCGTGGGTGCCGTTGATGACCTGGACTCCGTTGCGGGCGCCGGAGTCGATCGCTGGAGCAAGGAAGGTGTCGACCAGGTAGAAGCCGAAGAGGGCAATCACGACGACGAGCCATATGCGGACGCCGAGGAACTTCACGGCTCCCCAGGCGATGAGGCCGAGGACGAGGACCAGGGGCAGGCTGACGGTCACGGGACGAGGCTCCTTTCAGCGGACGGGGCAGCGGTGCGTGCGGGCGGCGAGTTCAGCGGCGGCGCGAGAGTCGTAGTCGGCGGAGAAGCCACAGCGCGGCGCAGTGCAAGCGGCGGTGTGCTTCTCTCGCCCGCGGTGGTCGTGTGCGGTGCCGACCTGGACGGGGCCAACGCGGGTCACTCGGCGGAAACGGCGGTTTAAGGACACGGCGAGTTCTCCTGTCTGGTCAGGTGAGTTGGGCAGCGATCCGGTCGGCCAGCGGTGCAGGGACACCGAGGCGAGCGCGGAGGGTCGCGGTGTCGATCGGGGAACCGGTACGGGCCTGGTGTGCGTCGGCGACCTTCCGGGCGTGCGCGACGAGCGCGGCCGGTACGGGCGGCGCAGACGGCGCAAGGTCGGAGCTGATCGAGGTCGGCTCATCCGAGACCGCACGCTCGACCGGGACCGTCGGCTTCTTCTCTGGGGCCTCGGTGTGCTCCGAACGCTCAGTTGCCGCAGGCTCGTTGGAGCCGTGGGCGAGGCCTGTCCAGATCGTTTGTACAGCGGCGCGCTCCATCTGGACAGGGGAGGGCAGGCCCGTTCCACTGACGTGCGGGTCGACGGCAGACGGGATGGCAGCAGGGCGGCGCCCTGGTTCCTGCCGGGGCCGGAAAGGCTGCGTCGAACGGGGCTTATCGAGTTAGCAAGACTGCTGGCACGGTTCGGAAGCCGGTAGACCCTGGTTGGGCACGTGAGACATGAGCACATCTCGATGGAGACAGCGCGGTACGTGGTTCTGGTTCTCTTCGCCGATCTACCGGTCGAAGGAACGGCGCGCTGACGCTGGCCAGGTGGGCGGCGCCTCATACTCGCATACTCAATATTCTGACACAGGGTCAATTAATCCGACCTGCATGCATTGACCGTGGCGAGGCCATCCGCAAAACTTTGACAGAAGGAGCAGGTTACTCCTGCTTTCCGTCCTAAAGGAAAGGCAAGACATGCGCAAGCTCGCGGCGTCAGGGATCGCAACCCTCGTCATCCTCGGCGGGGCGGCGGTTTCCCAGTCCACGGCATCTGCGGCACCCGCATCGAGTCAAGCAGCTTCATCGTGCGCCTCGGTGACACGTGAGGCAAAGACATTCCTTCGACATCACGGCGTTGCGACAAAGACCAACAACACACGAGTTATCAAAGAGCGTCTGGCACGCTGGCAGCACAATCACGGGCCCTCCCCCAAAGCGTCAGAATTGATGAACAAGCTCAACTTCTGCTGATTGCGAGTTTAGACTCGGGTCCCGGCCCGGGGTGCGCACACCGGATAGGACCCGATAGGCCGCTCACTGGAATGTGCCTCCGACTGGAGCGAGAACACGGATCCACTCCTCATTGTCGCTGGTCAGAGCTCGGAGGCACTTTCCGCCGAGCTGCCCCCCATCGGACAAAGCACTTCATGAAAGCGCGAGGCAAGCAATTCGGCAGACGTTCGCAGTCGGTACATCAGCGAAGTACAGCAACCACCTTGACCGTAGGCACGCTTCAGGGCCTTCAAGTAGCCGGGTCGATGACCTGTGCAGACCTCAGCGACCGCCCCGCCTCAAGTTCGCAACGAGAGGCCGGCGGAACGCAGGTTCGGGTCGTCGTGGGGCCGTGCGAGGCAGCCCAACGGTGACAGACAACGACAGAGGCCCACAGCCAACTCGCAGGTCAGGCTGTGGGCCTCTTGTTGACCCGCAGGTCAGAGAGCTGGCGCATCACTTCTTCGACTTCTGATCAACGCTGCCGCCGACCTTGACTCGCCCATTGAGACTCCACCGACCGACGCATGACGCCCCCATAATCGCTGCCTAGAGGCGAGGTGATGCAAAAATCGTTCCACGCTCGTGCTTCAGTTGGGTGATAAGCAGACTCGCAGCGCCCAATACCCCGAACGCATAGTGCTTGAGGTCATCTCGCTCCTGAATTCTGTGCCGGTCCACATTCGAACAAGAAGCAGCGAAGCCTCTCCCCAGCTGATGCCAACCCTCTCTTTCCCCAGAAGTCCTGCCGAGGGTCAAGACTCCATTTTCAGGCTTGAGAACCTGAGTCATGAGATTTACTCCGAAACTGTCATGCCCCAAACCACCCCAGAGACGCAAACGATCTTCAACGTAGGTGGCAGCGAGTGACGCTACAGCCGACCAGTCTTCTACGTCTATTGCGTGCTGCACGCGCGCTCTAAGACCCTCGTCTATCGCATATACGAATTCCTTCTCCACTCCTCGACCATGCGCGAGATCCAACTCCAAGATGGCGTTACTTAGAATCCCCACCGACTGAGACGCGTTCTCCCTTCGATAAACCGTATAGCTACTGGATTTCGCCATTTCTGGCCAGATGGATCCGAACTCTTCGACAAGCGGATGGTCGCTCCCAAAGAAACGACGTAGCGCGAATTCAGCCGTCCGGTGCCACGCATGCCATTTATACCAACGCCCTTCGGTCCCCGGGTTAATGCGCATTTGGTCGATTTCATCGCGCAGATTCCTCAGGATCCGCTTCTTCCTCCACTTAATCACGGAGGAAGAGTAGTCCAACCATGGGCTAAGCGCAGTAAGTCGTACGAGGCTTGATGTGGCAGGGTTTGGACTCAGTGGATTCCAGATGGTGACTGGCGTCGCACCGCTCCGGCATGGGGCTCTCTAGTTGATCTGCGACACGGGTACGGCTATGCCGAAGCCCAGAGAACTCATTTGAGTCAATGCTGTTATTCGGTAGCCCGAGAGCCTCGCCCTTGCCGGGCTTGACCACGGCTGGTCCCCTCCACAACGGGTCGACGCTGTGGGGCTGACTTCTCGCCGCCCGACGCCAGGCATCCGAAGTATCGCTCGGCCGGCCGCTTGCCTCCACCCTCGGCCAGGGCCAAGGGGTCGGGTCACCTTCCCTGGAGTGCTCGTGCCCCTGTGCCCGTCGCGTGCCCGTAGAGTCGGTAAACCACGGTCACCGGCGGTCTGTTGGGGACCCTGCCAGACGACCCGTACGTGCAGCCTGCTGCGTCAGAGCGCCAACTACTCGCCCAGACACTGTGATTCCCAAGCTCAGAGCGCGGGTTCGATTCCCGTCACCCGCTCCATAGAAAAAGGCCCAGCTCAGGGACAGTGTCTCCAAGCTGGGGCTTCCTGTTGTCTAGACCGATTCAGGCACCCTGCACCACCTCCGCACCACCTGAGTGATCTTCAGGTTAGTAGCGTGAGTCACCTGACGGGAGTCCTCTCGCCCCCTCCCGATCCACCCCGCTCAGATCCGCCCCGCTCAGATCCGCTCCGCGCAGGTCCGCATCGCGCAGGTCCACGAAGGCCAGATCCGCGTCGCTCAGCTTCGCCCCGCGCAGATCTGCCCCACTCAGATCCGCCCCACCCAGATCCGCCCGGCGCAGGTCCGCATCGCGCAGGTCCACGTTGCGCAGACCCGCCCCACGCAGAACCGCGTCAAGCAGATCTGCGTCGCGTAGATCCGCCCCGCGCAGAACCGCCCCGCCCAGAACCGCGTCGCGCAGAACTGCCCCACGCAAGTACGTGTCATGCAGGTCGACCTGCGCCCGCCAGTCAGGCTCGCTCGCTCCCAGCGCGCGGGCAGCGGCGAGGACGTCTTCTTCCGCGGAGGCCTCTTCGTCTTGCGACCCCCCATGTTTCGAGGCCTCACTGTGGGTGCGAACGTAGGCAGAGAGCACATTTACGACGGTAGGCTGATCATCCGGTGAATCCGTCATGATGCGTTGTAGCGCGTAAATGCCTCCCAGTCGCACATCTACGCTCTTGTCATCGTCGAGTTGGGAGACGGCCGTGGTGAACCTGTCAGCGGTCTGCCCTTGACGGTCGGTCTCCTGGCCTTGCTGTGCGATATCGAGTTCGCGGGTCCGGCTCTTGAGCTCATTCTGTGTCTGGTAGCTGGAGATTCCTGTGAACAGCAGCGCCGCGACGGCTGCCGCCCCGGTGAGTGCCGTCCCCCAGGAGTTGAGGCGTTGGTGCCTGTCGGAGCCCGCCGAATCAGACTGGTTTCGAGCGTCCGGGCCCGCTGTGCGGAGAGGGCGGCGAACCTTTGGCGCGCGTCCTATTCGCTCTCCGCTACCCGTACGGCGTGTCGTCTGCCGTGGAGTCACCCGTTCCCCCTTGCCCCCTGAGCACCCCTACAGGTGCAGCATCGGACGAACATAGCGAACAGACACAAGCCGGGGGTTTCAACGGACCAGTCTCCCTCGCCGGGAGTGGTCGCGTTCGTTGTCTGGCTCGCTGCCTCAACCCCCGCACGTCCAGAGGGTACCGACGCCATAAGGGCTCACTACGCTAGTTCGAGTCTCGCCTCATGCCAGCAAGAGGGCCCAGCTCAGAGGCAGTTCTCCTGGGCTGGGCCCTAACCCGGGTCAGGCACCTCGCACACCTCCCGCACCACCTTGAGCCTGGAAGGCCGGCAGGAGGGTTTGCCCGGATCATCGTGTCCTCTTGGCACGGTTCTGTGCCACCCGGTGCCGTCCTCGCGCAAGAGAGCACGCCACTGCACGAGAGGTGCGCTCTTCGGCTACCGCCTTGCAGGAGGGAATCCTGTGAATTTCAGTCGACGCGGCTGTGGCCAGCTGCAGGTTCCGCCACATTGGGGGGATGGCGGATCTACTGAGGTTGAACTCGTGGTGTCGTCTGCGACTCAGGGGCTGATGGTGAGGCCAGTTTCGGTGAGGCAGCCGTCGATGAGCCGGGGGCGGTACTGGATGTGGCGTAAGCCGTGGCGGATGCGCTGGATGAGGTGTTCCGGTGTGTTGAAGGCGACGTTGGACAGCCAGCCGCGCCGCAGCAGTGACCGGATCCCTTCCACCGGGTTGAGGTCGGGTGCGTAGGGCGGTAGGTAGTAGATGGTCAGCCAGTCCCGTGGGGCGGCGAACTCCCGTAAGCCGGCGGCTTTGTGGAAAGGTCACGGCCGGCCCGTCGTTCGCAGGGCCTCCGCGGTAACCGCCAAGTGATGGGAAGTGGCCCAGGCACGCCACTCCGCTCCGCCACCGGCCTTCGCCCGCTGTCCCCGTGCGCACATGGCCAACTCCGCGTCTCCCCACGAAGTAGCCTCCCCGCGGGCAGGCCAATACTCCGAGCGCAGAAGTTCCCGCGCGATCACGAAAAAGTCATCATTACCCGGAAGCGCCTGAGGGGCGACGTAGACCTGCCAGTCCTCGCCGACCGTGTACCGAATGTTGGGGATGCTGCCACGGCCACGTCGCGGCGCGACCGGATGCGTTACGCCGTAATCGCCGAAGTGCGGTGGCATGCCGTCCGTAGAGTTCACCACCTTGCGCCACAACGCAGCGTCCCACCGGTGCATCCGGTTGGGAATTCCTCGCGCCAGCTTCCGAAGAGTCTTGGGAAAGGCCCCTGCAGCCAAAACCACGTTGCGCCACGTGGCCTGCCGCGCCCATCGCAACGCGTCCAGCATTGGCGGGAGCGCGTCAGTCACCGCGTCATCCCCGGACACGTGGCCGGCATCCAGCACCAAGTCCACCTGCTCAGGGGCCAGATGCACGGCACGCAAGGCCGTGCGCACCTCACGCGACACCGTGGGAGACCCGACCGGAACAAGGAGGACATCGACGCGGAGCACCGCTCCTCGCCCGTGAGCGCGCTGAACGTCACGCACCTCGGTCAGCACTCCGGGCGGGTCATACGGTCGGAAGACCGGGATCAGGGCGAGGAGCCAGGCTCCGAACGCCTCGCTGAGCCAGTGCATCGGGCGTCCAGTCCAGACGCCGCCGACCACACCGTGATGCCATAGGCCGCCACAGTCCACGGCGATATCCAGCCCTTGCGGCAGCTGGCCCCAAGCGTTCTTGCGGAAGGTCTCCATGACATCCCGCAGTCGCTCGTCATCGACGACTTCCATGATCGGATGAACTTCGGCCTGCACGCCGGGCTCCATCTGCCCGAGCGCGGTGAATTCGCCTCGTTTGCCTTTCAGGATCGGTACATACGCCATCACTGCCCCTAGGAGCCACGCACGCCCGCCCTCGTCGGAGGGATTGACTTGAGGTTGCCTGCCGACACATGGGACGGACAGGACGCGATTCAGACTTCCGACCGAGAATACGCAGTTATGGCTGAGGTACCATAACCATATGGCTTTGAAGAAGACGACCGTCATGGTCGACGAAGAAGACCTCGCGCTGATCAAGGAGGCGGCTGCTCGGGAGGGACGCTCGGAGTCGGAGTACTTCCGGGAGGCGTTCCACCTCGCGGCCCTGCGCACCCGTCGCTGGGATGAGGACTGGGACATCCCGAGCGTGGACTTCGGCGGATCGGTCACTGCCGAGGAGATCGATCGAGCGGTCTCGGACGGCGTGGCGGACGCCGAGTGATCGTCGTCGGAGACACCTCCGGCCTGGTGGCCGCACTGAACACCTCGGATCCTGAATACGGAGCCGCTCGGACCGCCATGCGTCAGGCAGCACTCATCGTGGTATCACCGTTGGTGATTTTGGAGATCGAACACATCACCACGCGCAACGTCGACCGCAAGGCCGCATACGCGGTGAACGACTGGGTGCTGAGTCAAGAGCGAACCGGACGCTTTGCCATTCCCGAGTTGTCCGCCGGCACACTTCGCAAGGCCCGTAAGGTCCAGAACCACTACGCGGCCCTGCGGCTCGATCTGACCGATTGCTTTGAACGTCGTTCTGGCCGAGGCGTACGACACCGAGATCATCCTGACCCTCGACCGCCGGGACTTCAGAGCCGTCACCCCTCTCACCGGCGATCACGCTTTTCGGCTTCTGCCGGACGACCTGTAGAACCACCTGGGCGACCGTGCCAGAACGGCCGGACAGCCACGGTCACTCCGGTCGCGCGTGGGCCAGTACCAGGCCGCACACAGCCTTCATGAGTGCAGGTCAGCCCTCGATCTGGCTCCAGCGGCACGGTGATACCCAAGCTCAGAGCGCGGGTTCGATTCCCGTCACCCGCTCCAGCGCAAAGCCCCAGGCCAGAGGCCCGGGGCTTGTTTGTTGTCTAGACCGCGCTAAGCGTCTTGCACCAGATCCGCACCAGAAGGCGCGTCGCCGTCCTTCTGCGCCGCCTTCTTTCACTCAGCGCGTACCCGCGCGTCGATCCCGCCGGCGACCTCCCGCTGCCGCTCCGAGTTCGATCTTCGAGTGCTGATAGATCAACGCGGCCCGCTCGGAGGACTGGCCCGCACGGACCATCGTGTCCTTGAGGGTGGCCCCGCGCTGCGTCGAGAGGGTGTGTCCGGGGACGTCCCCCACAAGGTCAACGCACCTGAGTCCGCACGTCGTTGCTCTTGCCGGATTACTTCGGCACGAAGAGACCGTGGGTTCAGAACCCGCCACCCCGACAGAGGAGGCACCATTTCCGTTCGTCGCTGCCGGGAGTCGACCGATCTTGCACCTATGCCTGCCCGCTTTGGTTCCTGCGGGCGCGGCCTCGCTCCCGATGCTTGCGTCAGCAGTTGAGTGCCCCCGGCTGGGGCTCAGTGTCGAAGCGATGCAGTGACCGGCCGGCCATCCCCGCCATCGCCCGCTGCGTCCTTGTCGGCCTGTGCGCGCCGGGTGAAGGCCCAGCAGATGAAGAATCCGGTCGGCACGCTCAGAATGCTCGGCGAGGTCAGCGGCCACATGCTCCAGTCTGCGTACGGGAAGACCGCGTGGGTGGTGCCCGAGACCAAGGGGGAGAAGAAGATCAGGACCAGGTTGATCACGGTGGTCACCAGGACGCAGTACTTGATTGCCGCGGCCGGGATCGACCGCTTGCCCAGGCTGAACACAAGCAGCGGCAGCAGCGTCGACACCGTCTCCGTGTAGGTGAGGACCAGCCAGAACTGCGGGCTCACGTCGATGGTCAGCGCCGCTATCAGGATCGAGAAGACACCCAGGCCCACCATGGCCAGCCGGGCCCGCACCGCTCCTCCGTCGCGGCGGGCGTCTGGTTGCACCTCGGCGCCGCCTCCGCGGCCCAAGTCGTGCACGATCGACGCGGATCCGGACAGCAGCAACACTGAGGCGGAGGCGAGAATCGTGAGGAAGACGGCGCACATGATGAAGAACATGAGCTTGCCCACGTCGCCTGTCTCGCTGCCGTCCAGGGCCGTGGCGAGCAATGCCAGGTTCACACCGCCGAACGGCCCCTCCTGGGCCAGCTCCTCGCGCCCGACCAGGGCAGCGATGCCGAAGCCGAGGAACACGGCGGTGGAGACGAGGAAGCACAGAGCGGCCGCCCCCACACCGGCCGCCTTACGGGCTCTGCGTGCATCCGGTGCTCCGGCCAGGCGTACGACGATGTGCGGCAGGAAGGCCGCACCGAGCAGCACGCAGCCGGCGTAGGCGAGGAGGTCCAGGTGCCCGGCGACGCCCCCTCCGAAGAGGCCGCCGATGCCGAGATAAGCCCCTGTGCCCCCCTGCTGCCGCTCGGCGGCCTCCAACAGAGTGCCGATGTCACCGTCGAAGCGCAGCACCACCATGACCGCCATTACCGGGGCAATCAGCAGGAAGGAAGCGGCCGTGCCGATCTGGTGCATGGTCGCACCGCGGGCCGCGCCGATCGCGGCACAGGCGAGGATCAATCCGCCGGCAAGTATGACAACCAGCCGCCGGGAGAACGGATCGCTCAGCCCGATCAGTTGGGCGGCATGGCCGAGCGGCTGGAGTTGCCCGATGAGCAGGGGTACGACAGCCACCAGGCACGCGGCCCCCACCCAGCGCTTGGCGGGCCGGTGTGACAGGTGGCGGGTGACCATCTCGCCGAAGGTCCGGCCTCTGGCCGCGGGCAGTCTGCCGGCCAGCCAGCGCCGCATCAGCACGGGAGACGCAGCCGCGCACAACAAGAGGATGACTCCGTCGACACCACTGAAGGCGACGGTGCCGAGCAGGTAGAGCACGGCGGCGGTGGGCATGACTTCGCTGGCGACGGCCAAGCCTGTGGGCACGGTGCCGAGTTGTTTGCCCTCGCGGAAGAATCCGTCGCCGCTGCGCAGATCCGGGCTGACCCACATGGCCAGGAACAGGCAGGCGGCGATGAACAGCATGAACAGGCTCACGGCGAGGAAGCGTGGCTCGAGGAAGTCACTCATATGCCGAACAGCCTGCTCGGTGAGGGGAGTTCATCTTGGTTGCTCCGGTGATGAGCACGGGCCCCGCGGGGCGCCCGTGCGTTCGCGGTCTCGGCGTGGCTTGTCGGTGTTACCGGAGGTTATCTGATGACTCGTGAGTTTGGTTTCCCCTTGCGTCGCCCTCTTGGGGGCTTGTGGGTGTGGCCACGGAGATCGGGTCTGTGTTGTGAGGATGTAACGGACAAGATGGCGGACTGGGAGGTGAGTTGACCGTCCGCAGCTCGATCAGTCCGTGCCCCGCGTGGTGCCGTTGGTCAGTGCCGCCTGGGACGATGCGGATGGCCTCGTCGGTGTCGATGCCGACGCCGGCGATGACGGTGGCGTATTCGGCGGCGCGGCGTGCCCGTTCGCGTCCCTGCCCGCCGGCTGCGGAGACGAACGAGCCGGCCGGTCCGCGAGGCTCGATCAGCCCTGCTTCCTCCAGCTCCCGGTAGGCCCGGCCGACGGTGCTGACGGCCAGGCCGCGGATGGTCGACAACTGGTCCCCACGGCCAGTGTGTGGTCCTGGATCTGCCGGGCGGGCTGGGCGCGGAGCTGCTCGAACGGCGGGACGGGGGAGGTCGAATCGATGACGATCATCGGTTCACCGGGGTGCCAGTGGTGTTCCGCGCCGCCGTGCCGCCAGCCCGGTCAACACAGTGATCAGGGCGAGGGAGACGGCGCTCAGGGCGACGAAGACGCACCAGGCAGCGACCCACCAGCCAGGCGCGGTGTCGAACACCGAGGCGGCCGGCAAGCACCACACCACGGTTGGCGTGGTGACGTCGCGGGCGTCCTCGACACGCATGATGCGGTCGGCGGTCAGTGAGACCTCGTCGTCGGCCACGACCGGGTGCGTCAGAACATGGCGCAGCTGGACAACCGTACCGACCGTGGCCCCGCACAGCCCGATGAGCAGGACGAATGCTCCGTACCGCGCGGTGGGACCCTCTGCTGTCAGGGCGCCGACTCCCAGCACCATCGCACCCACGAACGTGGCAACCGCGAACACGGCACGCGGCAGGCCGAGCACGGTGCGCCAGCCGGGCCGGATCGGGTGTGCCGCCCGTCGCG
>NZ_AUEV01000017.1:0-229744 GCF_000426165.1 Streptomyces sp. TAA486 | reverse complement strand
AAGGCTCCCGGGAGATGACCGGGTTGATAGGCCGGATATGGAAGACCCGTGAGGGTTGGAGTTGACCGGTACTAATAAGCCGAGGGCTTGACCACAGATTCTTTTTGCTCGCGTCCACTGTGCGGTATCTGAAACAACAACCGTTGTGCGGATACAACTGAACAGCGTTCATCGCTGATACACATAAAGATTTCCCCGGACCGGTTCCGGTTTCCGGGGTGTGTTTCGGTGGTCATAGCGTGAGGGAAACGCCCGGTTACTTTCCGAACCCGGAAGCTAAGCCTTACTGCGCCGATGGTACTGCATGCGGGAGCGTGTGGGAGAGTAGGTCACCGCCGAACTCCTATTGAAAAAGGGGCTGTGGTTTCCGAACTGTTGGGTTCGGAAACCACAGCCCTTGTTCGTGCTGTCACCGGGAGTTCATTTTCCGCCCGCACCATCGGCGTCATGAGCGCGACAGAGATGACGGCCGCCGGCATACGGACCGGCGACGACGTTGTGGTGCCGGCCTTCGGCGGTGCCGAAGTGGCTGGCGTCGTACGTGCCGTAGGAGCCAGGCCCGTGTTCGCGGACATTGATCCGCTCAGCTTCTGTCTGTCCCCGTCGTCCGTCGAGGCGGCACTCACCGACCGCACCGTCGCCATAGCGCCCGTGCATCTCTTCGGGCACCCCGCTGACATGGTGTGCCTGCACGAGGTGGCGCAGCGGCGCGGCCTCCGAGTCGTGGAACCCGGTAACGGGCCTTCCGTGATCTCGGTCGACGGCGCACGCCGCCGTCGGTTCGCGGACTACCTGGAGCGTCGATTGCGCGGCGTCGTGATACCGACCGTCGCTCTCGGGGTGCAGCACGAGTTCACGGAGTACGTGGTGCGCGTACCCGGCAACGGGCGGCCCGACCGGGATGCCTTCAAGCGGGCGCTCCGGGCGCGCGGAGTGGCCTGCTACGTACCGGTGAAGAATCCGGCGCACCGTACGGCGGAGTTCCGCACCGATGTGTGGCTGCCCGAGTCGGAGCGCGCCGCGGACGAGACGCTCGCGCTGCCCGTGGAGACGTCGATGACGAAGCGCGAACTCCACAGGCTGGTCTCCGCGTGCAATGGCCTCGGCGGCCTCTTGATGGATGCGGCCTGCTGAAGACCGTTGGTCTGCGAACCAGGAGACAGCACGCGGCAGTTGTCGCTGTGGGGGCAGGTGTTCGGAGCGGCGTTCCGCATCGGGTAAGATCGGCGCCGCTGCCGCGCGCCCCAATAGCTCAGTCGGCAGAGCGTCTCCATGGTAAGGAGAAGGTCAACGGTTCGATTCCGTTTTGGGGCTCTGAGCAAGCAATTCGAAGAGGCTCCCGTCATTCGACGGGAGCCTCTTGCTTTTTGCATTATGCGGTGCCTGTGCGGCGGATGTGGCTACTCGGGCACGCGCATGGCGAGGATGGCCATGTCGTCCGAGGGAGCAGCGCTCGCGAAGCGTTCGACGGCCCGCATGATGCGCGCGGCCACGGCGCCCGCGGTGAGCCCTGTGCAGCTGGTCAGTACGTCGGCGAGGCCGTCGTCCCCGAGCATGCGGGTGCCTTCGCGGCGCTCGGTCACGCCGTCCGTGACGCAGAGCAGCACATCGCCCGGGTCGAGGAAGACGGTCTGCTCGTACAGTTCGAGGTCGTCCATGACGCCGAGGAGCGGCTGCGGGTCCGCGGCCGGTTCCACACTGCCGTCCTGGCGGAGCCGCAGCGGGAGCGGATGCCCGGCGCAGACGACCTTGAGTTCGGCGCTCCCGTCGCGCTGCGGCCGCAACTCCCCGTACAGCAGCGTCAGGAAGCGGCTGCGTGCGCCCTCGTCGAGGATCGCCGTGTTGAGCCTGTCCAGCACCGCCGGCCCGCCGAGACCTTCGCGTGCGAGGAGGCGCAGGGCGTGTCTGGCGAGGCCCGTGACCGCCGCCGCCTCCGGGCCGGTGCCGCACACGTCGCCGATCGCGAAGCCGTAGGTGTCCTCGGAGATGTCGAACAGGTCGTAGAAGTCGCCACCGACCTCGTTGCCCTCGCCCGCCGCACGGTAGATGACCTCGACCTCGACTCCGCCGCTGACCTCGGGGAGTTCCGGCGGAAGGAGGCTGCGCTGCAGCGACTGGCTGATGGCCGTGCGCTCCGAGTAGAGCCTCGCGTTGTCGAGGGCCAGTGCGGCACGGCGGGACAGGTCCTCGGCGAGTTCGAGGATCTCCTGCCGGAAGCGTTCGTCCGCCGGCTTGCCCAGGGTGAGCATGCCGATGACGCGGTTACGTGCGACGAGGGGCAGGACGACCGTTTCGCCACCCACCGCGGACGCCGTGGCCCGCGTCGAGCCGGGCGACAGATGGTGTTCCTCCTCGCCCAGCACCACCGTGCGCAGCGAACTGCGCAGCGCGGCCGAGTGTGCCTCGTCGGACGGTGCGCTCCATACGCGGGCGCCGGGGGCGGGCACCGGGTCCGGCGGATCGACCTTGCTGAGCAGCGACTTGAGGTGGTCGATGCGGTCCTCGTCCTCGTGCAGGACGTACGACAGCTGCGGGTCCGAGCCGGGTTCGGCCACCGTGTAGACGGCGCACCATGCCGCGAGGGTGGGAACCGTCATCTGCGCCATGAGCGCCAGCGTCTGGTCCCGGTCGAGCGTGCCCGCCAGGAGGTCGGACGCCTCGACGAGGAAGGAGAGCGAGCCGCGGCGCAGCCGCTCCAGCTCGGTGAGGCGGGCGCGTTCGACGGCGAGCGCGATGCGGTCTGCGGCGAACTGGAGCCGCAGCGCCTCCTCGTTGGTGTACCGGCCGGGCGATTCCGTGGCGACGCCGAGCGAACCGGTCAGCCGGCCCTCGACCTTGAGCGGAACCGTGACGACGGAACGCATGCCCGTGCCGGCCAGCAGCGGGACCGCCCCCGGTACGACGGTGAGGTCCTCGTGCACGGAAGGCATGCGGGCCGATCCGTACCGTCCGGTGCCCGCCTCGACAGGGACGCGGGCGAAGCGCTGGCGCGCGGAGGGCAGGCCGGTGGAGGCCCGTACTTCGAGTTCGGTCTCGTCGTCCGTGGCGAGGAGGAGGTAGGCAGAGTCGCCGTCGAGCATGTCGCGTGCGCGTTCCACGGTCCGCTGAAGCAGTCCGTCGAGATCGTCGGGAGCGGGAGAACCGATGAAGATTTCGAAGGGGTCAGAGGGACCGTCCCCGGTTTCCTGGCGGCCGGTGGAGTCCGTCACCGGGGAGCGCAACGGGGACTGAAGAACGGCACGTTCGTGGTCCCGTACGAGCAGGCACACGGTGGACGGTTCTCCGTCGCTGTCGCGCACGCGCAGGTGAGAGGCGTAGACGGGGATCGTACGGCCGTCGGCGTCCCGCAGCCCGTACGAGCCCTCCCAGCGGGAGAGGTGCAGCGCCTCGGCGATTCCGGTGCTGGTGCCGGGGGTGTGCGGCCATGCGGCGAAGTCGGTGAGCGGTTTGCCGATGACCTGCTCGGCCGGGTACCCGAAGAGTTGCTGCGCGTCATCGTTCCAGGCGGCGATGGCTCCGCCGCGGTCGACCTGCACGACGGCGACCCGTACGCGCGTATCGGCGACGGGAAGTGCGTCGTCGGGCAGTGCGGGGCCGGCGGCACGGGTGCCGACGGGACGTTCCGGCAGGTCGAGGCTGAACCAGACGCGCTTGTCGGCGGCCGTGTAGTCGACGCCCCAGTGGGAGGCCAGCGCCGCGCACAGCAGCAGGCCCCGGCCGCCCTCCCGGTCCGGGCTGCCCAGGACGTGGGCCGGGTCCTGGAGCGGCAGCTCCCGCTCCGGGTAGCGGTCGACGACTTCGATGCGTACGCCGTCGCCGTTGCGCAGGCACACCACTTCGGCGGCCGTGCCCGCGTGAACGACGGCATTGGTGACGAGTTCGCTGGTCAGGACGACGGCGTCGTCGACGATGTCGCCGAGTCCCCAGCCCTGGAGGGTGTCCCGCACGAAGGCGCGGGCGGTCGCGACGGAACGTCCGACAGGCTCGAACGTGGCCGCTGCCCTCGCGGTGATCACTCGTCTCCCCTTGAATCGCTGATCGCTTCCCGCCGGTGCGCCGTCCGCGCCCCGCGGGGTGTGCTGCGCCGCGATGGCGGGTGCACTCACGCTGCCGTCTGCCGGGCTGTTCCCATTACCGCCGGCCGGGAGACCCACGTCGCCGTCCGCGGGCATGCCCCCGCGCTCGGCGCTCTGCTCTTGCGTCACCCGCAGCGCCCCTCCGTTGCCTTTCATGTTCTCGCAGCTGTCCCGCACTCTTCGTGCTCTTCCACACGATCCGCACTTTTCGCGCTCTGTCCGCAACACGGGACGGATGGACAGCCGGAAGCCAGGTTACTTACGTTCGCAGTGTGCGCGGGTGCCGGATCCAGTGTGTTTTCCGTCCGGGGTGTGTGGAGAGCCGTGTGCCATGCTGCCGAACTGTTATCGCCTGGTTCGGGCAGGGTGAAACACTGGGAACGCTCGAAGCAGAAGCCCGGGTATGACGGCAGGACGGTCGACCCTTCGGGAGGGACACGGTGGAGTCTGGCGCAGCGGTGCGTGGCAAGAGTGCGCGCGCGAAGAGCAGCCGCTCCCGGAAGAGCGGGACGATCGAGGTCGACGCGGCATCCGTGAACCGGCTGTTGCAGGCTCTGACGGCCATGCGGGACGGCAACTTCCGCAAGCGTCTCACCGTCACCGGCGACGGGCCGATGGCAGAGATCGCGGCGGTCTTCAACGAGGTCGCCGATCAGAACCTTCATCTGACCGGTGAGCTGGCCCGTGTGCGGCGGGTCGTGGGCCGCGAGGGCAAGCTGACGGAACGGCTCGAGACAGGCACCTGCGAGGGCTCGTGGGCTGCGGCGATCGACGCGTCCAACGCTCTGGTGGAGGACCTGGTCAGGCCCGTCTCCGAGGTCGGCAGGGTGCTGACCGCGGTGGCCGAGGGTGACCTGGAGCAGCGGATGGATCTGCGCTCCCGCGGAGCCGACGGCAGCGGGCGGCCGTTGCGCGGTGAGTTCCTGAAGGTCGGGCGTACCGTCAACGGGCTCGTCGACCAGTTGTCGGTGTTCACGGACGAAGTGACGCGCGTCGCAAGCGAGGTCGGCACCGAGGGCAAGCTGGGCGGCCAGGCACGCGTGCGTGGTATGTCCGGTTCGTGGAAAGATCTTACGGATTCCGTCAACACGATGGCGTCCCGGTTGACCGCTCAAGTGCGTGACATTGCTCTCGTCACGACCGCCGTCGCGAAGGGTGATCTGTCACGCAAGGTCACCGTCCATGTGGCCGGTGAGATGCTGGAGTTGAAGAACACCGTCAACACGATGGTGGACCAGCTCTCCTCCTTCCAGTCCGAGGTGACAAGAGTCGCCCGTGAGGTGGGCACCGAGGGCGAACTCGGAGGCCAGGCCCGTGTGCAGGGAGTGGCGGGCGTCTGGAAGGACCTCACCGACTCCGTCAATCTCATGGCGGGCAATCTCACCTCCCAGGTGCGTGAGATCGCGCAGGTGACCACGGCCGTCGCGAACGGCGACCTGTCGCAGAAGATCACGGTGAACGCGCGGGGCGAGGTCGCCCAGCTCGCCGAGACCATCAACACGATGACCGAGACGCTTCGTACGTTCGCGGACGAGGTGACCCGTGCGGCGAATGAAGTCGGCACGGAGGGCGTCCTCGGGGGTCAGGCGCAGGTGCCCGGTGCCGCCGGGATCTGGAAGGACCTCACCGACTCGGTGAACACGGCGTTCCGCAACCTCACCGCGCAGGTCAGGGACATCGCGCAGGTGACGACGGCGGTGGCGAACGGCGACCTGTCGCAGAAGGTGACCGTGGATGTCTCCGGCGAGATGCTGGAGCTGAAGACCACGGTGAACACGATGGTCGACCAGCTCTCCTCGTTCGGTGCCGAAGTGACCCGCGTCGCACGGGAGATCGGCGTCGAGGGCGAACTGGGCGGTCAGGCGCAGGTGCCCGGCGCCGGCGGAACCTGGAAGGACCTCACCGACTCGGTGAACACGGCGTTCCGCAACCTCACCGGGCAGGTCCGCAACATCGCGCAGGTGACGACGGCGGTGGCGAACGGCGACCTGTCGCAGAAGGTCGCCGTGGATGTCTCCGGCGAGATGCTGGAGCTGAAGAACACCGTCAACACGATGGTGGACCAGCTGTCCTCCTTCGCCGAGCAGGTCACCAGGATGGCCAGGGACGTGGGTACGGAGGGCCGCCTGGGCGGCCAGGCCCGCGTCGACGGCGTCTCGGGCACGTGGAAGGACCTCACCGACTCCGTCAACTTCATGGCGGGCAACCTGACTTCGCAGGTGCGGAACATCGCCCAGGTGACCACGGCCGTGGCCCGCGGTGATCTGTCGCAGAAGATCGAGGTCGACGCCCGCGGGGAGATCCTGGAGCTGAAGAACACCATCAACACGATGGTCGACCAGCTCTCTTCGTTCGCCGAGCAGGTCACGCGGGTGGCCCGCGAGGTCGGTACCGAAGGACGGCTCGGCGGTCAGGCACAGGTGCCAGGCGTCGCCGGTGTCTGGCGCGATCTGACCGACTCGGTGAACGGCATGGCCGGCAACCTGACGGACCAGGTGCGCAACATCGCCCAGGTGGCCACAGCGGTCGCCCGCGGTGACCTGTCCCAGAAGATCACCGTGGACGCGCGCGGGGAGATCCTGGAGCTGAAGAACACCCTCAACACCATGGTGGATCAGCTCTCTTCGTTCGCCGAGCAGGTCACGCGGGTGGCCCGTGAGGTGGGCACCGAGGGCATCCTGGGCGGTCAGGCGGAGGTCAAGGGCGTCTCCGGGACGTGGAAGGACCTCACCCAGTCCGTCAACTTCATGGCGAACAACCTGACTTCCCAGGTGCGGAACATCGCCGAGGTGACCACCGCGGTCGCGGACGGTGATCTCTCCAAGAAGATCACCGTTGACGCCAAGGGCGAGATCCTCGCGCTGGTGACGACCGTGAACACGATGGTCGACCAGCTGTCCTCGTTCGCGGAGCAGGTCACGCGCGTGGCCCGTGAGGTGGGCACCGAGGGGATGCTGGGCGGCCAGGCGCGGGTGCCGGGCGTCACCGGCATCTGGAAGGACCTGAGCGAGAACGTCAACCTGATGGCGAACAACCTGACGAGCCAGGTCCGCAACATCTCGCAGGTCGCCACCGCGGTCGCCAACGGCGACCTGACGAAGAAGGTCACCGTCGAGGCGAGCGGTGAGGTCGAGCAGCTCGCCGACACCCTCAACACGATGGTGACGGCGCTCTCCACGTTCGCCGAAGAGGTCACCAGGGTGGCCCGCGAGGTCGGTACGGACGGTGTCCTGGGCGGTCAGGCGCGGGTGGCCGGTGTCGCCGGCACCTGGAAGGACCTGACCGAGTCCGTGAACTCGATGGCCTCCAACCTCACCGGTCAGGTCCGCAACATCGCGATGGTCACCACCGCCATCGCGCGCGGTGACCTGACGAAGAAGATCGACATCGAGGCCAACGGCGAGATCCTGGAGCTGAAGACCACCATCAACACGATGGTCGACCAGCTGTCCTCCTTCGCGGAGCAGGTGACCCGGGTGGCCCGCGAGGTCGGCACGGAAGGGCAGTTGGGCGGTCAGGCACGCGTGCGCGGCGTAGCGGGCACGTGGAAGGACCTGACCGACTCGGTGAACGAGATGGCCTCCAACCTGACCCGCCAGATGCGTGCGATCGCCGACGTCGCCACCGCGGTGACGCGCGGCGACCACAATGTGCGCATCGACGTGGAGGCGGCGGGTGAGATCCTGCAGCTGCAGGGCTACATCAACACCATGATCGCCAACCTCCGCGAGACCACCCTCGCCAACCAGGAGCAGGACTGGCTGAAGGGCAACCTCGCCCGGATCTCCGGCCTCATGCAGGGCCGCCGCGACCTGAAGGACGTCGCCGGTCTGATCATGAGCGAGCTGACGCCGGTCGTCTCCGCGCAGCACGGCGCCTTCTACCTCGCCTTCTCCACCGGCGAGGACAGGGAGGACGTCGGCATCGGTGCGGACCACAGCGCGGACGGCAGCTACGAGCTCCGGCTGGTCGGCAGCTACGGCTACTCGACGGAGACCATGCCGACGACGTTCACGCCCGGCGAGTCCCTGGTCGGGACGGCCGCGCAGGAGGCGCGCACGATCCTCGTCGAGAACGCTCCGCCCGGCTATCTGAAGATCTCCTCCGGACTCGGAGAGGCACCGCCGGCGCACGTCATCGTGCTGCCCGTCGTCTTCGAGGGAACAATCCTCGGCGTGATCGAGCTGGCGACGTTCCAGCCCTTCGCGCAGATCCAGAAGGACTTCCTCAACCAGATCGCCGAAATGATCGCCACGAGCGTCAACACCATCAGCGTCAACACGAAGACCGAGGTCCTGCTCCAGCAGTCGCAGGAGCTGACCGAACAGCTGCGGGACCGTTCCGAGGAGCTCGAGAACCGGCAGCGTGCGCTGCAGGAGTCGAACGCACAGCTCGAGGAGAAGGCGGAGCAGCTCGCCCAGACCAACAGCGACATCGAGATCAAGAACAGGGAGATCGAGGAAGCGCGGCAGGTCCTCGAGGAGCGTGCCGAGCAGCTGTCGGTCTCGATGCGCTACAAGTCGGAGTTCCTGGCGAACATGAGCCACGAGCTGCGCACTCCGCTCAACTCGCTGCTCATCCTCGCGAAGCTGCTCGCCGACAACGCGGAGAGCAATCTCTCCCCGAAGCAGGTCGAGTTCGCCGAGACGATCCACGGAGCGGGGTCGGACCTGCTGCAGCTGATCAACGACATCCTCGACCTGTCCAAGGTCGAGGCGGGCAAGATGGACGTCAGCCCCACGCGCATCGCGCTCGTCCAGCTGGTGGACTATGTGGAGGCCACGTTCCGGCCGCTCACGGCCGAGAAGGGGCTGGACTTCTCCGTACGCGTCTCGCCGGAGCTGCCGGCTACGCTGCACACCGACGAGCAGCGGCTGCTTCAGGTGCTGCGCAACCTGCTGTCCAACGCCGTGAAGTTCACGGACACCGGCGCCGTCGAGCTCGTGATCCGCTCCGCGCAGGCGGACGTTCCTGACGTGATCAGGGAGCAGATGCTGGAGCACGGATCGCTGCTGGACGCCGAGGCGGAGATGATCGCCTTCTCGGTGACGGACACCGGCATCGGGATCGCCGCCAGCAAGATGCGTGTGATCTTCGAGGCGTTCAAGCAGGCGGACGGCACGACGAGCCGCAAGTACGGCGGTACGGGCCTGGGCCTGTCCATCAGCCGTGAGATCGCCCGGCTGCTCGGCGGTGAGATCTATGCCGCCAGCGAGCCCGGCCGGGGCTCCACCTTCACGCTGTACCTGCCGCTGCATCCGACGGAGCTGCCGCCGCAGGGGTATGCCCAGCTCGGCTCGGGCACGCTCGCCGTCTCCGCCGCCGCGGAGACCGGTGCAGCCGCGGCGGAGCGCATCGCTCCGCTGGAGCGGGTCGAGGAGGACGCGGAGGAGTCTGCCGCCGAGGTCCGGGAGGCCGAAGCCGGGACGACAGCCGAGGGCCAGGAGCTGGCTGCGAGCGACCTGGCCGCATCGGAAGCGGAACGGGCCGCGGCCTCTCTCGTACGGCGTCGCAGGCAACGCAACGCCGCGGAACCCGAGCAGCAGCCGGAACTGCCCCCGGAGGCGCAGCCGGAGCCCCGCGCACTGCAGAACGGCCGCGGAGGCCGCAGGGCTCAGCTCGGTCGCAACGGCTCCGGCGCCGCAGTCGGCCGGGGAGACGGGACGGAAGCCGCCTCCGCGCGGTCACAGGGCGCTCAGGACGAGGCCTGGCTGCACAGCGGGCAGGATCTCGTCGAGCCGGGCCCCGGGGGCGACTTCGGAGGCGAGAAGGTGCTCATCGTCGACGACGACATCCGGAATGTCTTCGCGCTCACGAGCGTCCTCGAACAGCACGGACTGCAGGTGCTCTACGCGGAGAACGGCCGCGAGGGGATCGAGGTCCTGGAGCAGCACGACGATGTGACCGTCGTGCTGATGGACATCATGATGCCGGAGATGGACGGCTATGCGACGACTGCCGCGATCCGCAAGATGCCGCAGTTCGCCGGGCTGCCGATCATCGCGCTGACGGCCAAGGCGATGAAGGGCGACCGGGAGAAGAGCATCGAGGCCGGAGCGTCCGACTACGTCACGAAACCGGTGGACACGGATCATCTGCTGTCTGTCATGCAGGAGTGGATGAGCGGGCGCTGATGTGGCACGGTGCTCGTAGCAGTCGACCGCTGACAGAGTGTGTCGATGACGTGTGGAAGTGCGGTCAACCGGGAACCTTTTGGTCCCCTGAGGCGTTTTTGTTGTGTGCACAGTGACATCACGGTGACAGGGTGTGGCGAACACCGGCGTGCGGCTACGATGACCCGCACAAGGACGGGCGGCGCTGTCGATGAGCGGCCCCCAGGGGCGGCGTCCGACGGACTGCCGGGGCGAGGAGGACGGGCCATGGTGCAGAAGGCCAAGATCCTCTTGGTCGATGACCGGCCGGAGAATCTGCTGGCGCTGGAGGCCATTCTCTCCGCGCTCGATCAGACGCTGGTGCGGGCATCGTCAGGGGAGGAAGCGCTCAAGGCGCTGCTGACGGACGACTTCGCGGTCATCCTGCTCGATGTGCAGATGCCCGGCATGGACGGCTTCGAGACGGCTGCCCACATCAAGCGCCGGGAGCGCACGCGGGACATCCCGATCATCTTCCTGACGGCCATCAACCACGGCCCGCACCACACCTTCCGGGGATATGCGGCGGGTGCGGTCGACTACATCTCCAAGCCGTTCGACCCGTGGGTGCTGCGCGCCAAGGTCTCCGTGTTCGTCGAGCTCTACATGAAGAACGTCCAGCTGCGTGAGCAGGCGTCACTGCTGCGGCGCCAGTTGGAGAACGGCAGCGGCTCCTCCGGCCCGGCACCGGAGAGTGCTGAGGCCGAGGAGGGCGCCGAGCCCCACGGACTGCTTACCGAGCTGTCCACCCGCCTCGCCGCGGTGGAGGAGCAGGCGGAAGCGCTGTCCAAGCAGCTGGGCGACAGCGCCGAATCGGCCACCGTCGCCACGGCCGCGCACCTCGAACGCAAAATCACCGGGCTGCGCCGGGCACTTGACGCCCTCGAACCCGGTGCGGGCGGCAGCGCCACGGCCCAGGTGCCCTCGCAGAACTGACCGGGCCGGACCGAAGGCCCGGCCCGGGCCTCGGTAGCCGTATCCGCCGCACGACAGCCTGACGCAACGTCATGAGCCTGCCCTGGGGCAGGGGTGGCGATCCGGCCCCTGTCAGCACACAGGCACTGCGCAGCCGTTCGTGCCCCGGAGGCCCGACGACGGTAACCTCACCACCATGGCCTCTCGTACGTCAGGCTCCGGAAAAGCAGCCAAGAAAGCACCCGCGAAGAAGGCTGCCGCGAAGAAGGCGCCGGCGAAGAAGGCCACCGCCAAGAAGGCAGCTGCCCGTAAGCCTCCCGCCAAGGCGAAAGCGAAGGCGGCACCCAAGCCGGCTCCGTCGCCCACCGGTGGTATCTACCGGCTGGTGCGGGCCTGCTGGCTCGGCGTCGCCCACACCCTCGGCGCGCTCCTGCGCGGCATAGGGCGCAGCACCAAGGGCCTCGACCCGGCCCACCGCAAGGACGGGCTGGCCCTGCTGCTCGTCGGCATCGCCCTGGTCATCGCCGCGGGTACCTGGTCCAACCTCAAGGGCACCGTCGGCGAGCTCGTCAAGATGCTCATCACGGGGGCGTTCGGCCGGCTCGATCTGCTCGTGCCGGTGCTCCTCGGCGTCATCGCCGTACGCCTCATCCGCCATCCGGAGAAGCCGGAGGCCAACGGCCGTATCGTCGTGGGGCTTTCGGCGCTGGTCGTGGGCGGGCTCGGGCTCGTGCACATCGCGTGCGGCGCTCCCGGGCGCGGTGCGGGCGAGAGCGCCATCCAGGACTCGGGGGGCCTCATCGGCTGGGCCTCGTCCCGGCCCCTGATCGAGACGGTCGGCGGGGCGCTCGCCGTGCCGCTGCTCGTGCTGGTCGCCGTGTTCGGTCTGCTGGTTGTCACCGCCACGCCCGTCAACGCGATCCCGCGAAGGCTGCGTGCGCTCGCCGTACGGCTGGGCCTCGCGGACCCGCCCGCCGGGCCAAGGGAGTTCGAGGATGACGAGGCCGACGCGGAGCACCGCCCTGCGCGAGGACGTGCGCACAGCATGCGCAAGGAGTACCTCGACCCGGCACAGGCGGAGAAGGATGCCCTCGATGAGCGCCGCTCCTCGCGCAAGGGCCGCGCCCGCCGCAGCGGCGCGGGCGTCGGCCGGTCGGACGAATCGCTCGACGTCGCCGCGGGCGCGGCGGCCTCGCTCGACGGGGCGTTGCTGCACGGCGTGCAGCCCTCGCAGCTCGTCGCCGACCTGAGCAACGGTGTCTCCTCCGGCGAGCGGAACAAGAATTCCGGCGATGAGAGCGAGTCAGAGATCGGTGCGCGTCGCGAGCGCGGCGAGAGCGCCGCGGGCCGGCGCGAGGACACTCCGGTACCCGATCTGACGAAGTCCTCCGCCCGGAAGGACCCGGAGGCGCTGCCGCCGCGGGCCGAACAGCTCCAGCTCTCCGGCGACATCACGTACTCGCTGCCCTCCCTCGACCTCCTGGAGCGGGGCGGGCCGGGCCGTACGCGCAGCGCTGCCAACGACCGTGTGGTGGAGTCCCTGACGAACGTCTTCAGCGAATTCAAGGTGGACGCCGCGGTCACCGGCTTCACTCGTGGGCCGACCGTCACCCGGTACGTGATCGAACTCGGTCCGGCCGTGAAGGTCGAGAAGATCACGGCACTGACGAAGAACATCGCCTACGCCGTGGCGAGCCCGGACGTGCGCATCATCAGCCCGATCCCGGGCAAGTCGGCGGTCGGCATCGAGATCCCCAACAGCGACCGGGAGATGGTGAATCTCGGCGACGTGCTGCGCTCCGCCGAGGCGGCGGGCGAGGAACATCCGATGCTCGTGGGCCTCGGCAAGGACGTCGAAGGGGGCTACGTCTCGGCCAATCTCGCCCGCATGCCGCACATACTGATCGCGGGCGCGACGGGTTCCGGCAAGTCCTCGTGCATCAACTGCCTGATCACCTCCGTGCTGGCCCGTGCCACTCCGGAGGACGTGCGGATGGTCCTCGTCGACCCCAAGCGGGTCGAACTGACCGCTTACGAAGGCATTCCGCACCTCATCACGCCCATCATCACCAACCCCAAGAAAGCCGCGGAGGCCCTGCAGTGGGTCGTGCGCGAGATGGACCTGCGCTACGACGACCTGGCGGCCTACGGGTACCGGCACATCGACGACTTCAACGCGGCCGTGCGCAGCGGGAAGGCCACCGCGCCGGAGGGGAGCGAGCGGGAGCTGGCCCCGTACCCGTACCTCCTGGTCATCGTCGACGAGCTGGCCGACCTGATGATGGTGGCCCCACGCGACGTCGAGGACGCGATCGTACGGATCACGCAGCTCGCACGTGCGGCGGGCATCCACCTGGTGCTGGCGACGCAGCGCCCGTCCGTCGATGTCGTCACCGGCCTGATCAAGGCCAACGTGCCCTCCCGGCTGGGCTTTTCCACGTCGTCCCTCGCCGACAGCCGGGTGATCCTCGACCAGGCAGGTGCGGAGAAGCTGATCGGCAAGGGTGACGGCTTGTTCCTGCCCATGGGCGCGAACAAGCCGGTACGCATGCAGGGGGCCTGGGTCGGCGAGGACGAGATCCAGGGGATCGTCGAGCACTGCAAGGCGCAGATGTCCCCGGTCTTCCGAGACGACGTCGTCGTCGGGCAGAGCAAGAAGAAGGAGATCGACGAGGAGATCGGCGATGATCTGGACCTGCTCTGCCAGGCGGCGGAACTGGTCGTCTCGACCCAGTTCGGTTCGACGTCGATGCTGCAGCGGAAGCTGCGCGTGGGCTTCGCCAAGGCCGGCCGGCTGATGGATCTCATGGAATCGCGTGGCGTGGTCGGGCCCAGTGAGGGATCCAAGGCGCGCGATGTTTTGATCAAGCCCGATGAACTTGATGGTGTGCTGGCCGTGATCCGCGGGGAGTCTCACCCATAAGGACGAGTGAGGCAACCGTTTCCCCGGCGTATACGTCAAGTTGGGAGACGGGAGTGTGCGGAAGTGTCCGAAGTCAGGCGGTACGACAATCCTGATGGCGTACAAAGTTCGTCCGCCCGCTTGCCCCGCTCTTTTGCCCCGCCCCTAGACTGAACGTCCAGCAGGTGGCTACACGCTCGAAAGGCGCCCCCGTGTCCATCGGCAACGCAGCGGAAGAGGACCGTCCATCGGTCGGTCAAGCCCTCCAGCAAGCACGCAACGAAGCACGGCTGACTGTGGATGAAGTCAGTACGTCTACGAGAGTGCGCGTCCCCATCGTGCAGGCCATCGAGGCGGATGACTTCTCCCGCTGCGGTGGTGACGTCTACGCCCGCGGGCATGTGCGGACCCTGGCGCGCGAAGTCGGGCTGGATCCCGAAGAGCTCGTCGCGCAGTACGACGCGGATCACGGTGGACGTCCCCAGCCGACCCCGCCTGCCGCCCTCTTCGAGGCCGAACGCATCAGGCCGGAACGGCGCAGGCCCAACTGGACGGCCGCCATGGTCGCCGCGATCGTCGCGGTCGTCGGCTTCGTCGGCTTCACCCTCGTCGGAGGGGGCGGTGAGCAGCAGCCCTCCAAGGCGAAGGAGACACCGTCGTCGGAGCCCACGGACACCGCCACTCCCTCCAGGCCTCCGGAGACCTCCGCTCCCGAGGACCAGAAGCCGTCCGACAGCCCCGAGGCATCCGACAGCGCCATCGCCGCGGCCCCCGCGGACAAGGTGACGGTGCAGATGACCGCGGAGCAGGACGTGTGGATCTCCGCGCGGGACCACAACGGACGGCTGATGCATGAGGGTGTGCTGAAGAAGAGCAAGAGCAAGGTCTTCACCGACGACAAGCGCCTCAGCCTCGTACTCGGCAACGCCGGCGGCGTGAAGCTCTACGTCAACGGCAAGGAAGTCAAGGACGTCGGCGAGGACGGCCAGGTCCAGCGCGTCAGCTACACCCGGGGTGACCCCGAGGCGGGCTGACTCCGGCAGCGCCCTGACCTGGGCACCGCGGCGCGACCGCGCGAGGACCCGGCCGGAGCGCGTTCCGCCCACCAGTCGCAGCATCACCTGCGGCCGGTGGGCGGAACGCGACGAAGTACGCTGAGTCCATGCCCGAACGCCGCACTGTCGCCCTTGTCACGCTTGGATGCGCACGCAACGAAGTCGACTCCGAAGAGCTCGCAGGCCGCTTGGCGGCGGACGGCTGGGATCTCGTCGAAGAGGCCGCGCAGGCCGATGTCGCAGTGGTCAACACCTGCGGTTTCGTCGAGGCCGCCAAGAAGGACTCCGTCGACGCACTCCTTGAGGCCAACGACCTGAAGTCCGGCGCGGATTCGGAGGGCGGCAGCCGCACCAAGGCCGTGGTGGCCGTGGGCTGCATGGCCGAGCGCTATGGCAAGGAGCTCGCGGAGGCGCTGCCCGAGGCCGACGGCGTGCTCGGCTTCGACGACTACGCCGACATCTCCGACCGGCTGCAGACCATCCTCGGCGGAGGCGTGCACGCCCCGCACACCCCCCGCGACCGCCGCAAGCTCCTGCCCATCAGCCCTGCCGAGCGGCAGGACGCCGCCGGGGTCGCGCTGCCCGGCCACGGAGACCTGATGCCCGAAGGGCCCGCCGACCTCCCGGAGGGTGTCGCTCCGGCTTCCGGGCCCCGAGCGCCCCTGCGTCGGCGGCTGGACGGCAGCCCCGTCGCGTCCGTGAAGCTGGCGTCCGGCTGCGACCGGCGGTGTTCGTTCTGCGCCATCCCGTCCTTCCGCGGCTCTTTCATCTCCCGGCGGCCCTCGGACGTACTGGGAGAGACGCGCTGGCTGGCCGAACAGGGCGTGCGCGAGGTCATGCTCGTCTCCGAGAACAACACGTCCTACGGCAAGGACCTGGGCGACATCCGGCTCCTGGAGACGCTGCTGCCCGAACTGGCCGCCGTCGAGGGCATCGAACGCGTCAGGGTCAGCTACCTCCAGCCGGCCGAGATGCGCCCCGATCTCATCGACGTACTGACGCAGACGGACAAGGTCGCCCCGTACTTCGACCTGTCCTTCCAGCACTCCGCCCCGGCCGTGCTGCGCGCGATGAGGCGTTTCGGCGACACCGACCGCTTCCTCGGACTGCTGGAGACGATCAGATCCAAGTCGCCGGAGGCGGGCGTCCGTTCGAACTTCATCGTGGGATTCCCCGGTGAGAGCGAGGCCGACGTCGCCGAGCTGGAGCGTTTCCTCAGTGAGGCCCGCCTGGATGCCATCGGAGTCTTCGGATACTCCGATGAGGACGGGACGGAGGCCGCGGGCTACGAGGACAAGAACGCCCCCGATGTCGTCGCGGAACGTCTCGAGCGGGTCTCCCGGCTCGCTGAGGAGCTGTCGGCTCAGCGTGCCGAGGAGCGGCTCGGGGAGACCGTGCGCGTGCTCGTCGAGGCCGTCGAGAGCGATGAGGACGGCCAGGGCGGTGACGGTCACGACGCCGAAGGGACCGTGCTCGTTGGCCGCGCCGCGCACCAGGCGCCGGAAACGGACGGGCACGTGCTGCTGACGGGAGGCCCCGCACCGCTACGAGGCTCCGCGATCGGACGTATGGTCGAGGCGAAAGTGGTCGCCACAGAAGGCGTGGACCTGGTCGCGGAGCCTCTGCACAGCGGTGCCGAGGGGGGCGACGAGGGCGGCGGAGGCAGCAAGGAGGCCGGCGGATGACAGGAGTCCCGGCCTCCGCGGCGAGTGGTGGTGCGATGGCCAAACCCCAGCACAAGCCCCAGTACGAGCCCCTGCCCGGTGCTGACGCGGGCGCGGTGCGCAGAGTGAGCCTGTGGAACATCGCCAACATCCTCACGATGGTGCGGCTGCTGCTCGTGCCCGGATTCGTGGCCCTGATGATGTGGCACGGCGGGCACGACCCCACCTGGCGCTCGTTCGCCTGGGCCGCCTTCACCGTCGCCATGATCACGGACCTCTTCGACGGGGAACTGGCTCGCCGCTACGACCTCGTCACCGACTTCGGCAAGATCGCGGACCCCATCGCCGACAAGGCGATCATGGGTGCCGCTCTGGCCTGCCTCTCGGTTCTGGACGACCTGCCCTGGTGGGTGACAGGCGTAATCCTCTTCCGGGAGCTGGGCATCACGGCGCTGCGCTTCTGGGTCATCCGGCACGGTGTGATCCCCGCCAGCAGGGGCGGCAAGCTCAAGACCCTGGCGCAGGGCGTCGCCGTGGGCATGTACGTGCTGGCGCTGACCGGGCCGCTCGCCACGCTGCGCTGGTGGGTGATGGCGGTCGCCGTCGTGCTGACGGTCGTGACCGGGCTCGACTACGTACGGCAGGCGATCCTGCTGCGCAGGGCCGGGCGTGCCCGCGAGCGGGAAGCGCGAGCCGCGGAGGCGGCCGGACCGGAGCGGTCATGAGCGACATCCCGCCGCCCGAGGACCGCGAAGAGGAATTCTTCGACGTGGCCGCGCATGTGCTGGAGCTGCTGGTGGAACGCGGGGAGACGGTGGCTGTCGCCGAGTCGCTGACGGGAGGGCTGGTGGCCGCCGAGATCACTGCCGCACCGGGTTCCTCGCGCGCTTTCCGCGGTTCGGTCACCGCATACGCGACAGATCTGAAGAGGGATCTGCTGGGCGTCGACGAGGCGCTGCTGGCGGAGCGGGGAGCCGTCGACGAGGACGTGGCACGGAGCATGGCCGAGGGCGTAAGAGCGGCACTGGGCGCGTCCTGGGGACTGTCCACGACAGGGGTCGCCGGCCCGGATCCGCAGGACGGCAAGCCCGTCGGCACGGTCTACACCGCTGTCGTGGGCCCGCACGGCGGGACGACCTGCCGGGCGCTCAGCTTCGACGGTGACCGCGCGGAGATCCGCAGGCGGAGCGTGACGGGCGCACTGGGGTTGCTGCGCGACGAACTGGCCGGGAATGCGCGGAGGAAGGATAAGGAACATGACGGGGGGAATGGTTGTTTGCAGCCCTGAGTGAACACGACATCGCTCCCCGCACGGGTGCAGCCCGAGGCGGTACGGTGGAGTCTGAAGGATTCACGCCCGATGGGGTGGTGGGTATCAAGCTGTGGAAGACGCCGCGCGTTGAGAGGGAGGAGCACCGATGATTCTGCTCCGTCGCCTGCTGGGTGACGTGCTGCGTCGGCAGCGCCAGCGCCAGGGCCGTACCCTGCGCGAAGTCTCTTCATCTGCCCGGGTTTCGCTCGGGTATCTCTCCGAGGTAGAGCGCGGTCAGAAGGAAGCTTCCTCCGAGCTGCTGTCCTCGATCTGCGACGCGCTGGATGTGCGGATGTCCGAGCTCATGCGGGAAGTCAGCGACGAGCTGGCACTCGCGGAGCTGGCCGAATCCGCTGCGAGCGAGACCGTGCCCGCCCCGATGCGGCGTACTGTCCTCAACCCGATCTCCGTGACTTCCGTCACAGGTGTTCCGGAGGAGCGTGTCACGATCAAGGCGCCCGCGGAAGCCGTCGACGTCGTCGCGGCCTGACGCGCCCCGCACGGACAGCACGAGAGTTCGCCGAGAGGCCCCGCCGGTTCGTCCGGCGGGGCCTCTCGCTGTCCCGTGACGGGGCGTCGGCTTCGGCGCCGTACGACCGCCGCGCGGCGCCGAACCGCAGTCGCACGCACCGATGCCGCTCTGCTGTCGCGCGGTCGCACTGAGTACGTGACGATGAGCTGAGCGTGACCAGCATCGGACGTGCCCGGGAGGTGCGCGGAGATGACGGGTTCCATACGGTGGCTGCCGGTGCGCCGGGCCCTGACAGCAGGGGCTGTGGCGGCCGGCGCTTGGCTGGGGTGGCCGCTCATAGCACCCGGTGCTCCTCCGGGGGCGGCGATGGCGGCGGTGCTCGGCTGGGGGCTGGGCCTGATACCCGTGCATGTGACGCTCGGAACTCCGCGTCAACAGGCCGCAAGCCGGACGGTGCGGCGCCCCGCGCAGATGTACGGCCAGGGGCCCGGGCGGCGAACGGCCGGGTGGGGCAGGCAAGTTCAGGGGCGGCCGCAGGAGTCGGAGCCTGACTGACTCCGGGTCGTACATGAGGTGTGGGCGGTCAGCGAGAGGCCCGGCCGGAATCCGGCGATCCGGGCGTCCGAGGGTGAGGACCGGGCTGGCAGCGAGGGCAGTAGAAAGCGGTGCGGGGGCGCTCCGCGGGCCCGTGCCGGCCCGTGCGGACTGTGGTGCCGCAGCGGTGGCAGGGGCGGTTGGCCCGGCCGTACACCCACAGCGCGCGGTCGCGGTCCGAACCGGCGGGGGCTTGCGTCGTACGGCGGTCGAAGCGGTCCTTGTTGGCGTCGAGAAGATTCCGCGCTGCGGCGAGTATCTTCTCGAGGCGGGACGGCGGCAGCTCACCCAGAGGTGCCCAGGGCGAACTGCCCGCGAGGAAGCACAGCTCGGCGGCGTAGACGTTGCCGATGCCGGCGAGATTGCGCTGGTCGAGCAGGGCTTCGACGAGGGGGCGGCCCGGGTCGGTCAGCAGACGGCGCAGGGCCTCCTGAGCGTCCCAGTCCGGGCCGAGAAGATCCGGCCCCAGGTGTCCGAGGGCCCCCGACTCCTCGTCTGTGCGCAGCAGTTCGAGAACGGGGAGCCGGTAGCCGGTCGCCGTGGCGGAGGACGTGGCCAGGACCGCACGGATCTGGTGCGCGGGGCCGCTGCCGCCGCGCGTGCGATGCTCCGGTGTGCTGACCCGCCAGGCACCTTCCATGCCGAGATGCGAGTGGATCGTGAAGCCGCCCTCGACGCGGATGAGGATGTGCTTTCCGCGGGGAGCCGCTTCGAGAGTCCGTCGTCCGGTGAGGTCCGCCGTCGCGAGCCGGGGGACGCGGAAATCAGTACGCGTCAGGGCCTGCCCGGCCAGCGCCTCGTGGAGTCGGCGGGCCGTGTACCAGACGGTGTCTCCTTCGGGCATGGGCTCATCCTTGCAACGGGGCAGCGGCAGCGGTGAGTGCGGTACGCCGCCAGCGGTAGGCCGACTTGCCGCGCCCCGCGGCCGGTTGATTCCGGCCGTTTTCCGTCATCGGGCCCGCAGTCGGAGGCCGCGGGGCGTGGCGTGGAAGCCTGCGGTCTCCAGGAGGCTGCCGAACGGTGACGAGAGCGCGGAAGCTCCGTTCACACGCTCCACGGTGACGGTGCCAAGGGCGCCCTCCAGCGCCGCGCGTGCCAGCGCCTCGGCCGCCGTGGCGGGCGCGGGGACCCCGCCCCCGGGGTCCAGGACGTCGTCGCCGGCGATTGCGCCCGGCTCGGATGTGCCGGGCCATACGAGCAGTGTCTTGCCGCCCCGCTCCATGTAGAGGGTGAGTTCGCCGTCGACCAGGACGACGACGGAGCCGGCCTTCCGGCCGGGCTTGTGTGTCGCACCCTCCGGGGGATCGGGCCAGGGGAGAGCCGCCCCGTATGCGTTCGCCGGGTCGGCTGCGGCCAGGACCACGGCGCGGAAGTGCTGTTCACGCTCGCGGGCCGTGTGCACGGCGCGCAGTCTGTCGATGGCGCCGTCCATCGCGAACTGGGCCGCGCCGAGGCCCTCCACGACATAGCCGCGCCGCGCCTGGCCGCTCTCCTCGAAAGCGGCCAGCACCCGGTAGGCGGCGGAGAAGCCGCCCTCCACGCCCTCCGCCGCCACCGCGCCCCGGGTGACGATGCCGTGCCGGTCCAGCAGCGTGCGGGCCAGGGCATGCGCCCGGTGCGTCGCGTCCGTCTCGACGGGTGGCAGCAGGGACCAGCGACCGGCGACGGTGGGGGGTCCGTTGCGGGAAGCGGTCGGGCGGTTCGTGCCGCTGCGGGTGGCGGCGGCAGTGAGCGAGCCGTAACGCCCGCGCGGGACCGTACGCTTGGCGCGGTGTGCCGTCGACCCCGCCGTACGGCCCGAGCCGAGGAGCGCCCGCAGCGGAGCCAGCGTGTCGTTGGAGACGCGGCCGGACCAGGCCAGATCCCAGAGGGCGTCGGCCAGTTGGGGATCCGTCGCCTCCGGGGCCGACGTGGCACGTACCTGGTCGGCGATCTGACGGAAGAACAGCCCGTACCCGGGGGCGAGGGCGTCCAGCAGGGCCTGGTGGAGCGGCGTCAGCTCCAGCGGCAGGGGCGGCGGAAGGAGCAGCCCCGCCGTGTCCGCGGGATACAGCGTGAGCCAGCCGTCCTTGCCGGGCAGTGAACCCGCACCGGCCCAGAGGACTTCGCCGGAGGTGGTGAGCTCGTCGAGCATTCCGGGGCCGTAGTCATGCACGCGGCCCGGCAGCACCAGCTTCTCCAGGGCCGATGCGGGCACCGGCGCGCCCTGCAACTGCTCGACCGTGCGCATCAGTCCGTCGATGCCGCGCACGCTGCCCGCGCCCGGTGCGGACACGTGCTGCCACTGCGGCAGGAACGCCGCGAGCGCGGAAGCCGGCACCGGCTCCAGCTCCTGGCGCAGTGCCGCGAGCGAGCGGCGGCGCAGCCGGCGCAGCACTGCCGCGTCGCACCACTCCTGGCCGACCCCGGCTGGATGGAACTCGCCCTGCACCAGACGTCCGGATGCCGCGAGCCTCTGCAGGGCGCCCTCCGCCACGGCGGTGCCCAGCCCGAAGCGCGCGGCCGCGTCGGCGGAGACGAAGGGGCCGTGCGTACGGGCGTACCGGGCGAGCAGGTCGCCGAGAGGATCCGGGACCGGCTCGGTGAACGCCTCCGGGACGCCCACCGGGAGCGCCGCTCCCAGGGCGTCGCGCAGCCGGCCCGCGTCTTCCACGGCGGCGAAGTGCTCCTTCCCGGCGATGCGTACGCGGATCGCCCGCCGGGCGGACTCCAGCTCCTCCGCCCACCGTGGGTCCGCTCCGCGCTCCCCCAGCGCCTCCGGCGTCAGCGGGCCCAGCAGCCGGAGGAGGTCGGCCACGCCCTCGGCGTCCTTGACGCGGCGGTCCTCGCTGAGCCACTGCAGTTCGCGCTCCAGCTCCGCCAGCACCTCCGCGTCGAGCAGTTCGCGCAGCTCCGCCTGGCCCAGCAGCTCCGCCAGCAGCCGCGAGTCCAGCGACAGGGCGGCCGCACGGCGCTCCGCCAGCGGTGAGTCGCCCTCGTAGAGATACTGCGCGACGTAGCCGAAGAGCAGGGATCGCGCGAAGGGGGAGGGGTCGGTGGTGGTCACCTCGACCACGCGGACGCGGCGGGCCTCGATGTCGCCCATCAGCTCCGACAGGCCCGGAACGTCGAAGACGTCCTGAAGGCATTCCCGTACCGCTTCCAGCACGATCGGGAACGAGCCGAACTCCGATGCCACCTGGAGCAGTTGGGCGGCCCGCTGACGCTGCTGCCACAGAGGTGTGCGCTTGCCCGGGTTGCGGCGCGGCAGCAGCAGCGCACGCGCGGCGCACTCACGGAAGCGGGCGGCGAAGAGAGCGGAGCCGCCGACCTGGTCCGTGACGATCTGCTCGACGTCACCCGCGTCGAAGAGGACGTCGGAGACGCCGACCGGGGCCTGCCCGTCGTCGAAGGCCGTGCTGCCCCCGGCCGGCTGCCCCGCAGCGGCCTCCTCCAGCAGATCCAGACCCATCAGATCGGCGTCGGGGAGGCGGAGGACGAGCCCGTCGTCAGCATGCATGACCTGCGCGTCCATGCCGTACCGCTCGGTGAGACGCGCTCCGAGGGCCAGCGCCCACGGGGCGTGCACCTGCGCCCCGAAGGGGGAGTGCACGACGATCCGCCAGTCGCCCAGCTCGTCGCGGAAGCGCTCGACCACGATCGTCCGGTCGTCGGGGACGTGACCGCAGGCGCTGCGCTGCTCGTCGAGGTAGGTGAGCAGGTTGCCGACGGCCAGGTCGTCGAGTCCTGCCGCCGACAGCCGTTCGCGCGCGGCCTCGGCGCCGAGCGAGCCGACCTCGCGCAGAAACGCTCCGAGTGCGCGCCCCAACTCCAGCGGGCGGCCCAGTTGATCGCCCTTCCAGAAGGGCAGCCGCCCCGGAACGCCCGGAGCGGGTGTGACGAGCACACGGTCGCGGGTGATGTCCTCGATCCGCCAGGAGGTGGTTCCCAGCGTGAAGACGTCGCCCACGCGCGACTCGTAGACCATCTCCTCGTCCAGCTCGCCGACCCGGCCGCCGCCCTTCTTCGGGTCGGCACCCGCGAGGAAGACACCGAACAGGCCCCGGTCGGGGATCGTGCCCCCGGAGGTGACGGCGAGGCGCTGGGCGCCGGGCCTGCCGCTGAGGGTCTGCGCCACCCTGTCCCACACCAGCCGCGGCCGCAGCTCGGCGAAGGCGTCGGACGGATAGCGGCCCGCGAGCATGTCCAGCACGGCGTGGTACGCCGAATCTGGAAGAGAGGCGAACGGTGCCGCGCGGCGCACCAGAAGCAGCAGCTCCTCCACGTCCCAGGTGTCGACGGAGACCATCGCGACCAGCTGCTGTGCCAGAACGTCCAGCGGGTTGGCCGGGATGCGCAGCGCCTCGATGGCGCCCTCGCGCATCCGTTCCGTGACCACCGCCGACTGCACCAGGTCACCGCGGTACTTGGGGAAGACCACTCCGGCCGAGACGGCACCGACCTGATGGCCCGCGCGGCCCACACGCTGGAGACCCGACGCGACCGACGGCGGCGACTCGACCTGGACGACCAGGTCGACGGCTCCCATGTCGATGCCCAGCTCCAGGCTGGAAGTGGCGACCACGGCGGGCAGCCGCCCAGACTTCAGCTCCTCCTCCACCTGCGCACGCTGGTCCTTGGAGACCGAGCCGTGGTGCGCACGGGCCAGCAGGGGCGGGGCGCCCTTCGCCGCCCCCGCCTCGGCCATCACCTCCGCGGGCGAATGGTGCTCGGGCATGGGCTCGCCCGTGGCGCGCTCGTACGCGATCTCGTTGAGCCTGTTGCACAGACGCTCTGCGAGACGGCGGGAGTTGGCGAAGACGATCGTCGAGCGGTGCGCCTGCACGAGGTCGGCGATGCGCTCCTCCACCGAGGGCCAGATCGACGGCTTTCCGCCGCCACCCGGGCCGCTGCCGCCGCCCGCACCCCCGGCGCTGTCCTGCGCGGGTGAACTGCCCAGCTCGCCCATGTCCTCGACGGGCACCACCACCGACAGGTCGAACTCCTTGCCGGACGGCGGCTGCACGACGGTCGCCTTGCGCTGAGGTGACAGGAAGCGGGCCACCTCGTCCACGGGACGGACCGTCGCGGACAGCCCGATCCGGCGCGCGGGGCGCTCCAGCAGCTCGTCCAACCGCTCCAGGGACAGGGCGAGATGAGCGCCGCGTTTGGTGCCCGCCACGGCGTGCACCTCGTCCAGAATCACCGTCTCGACACCGGAGAGCGCGTCACGGGCGGCGGAGGTGAGCATCAGGAACAGCGACTCGGGCGTCGTGATCATGATGTCCGGAGGGCGGCGGGCCAGCGAGCGCCTCTCAGCCGCAGGGGTGTCACCGGAGCGGATGCCGACCCTGATGTCCGGCTCGGGCAGCCCCAGGCGCAGGGACTCCTGGCGGATGCCCGTGAGCGGGCTGCGCAGATTGCGCTCCACGTCGACCGCGAGTGCCTTCAGCGGTGAGACATACAGCACCCGGCAGCGCTTGATCGGGTCCGCGGGCGGGGGAGTGGAGGCCAGCCGGTCGAGCGAGGCGAGGAAGGCGGCCAGGGTCTTGCCGGAGCCGGTGGGCGCCACGACCAGCGCGTCCGACTCCTCGGCGAGTGCACGCCAGGCCCCGGCCTGGGCGGACGTGGGCGAGCTGAAGGCCCCCGTGAACCAGGCCCGGGTCGCGGGGGAGAACACATCGAGTGCCGAAGCCGGCGAGGGGCCCGGCGAGGTCTGACCCATGGTCTCCATCGTGCACCTCACCACTGACAACGCCGCAGCACGGCGCAGAATGGGCGCATGGGAACGGTCGAGAGCGCGCGGCACTGGCAGCACCCGCAGCTGCCGGACGTCGATCTGCTGCGCGCCCGGTACCTGCGCAAGACCTTCGCCCGGCACACGCACGACGCCTATGTGATCGGGGCCATCGCCGAGGGCGTGGAGGCATTCGAGCACCGCGGTGTCGAGCACCGTGCCGGGCCGGGTGGACTCGCGCTGATCAATCCCGGTGTCCCGCACTCGGCGCACGCGGGCAGCCCGGAGGGCTGGCGCTACGACGTGCTCTATCCGGCACCCTCGCTGGTCGCGCGCATAGCCGCCGAGACGACATCGCTCCGCGGCACTCCCGGCTTCGTCACCACGTCCGTCGACGACCCCGACAGCGCGGCCCTCATCGCCCGCGTGCACCGCGCGGCGGAGGGCGGCCAGGCACTTGCCGCGGACAGCCTGATGCGGATCGCGATAGCCCGGGTGCTGCGGCTGTACGGAGGTCCGATCCCGTCCCGGCCCGTCGCCACGGCGGGAGCCCGCACGGCCGAGCGCGCACGCGCGGTCCTGGAGGAGCGGATGGCGGATCCTCCCACCCTTGAGGCGCTTGCCGGCGAGCTGGCCACCGGCACCTTCTCGCTGCTGCGGGCGTATCGCGAGCGGTACGGGATGCCGCCGCACGCCTGGCTGACCGATGCCCGTGTGCACCGGGCACGCAGGCTGCTCGCGCCGGCGTGCCGCTCGCGGAGACCGCTGCGGCGGTGGGTTTCACGGATCAGTCGCATCTCAGCCGGCACTTCGGACGGATCGTGGGCGTGCCGCCCGGCGCCTACCAGCGTGAGCGTCTGCGGCCCGGCTGAACTGCCTGAGAAGGGGTGTTCGCGTCCGTCCCGGCGGTGCGATGTCCCTGAGCGCGATCTCCCTGAGTGCGATCTCCCTGAACAGGCGGGAGCGCAAGAACGTACAAGACCGCTGTCGGCCCCGTGACTAGCGTGAGGCCGTGCTCGAACAGAAGAACGGCTTCCAGCTCAGCGCCGGCCCGCCCTCCGGCAACGGAACCGACGACCGCGGCGTCGTACGCGACGCCCTCGGCGTGGGCGTCGCCGTCGGGCTGTCCGGATTCGCCTTCGGGGTGACGGCGGCCGGTGCGGGCATCAGCCTGCCCCAGACGTGCGCGCTCAGCCTGTTCGTCTTCACCGGCGCCTCGCAGTTCGCTCTCGTCGGCGCGCTCGCGGCGGGCGCGAGCCCGCTCACCGCCGCCGCGGGAGCCTTCTTCCTGGGCGTGCGGAACGCCTTCTACGGGCTGCGGCTCGCCACCCTGCTGCGGCTGCCGGGCGCGATACGTCCCTTCGCCGCCCATATGGTGATCGACGAGACAGCGGCGGTGACCCTCGCCCAGCGCACCCGGCGGGGAGCGCGGATCGGCTTCACCGTCACGGGCGTGACCCTCTTCGTGCTGTGGAACCTCACCACGCTGCTGGGGGCGCTGGGTGCCGGAGCACTGGGCGACACGAAGACGTGGGGACTGGACGCGGCGGGTCCCGCGGTCTTCCTCGCGCTGCTGGCGCCCATGCTCAGTACCACCTCCGCGCGCGCGACCGCCGCCCTCGCCGTCGCCCTCGGGCTCGGGCTGCTGCCCGTGCTCCCGGGCGGTGTGCCGGTGCTGCTCGCGGCGCTGGCGGCGCCCGCGGTACTGCTGCTGCGGGGACGCAGGGATCAGAAGCGGGACCGGGAGCCGGAGCAGGAGCCTGACGCGGCGGCAGGTCCGGAGGCGGGCGTCGGCCCCGAGGTCTCCGACGAGGGCGGCCGGCAGACGGGGGAGGAGCGGCGATGAGCGTGTGGATCGCGATCGGCCTGACGGCGCTGGGCTGCTACGCCGCGAAGCTGCTGGGGCTGTCGGTGCCGGAGGGAATGCTGGAACGCCCGCTCGTCAAGCGGCTGGTGACGCTGCTTCCGGTCGCTCTGCTCGCCGCGCTGACGGCGCAGCAGACCTTCAGCGAGGGCGGCGCGCTGCTGCTGGACGCGAAGGCGGCGGGACTGGCCGCGGCTGCGGTGGTGCTGTTGCTGCGTGCGCCCTTCCTCGTCGTGATCGCGGCGGCTGTGCTGGTCACCGCGGCGGTACGGGCCCTGGGCTGGGCCCCGTGAGGGGAGGGCGGACGGCCGGGTCGCGCCGGGCTGGATACTGGTCGCATGCGGTTGACGGACTTCTGGCAGCGGATGGCGGACCACTTCGGCGAGTCCTATGCGGACTCCTTCTCGCGTGACCATGTGATGGCCGATCTCGGCGGCCGCACGGTGTGCGAGGCGCTGGAGGCCGGCTGGGACGCGAAGGACGTCTGGCGGATCGTGTGCGCCGTGATGGATGTGCCCGCCGACAAGAGGTGACCGGCCGTCGCTCTGTCGCCGGACCGGCCCAACTCGCCCTTTTGAGCAGGGATTTCGGGAGTTTTCCACAGAATATCGGAGTACCTTGACGCCAAAATCGAACATCGATTCTCATGGAGGCCCTGGCGGGTACTCCCGCTCCCGCCTACCCGGGCGAGGAGCAGGGGCCGGGCCGATTGTCAGTGGCAGACGCTAGCGTCTTGGACGTGAAGCGATCGACTCAAGCAAACCGGGTGGCACCCATGGCAGAAACCGACCGCGAGAAGGCGCTCGAAACCGCCCTCGCGCAGATTGAACGGCAGTTCGGCAAGGGCGCCGTGATGCGCATGGGGGAGCGGCCGAACGAGCCGGTCGAGGTCATCCCCACAGGGTCCACCGCCCTCGATGTAGCTCTCGGCGTCGGAGGTCTTCCGCGCGGCCGAGTGGTGGAGGTGTACGGGCCGGAGTCCTCCGGCAAGACGACCCTGACGTTGCACGCGGTGGCCAACGCCCAGAAGGGCGGCGGCACTGTCGCATTCGTCGACGCCGAGCACGCACTCGACCCCGAGTACGCGAAGAAGCTCGGTGTGGACACGGACGCGCTGATCCTCTCCCAGCCGGACAACGGCGAACAGGCGCTGGAAATCGTCGACATGCTCATCCGCTCGGGCGCGCTCGACCTGATCGTCATCGACTCCGTGGCCGCGCTCGTGCCGCGCGCGGAGATCGAGGGCGAGATGGGCGACTCGCACGTGGGCCTCCAGGCCCGGCTGATGAGCCAGGCGCTGCGGAAGATCACGGGAGCGCTCAGCCACTCCAAGACCACGGCGATCTTCATCAACCAGCTGCGCGAGAAGGTCGGCGTGATGTTCGGCTCGCCCGAGACGACGACCGGCGGCCGGGCACTGAAGTTCTACGCCTCCGTGCGGCTCGACATCCGCCGCATCGAGACGCTCAAGGACGGCACGGACGCGGTGGGCAACCGCACCCGCGTCAAGGTCGTCAAGAACAAGGTCGCCCCGCCCTTCAAGCAGGCCGAGTTCGACATCCTCTACGGGCAGGGCATCAGCCGCGAGGGCGGGCTGATCGACATGGGCGTGGAGAACGGTTTCATCCGCAAGTCCGGCGCCTGGTACACGTACGAGGGCGATCAGCTGGGCCAGGGCAAGGAGAACGCCCGTAACTTCCTGCGGGACAACCCCGACCTGGCCAACGAGATCGAGAAGAAGATCAAGGAGAAGCTGGGCATCGGAGTGGTGCCGGAGGAGCCGGGCGGCGAGCCCGGTGCCGATGCCGCCGGCGCTGCGGCGCCCCCGGTGGACGGTGCCGCCGACGCGGCCAAGACGGTCCCCGCGCCGAAGGCGAAGGCTCCCAAGTCCGCTGCCGCGAAGAGCTGATCCGTGACACGGCGCACCCAATGGCCGGTCCAGGAAGACAGCGGTGGCTCCTCTTCGTCGAGGGCCGAGGCGGGGCCACCGCGTACGACACGCAGCTCACGCAGGCGTAAGTCCGGCCCGCGCCCCGGTGACGGGGTGCTGCCGGACGACGCCGAAGAGGAGCGCGAACTCCTCGGCCACGAGGGCGAGGACCAGCTGGGCGAGGAGACCGACGGGCACGCCGAGGGGCATCAGGAAGGCGCCGATGACGGGACCCCGGAGCAGGACGGGGAGAGCATCCCGTCTCGGCGTGCCCGGGACGCGGGCCCGGAGCAGGATCCGGCGGAGCGCGCACGCGCGATCTGTCTGAGGCTGCTCACCGGTACGCCGCGGACGCGTCGGCAGCTCGCAGACGCGCTGCGGAAGCGGGAGATCCCCGACGAGGTCGCTGAGGAGGTGCTCTCCCGCTTCGAGGAGGTCGGGCTGATCGACGACGTCGCCTTCGCCGACGCATGGGTCGAGTCCCGGCATCACAGCCGCGGGCTGGCACGCCGGGCCCTGGCCCGGGAGCTGCGCACCAAGGGTGTGGAGCCCCAGGTCGTCGAGAACGCCGTCGGGCAGCTCGACCCTGAGCGCGAGGCGGAGACGGCACGCGCGCTGGTGGAGGGCAAGCTGCGCTCCACCAGGGGGCTCGACCGCGAGAAGCGCATACGGCGGCTTGCCGGGATGCTGGCCCGCAGGGGGTACGGCGAAGGGCTGGCGCTGCGCGTGGTGCGGAAGGCGCTGGAGGAGGAAGGGGAGGACCCGGAGACGCTGGACCGGTTCCTGCCCGGCGACTGACCCGGAGCCCGTGCCCTCACGGGTCAGGTCCGGGGCGCGCGTCGGCGAGGCCCTCGGCGCTCTCGTCGTCACCGCGGGAGCAGGGGTGAGCTGGCTCGCTGGAAGCGCCGCATCCGAGGTGCCTGCGACCGGCCTCTCCAAGCCACGGCGCGTGCCGACCGGCTCGTGAAGGCCCGGTCCGGCGGCACGCATCCGTCTCCGTCCGGGTACGACGAGGCCGACGCACAACGCAGGGCCCCGCTCACCGAATCCGTGAAGCGCTGACGCGTCAGTGGCTCGGCGGCGCCTTCTCGAACCGGTCACACTCGCAAGTGCCCTGCGGCCGAAGGCCAGTTGTGCCGCTGCCTCGCACCGGCCGGCCGGGTGCCCGCATCCGCACGCATCGGAGCGGCGCGCAAAGCCCGCCCCGTCCGCATCCTCACGTCTAGCGCCGGGCCCTGCGATATGTGGCCGGCTGGTTCCCCGGGAGGGTGCCGCCCCGCACCGCGTCCGCGCACGCCCGCAGCTCGGCGGTGCGCGGCCCGGGCAGGGCCGCCACCAGATGACCGTCGGGCCGTATGACCAGCACGGTGTGGGCTGCCGCGCCCGGGTACTGCTCCGTCACGAGAAGCTGTGCCTTCAGCGGCAATGCGTCTACGGCCGCGGCCAGTTCGGGCATCATGCCCGCCGACAGCCAGTGGCGGCTGTCCCACACGGCCGTACCGGGAGCGACGAGCAGGACCAGCAATTCGCTGCCCGAGCCGCACAGTTGCCCGCGCAGCCTGCCGCGCTCACCGTCCAGTGCGATGACCGGTACGTCGTCCACAGGCGCCCCGGGCGGGGTGCCCACCGGCACCGTTTCGACCGCGTTCCCCGCCGGAGTGAGCGGCGAGCGCCGGTAGGTGGCCGGACCTCCCAGGAGTCCCCGCCCCAGATGCCCGTCGGTGAGCAGTTCCATCGGCGTGCGGGCACCGCCGCCCGGCAGCATCGACCGCAGCCCTCCGCCCTCCCGGCGCACGAGCGGAAGTGCCTGATCGACGGCGCGCAGCCGGGCGCTGACGGCGCCGCGCCGTTCCGTCTCGTAGCTGTCCAGGAGCACGTCGATCGCGTCCCGGTCGATGCGCGGCCCCCGCACACCGTTGGCCTCGTGCCAGGCCAGCGCGAGTTTCCAGGCGAGGTTGGCGGCGTCGCGCAGTCCTTCGTCGACGGACTGGACGCCGAGCGCGCCGACGAGGTGGGCCGCATCGCCCGCGAGGAACGTACGCTCCACACGCCACCGGCGCGCGAGCCGCTGGTGCGAGGTGTGGACCCCGGTGTCGAGGAGTTCGTACCGCACTGCCTCACTCGCGCTGGAGCCTTCGCCGCCCCGGCCGCGCGCGTCCCGGTTCCACTGCCCGAGGGTGACCTGCACGCGTTCCAACAGGGCCTCGGGTGTGACGAGTTCGCCGCGTGGCGGGAGGAGCCAGTCGAGCCGCCACACGCCGTCGGGCAGCGGCCGCGCCGTCACCTCGGCCTGCGGCCTGCCCGCCCGGCCCCCGCTCCCGGCACCCAATTCACGGTGTAGCAGGGCCTGTTGCTCCCACGGTAGCTCCGCGCGAAGCGCGGCCACCGCATGCCGCTCCACGGCTGTGCGCCCCGCGAATCCGACGCCGAGGAGTTTCCGCACGGTCGACCGCGCTCCGTCGCAGCCCACCAGATAACTGCCGCGCCACCATGTGCCACCTCGGCCCGCGCCCGCGGCCCTGCCGCCCTCCCGTCCGGTGGCGACAGAGTCACCCGTGCCGTCACCGTCGTCCTGATCGCCGGCCGGGGTGGCCGAACCGCGCGGCCGTGTGTGCGCGGTGACGCCCGTCGCGTCCTGCTCGATGATGTCGACATGGCTGCGGGTGACGACGTGGGCGAGCTTCTCCCGCGCGAGCGCGGCCCGCAGCCCGCGCTCCAGCGCGTGCTGCTCCACGTGGACCGGTGAGCTCTCCTCTGTCAACTCGATGGCCTGGACGAGCTGTTGGCGCCGCCGCGTGCTCCAGCGCGTCCAGCGTGCGCCGGGAACGGTCGCGTGCGGCGCCGCCGTCGCGGCCAGCCAGGAGGCGGTGTCGGGGCGCAGCACACAGCTGCGGGCGCCGCGTTGGGTGACCTCGCCGTCGCTGTTGTCCAGCACGAGTGAGGGGACGCCGGACCTTGCGAGCGCCAGCGACAGCGCGAGTCCGGCCGGCCCCGCGCCGACGACGATGATTTCCGACTCGCTCACGCGCGGGTCCCCGTGCGGTGAAGGGCACTGCGAACCGCCCGGCCCGCACACGCGGTTGAGGAGGGAAAAGCCGGAACGGGTGGAGCACAGAGCGCGATCACAAACGTATGCAACCCAGTGCCAGGTCACCCGTCAAGCTGAGCCGGAACGGCGGGAGCGGCGGTCCGGACACATGGTGACAAGTCCGGTCCGCCGCTCCCGCGGCCGCTCTACTGCGAGAACCGCGTCAGGCCACGTTCCCGACGCCCGCGCCCTCGGGGGTCGCGGTCTGCGCGTCGGCCACCTTGATGCCCGTCTTGGCGCGTCGGCCGCGCCGCTCGATCCAGTTGGCGAGCGCGGAGAGCGCGAGGCACATGGCGACGTAGATGGCACCGAAGACCAGGACCACCGGCACGTACGGGTTCTCCCCGTCGACCAGGATCGTGCTGGCCATCTGCCGCCCGGCGTAGAGGAGTTCCTCGTACGTGATGACGAAGCCGAGCGAGGTGTCCTTCAGCGTGACGACGAGCTGGCTGACGATCGTCGGCAGCATGGACCGCACGGCCTGCGGGATGAGAACCGTCGTCATCACCTGGGTCTTGCTCATGCCCAGCGCGTACGCGGCCTCGCTCTGGCCCTTCGGCACGGCGAGGATGCCGGCGCGCAGCACCTCGGCCTGCACGGCGCCGTTGTAGAGGGTGAGGCCGATGACGACGGCCCACAGCGGCTCCTTGGTGAAGAAGCCGACCCACAGCACGTAGATGGTGATCAGCAGAGGCACGGCCCGGAAGAGTTCGATGACGCTCGTGGACACCCAGCTGACGGGCTTGTGGTCGGACAGGCGCCCCACGGCGAGGACCACGGCGAGCACCAGCGACAGCACGCCAGCCATCGCGAATGCCTCAAGCGTGCTGACGAGGCCCGTGACGATCGAGTTGCGCACTCCGGCGTAGTTGAAGATGTCCCACATCGCCCCGTCCAGCTGGCCCTTGGCGGCCAGCCGGTAGACGACGAAGGCGATCAGCGCCACGAGCGCGGCGGAGCCGACGACGGCGAAAGTGCGGTTGCGCGCGCGAGCCTTGGGCCCCGGCGCGTCGAAGAGTACGGACGAGCTCATCGGGCGACCTCCAGCCTGCGCTCGAGCAGCCGGAAGAAGCCGCTGACGAGGAAGACGAGCACGAGGTATGCGAGGGCCACCCAGACGAAGATGACCATGACGTTGAAGCCCTTGTCGCTCAGCACCTTCTGGACGCTGAAGAGTTCGGGGTTGTTGAAGGCGCCGGCGATGGCGGAGTTCTTCGTGAGCGCGATCATGATGCTGCTCAGCGGGGGGATCACGGTCCGGGTCGCCTGCGGCAGTACGACCATGCGGAGCGTCTGGACGAACGTCATGCCCAGACTCCGCGCGGCCTCTGCCTGACCCATCGGCACGGTGTTGATGCCGGAGCGCACCGCCTCGCAGACGAACGACGAGGTGTAGAAGCCCAGCGCCAGCACGCCCAGGATGTAGGAACTGATGCCGGGGAAGGCGATCTGCGGCAGTACGAAGAAGGCCACGAGGAACAGCAGCGTCAGCGGCGTGTTCCGCAGGAGCGTCACCCACGCGGTGCCGAACGCGCGCAGCGGCGGCACCGGCGAGACCCGGAAGCCGGCTATCAGTACGCCGAGTACGAGCGCGAGCACGGCACTCGCCGCGGTCAGTGAGACCGTTCCGATGAATCCGTCACGGAACAGGTCCAAGTGGTCGAGCAGAACATTCATAGGGTCTCCGCAGGGCGGTCAGGGAAAGCCGTGTCCCGTACGCCCGCCCGCGAGGACGGGCGTACGGGACACGGAGCGGCGCCGGCCTGCCGGTCAGGCGTGACCGCCGCGCGAGGTGGGATGAGCCGTCGGACCAGCCGTCGGCCGAGCCGTCAGTCGCGCTCCAGGGCCGGCGGCTCCTCGAACTTCGAACCGGAGCGGCCCAGCGTCGCGTCGTAGGCCTTCTTGTAGCTGCCGTCCTTCTGGTGCGCCTCGACGGCGTCGAGCACGGCGTTCTGCAGCTCCTTGTCGTCCTTCTTCAGACCGATGCCGTACGGCTCCTCGCTGAAGGTCTCGCCGACGACCTTCAGCTTCTTGGGACGCTCCGCGGCGTAGCCCTTGAGGATGGCGTCATCGGTGGTCATGGCGTCGACCTGGCCGTCGATGAGCTGCTTGACGCAGTCCGTGTACTTGCCGAACTCGACCGGCTCGGCGCCGTACTTGGACTTGTTGTCCTTGAGGTTCTGCAGCGGCGTCGAGCCGGTGATCGAGCAGACCTTCTTGCCCTTGATGCTGTCCGGGCCCTTGATCGACTTCTCGTCCTTGCGGACCAGGAGGTCCTGTCCGGCCATGTAGTACGGGCCGGCGAAGCTGACCTGCTTCTTCCGCTCGTCGTTGATGGTGTACGTGCCGACCATCAGATCGACCTGGCCCTTGGAGATCGCGGTCTCGCGGACGGAGGAGTCGATGGTCTTGAACTGGATGTCCTTGGCCGCGAAGCCGAGGTCGGCGGCGACCATCTTGGCGACCTCGATGTCGAAGCCCTCGTACTTCTTCGAGGAGGGGTCCTGGAAGCCGAGGTAGGGCTGGTCGGACTTGGCGCCGATGATCAGCTTGCCCCGCTTCTGTGCCTTCTCGATCACAGGCGAGTCGATCTTGACGTCCTTGGCGACCTCGTACTTCGGAAGCGCCTTGGTGTCCGTGTCGCCACCGGGCTTGTCGCCGGCGGGGCCTTCCTTGCCTCCGCAGGCAGTGGCGGACAGGGCGAGAGTGAGGACCACGGCCGCCGAGGCGGCGGGCTTACGGAACTTCATGATGGGCATCCCTTGCTCGGTGTTCTGCTGGTCGGCGGTCGTTGCACAACCGGTCGTGCGGGTCGCCGGCCCCTCGGATCCGCTGCCGCGGGGGCCGACCTCCCGGCTGCCGGTGGGGTGGCAGCCGGACGGCCGGCGAACCGGGCGGCGGGTGGACCGGCGGTCGTTGCGGGGGGCGTCTGGGATCTGGATCGGATCTGCTCGGAACTCCGCTCAGCGGCACATCAGTGGTGAAGGATCTTCGCCAGGAAGTCCTTCGCCCGGTCACTGCGGGGATTGTTGAAGAACTGCTCCGGTGTCGCCTCCTCGACGATCCGGCCGTCCGACATGAAGACGACCCGGTTGGCAGCCGAGCGTGCGAAGCCCATCTCGTGGGTGACGACGACCATCGTCATGCCCTCGTCGGCGAGCTGCTTCATCACCTCAAGGACCTCGTTGATCATCTCAGGGTCGAGCGCGGAGGTGGGCTCGTCGAAGAGCATCACCTTGGGGTCCATGGCGAGCGCGCGGGCGATGGCCACCCGCTGCTGCTGACCGCCGGAGAGCTGCGCGGGGTACTTGTCGGCCTGGTTGCCGACGCCGACGCGGTCCAGGAGCGCCCGAGCCTTCTGCTCGGCCGCCTGCTTGTCGGTGCGGCGGACCTTGGTCTGCCCGAGCATCACGTTCTCCAGCACCGTCTTGTGCGCGAAGAGGTTGAACGCCTGGAAGACCATGCCGACGTCCGCACGCAGCTTGGCCAGCGGCTTTCCCTCCTGGGGCAGCGGCTTGCCGTCGATCGAGATGCTGCCGGAGTCGACCGTCTCGAGACGGTTGATGGTGCGGCACAGCGTGGACTTGCCCGACCCCGAGGGCCCGATGACGACGACGACCTCTCCGCGCGCGATGGTCAGGTCGATGTCCTGGAGTACGTGCAACGCACCGAAGTGCTTGTTGACGTTGTCCAGTACGACCAGCTTGTCCGCAGCGGGAGCGGCATCCCTGGGCGCCGGTACTTCGCTCATCGGCGTGTAGCTCCGTCCTCGTCGGTTGCGAGGACACTAATGAGCGACCGCGGCCAGCGTCATTACATCTGAGGGGAAATTGAGCATAACGATCCCGTCGCGGAACGGACCCGGCCGCACCGTGACCTCGGAATCCGTAGTCTGTCGTACCGGCTGCATAACAGAACCCCGCCAGCGACCGGGAGCCCCTTGACTCACCTGCGCCGGTACGGGTTGATGCAGTGCTGCGGTGTGTCCGCCGCGGACCCGGAACGGCATCACGGAGGGAGGCCCGCGTGAGGTTGCTGCTCATCGAGGACGACAATCACGTCGCCGCGGCGCTCTCGGCCGTGCTCGGGCGCCATGGCTTCGACGTGGTGCACGCCCGCAGCGGCGAGGAGGCCCTTCGTGCGCTGCTTCCCTCGGCCGACGTGACTCCCTTCGGCGTCGTACTGCTCGACCTGGGCCTGCCCGACCAGGACGGCTTCGAGGTGTGCGGCCGCATAAGGAAGATCAGCTCCACGCCCGTGATCATGGTGACGGCGCGCGGCGGCGTACGCTCCCGCATCCACGGCCTCAACCTCGGCGCCGACGACTACGTGGTCAAGCCGTACGACACCGGGGAACTGCTCGCCCGCATCCACGCCGTCAGCCGCCGTGCCGCCTCCGAGGAGAGCGCCGAGACCGCACGGGACGAGGGCACACCCACGGAGAGCACCCTCCGTGTCGGTGCCGTCACCATCGAGCTGCCCACGCGGCAGGTGTGCGTCGACGGCGACTCCGTGGCCCTGACGCGCAAGGAGTTCGACGTGCTGGCCCTGCTCGCGCAGCGCCCCGGCGTCGTCTTCCGGCGCGAGCAGATCATCAGCGAGGTCTGGCGCACCAGCTGGGAGGGCACCGGGCGGACGCTGGAGGTGCACGTGGCGTCGCTGCGCTCCAAGCTGCGCCTGCCCGCACTGATCGAGACCGTACGAGGCGTCGGCTACCGCCTCGTCGAGCCGCAGCAGACGGCTTAGGCCTACGGACCCGGGGGCCGGAAGAGACCATGCACGCCCGACTGCTGCCACTGCTGATCATTCTGCTCACCGGTGTGCTGCTCGCCCTCGGCTTCCCGCTCGCCATGAGCCAGGCCGCCACCGAGCAGCAGCGCGTGGTCGTCGACCGCATCGACGACACGGCGCGTTTCGCAGCCCTCGCCCAGTTCGTGGCCTCCTCGCCCGACGAGGGTGAGCGCCGCGCCATACTCCAGGACGAGCTGGACCGCTATCACTCCCTCTACGGCATCGAGGTCGGCGTCTTCCTCCGCGACGGGCGCGCCCTGGGCGTCGCGCCCGGCGGCTGGAAGGTGCCCGACTCCGGCCAGGGCGCCGACGCATTCGCCGAGGCACTCGCGGGACGCCGCAGCCACGACCCGGAGCAGGTCTGGCCCTGGCAGGAGGGTCACATCGCCGTCGCGTCGCCGGTCATCCGGGACGGCGACGTGGCCGCCGTCGTGCTCACCGAATCACCGACCGGACAGCTGCGCTCGCGCATCCTTCAGGGCTGGCTCCCGATCGTCGCGGGCGAGGCGACGGCGATGCTGCTCGCCGTCGGGCTCGCGCTGCGCCTGACGGGCTGGGTGCTGCGTCCCGTACGGACGCTGGACCGTGCCACCCACGAGATCGCCGTCGGCCAGTTCAAGTCCCGCGTTGCCGCGTCGGGCGGGCCGCCGGAGCTGCGGCGGCTGGCCCGCTCGTTCAACGAGATGGCCGACAACGTCGAGGGCGCGCTGGAGCAGCAGCGTGCGTTCGTCGCCGACGCCTCGCACCAGCTCCGTAACCCGCTCTCCGCGCTGCTGCTGCGCATCGAGCTGCTCGGCCTCGAACTGCCCGAGGCGGACGAGGAGTTCAAGTCCGTGCAGGCCGAGGGGAACCGTCTGGCGCGGGTGCTGGACGATCTGCTCGACCTGGCCCTGGCCGAGCACACCTCCGCGGATCTCCGGCTGACGGATGTGGCGGAGGTGGCGGCCGAGCGCGTGGAGGCGTGGCTGCCCGTGGCCGAGATCAAGGGCGTCGTGATGGAGTCGGCCGGCCCTCAGGCCGTGACGGGATGGGCCGACCCCGTCGCCCTCTCCAGCGCCCTGGACGCGGTCGTCGACAACGCGATCAAGTTCACGCCGGAGGGCGAGCGGGTCACGGTGAGCGTCTCCCGGGACGGCGAGAGCGTCGTCGTGGAGGTCGCCGACCACGGGCCCGGGCTCAGCGAGGACGAGATGGAACGCATCGGCGACCGCTTCTGGCGGAGCAGCCGGCACCAGAACATCTCCGGCTCGGGGCTCGGGCTGTCCATCACCAGGGCGCTGCTCGACTCGGGCGGCGCGAAGCTCACCTACGCGCACAACGAGCCGAAGGGTCTGTGCGTCCTGATCACCGTGCCGCGCAGCCGGCCGACGACGGACGACGCCGGGAGCGACGTCGAGTCGGTCAGGGAGGTCGTCTCCCTCACGAAGCGGCCGCAGGAGACGGCGGGAGCGGACACCTGACGTCCGGATTCGACACTTGACGCGACGCGACGCGCGATGCGAACGGCCCGGCCACGGAAGGAAGTTCGCCGCCGAGGCCGGGCCGTTCGCGCAGGCCGTGTCTTACTGCCCCTTCGCCCTCGCGAAACGCAGCGTGAGGATCTGGAACGGGCGCAGGGTGACCTCCACGGAACCGTCCGCCGACAGCTCGCGGGGGGCGGCATCCGGCAGCGGACGCTCCAGCAGGTCCGTCTCGCTCACCGAGGTGACGGGCGTCCCCGTGGAGAGCACCGCGTGTGCCCGCCCGCCGTGCGATTCGTAGAGGCGCACCACCAGATCGCCGCTGCGGTCGTCCGCCAGCTTGAGCGCCTCGACGACCACCTGGTCGTTGTCGACACCGACCAGCGGGGCGACGGTGCCGCCGGCTCCCCGCACCGTGCGCTCCGGCAGGTTGATCCAGTGGCCCTCCCGCACCGCGTCGCCCACGGTCGCGCCCGGTGCGAGCGCGAACCGCAGCCGGTGCGATCCCTGGTCGGTCTCGGGGTCCGGGTAGCGGGGCGCACGCAGCAGAGACAGCCGCACGGTGGTGGTCTGACCGCCGTCCTCGCGGACCGTACGCGTCACGTCGTGCCCGTACGTCGAGTCGTTGACCAGCGCGGCGCCCCAGCCCGGCTCCTCGACCTGCAGCCAGCGGTGCGCGCAGATCTCGAACTTCGCCGACTCCCATGAGGTGTTGGTGTGCGTCGGACGGAAGACGTGCCCGAACTGCGTCTCGGCCGCGGAACGGTCCGCCTTCACATCCAGCGGGAAGGCCGCCTTGAGGAACATCTCGCTCTCGTGCCAGTCCACTTCGGTGTCGATGTCGAGCACCTTCGAACCGGCGCGCAGCGTCAGCCGCTGCACCACGCTCGAACCGCCGAAGGAACGCACGACGCGGATGGTCGCCCGGCCCTCGCCGGACTCGGACAGCTCCAGCTCGTCCGTGCCGGTCAGGTCGGTGACGTTGTGCCGGTAGAAGGCGTCGACGTCCCAGGCGTCCCAGTGGTTGGGCAGATCCGGGTGCACCTGGAGGAGGTTGGCCGCCTCACCCGGTGCGACGCTCTCGCGGCGGGCGTCCTTGTCGTACGCGGAGACGACCAGGCCCCGCCCGTCCACCTCGATACGCAGCAGCCCGTTGGCCAGTACCCAGCCGCCGCCGGGCCGTTCCTCCGCCGTGACGGGCGTACCGCCGGTGCGCTCACGGGCGGGAGCCCCCCCGCCGGCGGCCACGCCGTCGCGCGCGTGCGGTGCGGCGTTGAAGGTGACCGGGACGTCGCCCTCGCCCGCCAGGCCGGACTGCGCCGCCGCGATGATCTCCTCGAGCTCCGCCCGCACACGCGCGTACGTCTCGCGCGCCTCACGGTGCACCCAGGCGATCGACGAGCCGGGCAGGATGTCGTGGAACTGGTGCAGAAGCACCGTCTTCCACAGCTCGTCCAGCTGCTCGTACGGATAGGTGTGCCCGGTGCGTACCGCCGCCGTCGCGGCCCACAACTCGGCCTCGCGCAGCAGGGATTCGCTGTGGCGGTTGCCCTGCTTGGTCTTCGCCTGCGAGGTGTACGTGCCGCGGTGCAACTCCAGATACAGCTCGCCGGCCCACACCGGGGCCTTCGTGCCGTACTCCTCGTGCGCCTTGGAGAAGAAGGCCGAGGGCTTCTCGACCGTCACCCGCGGGGAGCCCTCCAGGTCCTTCAGCCGCTCGGCCCGCGCCAGCATCTCGCGCGTCGATCCGCCGCCGCCGTCGCCCCAGCCGAAGGGCGCGAGCGAACGCGTACCGGCGCCCTTCTCCTGATAGTTGCGGGCGGCGTGCGCCATCTCGGCGCCGCCCAGGTCGGAGTTGTAGGTGTCCACGGGCGGGAAGTGCGTGAAGACCCGAGTGCCGTCGATTCCCTCCCACCAGAACGTGTGGTGCGGGAACTTGTTCGTCTCGCTCCAGGAGATCTTTTGCGTCAGGAACCACTTCGCTCCCGCCAGCTTCACGATCTGCGGCATCGCTGCCGTGTAGCCGAACGAGTCAGGCAGCCAGACCTCCTTCGTCTCGACGCCGAACTCCTCCAGGAAGAAGCGCTTCCCGTAGACGAACTGCCGGGCCATGGCCTCGCCGCCGACCATGTTCGTGTCGGACTCGACCCACATGCCGCCCACCGGCACGAACTGGCCGTCCGCCACCTTCTTCTTCACCTTCGCGTAGACCTCGGGCCGGTAGTTCTTGATCCACTCCAGTTGCTGGGCCGAGGACATGGCGAAGACGAAGTCGGGGTGGTCGTCCATGAGGTTGACCATGTTCGACGCCGTACGGGCCACCTTCCGTACGGTCTCCCGCAGCGGCCACAGCCACGCCGAGTCGATGTGCGCGTGCCCGACGGCGCTGATCCGGTGCGCCGAGGGACGTGCCGGAGTGGAGAGCACGCCATTGAGCGCGGCCCGTGCGCGGGAGGCGTTGCCAACGATGTCATGAACGCCGAGAGCGTCCAGCGAATCCTCGATCGCACGCAGCAGCTCCCATCGCCGCGCGTCCTCCAGCGGCAGCTCCCGCATCAGCGAACCGGCGACCTCCAGGTCCTGCACGAGCTCCCAGACCTCGCTCTCGAAGACGGCGAGGTCCATCCGCCGCAGCTGGTAGAGCGGGCGGTCGCTGGAAGTGAGCTTGTCGCCCTGGTACGTCGGCGTCTGGGGCGTGTTGACGATGGGGTTCGCCGCCGCCTCGACGAACAGCTCCACGGATTCGCCGCCGCCGGCCGCATCGGCGATGCGCACCCAGTCGTTGCGGGGGTTGAGCGCCTTGACGGCTTCGCCGTCCGCCCGGTAGATCAGGCCCTCGCACTGGAAGCCCGGCATGTTCCGCTGAAAGCCGAGATCCAGCACCGCCTCGACGGTCCGGCCCTTCCACTCCTCCGGCACCCGGCCGGTGACCTTGAACCAGGTCGTACCCCACGCCGGGCCCCACCGATCACCGGCCTTCGAGGGCCCGTACGTGGCGGCGAGCCCCTCCGCGACGGGCACGGGCTCACCCGGGACGTCCCAACGCTCGACGGTCAGAGGCAGGGGGCTGCTGTATACGGCTGGCTTGATGCGTTCGGCCAGGACACGGCGAAGGCGGTCCTCGACGATGCGGCGGTCGTCGTGCATGGCGGCTGCTCCGATCTGCGGGTCCTCTGGTCCTCGTTACGTTCCACCTGGTGAGGAGCCTGCCATCCCGCTGGCCGCAGCGACAGCGTTGTGTTTCAGTCCGCAGTGGCGTATTGGAGGAACCGCGTCCAGCCGGTACGGGGCACGGTGAGGTGAGGGCCCTCCGGGTTCTTGGAGTCCCGGATGTGGACGGAGGTGGTCGCGTCGGCGACTTCGACGCAGTTAGCACCCTCGCTGTCGCTGTAGCTGCTCTTGACCCAGTCCAACTCCGTGTTGAGCTTGCACTGCTCGTTGGTCATAGCTCCCCTGCCAGCTCCTCGATGAGACAGGCCGACTCCTCAGCGTCCAGAGCCTGCATGCGGATGATCCCATGCCGTTGGCCGCACACTTGTACCCCTGTGCGGTCGGTGATGAAGCTGCTCACACCTTGGGCTTCGGTGTATGCGAGAACGCGTCCATCTGTCGTCTCCAACAGAGTCAGCGGGCCGAGTGAACCGTTGTGCTGCCATCTAGAGGTCGGCATGACCTGGACGGATACGTTTCGCAGGTTCGCCTTGTTCAGCAGTTGGCGCAGTTGTTCCTTCATCGCGGCGCGTCCGCCCACCGGCCGTCGCAGTACCGCCTCTTCGATCACGAAGCCCATCACTACAGCGGGACTGCGGTCGAAGATCGTTTGCCGCTCCAGTCGAGCGGCACCGCGGTCTTCCACCGTCTCATCGCTGAGTGGGGGACAGTGACTGTTCACCAGCGCTCGGGTGTAGCTGCCCGTCTGCAAGAGCCCAGGCACCGTCAACGGCTCGTAGGCGTAAAGGCTGACTGCGTCCCTCTCCCACAGCGCGAAGTCCCTGAAGCGAGCGGGTAGTCGGGCACGCTCGACGTCGTCGCGGATCGCGGAGAGCAACCCGCCCGCGTCCAGAACCCGTTCCGCCCCGTCGATGAACTGCGGCTTCGGTGCGCGTCGGCCCCGTTCGACGGACGAGACCAAGTCGACGCCGTAGCCGATGCGTTCGCCGAGTTCCGCCTGCGTCAGTCCCGCCCGTTCCCGCAGGAATCTGATCTGCCTGCCGATCGCCTTCAGCAGCGGATCCACCGCGTCCCCGGTCTCCGTCCGCTGCGCTACGTGTTCGCCTCGCTCATGCAGCGTCACCCCCTTCGTGCCCGTACTCAACGGGGGGGACGGCGGCCGCGTCACTGCTGACGCGGCGTACAGCCGCGCGGACGCATCGGTACGGGGGCACCTCGTACCGGCCGATCCCCTCGACCGATTATGTCCGGGCAGCCACTCTCTGTGACGTGAAAACCGAGATCGCCCGGACCGAAATCAGCGCGCCCGTCCACGAGTTCGCGCAGCTGTTCAGCTCGACTCCCCGAGGAGCCCGCCTCGCCCGTCTGATGGGAACCGAGCAACTGGCGGCGTGGGGCTGGCCGTACGACGACGAGGTCTCACGGACCGGAACTCTGCTCATCGCCGAACTTGCCGCGAACGCCGCCACCCACGGGCGCGTGCCCGGCCGCAGCTTCCGTCTGCGTCTGCTGACCGGCCCGGGTCTTCTCCTGCCCGCAACGCTCCGCGTCGAAGTGGCCGACGCCGGGCGGGAGTTCGGTCCCGTCCCGTGCCGATTGCCGCCCGAGGACGTCGAGTCCGGACGCGGGCTCCTGATGGTGGATTCGCTCGCCACGCGCTGGGGTGTCGACGCCCGCCACCCCTCGGGCAAGACGGTCTGGGCGGAACTGGACCTCACCGGCACCGGCATCCGGCAGGGGGAGATCCGGTGAATGCGCAGCCCGCAGGCCTTTCGGAGGCGCCACTCCAGAAAGCGACGGAATTTGTGAACAGGTGTAGGCTAGGTGTGAGCATTTTCCGACGCCCAATGTGGAGGTGCGTGATCAGCGGGGCCGGTAGCGGCAGTGGGTTGCCCTGGACGTTCGGATACTCCGAGGCCCGCCGCCTCGGTGTGACCGACCGAGGGCTGCGACGGCTCGTGCGCGAAGGGTCGGTCGAGCGGGTGAGCCGAGGTCTCTACCGGCGCACCGATGCCGAGCCGATCGTGGATCTCGACCTCATCGAGGTCGCTCATCGCGTTCCCGTGGCCACGGTGTGCCTGGTCTCGGCGCTGTCACGTCACGGACTGACGGACGAGATCCCCTCCAGCGTCGACATCGCGATCCCGCGAGGCCGGAGAACCCCACGGGCGGCGTTGCCGGTCACCTGGCACCACTTCTCCGCGGAGACCTTCCAGCTCGGGCGCGAATCACTCCCCTTGGGGCCCGATGAGGAGATCGGGATCTACAACGCCGAACGCTGCATCGTCGACGCGTTCCGTCTGCGTCACCAGCTGGGCAGCGAGCTCGCGGTGGGAGCCCTTCGAGCGTGGCTGCGGCGAAGGGAAGGCGGCGTTTCCGGGCTCATGGCCATGGCTGAACGATTTCCGCAGGCGGCGGCGCCCCTTCGGAACAGCCTGGAGATCCTGCTGTGACCCCGCGCCCCACCCGCGCCACCGAGGCCGGACGTACGTATCTGGACCTTCAGAACCTCGCGAGGCAGAGCGGCCGCGCGACCGAGGAGCTGCACCAGCTGTACGTCCTGGAGTGCTTTCTCGACCGTCTGGTCCGTTCTCCCCATGCCGACCGGTTCATTCTCAAGGGCGGCGTGCTCCTGGCCGCCTACGAGATGCGCCGTCCCACCCGGGATGTGGATCTTCGGGCCGACCGGCTGCAGGCCACTCCCGAGGCCGTGCTCGGCGCCATCCGTGAGATCGCGGAGCACCGGATCGATGACGGAGTGGTCTTCGACTCGGACGCCGCCCGCGCGGATGCCATCAGGGAGGAGGACGAGTACAACGGCGTAAGGGTGGTGATGCCGGTTCAGCTGGCGTCCGCCCGCATGGCTTTCCATGTGGATGTCAACGTCGGCGACCCGGTTGTCCCGCGGCCCAGAAGGATCGAACTGCCTCGCCTGCGGGGAGGCGCCGTCCGTCTCTTCGGATATCCCCTCACGATGGTGCACGCGGAGAAGATCATCACGATGCTCGAACGCGGCGAAGTCAACACCAGATGGCGGGACTTCGCCGACGTGTATCTGCTCGCGTCGCGGCACGGCATAGGTGCCGAAGAACTGTCGGTCTCCATCAGGGCGGTGGCCGACCACCGGAACGTGGCCCTGCGGACGCTGCTGCCGGAACTGGAGGGATTCGCCGAGCGGGCGCAGCGCAGGTGGGCCACTTGGATACGCAGACAACGTCTGGCAGACCGTCTGCCGGAATCCTTCGAGCAGACGCTGTCACAGGTGGCGCAGTTCGCGGATCCTGTCCTTGCCGGCCGGGCCGTGGAACATGCCTGGGACCCACACGTACGGGAGTGGCGTCCCCTGTGAAGGCCGAACGGATGCCGGACGCTTCCCGCTCGTTCCCCGCGACAGATCCGCTCCTCGCGTCTGCTCGCCGACTCCCCCTGCACGAGCGGCAGTTGGGTGCGTTGCGATTACGATGGCGGCGGTTTCGCTGGCGCACACAACGGGGGCACGCCGTGGCCGGGTTCGACCCGCAGCAGTTCTCACTGATCAACGACGAACCTGTCAGCGATGCGCAAGCAGATCTCCTGGGCGCCCGCGGCCCCGCGCAGCAGCTCGCCGCGTTGCTCGTCGCCTCCCGCAGCTCCACGCCCTTCACCCTGGCCGTCGACTCGGGGTGGGGGACCGGCAAGAGCAGCCTGATGCGCCTCGTGGACAAGGAGTTGACGGACGTACACGGGGCACGCACGGTCTGGTACAACGCGTGGACTTCGACCGACGAGGACGGCGACGCCCTCGAGGGATTGATCAAGTCCGTTCTGATGCGCCTCGACAAGCGGATCGTGCGCCGCGTGATCCAGGGGTTCTCCGAGCGCAGGACCCTGCGGGCCTTCTGCCGTGCCGCGTTCATGCTGCTTGTCGGACTGCTCGGCCTGGCTCCGCTGGTGAACCGGCTCTGGAAAGAGTTCTCCGTGAGTCCGCAGGCCCGGAACGCCACGCGGCAGGCGATCCGAACGGCGGTGCAAGAGCGGGTCGAGAACGGCGAATTCTCGCCCCGTGAGCTGCTGGTCGTCTTCATCGACGACCTGGACCGCTGCTCTGAGGAGACGGTCCTCGCGGTGTGCGAGGCCGTGAAGGTCTATCTGGACGTGCCGGGGGTCGCGTTCGTCATCGGCTGCGACCGCTCGGCGCTCGCTTCGAACGGCCTGCTGCGCAATCTGTCACCGGCGGGGTCGGCGTTCATGGAGAAGATCTTCCAGACGACCTACCGGATTCCCGAGCCGGACAGCAGCGGAATCGAGGAATTCGTCCGGCAGTGTGCACGGGACTCCGGCATCGATGCGCTGCTCAACGCAGGTCTCTACTCCCGCATCGCCTTGCATGCCGAGAGCAATCCGCGGCGTATCAAGAAGCTGATCAACGGATTCGTGCTGCAGGTCGGCCTCAACCCGCTGTGGCGCGACCTCGTGTCCCAGGCCGCCGACACGGTGGTCAGCGCCCTCGTGCTCCAGCACCTGTACCCGGACTTCTACCGGATGCTGGTCAGCAGCAGCGAAGCCGGCGGCGACTACGGTGACGTCCTCACCGAGTTCCAGACGTACCGCAAGGTCCGGCTCCGGCTGCGGCTCAGGCCCCGGCAGGTCGAGGACGGGATGGCAAGCGACGAGGAAGTGGCGGGCTTCTTCGCGCAGCATCTGGTTCGACAGCCTTCGCTGGCCGACATGGACTCCTGGAAGGAGAACCTGGAGGAACTCGAGCAGGAACTGCCCCGGGAATTCCCGGACTTGGTCACCGACAGCGGATTCACCTCACTTGTCGACGACTTGGAGCGGCAGCCCCGGTACGAGGAGCTGATCCAGCGGATCCGCCAACGCCCCTCGCAGATCGAGGACTTGGAGCAGCCGCAGGCGTACGGGCAAGTGATCCAGCAGCTCCGGCAGCAGCCGTTGCCCTCCACCGCCGAACAGACCGTGGGGGTCCCCTCGCAGCTGTACCAGTACCAGCCTCCGCCGCAGTACCAACTGCCCCAGTACCAGGCGCCCCAGTACGGCGCCCCGCCTCTCGCGGACCTCCCCGGGGCACGTGTCCCGCAACCGCTCGCGGACATGAGCATCCTGTGGATCGACGACAACCCGGCCAGCGTGGAGCTGGACGTCAGCGCGATGCGGCGGGCGGGAGCGTACGTCGAGGTGGTGGAGGACCGGACGGAGGCGGAGCGGCATCTTGCGGCCGGGGACCACGATCTGCTGATCTCCGACATCACTCGCGGCACGGACCGCGAGGCCGGATTCAAGGATGTCGAAGGCCTTCGGCATGGGGGCTTCTACACGGGGCCGGTGATCTTCTTCACCGGACGCGTCACGCCCGCGCGCGAGGCAAGGGCCCACCAGCTGGAGGCGGAGATCACGGCGGGTCCGGACAAGTTGCAGCAACTTGTCGCCCGAGCCGCGCAGGAGCGCCGCTCGCGGGGGAGTTCAGCGAGTTCCGCGGTCGCGCCCGGCGACTCGTCCGCATGACCCGTTGGTCCCGGTAGGGGCAGAGTCTCTGCAGAGGGCTTAAGTCTCTTCGTCACGCCGGTCCGCCTCAACATGCGGTGCGGCAGGTCGAGTTGGCCCGTCAAGGAGGGGGCGGGGCCAACGGTTCCGCGGGACTCGGGCCTCCTGGGAGACCTGTTCAGGGGTGATCGGTTGGTTTACTGTGTGGCTCGCTCGGAGCCGCTTGCGAAGCCCTGGATCTGGTGGCCGGGGCGGGCCGGGTTCCCGTCGGGCGGCGGGGTGTGGAGCGTGGTTGCGCGGGGGGAGTCGTCGGCATGTCTGAGGTGGGACGTGGTGGCCGGGCATTTACGCCTGCCGGTGAGGATGTGGGGCCGGGCTGGCCGACGGGTGCGCCGCCGCATCGGCCGCTGGGGTCGGGTGATCCGGGCCAGGTGGGTCCGTACCGGCTGGAAGCGGTGCTGGGTGCCGGTGGGATGGGCCGGGTGTATCTGGGCCGCACGCCGGCCGGCAGTGAGGTGGCGGTGAAGCTGGTGCACCGCGAGTTCGCGGGCGACCGGGCCTTCCGCAAGCGCTTCGAGCTGGAGGTGTCCGCGGCCCGCCGGGTGCAGGGGCTCTACACCGTGCCCGTGGTCGATGCGGACCTGCAGGCGGACGAGCCGTGGCTGGCCACCGCCTACGTGCCCGGGCCCTCCCTGCAGGACGCGGTCGACGAGGAAGCGCCGCTGCACGTGGATGCGGCACTGGGTCTGATCGCCAGGGTCGCCGAAGCCCTGCAGTCCATCCACGCCGCCGGGGTGATCCACCGCGATCTGAAGCCCTCCAACATTCTGCTGACCGCGGAGGGGCCCAAGGTCATCGACTTCGGTATCGCACGCGCCGCGGACGTCACCTCGGTGACGGGTACGGGGGTGCGGGCGGGAACGCCGGCGTACATGGCGCCCGAATACATCAAGGGGCAGGAGCTGACCGCGGCGGTCGACATCTTCGCCCTCGGACTGATCGCGCACTACGCCGTCACCGGACGGCTGGCCTTCGGCGGCGGCAGCGCCCACAGCGTCACCTACCGCATCCTCGAACAGGACCCCGACCTCCACGACTGCCCCGAACCCCTCCGCAGCATCGCCGCCCGATGCCTGCACAAAGACCCACACCAGCGCCCCACCCCCACCGAGGTCATCCACCACTGCCGCGCAACACCCACACCGGAACGCACGGTTGTCGACGTCCACTCGGCTCCGACTCAGCCCGCTCACCCGGCGGTCCCCGTCGCGTCGGGCTCACCGGACGTCGCCGGGGCTCCCGCGCCGCCTCCGGCGAGGCAGGCCTCGGCCCAGGGGGCGCCGCGTCAGCAACCGAGCCCCTCCCGGCCGGGTCCGAATGCACCGGACCAGTTCTCCCCGAACCCCTATGCGCCCGTGCAGAGTTGGCCGGGCGGACGGGTCAGCTGGATCGTGATCGGCAGCGTTCTGCTCGTGACGGCCTTGATCGCGTTCTTCGTTCCCAGCCATGGCGGGGGCGGGGACTCCGCTCCCTGGCTCAAGCCCACGACCACGCTGACCAGTTCCGACGACGCGGTTGACGACGTGGCGTTCAGCCCCGACGGCAAGACTCTCGCCGCCGGTGTCCAGGGAGGCAAAGTGCGGCTGTGGGACGTGGCGGGGCGAGAGCAGCGCGCCACCCTCAACCAGCGCAACGAACGCGGCGAGGAGCAAGGGCTGGGGATCTCCTGTCTCGCGTACAGCCCCGACGGCAAGAGGCTTGCCGCGGTGGCCGTTGACGGCACGATGGGACTGTGGGACATCGCCGCGCGCCGGCAGATCGCCACGCTCACGGTGAGTACCTCGGATCCGGTCAGGGACGTGGCGTTCAGCCCGAACGGCAAGGTCGTCGCCACCGGCGGCGAGGACGGCAAGGTACGGCTGTGGGACGCCCGCAGCCGCGAGGACCGTGACCTCGCTACCCTCGACCACGGCCTGCCGGTGTGGGACATCGCCTTCAGCCCGGACGGCCGGAGGGTGGCCTCCGCAGGCTACGAACCCAGCGGCCGTACGGTTCGCACGGGGCGACTGTGGAACGTGGCCGACCACAAGGCCGGCACCTCTTTCCACCACCCCGAGAGCATCACGCGTGTGGCGTTCAGCCAGGACGGCCAGACCTTGTTCACCGTCGGTGCGGAAGACAAGGTGAGGCAGTGGGATGCGGGGAGCGGCCGCGAGAAGGACCCTCTCGTCGATGGAGGATTCATCTCTTCTTCCGATGACGTGGAATCCAGCCCTGACGGCAAGACGCTCGCCACCGCTCACTTCAGTGACGTGCGGCTGTGGGATCAGGAGGACGGCACTCCGCTCGCTGTTCTGACGGGGTTCGAGGGCGGCGACCAGAAGGTGGCCTTCAGCCCAGGAGGCCGGCTCGTCGCAACGGCGGCGAGCGACGGCAAGATCCGAATGTGGAAGGTCCCGAAGGACGGTTGACCCAGGTGGCGAGGTGAGCGCGTCGACAGCGCACGCGTCATCGCGAGGGGCGGCGTCTGCCGCCTTGCTTCCGGCGCACATGTTGACCGAGCCCATCGAGTACCACGGCCAACCCAACTCAGCGCTCACGCCCAGGACTTCGAGGACCACCGGTGGAACCTCGCCCAGCTCCGGCCCCGTTCCACCCGCGCTCCAGTCGAACTTCCCCCTCGGAAAAGGTGCCTTGACCAGGGACTCGGCTGAAGTCCCGTTCCTCGATGGGCCGTTCGGCGCCAATATCTTGCCTTCCAAGATATAATGCCCCATGGCATCGAGAGGAATGACGCAGACGGCGTTCTTCGTCCTCGTCGCGCTGACCGACGAGCCGCGCCACGGTTACGGCATCGTGCAGGAGGTCGACGCGCTGTCGGACGGCCGCGTGCAGCTCCGGATCGGCACCCTCTACGGCGTGCTGGACCGGCTGGCGGAGGACGAGTTGATCGAGCTGGACCGCGAGGAGGCCCACCAGGGACGCCTGCGGCGCTACTACCGGCTGACCGACGCCGGTGAGGCGGCGCTGTCGGAGGAGGCGGAGAGCATGGCGGAGGGTGCGCGGACCGCGGCCCGGCGGGTGGCCGGCCGTCGCGGCGCTCCTGGGAAGCAGTCACCCGGGCACGGGACGGTGCGCCCCGGACTCGCCGGAGGTGGCGCATGACGTCGCTGCTGGAACAGCGCTACCGCAGGGTCCTGCGCATGCTGCCCGCCTCCTACCGCGCCGAACGGGAGGAGGAGATCGTCGATACCTACCTCGAGGACTTCGACGAGTACGAGCAGGAGGAACTGCGGCCTTCCTGGCGCGAGGTGGCCAGCATCGCCGCGCTCGCGGTGCGGACCCGGATGGGCGGGCCGCGCGCCGAACCCCGGTACGCCGTGGCCGGAGCCACCGTGCGGCTGTTCGCGCTGCTGAGCATGCTGATGCACGGGGCGCGTGAACTCACCGACCGTGCCCTCTCGTTGGCCTGGTACAGCCGAGGGCCCGCGCACGAGAGCGCCCTCTTCATCAGCGCCTTCGACGCCCACGGTGTGCTGGAGGGCGTGCGGGCCACCTGCCTGTGGCTGCTGCCGCTGTGCTGGGTTGCGGGTTACGCGGCGCTGCTGCGCGACCGGCGGAGGACCGCGTTCGTGCTCACCGTCCTTGCCAACCTGCCCGGGCTGACGTCCGTCGTGGACTGGGTGACCGGCTGGCCCGTGTCCGTCGACGGCTACTCGGTCGCCTTCGCGGCCTCCGGCTGGCTGACCGTCCTCGCGGTCGCCTGCGCCTTCCACGGCTCGGCCCCGCCGGCACGTCTGCCGATGCCGCCGGGCCTTGCGCTGATGGGCTCGTGCGTCCTGATGGGCGGCTCGGTCGTGGCGTGGAGGGACGGCGCCGACTCCGTCTGGTCGAGCGGCACGGCGTGCATCGTGGCGGGGGTCTGCTGGTTCGCGGCCCGCGCGCGTGGCGCCGTGGCTGCCGCCGGTCCCGAAGTGCCCCTGGCCGTGGCGCTGTTGACCTGCGCGGTGCTGGCAGAGCGTACGGGGATGCTCGTCCTGCTCATGGAGACCCGCATCTCCGGCCTTCACGTGTACGCCGCGGGCGCTCAGACCGCCGCGCTCACGGTTCTCGCCGCGGCGCTGGCCGCCTCGGGAGCCCGTCTCGTTCGGCGTGATGTGGGGGAGCTGCCGGTGCGCCGCGGGAGCGCACCGCTGGAGTAGCCGCCGGTCAGGCGCTCGCGGGCGGCGGGCGCCTCGCCGGGCCGGAATCCGAGGCGGAGGCTGAACCGGAGCCGGGGTCGGGGCCGCTTGCACGGGGGGCGCTCGCGCGGGTGCCGGTCCCCGGCCGCTCCCCGCTGCCGTGCGCCTCGCCCGCCTGCCGCGACTGCTCGACGATGCCCTGGAGGGCCGAGACATGGCCCTCCAGGGCGCGCCGTCCGGCAGCGCTCACGCTCAGCCAGGTACGGGGGCGCTTGCCCACGTAGCCCTTCTCCGCCTCGACGTATCCCTGCTTGCTCAACGTCGTGACCTGCTTCGAGAGCGCCGAGTCGGACAGGCCCACGGAGTCGCGCACCCACCCGAACTCGCCCCACTCGGTTGCCGCCAGCAGCGACACGATGGACAGGCGCGTGGGGTCGAGAAGGACCGGGTCGATGCCGGGACGTGTCATGGGCGGACGGTGTCCGGCTTGTGGGGCCGGCGCCTGCCGGCAGTGAGCAGGACCCGCTCCAGGGCGGGCCCGAAGAAGATCAGGACGGCCGTCAGCACGGCGCCGAGGGCGGTCTGCCAGTACGGGAGATCCAAGCCTGCTCCTGTGAGTCCGACCGCGAGTGCCAGCACCACGATCGCGAACGGCACCCACTGTGTGTACTTCGTCGCGTTCCTCGCGGCCACCGACGTCCTGTCGACCCGGGCGGAGCGGCCGAGCGCGCTCGATCCGCGGCGGGTCCGCAGCATTATCGCGTACACGACGATCAGCAGCGAAAACCCTATGGAGATCCATGAGCTGACGTCGACATCGAGGAAGTCGCGCGATGCGAGGTTCCCCAGGAGCAGCAGGCCCAAGACCACCCGTACCCAGAGGGTGTCGCTCGTGCCACCCTCGAGCGCCTGCTCCTCGCTCCGGCCGACCTGAGTGAGCGCGCGGGCTGCCTCGTCGGGCGTCGTACGCCGTTCGGTCATGGTGACCACTCCTACGTTTCTCCGGTGAAACTACTTTCCCGATAGGAAAGTAGCAGTCGATTGTCGGGTCCGGCAAGTACTTGCCTGGGTGGAAAGTGCCAGGCGTGGCCGGGAGTTGGGGCGGGCGCGGCGGCGCGCCGGTCGGGGAGCGCCGCTCAGCGCGGTGCGCGGCCGCGGAGGTCCGGGGACGCCGCGCCTGGCTGAAGGCCGGGACCAACAGGGGCCTGGCGCGGGACTCTTGGACGGCCGGGATGGTGACCTCGGCCGTCCGTCCGTATCCGCCGGACGCCGGCTCCCGACGACGCCAACATCGAACTCGGCGTCGGCGTACGCGCCGTGGTGGGCTCCAGCGGATCGGGCAATACGGCGCTGCTTCGAACGCTCGGCAGGGCTGGGTACTGCCATCCCTCCGCCCCGCGCGCCGGCGCGCTACGGCTTGACGGACCTGTAGTAGTGCCGGGCGCCCTTGTGCAGCGGCAGCGGCGCCGTGTAGATCGCGGTGCGCCTGTCGACCTTCTGCGCCGCGTGGACCTTCTCGCCGATCTGGTCGCGGCTGTTGAGCACCGCCCGCGTCATGCCTTCGGTCAGGGCGGTGTCCGTACGGTCCGTGGTGACCAGGAGGTTCGCCACGGCGACGGTGTCGACGGGCTCGCCCTGCTGGATGGACGGGTAGGCGTCGGCAGGCATCACGGCGGCGCGGTAGTAGCGCGTCTCGGGTTCCAGGGCGTGGAGCTTCTCCACCAGATCACCGAGCTGTACGAGCTGGATGTTGGTCCTCGCCGACAGGTTCTCGATGGCCGCGGTCGGCAGGCCGCCGGACCAGAAGAAGGCGTCGATCTTGCCCCTCTCCAGCAGGTCGGGCATGCGGTCGATGCCCTGGCGTACCGCGTGCACGTCCTTGTCGGCGTCCAGCCCGGCGGCGCGCAGCAGCCTTCCCGCGATGAGGTTCACCCCGGACCTCTCCTGGCCGACGCCGACCCGCATGCCCTTGAGGTCCTTGGCGCTGCGCACACCCGAGCCCGCCGGGACGACGAGCTGCATGTAGTCGTCGTACAGCCGCGCGCACGCGCGCAGCCCGCCGGCGCCCGGTTCCTTGCCGTCCTTGTAGGTGGCCACCGCGTCCGAGGCGGCGATGGTGAAGGAGGCCTTGCCGGAGGTGACCAGGTCGAGGTTCTGCACCGAGCCCTGGCTGCTGAGCAACCGCAGCTGGACGTCGGGCAGTTCGCGGTGGAGACGTTCCTGGAGGAGGGAGCCGTAGCGCGCGTACACGCCCGTCGGCACACCCGTGGCGAAGGTGACGGTGCCGCTGGGGGAGGCGCTGCCGCCTGGCACCAGCCACCACACGAGCACCCCGAGTACGACGACCACGGCCGCGGCGGTGCGCAGCAGGTGCCGTCTGCCCGTGTGCAGGCCGCCGCTCAGTCGGCTTGCGGTACGTCGGAGGCTCAACATGGACGGTGATCGTGCCAGGCAAGGGCGCCGGACGCGAGGCCGGGGGCACCGGGCGGGGGCGGCGGGCCGGCGGCTCTCACCGTCGCCGCAGCCCGTGGAGGAGTTTCTCGACAGCGTCGGGTACGACGGATTCCAGTTCGTCGGCGTCGAGCATCCCGCTGTTGGCCATGGCGGCCAGCCCGTGGAGTGTCGCGAGCGCCAGCTGGGCCAGGTATTCGGGATCGCCGGCCACGAGCTCGCCGGACTCCTGCGCGGTGGAGATCACGCCGAGCGAGACGGCGAACGCCCGCTCCGCCGCCGCGTACACGGACTCGGCGCCCTCGCGGTGCTTTCCGGCGTACATGAGCTCCAGCAGGGCCGCGTGCCGCGTGGCGAAGCGGACGTACGCACGGGCGAGGGCCTGCAGCTGGGCGGTGCATTCCGGCTCGGCGTCCCGCACGGCGGCGTCGAGGTCCTCGCCGAGGCGTACGAAACCGTCCTCGGCGAGCGCGTCGAGCAGCGCCTGCCGGTCGCCGAAGTGGCGCCGGGGTGCGCCGTGGCTGACGCCGGTCTCGCGGGCGAGCTCGCGGAGGGAGAGTGCAGCGACGCCGCGCTCGCGCACCGTCTCCTCGGCACGTGCGAGGAGGGCGGAGCGGAGATTGCCGTGGTGGTAGGAGCGGGCGCGCATGGCGGCAGAGTACTCGACCGGCCCTGGTCAGCAGCTCGCCAGGAGAGCACCCGGAACCCGGTGAGTACTGGCCGGAGGAGTGGTCGGGACGCGATGCGGTGGCTGGAATTGACGACCCATGTTGTCACTGACTACATTCGCAGTCATGACTACTTCACGATGGACAGCACAGCAGCTCCCCGACCTATCCGGCCGCACGGTCGTCGTGACCGGAGCCAACAGCGGCCTCGGTCTCGTCACCGCGCGGGAGACGGCCCGCGCCGGCGCGCACGTCGTCCTCGCCGTCCGGGACACGGCGCGCGGCGAGGCTGCCGCGTCCACGGTGCGGGGCAGCACCGAGGTGCGGCGGCTGGATCTCGCCGACCTGGCCTCCGTACGCGCCTTCGCCGAGAAGTGGGAGGGCACGCTCGACGTCCTGTTCAACAACGCGGGCGTCATGGCGATACCCGAGCGCCGCACGGCCGACGGCTTCGAGATGCAGATCGGCACCAACCATCTCGGCCACTTCGCCCTCACCAACCTCCTGTTGCCGCACATCACCGGCCGCGTGGTGACCGTCTCCTCCATGGCGCACCGCACCGGCCGCATCGCCTTCGACGACATCAACTCCCGTGGCGGGTACAGCCGTTGGAGGGCCTACGGGCAGTCCAAGCTCGCGAACCTCCTCTTCACGGCCGAACTCGCCCGGCGGCTGGAGTCGGTGGGGTCGCCGGTCACGGCGCACGCCGCCCACCCCGGGTACTCCGCGACCAACCTCCAGGGCCACACGACGAACAAGGCCGAGAAGGCGCTCATGGCAGCCACGAACCGACTGGTCGCGCAGCCCGACGAGATGGGTGCCCTGCCGTCGCTGTACGCCGCCACCCAGCCGCTGCCGAGCGGCAGTTACACCGGACCCGGCGGTCTGATGGAGAGCCGCGGACACCCGGCGCCGGCCCGCAGGAGTGCCGCCGCGAAGAACGCGCGTGACGCCGAGCGCCTCTGGGGGCTCTCGGAGAGCCTCACCGGTGTCGCCTTCCCCCTCACCTCCGCCGCCCCCGGACGCGCCTGACCCGCGGACACGGGGGAGCCGGCCTCCGCGGTACGAGGGGGGAGAGGGGCTCCGGCTGCGAGGGGCGTGCGCCGTGCCCGAGCGCGTACCCTGTTCGACTGAGATGACTGCGAAGACTTATGAGCTGCGGACGTTCGGCTGCCAGATGAACGTCCACGACAGCGAGCGGATGGCGGGCCTGCTGGAGGAAGCGGGCTACGTGCGCGCGCCTGAGGGCGCGGAGGGCGGCGACGGCGCTGACGTCGTCGTCTTCAACACCTGCGCGGTACGGGAGAACGCCGACAACCGCCTCTACGGCAATCTCGGTCAGCTCGCGCCGAAGAAGGCCGCACGGCCCGGCATGCAGATCGCGGTCGGCGGCTGCCTGGCGCAGAAGGACCGCGAGACGATCGTGAAGAAGGCCCCCTGGGTCGACGTCGTCTTCGGCACGCACAACGTCGGCAAGCTGCCGGTATTGCTCGAGCGGGCCCGCATCCAGGAGGAGGCGCAGGTCGAGGTCGCCGAATCGCTGGAGGCGTTCCCCTCGACGCTGCCGACGCGGCGCGAGAGCGCGTACGCGGCCTGGGTCTCCGTCTCGGTCGGGTGCAACAACACCTGCACGTTCTGCATCGTCCCGCAGCTGCGCGGCAAGGAGAAGGACCGCAGGCCAGGCGACATCCTCGCCGAGGTCGAGGCGCTGGTCGCCGAGGGTGTCAGCGAGATCACGCTGCTCGGGCAGAACGTCAACGCCTACGGGTCGGACATCGGCGACCGCGAGGCGTTCAGCAAGCTGCTGCGCGCCTGCGGACGCATCGAGGGCCTGGAGCGCGTCCGCTTCACCTCGCCGCACCCGCGCGACTTCACCGACGACGTGATCGAGGCGATGGCCGGGACGCCGAACGTGATGCCGCAGCTCCACATGCCCCTGCAGTCCGGCTCGTCGCGGGTGCTGAAGGCCATGCGGCGCTCCTACCGGCAGGAACGCTTCCTGAGCATCATCGACAAGGTCCGTGCGGCCATGCCGCACGCGGCGATCTCCACGGACATCATCGTGGGCTTCCCCGGCGAGACAGAGGAAGACTTCCAGGAGACGCTGCACGTCGTGGGCGAAGCGCGCTTCGCGCAGGCCTTCACCTTCCAGTACAGCAAGCGGCCCGGGACGCCCGCCGCCGAGATGGACGGGCAGATCCCGAAGAAGACCGTCCAGGAGCGGTACGAACGCCTCGTCGCCCTCCAGGAGGAGATCTCCTGGCAGGAGAACAAGAAGCAGGTCGGACGCACCCTCGAACTGCTCGTCGCCGAGGGAGAAGGCCGCAAGAACGACGCAACGAACCGGTTGTCGGGGCGCGCCGCCGACAACCGGCTCGTGCACTTCGCGCGCCCCGCCGGGCAAGTGCGGCCGGGCGACATGGTCACCGTCGAAGTGACCTACGCGGCACCCCACCACCTGCTCGCCGAGGCGCCGCCGACCGCCGTGCGCCGCACGCGGGCCGGGGACGCGTGGGAGGCGCGGAACGCCGCTCCCGGCGGGGCGGCGGCCGCGAAGCAGGGCGTGATGCTGGGCCTGCCGACCGTCGGGGTGCCCGAACCTCTGCCCGCCGACGCGGGCGGCAGCGGCTGCGGCGTCTGCTGAACTCGGCGGCGGTGCCGCACCGAACCGCCCGTGTCCACAAGGAAGTCCGAACGAAGGGGAGCGCGTGCCGCGCTGGGGACTGATCGTCGAGGAGACCGGTGGCTTCCGCGACCGCCGTTGGGAGGCGTTCCTGCTCGGCGAGTTCGACGGCACTCGCGAGGACGCGTTGGCGAAGCTGCTGGAGCGCGCGAAGGCGTTCAAGCCCGAGCATCCGCGCATCGTCAGACGGCAGACGATCTACGCGATCGCGGACGGCTATCTGGTCATGTCGAAGGGCGCCACCGAGACGTTCCACCACCGCTTCTCCGTGGCGGAACTCGTCCACGACGCCAACCCGAAGAAGGGCTGACACCGGCCGGGGAGCAAGATCGACCGGCAGCCGGCAGGGCCCCGCACGAAGTTGCATCGCGCGGTTACGCAGAGCGACTCACGGCGTTAAGCTGCGCGCCATGCTTGTCGCCGCCGCCACGTGCCCCAGCCCGCCCCTGCTCGTCCCCGAGGTCGCCGGAGGCGCGGCCCACGAGATGGATGCCGCCCGCGCCGCGTGCGACGAGGCGCTCCGCGCCCTCTCAGACGCACGCCCCGACAGCCTCGTCGTCATCGGCCCGGCGGAGCAGCCCGCCCGGGGCACGCACCCGCAGGGCGCGCGGGGTTCCTTCCGCGGCTTCGGTGTGGACCTGGACGTCTCCCTCGGCAAGGGGGAGCCTCCCGCCGAGGCGCGTCCGCTTCCCTCGTCCCTGGCCGTCGGCGCATGGCTGCTGGCCCGTGAGGGCTGGACGGCCTCGCCCGTGGAGGGCCTCGGCGTCGGCGAACCGCTCAGCCGGGTGCGCTGCGAGGAGACAGGGCGTCAACTCGCGGGCGGCACCGAACGGGTGGCCCTTCTCGTGATGGGCGACGGCACCAACTGCCGTACGGTCAAGGCCCCCGGCTACTTCGACGAACGCGCCACGGCCTTCGACGCCGAGGCGGCCCGCGCCCTGGGAAGCGCGGACGCCGACGCGTTGCTGGCGCTGGACGAGGAACTGGGCTACGAGCTGAACGCGTCAGGCCGCTCGTGCTGGCAGGTGCTCGCCGGCGCGGCGGCCGCCGACGGCGGGTGTGCGCTGCGCGGGCGGCTGCTGTACGACGAAGCCCCCTACGGAGTGGGCTACTTCGTCACGAGCTGGACCTGACATGTCTACGTGACGTGTACGGGCGTGCCCCCACCGGAATTCCGGCGGGGGCACGCCCGCGTTTCGCGCTCATGGCCCGGCTCCCGGCCAAGCGCCGGCGGCCTGCCGGGACCCGGGAACGATCATGAACTGCCCTGAGGTCAGGAACCGCCCTGGGGGCCCTTGCCGCCGCGGCCCTGGGAGCCGCCGCCCTCACGGCCGTGCTTCTCGGCCTGTTCCTTGGCCTTCTCGCTGCTGGACCGGATCTTTTCGCTGTACTTGCCCTTGGTCTTGGAGTCGGCCATGCCCGCGGCCTTGTCGATGCCCTTGGACACCTTGTCGCTGTGCTGGCCCAGCATCCCCTTGACCTTGTCCATGAAGCCCATGGTGGCCACCTTCCTTCCGTCCGGTGTGCCTCGGCGGCAGTTCAGTTGCGGGCGTCGTCCGCGGCTTCGCTGTCGGCTGCTCCGTCGGCCGACTGCTGCTTCGGGATGCCGACATCCTCGGACTCGTCCCCGCCTCCGGCAGCCGCCGAGACCTCCTGTTCCCTCGCCTTCCCACCCGCTGCGGCTTCAGCTGCGGGGGCGGCACCGGCCGGCTTCCGGGGTGACCCGGAAGAACGCCGCAGAAGTCGTGCAAAGACGCCCATATCTACACTCCTGACCTTACTAATGTCGCTGCGATCCGGCGCACCGGGAACGGGCGCAGCTCCCCGCCTGCGGCGGAACCGTCCCGGAAATCGGCCTTGGGACCCTCGCAACAGGCAACGAAACCGCAGGGCCGCCGTCACGTCGCTCGTTCGGGTCCGGAGGTGTGCGGGAGGTTTGCGACACTGGCCGCGTGAATGCCGCAGACCCGTCCCCGGTCCCCGCCGTGGCGCCCGGAGGGCCCTTGACATCTCCGTCCCGCCGCGGCTCCGCCCCGCCCGTCGTCGCCGTCGTCGGGCCCACCGCCGCCGGCAAGTCCGACCTGGGCGTCGCGGTCGCCCGCCACCTCGGCGGCGAGGTGATCAACGCGGACTCGATGCAGCTCTACCGCGGCATGGACATCGGCACGGCCAAGCTCACGCGGAGCGAGCGCGAGGGCGTACCGCACCACCTGCTGGACATCTGGGACGTCACGGTCGCGGCCAGCGTCGCCGAGTACCAGAGGCTCGCCCGCGCCGAGATGGACCGGCTGCGCGCCGAGGGACGGGTCCCGGTCCTGGTAGGCGGTTCCGGCCTGTACGTACGGGGTGCCATCGACGCCATGGACTTCCCGGGCACCGATCCGGCCGTACGGGCCAGGCTGGAGGACGAACTCGCAGCTCAGGGCTCCGGAGCGCTGCACGAGCGGCTTGCCGCGGCGGACCCGCAGGCGGCTCGCGTGATCCTGCCGAGCAACGGCCGCCGCGTCGTACGGGCCCTGGAGGTCATCGAGATCACCGGCCGCCCCTTCACCGCGAACCTTCCAGGCCACGAGGCGGTCTACGAGACGGTCCAGGTCGGGGTCGACGTCGCCCGACCGGAGCTCGACGACCGGATCGCGGCCCGCGTCGGGCGGATGTGGGAGGCGGGCCTTGTCGAGGAGGTGCGCGAGCTGGAGGCCGCCGGGCTGCGAACCGGCCGTACGGCCTCGCGTGCGCTGGGTTATCAGCAGATCCTCGCGATGCTCGCCGGTGAGTGCACCGAACAGGAGGCACGTGAGGAAACGGTGCGTGCCACGAAGCGCTTCGCGCGCCGCCAGGACTCGTGGTTCCGCCGGGACCCGCGCGTGCACTGGCTCAGCGGCGCCGCGGAAGACCGGCCGGAACTCACGGGGAAGGCACTGGCCTTGCTGGATGAGGCGGTCACGGCCTGATCGGCGCCGGGCCGACCGGGAGCGCCGCGGACCTCCAACGAGGCCGCTGCGACGATGAGTTGGGGGAGGGGGCCCCGAACGCACGCAGCCGCCAGGGGCTGTTCAGCGCAGCTCGGCCAGGCGTCAGATGTGAGGTCAGCAGTGACGAGGCCGCCGCGGCGTGGGGCGTGACCGGCGGCCCCGAGGCGCTCAGGGAGCGGCTGCCCGAGCCGGCGGTGCTCGTGGTCAAACAGGGGCGACGGCCAGGAGTTCGCGGGCCATTTCGTCGCTGTTGAACCAGTCTCCGAACACCTCGTCCATTCCCACATCGCGCACGCCGCGCCGGGAGAACGGCTCATACGCGCAGGCCAGGATGCGTTCGCGCGGCTCGCTCGGGCGCCGGTTCATTGCAGTCCGGCAAGAAGCCCCGCATCCGGACGGTTGGACAGCCGGCTCGTCGCGAGCGTGGCAGCCCGGCGGGTGAACCGGCGCAGGTGCGCGACGAGTTCACATGAAGCGGCGGATGGGCGAGACCGCGGCCTCCTTGAATCGCTGCGCGGCCGGGCGCCTCTTCCAACGTCCCGGTTGCATGCGCTCGCTGACAGTGAGGTCCTCCTCGAAGTGCTCGTCCATCCGGGCGGTGAAGGTCTCGTCGAGCACGGCCAGCATGACCTCCTCGTCGTGGTCGAGGGAGCGGCGGTTGAAGTTGGTGGAGCCCATGAGCGAGGTGACCTGGTCGACCGTGATGACCTTGGCGTGCATCATCGTCGGCTGGTACTGCCAGATCCGCACCCCGCAGGCGAGGAGCTCCTGGTAGTGCTGCTGGCCCGCCAGTTGGCAGACCCGCTTGTCCGCGTGAGGGCCGGGAAGCAGGATCTCCACCTCCACGCCCCGGCGTGCGACGCTGCACAGCATGTCGACGAAGTACGGGTCGGGGGCGAAGTAGGCGGTCGTGATGCGGACGCGCTCCTGCGCCGACTCCAGAACCACGCGCAGGAGGGTCTGCATGTCCTGCCAGCCGAAGCTGGCCGAGCCGCGGACCACCTGGATCACGGCGTCGCCCTGGGGCTGTAGCGAGATGAAGCGGTCGCGTTCGTCGAAGAGTTCGTCGTGACACTCGGCCCAGTTCTGTGCGAAGGCGGCGGCGATTCCGTCCACCGCCGGTCCGCGTACCTCGACGTGGGTGTCCCGCCACTCGTTCTCGTTGCGGGCGTTGCCGCACCACTCCTCGGCGATGCCGACGCCGCCGGTGAAGGCGACCTGTTCGTCCACGACGAGAACCTTGCGATGGCAGCGGTGATTCTGCTTGAACGGTGAGGACCACAACGGCTTGCGGAACCACGCCACATGGGCACCGGCCCGGCGCATCATATCCAGCAGATGTTCCTCGATCGGCCTGCTGCCGAAGCCGTCGAGCAGCAGCCGGACCCGCACGCCGTTACGGGCCCGATCGGCGAGCGCTTCGGCGAATTGCCGTGCGATGTCGCCGCGCCAGTACACGAACGTCATCATGTCGACCGTGTGCTCCGCCGCCCGTATCCGGGCCAGCATCGCGGTGAATATCTCGTCCCCGTTGCGCAGCGGGGCAAGGGAATTCCCCTCGGTGGCGGCGATGCCGATGAGGCGTTCCAGGCGGCGCCGTATGCGTCGCTGCTTCTCCTCACCGGTTGCCGGAACGGCTTCCGCGGACTGCGGGCCGCGCTGGGACGGGGGCTGGGGCGAGCCTTGGGCGGTTGTCATGGGTCACCTGCCGGTCAGGAACGGGTGGGTCGCGGGCACGGCCCCGAATCGAGGTGTTCGCCGGGCGGACTGTACCCATCGCGGTGAACCATTGGTAACCCCAGGTCGGTCAAGACCGTCGTGGGCCGTGTCAGATGGTTTGTCATGGTCTGGCATGCGGCTGTGTCGGGGTGGGCAGCCACTTGGCACGAAGCGATTCGGGGGTGCCTGTGGTCATCGGAATCGTCGCGGTCGTGTGCGTGGTCCTGGCAGTGCTCGCCTTTCTGCTGCCGCCGCTTCTCCCACCGTCCCCAGCGCGGAGCGCAGCGTTCGCTCGGGGCCGGTTCACAGATGGCCGGCAAGGCACCGGGGGAGGCCGGACGGCTGCTCAGCCGACACCCTTCCGCAGCAGCTCCCGCGCCGTCGGCAAGAGCGGACGTGCAGGCCGCCGAGCGCGTCGGCGGATGCCCTTCTGACGGATCCGGCAGACGCCTCCTTCTCAGTCAGCCGGGCCACGGTCACGCCGCCAGGCCCTTGCACGACGGGGTGGGCGAGCTCCTGTCCCAACTCTCCCGGAACCGTGAACTACTGGTCCCAGGGCGATGATTGCGAAGGGAGTGTGAACTGCGCTGTGCGGGCTACCCAAGAAGGGCGTCGTTGCCTGGCCCGGGCCTGGCAGTGGCGAAGACCCCAACCGGTTCGGAACGCAGCCGGTGGGGTCGTTCTCTCAGGAACGGCCTGTGCGATGTCTCGAAGCGTCGACATCCGAGGGACCGACGCAAGACGGCGCAGCGCATCCACAGCGTGGGACCATCCGGGCGCAGGACACATACGGACCCGCCGGTGGAGGTCGCGGATGCGGATCGAGGACAAGGTCGCCATCGTGACGGGCGCTGCCGTGGGCAGCGGCCAGGCCATCGCCGAACGCCTGGCCGACGAGGGCGCGGCCGTGGCACTGGTCGACATCGCGGCGCGGGAGGGCGAGAAGACACTGCGCCGCATCCGTGACCAGGGCGGGAAAGGGGTGTTCCGCCAGGCCGATCTGACCGATGCCGCCGAGGTCGAGGCCGCAGTGGAATTCGCCGTTGAGACATTCGGCGGCGTAGACATTCTGGTCAACAATGCGGGCGGCGGCGGCCACATTCCGCCGCACTTCCCCGACGCGACGCCGGCGCAGTGGGGCGCCCTCCTCGACCTGAACCTGCGCATGCCCCTGCTCGCCACCCAGTTGGTCCTAGGCACTATGAGCAAGCGCGGCAGCGGAGCCGTCGTCAACATCGGCTCCACGGCAGGGCTGGGCACCGGTCACCACCGGTCCGTGGAGTACGCCGCAGCCAAGGCAGGCTTGATTCGGGCCAGCACCTCGCTCGTACACCTGCGGCGCACACACTCCGTGCGCGTCAACTGCGTCGTACCCGACTGGATCGAAACGGACCGTGCGCGGCGGGAGTTGGCTGCCATGAGCGAGCAAGAGCGGGCGGCGCAGCCGCCGCTCGTACCGCTGAGGGAACTGTGCGACCACGTCGTGACGCTCATCACGGACGACTCCGCGGTCGGCAGAGCGATCGTGCTCGATCGCGGCCATCCGCCGCGCGTACTCAACGACGATCCGGACCAGGGCCGAGGCGAGGGCGAAGACGGTGTCCTATGAGGTGAGACGGATGTATCGCTTGTAGCAGCACAGGGCTGCGGACGTTGGCGGCGCTGATCCCGACGACCAGTGGCAGTCCTTTCGCGTCCGACACGCTGTGCATCTTGGAACTCGGCTGAGGACGAGCGCGATGATCTCCCCGAGCTGGTTCACCTGCTGTGCGGTGCTGACGGCGGAGACGTAGGTGGAGGACGGGAAGAAGGAGACCGTCGCCACCTGTGAACCCTGTGGGCCCAGAGCCGCGGGGATGCGGCGCCGCCGCAGCGGCTCCCTCGAATTCCCGGTCCCGAAGATCCGGCAGGGCGCGCGACAAGCGCGGGTGACGTTTCGCCCCACCGCAGCGGGCAACTCATGCACCGGCCGCACGGCACGGGTCGCGCGGCTTCGTATCTTCGGACCAAGTAAACGGAGGACCAGACATGTTCAAGGCCATTGCCGATGTTCTGCGCACGATCGGCGGCGCCATCGCCACCATCGTCACGCTCCCCTTCCGCCTCGTCGCCCGCCTTTTCGGTGGCATTTCGGACAGCGCTCACGGCAGGCACTGAGTACGTCCGGGGTGGCTTGCAGCTGAGCGGTGGAAACAACGCCGGCTGCAGAGCCATGCCCCTTCGGCCAACGCGGCTCTTCGGCCAACACGACTTGGTGCAGGGCTGGTTCCGGTCGGGGCGACGGGTGCCGCCCTGGCCTGTCAGCCGTCTCACACGCCCCGGCTGGTGGACGTGAGGCTCAGCCGGACCTCAACTGCTTCAGCGCCGCTTCGATCATGGTGCGCAGACGTCCGTCCACGACGCCTTCCTGCGTGCTCGCCACGATCTCATCCGCAACCGCGTTGAGCTTGGTGTTGGAGTGCTGCGAGACGGTCACCAAGATCTTCCACGCGTCCTCCGGGGGGAGGCTGTACGCAGCCATGAGGACGCCCTTCGCCTGATCGATGACCGGGCGGGTCTCCATCGCGTTCCGCAGCTGTTCAAGCTCCACAGACTCATCCGGTGCCTCACCAGACACGGCCGCCCTCGCCCCTTTCATGCAGTTGACGCATCCACCGATGCCCACAAAAGCCTATACACAGCGCATACGGCATCGGTATGGCGCCGATTTCCGGCGCCTGCCGAGCGGTGCGAGGCGAGCCACAAGATTGACCGACAGCGAACTTTCGCCACCTGGCGGGAGCGCGATACGCCGAGGTCCCGGAAGACGCTGACGGCTTGCAGCCATGCCGCGGCGCCCGAATGACACCCCGAACCGGCCTTGAGGAGCGAGGCCGCCGAGGGTCGCGCTCATCAGCGGACTTCGCCCACGAAAGGGTTGCCCGTCCAACTTCCCTGATCGGGAGGGAGGTTGATCACACTGGTGCTGGCACGACTGAGCCTGTTGCGCCCAGAGGCTCATGCCGGCCCGCCTCGCCGGGGACGGTCCTGGAGCCGGCAGGACCACGGGGGAATCATGGGACTGAGCAGCCTCGAGGGGCCGGGGAGCCGTTTCCGTCACCCTTCGGCCCGGCCCGGGCCTTGCGTGGGGTGGGCTGGATCAGCTGAGTCCCGGGGCCGCGCGCCAGAGAGCGGTTCGGCGAGTCCCTCCCGAGCGATCTTCACCGAGCTGGGTGTTCCGGGACAGGTGCAGCAGCTTCTCCGGGCGTGAGCGCCGAGGGCCGCCCACAGGGGTCGCGTCCGGCCATCCGCGCCGCGGCACAGGGCAGGAGGCCCGGAGACCCTCGACTTCGCACGGACGAAACGACCCCCGCCGCGTTCCCTTCCGGCCCACAAGAGGAGAAATCCATCACACCATTCCCTGTGAAACGGGTGTGGAACTCTCGTAACTACCTCTGGGGGCATGCAACCACGCAACGCGGTCAGGGCGTTCTTCGCAGAGTGCGTGGGACAGGGCAGAGCCCGCGCGGGATCAGGCGCAGGAGGAGGCGGTGAAAGCCTGATGAAGCACACAGGTCAACTCACCGCATTCGCCGTGCCACAACCCTGCTCCGCCAGGAATTCGCCCCCGGAGACTGGAGCGTCATGAGTCACACCCCCGAGCCGATGACCACGGGTCATGCACACACCGACACCCGTGGTGAACCGGCGTCGAAGCGAACAGCGCTGATCATCCACACGATCGCCGACATCGCGGCCGCGTTTCTCGGTCTGTGGATCCTGCTCCACCTTCTCGGAGCCAACCAGGCCAATGTATTCGTCCAGTTCGTCGAGGGCATGGCCAACTGGCTGGCAGGCTGGTCGCAGGACATCTTCACCATGGAGAACGAGCAGGTGCGCTTCGCACTCAACTACGGCCTCCCCGCTCTTGTTTACCTCTTCATCGGCCACGGAATCGCCGCGAAAATGCGTCGGGGATGAGCGCCGCGACATCAAGTTCCGCTCGGAAATGACGCGTTGAAGAATGCGGCGTCGTTCGCTGCCCTGGCCGGCGCTCGATCCTCTGTGGGGGATCGATCTGCGGCGGGAGTCGAAGGGGCGCACTTCCGCCGCGGCGAGCGGGTACACGGGTGACTGATGGACCTGCGGCGGCACCGTGCCGGTGCCGCTCCCGACAGTCGTACGGTTCTTCACGGCCTGTAACACCGGCCCTGCCCAAGAGCCGGAGCCCGCGGTCTGGTGGACTTCACCCCGGCCGTGCCGGCAGGCGAATTGCGTGCCCAGGTCGTTCAACGCAAAGGTGCGCAGGGAGGAACGCACGAAGGAGCCAGTCGTCCGCACCATGTCACGGCGGGCCTCCGAAGAGTGACGGAGGCCACGCCGGGCTGCCCTCCGGTGCTCCTGAGACACGCGCACCACAGAGATTGGACCGTCATGAGTCACGCTTACGAACCCGCCCGCAAGAGTCGTCGACAGAGCGGACCTCGCGATGAGTCGCCATCAATATGGCCTCCCTTCGTGGTCCACACGATCGCCGACATCGCAGCCGCATTCGTGGGCCTGTGGATCGTTCTCTACCTGCTCGGTGCCGACGAAGGAAACTTGTTCGTCCGGTACATGGCAGACATGGCGTACTGGATCGCCGGATGGTCCCAGAACATTTTCACGGTGGGGAACGAATACGTAATCATCCTTCTCAACTACGTTCTGCCTGCCCTTGTTTACCTCTTCGTCGGGCACGGGATCGCCGCGAAGATGCGACCCGTGAAGGTCAATCAGATGGACGACGCAACGATGCGTCTGACTCCGACCGGTGTGCCGCCGCGGGAAGCTCCGGATTGGCAGCCGAGATGACAGCAGGCAAGTCCCTGCCCCGGGCAGGGGACTTCACGAACGCACACTACGCGCGGCCCAGCTGGCTGTCGAACACCGCGATGAGCCTGCGGTCTCCGGCGGACTCGCTGCATGGGCGGGAGTCCCGGTATGACCAGCAGGGTCACCGAGCTTGCCGTCGACAGCGCCGATCCCGACGGCCCCGCCCGGTTCTGGCGCTCGGTCCTTGACCACTAGGTGGAGGACGAAGGCGACGGAATCCTCACAATTGACTCCCCTCCGGTGCCTGCCGGCACGCCGAGGTCGGGCCGGAACGGCGATGAGAGCTGGTTCTGTCCCGTTCGACCCGGAGGGGAACGACTTCTGCGTCCTTGCCGGCCGCCGCCCCTGAATCCGTCGACGAAGAGATCCGCTGGGCAGGGCGGGGATGCGCCGTGGGAACCGGGCCGTCCGGGGGCCGCGGTGGGGTGGGCAGCAGTGACCAATGACACCCATCGGCGACCGCACCGAGACACTGCTGTGCTGGTGATCGCCACAATCGCGATGAGTTGTAGAACGGCCGGTCACAGCCTGATCACGTGATGGCATCGGGACGTCCTGGGCGTCTGCCGTAGTCATTCCGGCGTGCCATCATCGACCATCGTTCGGAGCCTGCAGTTGTAGTTGGGAGGGCGGGTGGCGATGGAGGCCGGCCCTCGTGACAATGAGGAGACCGCTGTCGACGAGGTTGAGCGCGCCGGGTCCGTGGGACGTATCGACGATCTCTCGGGTCTCGAGGGCCGCACTCGAGGCGTGCCCCTCGGCAACGGGGACTCCGCCGCCGACCGCCCGCTTGGGGCAGGGGGCGTGAGCGACGATCTGGATCCCGCCGCCGACGCGGGCTCCGCGGACGACCTGGACATCGACGACGAGCCGGACGGCGCCGCCGACCTGGACGGCTCCGACGCACCGCCCGAAGCCCGGGACCCCGACGTGGAGGCGCAGGAACTGCGGCCCCCGCGCAAGCTCCGGCTGTGGCAGCTCGCCCCCATCGTGGTGCTGAGCGCTCTGGGCTCGCTGATGTTCGCCTTCCCGCTCGCCTTCGAACCCGGCGGCGGCACGGGCGCCGTCGTCTCGATGCTGGGACTGCTGATCTGCGGCTGCGCTGCCGGCTGGGCCGTGATGGCCGCCCGCCGCGTCGGACTGTCCTGGCCCGGGCTGCCCGCTCCGGGATCGGGTGAGCGCCCGGACTGGCGGATCGTCGCCCTGTACGCGGTCGTCGTCGGCACCGTGGTGGTGCTCGCGATCTGGCGCGTGGCCAGGCTGCGCTGACCTGACCGTGCCCCGGCCGGGTACGCCCCGCTCCCGTACGATCGTCAGCATGAGCAGCGCACAGCCCGTGCCGTTCCTCAAGGGGCACGGCACCGAGAACGACTTCGTGATCCTCCCCGACCCGGACGGGCTCCTCGAGCTGTCGCCGGGGACGGTCGCGCGGCTGTGCGACCGGCGGGCCGGGATCGGCGGCGACGGGCTGCTGCGCGTCGTGCGCTCCGCGGCCCACCCGGAGGCCCGGGACATGGCAGGCGACGCGGAGTGGTTCATGGACTACCGCAACGCCGACGGCTCGGTCGCGGAGATGTGCGGCAACGGGGTGCGCGTCTTCGTGCGCCATCTGGAGCGCGCCGGGCTGGTCAAGCCGGGGGACGTGGCCGTCGCGACCCGCGCGGGCGTGAAGCGCACGCACCTCGCCGAGGACGGTTCGGGCGTCACCGTCTCCATGGGCCCGGCAGTGCTGCCGGGAGGCGGCGTGACGGTGCGGGTGGGCGGCCTCGGCTGGCCCGCCCTGCACGTGAGCATGGGCAATCCGCACGCGGTCGCCTTCGTCGGCGATCTCGCGGACGCCGGCAGGCTGTTGGACGCTCCGGACGTGGAGCCCGCGTCGGCCTACCCCGCCGGCACGAACGTCGAGTTCGTCGTGGACCGCGGGACGCGGCACGTCGCGATGCGCGTGCACGAGCGCGGTTCGGGCGAGACGCGGTCGTGCGGCACGGGTGCGTGCGCGGTGATGGTGGCGGCGGCGCGGCGCGACGGACTGGACCCCGCGGCCGACGGCGAGGACGCGACGTACACGGTCGACGTGCCCGGCGGCACGCTCGTGATCACCGAACGGACCGACGGCGGGATCGAGATGACGGGCCCCGCGGTGATCGTCGCCGAGGGCACCCTCGACCCCGAGTGGCTCTACGCCTGATCGCGTAGCCGGGCGCGTACGTCCGTCCCGGTGCACCGCTGAAGGGCATTCAGAAACCGCACCCTCAACTGGCCAGAGTCCAAACGTCCCTCGGACGGGTGATCCGTTTCACGCTGGGCGGGACCCGGACATCAGGGTGTGCTGGGGTCGGTACCATCACAGGCCCGGGCCTGACCGGGGCGTTGCTTCGACGCGAACAGCAGGAGGTGCCATGAGGAGTCTGCGAAGGCTCAGCCGCGCGGCTCTGCTGGGACAGGCACCGCGCCGCGACGGCCTTCCCGACGCCATGGAGCACGTGGCCAAGGTCCACCGCGCCCACCATCCCGGTGCGGATCTCGGGGCGCTGCGGCGTGCGTACGTCCTCGCCGAGTCCTCGCACCGCGGGCAGATGCGCAAGAGCGGCGACCCGTACATCACTCACCCGCTGGCGGTGACGCTGCTTCTGGCCCAACTCGGCGCCGAGACAACCACGTTGACCGCCTCCTTGCTGCACGACACCGTCGAGGACACGGACGTGACGCTGGAGCAGGTGTGCAAGGAGTTCGGCGAGGAGGTCGGCTACCTCGTCGACGGCGTCACCAAGCTGGAGAAGGTCGACCACGGCGCGGCGGCGGAGCCCGAGACCTTCCGCAAGATGCTCGTGGCCACGGGCAACGACGTCCGGGTGATGTCGATCAAGCTGGCCGACCGCCTGCACAACATGCGCACGCTCGGCGTCATGCGGCCCGAGAAGCAGGTACGCATCGCCAAGGTCACCCGCGACGTGCTGATCCCTCTCGCCGAACGCCTCGGTGTGCAGGCGCTCAAGAGCGAGCTGGAAGATCTCACCTTCGCCATCCTGCACCCCGAAGAGCACGCATTAGCCCGGGAGTTGATCGCCGAGCACGCGCGGGAGCCGGATCCGCTCACCGGCGTGGCCACGTCCGTACGGCGGCTGCTGCGCGAGGCCGGCATCGCCGCACAGGTGCTGATCCGGCCACGCCACACGGTCTCCGTGCACCGACTGCGCCTCAAACGCGGCGAGTTGGGACCGTGCGACTTCGGCAGACTGCTGGTCCTGGTCGAGGAGGACGCCGACTGCTACGCGGTCCTCGGGGAACTGCACACATGCTTCACGCCGCTCGTCGCCGAGTTCAAGGACTTCATCGCCGCCCCCAAGTTCAACCTGTACCGCTCGCTGCACACCGCGTTCGCCGACGAGGAGGGCCGCGTGGCCGAAGTCCTCGTACGTACGCGGCAGATGCACCGCGTCGCCGAGGCCGGCGTGATCGCTCTGGGCGACCCCCACCGGGCTTCGCAGAGCGGAGAGGGCGAGAGCGGCGGCGAGCCCGGAGGTCCCGGCTGGCTCTCCCGGCTCCTGGAGTGGCAGAGCCACGCCACCGACACGGAGACCTTCTGGGCGGAACTGCACGACGAGCTGGCGCAGGACGGGGAGATCACCGTCTACTGCGCCTCACCCGGAGTGGCGCCCGCCGCCGCCGGCGGCGCGCTCCCGCTGCCCGCCGGTGCGACGTGCGTCGACGCCGCCTACGCACGGTTCGGCGAGGCGGCGCACAGCTGCATCGGTGCCCGCGTCAACGGGCGGCTGACCGCGCTGAGCACCGTCCTGCGGGACGGCGACGCCGTGCAGCTCTTCATGGAGCCCGCGGCGGCTTCGGTGCCCTCCGGCCCCTCGCCGGAGTGGCTGGAGCACGCCCGTACACCGGCCGCGCGCATCGCCATCCGACACTGGCTCGCCGCCCATCCGCCCGCACCGGAACCGGAGTTGGCGCCGACGGCTGCGGCGGGCGGCGGTGAGGACGCCTACGCCGGGCGCCTCGCGGGCACCGGTCCTTCGACGTCCGCCCGTGGCGCCGCGGAGGAGGGGCACGCCGACGGGAGTGGGGGCGTGCGGACCGCCCGGCGCAGGGAGTGGGGCGAGGGAGCCCCGGTCGCCGAGGCCGCCGCTTCCGTCGTGGTGGAGGAGCCGCACGCCGTCGTACGGCTGGCGGGCTGCTGTACGCCGGTGCCGCCCGACAACGTCACGGGATTCGCCGTGCGCGGCGGCACCGTCACCGTTCACCGCGACACCTGCCACTCCGTGGCCCGCATGACCGCCACCGGGCGCAGACCCGTGCCCGTGCGCTGGGAGCAGGGCGCTTCCGGTTGTCGCGTGACGCTGCGCGCCGAGGCCCTGGGGCGCACACACCTGCTGGCCGACCTGACCGAGATCATCGCGGCGCAGGGCGCCACCGTGGTCTCCGCCGAGGTCGAGCCGCCCCGTGAGCAGCGCGTGCTGCACACGTACACGCTGCAACTCCCGGATGCCGCCGGGCTGCCCGCCCTGATGCGTGCCATGCGCGGCGTCGCCGGCGTCTACGACGTCACGCGGGCCGCCCGCCCGCTGCCGGCCCGCTGACCGGCCGTCCCGGCACTTCGCGGTCCCCGGAGTTCTTTCGGGTGGGGCGGGGCAGGGCGCTGCTGCGCCGACCCGGAAGCCGATCAATCTGCTGATAGCACTGGCGCATGGTCGACTCGTCCCGCGCAGTGAACAGGCCCGCCCGGACCCCCCGCACCCACCCCGTCATCCGCTCCCGTGCCCGTACCTCCGCGGCAGTCGCCTGCGCCGTCCTGGCGCTCGTCGGTGCCGGACTGCCGTCCCCGAAGCCGCTCGGCGTGGGTGACCGGCTCTTCCCCCACCTGGGCAACCCCGGCTACGACGTGCGCGCGTACGACATCTCCTTCCGCTGGGGACGCGACAACACCGAACCGCTCGACGCCCGTACGGTCATCGACGCCCACGTCACCGCACGGAACGGACTAGCCCGTTTCAACCTCGACTTCGGCTCCGGCAAGGTGACCTCCCTCAGCGTGGGCGGACGCACCGCTCGGTACGCCCGGGCCGGCGAGGACCTGGTCGTGACCCCCTCCAAGAAGCTGCGCAAGGGCCAGCGCATGCGTGTCGTCGTCCGGCACACCAGCCCGACGCGGGAGGCGGCAACCAGCGGCTGGGTTCGCACCAAGGACGGCCTGGTCATGGCGAACCAGGCCGACGCCGCACACCGCGTGTTCCCCGGCAACGATCACCCCTCGGACAAGGCCCGCTTCACCTTCCACGTCACGGCCCCGAGCTCGCTGACCGTGGTCGCCGGGGGCCGGCTCCATAGCAAGGTGCGCCGCGGGGAGAACACCCGGTGGACCTATCGGGTCGCGCATCCCATGGCGACCGAGCTCGCCCAGGTCTCCGTGGGCCGCTCGTACGTGCGCCAAGCGAAGGGTCCTCACGGACTGCCGCTGCGGGACGTGGTGCCGCTGCGGGACCGGGAGAAACTGCTGCCCTACCTGAAGAAGACCCCTGGTCACCTGAAATGGCTGGAGCGGCGCCTGGGTCCCTACCCGTTCGAGACGTACGGGGTGCTGGTCGCCGACGCCGACCTCGGATTCGCCATGGAGACCCAGACGCTCTCGCTGTTCGAGAAGCAGTTCCTCGCCGCCCCCGTCGTGCCCTCCTGGTACAAGGAGGAGGTCATGGTCCACGAACTCGCGCACCAGTGGTTCGGCAACAGCGTGTCACCCAGGAGCTGGGACGATCTGTGGCTGAACGAGGGCCACGCCACCTGGTACGAGTGGCTCTACGGTGCTGGTCACGGCGGGGCGGCGCTGACCTCGCGGGTGCGGGAGGCGTACAAGAAGTCCGACACCTGGCGCAAGAACTACGGTCCTCCGGCCAGGCTGCACGCGCCCAAACCGGGCAACAAGATCGAGATCTTCCGCAAGAGCGCCTACGACGGCGCGGCCGTGACGCTCTACGCACTCCGCGAGAAGATCGGCAACGAGGACTTCATGAGGCTGCAGCGTGAATGGATCACTCAGAACCGCGACGGCAACGCCTCCACCGCGGACTTCGTCCGGTTCGTCAATGCCGTCGCCAAGAAGGACCTGAGCGAATTCCTCAAGGACTGGCTCTACGGGGCGAAGACCCCGCCGATGCCGGGCCATCCGGACTGGCGCAGCTCCTGACCGGCGGCCCGCCGCCCAAGGGGGCCCGGGCGCCGTGCGGTGCAAATCCGGATGACTGTGCTGACCGCCCGTGCCACCATTTCATCCGGCGCAGGACGCGCTTCGCGGGGCCGAAGGCGGGAATCAATACCGCCGGACGGGCGTTGACATATTGGGACGCTCACGCATCTCTCCGTCCCGCATCTCTGACTTCGACGTAAGGACCAAATGACCTACTCCTCTTCTCTTCCACACAATGGCCAGCGTGTCGCCGAGTCCGACCGCCGAGCTGACGCCCTGATGGAAGAGGACGTTGCTTGGAGTGACGGGATCGACGGCGAGCGTGACGGCGACCAGTACGACCGCAGCGAGCGGGCCGCACTGCGCCGCGTGGCGGGTCTCTCCACCGAGCTGGAGGACGTCACCGAGGTCGAGTACAGGCAGCTGCGCCTCGAGCGGGTCGTGCTCGTGGGCGTCTGGACCTCCGGCAGCGCACAGGACGCGGAGAATTCCCTCGCGGAGCTAGCAGCCCTCGCCGAGACGGCGGGAGCGCTCGTCCTGAACGGGGTCATCCAGCGCCGCGACAAGCCGGACCCGGCCACGTACATCGGGTCGGGCAAGGCGGAGGAACTCCGGGACATCGTCCTGGAGACCGGCGCCGACACCGTCGTCTGCGACGGTGAGCTGAGCCCCGGCCAGCTGATCCATCTCGAGGACGTCGTGAAGGTCAAGGTCGTCGACCGTACGGCCCTGATCCTGGACATCTTCGCGCAGCACGCCAAGTCGCGTGAGGGCAAGGCGCAGGTGTCACTGGCGCAGATGCAGTACATGCTGCCGAGGCTGCGCGGCTGGGGTCAGTCGCTGTCGCGGCAGATGGGCGGTGGCGGCTCCGGCTCGGCCGGAGGCGGCATGGCCACCCGTGGTCCGGGTGAGACCAAGATCGAGACGGACCGGCGGCGCATCCGCGAGAAGATGGCCAAGATGCGCCGTGAGATCGCGGACATGAAGACCGGCCGTGAGATCAAGCGGCAGGAGCGGCGCCGCAACAAGGTGCCGTCGGTCGCCATCGCGGGCTACACCAACGCGGGCAAGTCCTCGCTGCTCAACCGGCTCACGGGCGCCGGCGTCCTCGTGGAGAATTCCCTGTTCGCGACGCTGGACCCGACAGTGCGCAAGGCCGAGACGCCCAGTGGCAGGGTGCACACGCTGACCGACACCGTCGGTTTCGTCCGGCATCTGCCGCATCACCTGGTGGACGCCTTCCGCTCCACGATGGAGGAGGTGGCCGACGCCGACCTCATCGTGCACGTGGTCGACGGCGCACACCCCGCTCCCGAGGAGCAACTGGCGTCGGTCCGCGGTGTGATCAGGGACGTGGGAGCCTCTCACGTGCCCGAGATCGTGGTCGTCAACAAGGCCGACGCGGCCGAACCGCTCGTCCTGGAGCGGCTGTTGCGTGCGGAGAGCCGGGCAATCGCGGCATCCGCCCGCACCGGGCAGGGCATCGAGGAGCTGCGTGCCCTCATCGACGAGGAGCTACCGCGCCCCTCCGTCGAGCTTGAGGCACTGGTTCCGTACACCGAGGGCAAGTTGGTCTCGCGTGTGCACAGCGAGGGTGAAGTGCTCTCCGAGACGCACACCGAGGACGGCACTCTGCTCAAGGCGCGTGTGCACGCCGAACTCGCCGCAGAACTGCGCAAGTTCGAGCCGCAGGCCGCAGGCCCGCAGAGGCTGTAGCGGCGCGCCCCGAAGCTGTCGGAGTCGTCCACGAGCGGCAACGACAGCACGGCCGTGGTCCCGCCACCGGAGCACCCGGGGGCGGGCCGCGGCCGTTGCGGTGTCGCGTCTCTTCCGGGAGCTCAGTTCTTCCCGGCGTACTTCTTGCTGACGGCGTCGAAGACGCCCTTGGCGGTCGGCCCGAGGCGCGGCCCTGCCAGCCATGTGGCGGGCTGCGGGCCGATCGAGTTGACCGACACCAGCTCGGCCTTGCCGTTCCTGCCCTTCATGAACCAGCCGCCGCCGGAGGAGCCGCCGGTCATGGTGCAGCCGATGCGGTAGAGGGCGGGCTGCGACGGGTCGATTGTGAGCTTGCCCGGCTTGTCGGTGCAGCTGTACATCTTCGCGCCGTCGAACGGCGGTGCCGCCGGGTAGCCGTACGAGCTGAGCCCGGAGAACCGTTCCGCGCCCGGCGCGCGGAAGTTGATCCGCACCGCGGCGCCGACGGTCTCCTCCAGGGACTTGCCGGCGGGCTGTACCGGCTTCACGTGCAGCACAGCGAAGTCCTGCTGCGAGCCGCCGCCGCCCGACGCGGAACCCTGCTTGATCCAGTAGTCGCTGGTCTGAGCCCACTCGGCCCACCACTGGCCGTACGGGGCGACGTCCTGGGGCTGCGCGCCCCGCACCTGCGACGGCGGGAGGCCGCGGTTGTTGTAGGCGGGCACGAACATGATGTTGCGCAGCCATCCGCCGTTCCTGCCCGAGTGCACACAGTGGCCCGCGGTCGCTACCAGGTTCGAACGCCCGGGATTCCGGGGGTCCTTGACCACCGTGCCGGAGCAGACCATCGGCCCCTTCGGGGTGTCCATGAAGATCTTGCCTGCGGGTGCCGCGTTCCGGGTGTACGGGGTGTCGACCCCGCGCGCCTTCACGGGCCGCGGCTCGGGGCCGCTGGCGCTCGCCCCGGAGGCGGACTCAACGTCCTCGGGGACGCGTTTGCCGTTGTCCTCCGCCTCGTCCATGCGGTCCCGCTTCCAGTGGTCCTTGATGTAGGGATTCACGAAGTCGCGGCCCTCACGGATCCATTGGTCGCGGTCCCAGTCCTTCCACGCGCCGTCGCGCCACTTCTCCAGGTCCTTCAGGGACGAGGGAAGGTCCTTCGGCAGGTTCTCCGGAAGTCCCAGACCCTGGCTCGGCGACGGCTCCGCGGAGGCCTGCGCTTCCGCGCCGCTGCCGGCCTGGCAGGCGGTGGCGGCGAGCGCGAGCACCGCCAGCACCGCGGCGGCTGCCGAGGTCCCAACCCGGCGCCCGTGCCTGCGTATCGGTGACATGTGAACGATCCCCCTGGGTGTGGAACGGGAGCCCGAGTCGGAACGGCCCCGGTGAGCGGCGCCCCTGGCGAGCGCCTGGGCCGCGCAGAGCGCCGCGCCGTGGAGCCGCCGGAAGAGGCAGCCGAGAGCGGGGTGTTCAGGGCAAGCGGGATGCGCCCGCCCTGAACACCCGACGTTCGCGGTTACTTGGCGGAGAGGCTGTCGAAGACGCCCTTGGCTTCCCTGCCGATGCGCGGTCCGGCGAGCCAGCCGCCCTCGACGGGGCCGACGGACGTGACCGAGAACAGTTCCTTGCCGCTCGGGCTGAGCCATCCGCCTCCGGACGAACCGCCGGTCATGGTGCAGCCGAGGCGGTACATCGTGGGCTGACGGGTGTCGAGCGTCAGACGCGCCGGCTTGCCCGCGCAGGTGAGCATCTTCGTCCCGTCGAACGGCGGCGCGGCCGGGTAGCCGTGGGCGGTCAGGCCGGGGATCGCCTTCACCCGGGGCGTGTTGAAGTTGACCTTCGCCGCCTTGCCCACGGTCTCCTCCAGCGAGGGACCGGACCTCCGGTCCTCGGGGCGAACCTTCATCACGGCGAAGTCCTGGGGCGCACCCTTGCCGCCCGTCTTCGACCCGTTCCGGATCCAGTGGTCGGTGGTACGTGCGTACTTCGCCCACCAGACGCCGTCAGGGGCGACGTCCTTCCGCGCCGCCTTCGCCAGCTGCGCGTTCGAGAGGCCCTTCGGGTTGTAGCGGGGCACGAAGACGACGTTGCGGAACCAGCCGCCGCTCCGGCCCGCGTGCACACAGTGGCCCGCGGTCGCAACGAGGTTGGACTTGCCGGGGTGCCGTGGATCGGTGACGACGGTGCCGGAACAGACCATCGAGCCCTGTGGAGTGTCCATGAACACCTTGCCGACCGGCGGACTCGACTTGGTGTAGGGGAGCTTGACCTGCTTGGCGGGCACGCGCGCGGGGGTGGGGTCGGTGTGGCCCTCGTCCGTGTCGCCGCCGCTCCCGCCGTCGTCGATCTCGTCCTCGTCGACCTTGCGGTCGTTCCCGTCGGCGTCCTTCATCCGGTCCGGGTCCCAGAGGTCATCGATGACCGGGTTGATGAACTCCTTGGCCCGGCGCAGCCATTCGTCCCGGTCCCAGTTCTTCCACTCGCCGTTGCGCCACTTGTCCAGGTCCTCGAGGGAGCTGGGCAGGTCCTTGGGCAGGTTCTCCGGAAGGCCCAGGTCCCGCTTCTTCTGGTCCTGCTCGGCGGACTGCGAGGCGCTGGGATCGCCGCCCGCGTTGTCGTCCTCAGGCCCGCACGCGGTGGCCGTGACGGCGAGTGCGGCGACGACCGCCGCGACGGCCAGCGCCGTACGCCGTCGCCGCACGTGCCCTGTGTCGGCTGACATGAATGAACTCCCCCTGAATGTCCTTGTGCCTCTTGAATTGTCACGGCCCTCTGCGGGGCGGCGAGTTGGAGCCTCCACCCGTACGGGCGGCCCGGGGCCGCACCGGCGGAGCCAGGGGAAACTATGCCCCGTGGGGTGGGGGACGGGACCGGCAGGGTCCACGTTCCGACCGGTTCACGTCACAGATCTTCACGTCGCCCGTGATCAGGGCGCTCCGGCTTCGTTGGTACGGACGGGGGAGGCGGCCCGCTCTTCTGCGGCGCCGAGTCGACACCGGAGGAGACCTCTGTGAACGCCCGTACCGGAGCGGACCGGTCAGTCCCGCGTGAGCTCGTCCGTGAGGAGACCGGTACTCCGGTACCGCACTCGGCACCCGTACCACCCGCCCCGTCCGGATCACGTGTCCCTTCCACCCCTGCCGGCCCGTCCTCCGCCCCCGCCCCCGCGCCGGCGCCCTCCGCGCTCCTGCCCGAGCAGGCGCAGAGCCCCGCGCGTACCGCCCGTACGGACGTGCCCGCGGTTGCGGAGGCCGGGACGGACGACCCGGCCCGGACGGCGGACGCCGCCGCCGTCAACAACCTGCTGTGCTGCTGGGTACGGGAGAACGACATCCCACGGCCGGCACAGGACCGGGACACCCTCGTGCTCCCCATGGACGCCACCGGTGTGGTCCTCCGCGTCCCGGTGCGCTACTGGTCGCCCAGCGGACGGCACGACTTCGGACCGCCGCTCCTGGACGGCGCCCGTAGCGGTGCCGCGCCGCTCGACGCCGTGGCCCTCGCCGCACTCATCGCGCGCGAGGCCGTTCACCGGAGCCGCGCCGACCGCCCCGAGGCCCTGCACGGAAGCGGCGGTCCCGCCCCCGTCGCGCCCCTCGCGGCTGCTCCCGCCTCCGTCGACGCCGCCGACCTCGTCGCCCGTGTCGCCGATTCCGTGCGCCGCGCCACCGGGTTCCTCGCCGAGCGCTGTGCGGCACCCGAACTCCCGCCGGGAAACGGCCCATTCCTGGACGCCGAACAGTCGCTCGTCCTGGGACACCCGCTGCACCCGGCGCCCAAGAGCCGCCAGGGTCTCTCCGACGAGGAGTGCCGGGCCTACTCACCGGAAACGCGAGCGGCCTTCCCACTCCACTGGATCGCCGTGGACGAGTCCGTCGTCGCGTGCGACTCGGCCTGGACGGAACGCGGCCGCGCCGTCAGTGCCCAGCAGCTCGCCGCCCGGCTCGCGGGCGAGGCGCTGACGTCCCGACTCCCTGCCGGGACAGTGCCGTTGCCGCTGCACCCCTGGCAGGCCCGCAGCCTCTCGCACCGTCCCGCCGTGGCCCGCCTCCTCGCCGACGGGCTCCTGCACGACATGGGCGAGGCGGGTGACGTCTGGCACCCCACGTCGTCCGTGCGCACGGTGGCGCGGCCGGGCGGGCCTGCGATGCTCAAGCTCTCCCTGGGCCTGCCGATCACCAACTCCCGCCGTGAGAACCTCCGCAAGGAGCTGCTTCGCGGCCTGGAGGTGCACAGGCTGCTGCGCTCGGGCCTCGGCGCGCAGTGGCGCGCGGTGCACCCGGGCTTCGACATCGTCCGCGACCCGGCGTGGCTCGGGGTCGACGGGCCCGACGGGCTGCCCGTGCAGGGTCTGGACACCGTCATCCGGCACAACCCCTTCGAGCCGTCGGACGACGCGGTCTGCGTCGCCGGCCTGACCGCCGAGCAGCCCCGGCCCGGTGTGCCGCACGGGGCGCTGCGCTCACGCCTGGCCGACATCGTGGAAGGCCTCGCCGCGCGGACGGACCGGCCCGTCAGGACCGTCTCCACCGAGTGGTTCCTGCGCTACCTCGACGCCGTGGTCCGGCCCGTGCTGTGGCTGGACGCACACGCCGGTATCGCCCTGGAGGCCCATCAGCAGAACACTCTGGTGCTGCTCGACGGTGCCGGCTGGCCGTGCGGCGGCCGCTACCGCGACAACCAGGGCTACTACTTCCGCGCGTCGCGGCGCGACGCACTCCAGCAGCGGCTGCCCGGCATGCAACTCGGCGTGGACAGCGACTCCTTCGTCGACGACGACGTGGCCGACGAGCGCTTCGCGTACTACCTCGGCATCAACAACGTCCTCGGGCTGATCGGTGCCTTCGGCGTCCAACGGCTCGCGGACGAGGGGGTGTTGCTCGCCGCCGCGCGGCAGTTCCTCCGGGTGCGCGCCCGCACGGGCGAGGGCGGTCCCGTATCGGCGCTGCCCGCCCTGCTGCTGGAGTCGCCGACGCTGCGCTGCAAGGCGAATCTGCTCACGCGGCTGCACGGCATGGACGAACTCGTCGGCCCCGTCGACACCCAGTCCGTGTACGTCACCGTCACCAACCCGCTGTGCCGGTGACCGGTGTGAGGGCCGCGAAGGGAGTTGCGCTCACGTGAACCGTCCCCACCCCGCTGCCTCCGGCACACCGGAGACCTCCGGACAGCCCGGCGCACAGGGGGAGTCCGTGCCGTCCGGCGTATCGGGCAGCGACGACACTCTCGACCTGGGGCTCTCCGGTGACCTGGCGGCGCTTCTGGCCGAACACGAGCGGTACGGAGCACTCGGCGTCCCTGACGGCCAGGGTCAACACGGCCGTCAGGGAAGGGACTTACCGGCGGAGCATCCCGCGGCTTCGCGGCAGACCCGGGAATCCGACCTGCTCGACCGCGTCGGCGACTGGCCGTCGTCGCGGACGCCGGTGGGCACCATGAGGCTCGTGCCGGTCCGCATGGACCGCGATCTGCCGCTGATCGCCGCCTGGATGAACGACCCTGCTGTGGCGGCCTTCTGGGAGCTGTCAGGCCCCCAGGAGGTGACGGGGAAGCACCTGCGGGCCCAGCTGGAGGGCGACGGACGCAGCGTCCCCTGCCTCGGCCTCCTGGACGGCGTCCCGATGAGCTACTGGGAGATCTACCGCGCGGACCTCGACCCGATCGCCCGGTACTGCAGCGCCAAACCCCACGACACCGGCCTGCACCTGCTCATCGGCGGCGTGCCCGACCGCGGCCGCGGCATCGGCACGGCGCTGCTGCGCGCCGTCGCCGACCTCGTCCTCGACCAACGGCCGCGCTGCGGCCGGGTGCTGGCCGAGCCGGACGTACGCAACGTCGCCTCCGTCGCGGCGTTCCTGAGCGCCGGGTTCCGGCTGTCGGCGGAGGTCGATCTGCCCGGGAAGCGCGCGGCGCTCATGGTCCGGGACCGGGCGTTGCGCGAAGTGCTCTGACGGCCCTGCCCCGGCCTTCCTGTCCTGGCCCCGAGCAAAGGAATCTCACAGTGCACCTGCCGGCTTCCGACGAATCCCACGACGATCCCCGCGGCCCCGGCGAGATGAGCCTGCCGCCGGGAATGGACCCGGACAGCTGGCGCAGGGCCGGCAGACGGTTACTCGTGAAGATGATCAGCGAGTTGGCGTACGAGGAGATCATCCGGCCGGAGCCCGACACGGAGGCGGACAAGGAGCCCCGCACGGAGCAGGACACCGAGACCGGGACCGAGTCCCGTGCCGGGTCCGAGGGCCGGTCCGGCACGGAACAGGCCGCCCCAGCCGCTGCATCGCCGGGCGCCCCCGCCACGCGCCCGTACCGCCTCCGCGTCAGCGACGACCTCACGATCCGCTTCCGCGCCCGTCTCGGCGCCTACGGACACTGGATCATCGACCCGGCCTCACTGACCCCGGCCGGCACGGACCCGTTCGCCTTCCTGCTCCGCGCCCACGAGACCCTTCTGGGGCTGACCGGCGACACCACCGGCCACTTCATCCGCGAACTGTCCGTCACACTCCTCGCAGACGTACGGCTCAACGAGCGGGAACTGCCCGCCGCCCGCCTCGCCGAGCTCGGCTACGCGGAACTCGAAGGACACCAGAAGGGGCACCCCTGGCTCGTCGCGAACAAGGGCCGCCTGGGCTTCTCCGTGTCGGACGCGGCGCGTTGGGCTCCCGAGGCGCGCCGCGAGCAGTGCCTTCCCTGGCTCGCGGTGCGCACCGGGCTCGCCGACTACAGGGGCGTCCCCACGCTCGCCGAGCCGCACCGGCTCTACGAGCGCGAACTCGGACCCGACACCCTCCGGGAGTTCCGCCACACACTGCGCTCGCGCGGACTGCCCTCCGAGGACTACCTGTTCCTGCCCGTACACCCCTGGCAGTGGGACGAGACCATCGTGCCGCTCTTCGCCGACTCGCTCGCCAAGGGCGACATCGTCCCGCTGCGCACCGACGGGGACCTGCGCCTGGCCCAGCAGTCGGTTCGGACCTTCCTCAACACCAGCCGCCCCGAACGGCACACGGTCAAGCTGCCGCTCTCCGTGCTCAACACCCTTGTCTGGCGCGGTCTTCCGACGGAACGGACCCTCGCGGCGCCGGCCGTCACGCGGTGGATCCACGGGCTGCGCGACCGCGACGCCTTCCTGCGCGACGAGTGCCGGGTGATCCTGCTCGGCGAGGTCGCCTCCGTGACCGTCAGGCACCCCCTCTACGACAGGCTGCCGCAGGTTCCGTACCAGTACCGCGAACTGCTGGGCTGCATCTGGCGCGAGCCGCTGACCGGGCAGCTCGAATCCGGTGAGCGGGCCCGGACCCTCGCCTCCCTGATCCACACCGACGCACGCGAGAAGTCGCTCACCGCTGAGCTCGTCGAGCGTTCCGGGCTGCCGCCCCGCGTGTGGCTGCGCCGCCTCTTCGCGGCCCTCCTGCCTCCGCTGCTGCACTTCCTCTACCGCTACGGGACGGTCTTCTCGCCGCACGGCGAGAATGCGATCGTGGTCTTCGACGAGGACGACGTGCCCGTACGGCTGGCCGTCAAGGACTTCGTCGACGACGTCAACGTGAGCGCCGATCCGCTGCCCGAGCTGGAGGACATGCCCGACGAGGTGCGCGAGGTGCTGCTGACCGAGCCTCCGCAGTTCCTCACCCAGTTCATCCACTCCGGGCTCTTCGTCGGCGTCTTCCGCTATCTCGCTCCGCTGTGCGAGGAGCAACTGCAGGTTCCGGAGGGGGAGTTCTGGTCGCTGCTGCGCGCGGAGACCGAGCGCCACCACGCCCGCTTCCCCGAGCTGAAGGACCGTTTCTCGACCTTCGACCTGCTCACTCCGCGCATCGAACGGCTCTGCCTCAACCGGAACCGTCTGCACATGGACGGCTACCGCGACAGCTCCGAGCGCCCGCACGCCGCTGTCCACGGCACCGTCGCCAACCCCCTCCACCTGGCGTGAGCCGACCGGGAGCGGACGCGGTGTCAGAGGCGCCGCGTAGGGTGTCGGATCTATGAGCAAGCCCGCCCTCACCGAGCTCCTGCACGCTGCCGTCACCGCTGTCGGTGGTACGGAACGGCCTGGTCAGGTGACCATGGCCGAAGCCGTCGCAGAGGCGGTCGGTGACGGCACCCATCTGTTGATCCAGGCGGGAACCGGCACCGGCAAGTCCCTGGGCTACCTCGTTCCCGCGCTGGCGCACGGAGAGCCGGTCGTGATCGCCACGGCCACGCTCGCCCTGCAGCGGCAGCTCGTGGAGCGAGACCTGCCCCGTACGGTCGAGGCGCTTCATCCGCTGCTGCGCCGCCGCGCCCCGTTCGCCATGCTCAAGGGCCGTTCCAACTACGTGTGCCTGCACCGGCTGAACGAGGGCGTACCGCAGGAAGAGGAGGACGGCCTCTTCGATCCTTTCGAGGCGGCGGCGCCCACGTCCACCCTCGGCAAGGACCTGCTGCGGCTGCGCGACTGGTCCGGCGAGACGGAGACCGGGGACAGGGACGATCTGCGGCCCGGCGTCTCCGACCGCGCCTGGTCCCAGGTGTCGGTCTCTTCTCGCGAGTGCCTGGGCGCCACGAAGTGCGCCTATGGGGCGGAGTGCTTCGCCGAGAGCGCGCGCGAGCGGGCCAAGCTCGCGGAGGTCATCGTCACGAACCACGCGCTGCTCGCGATCGACGCGATCGAGGACGCCTCGGTGCTGCCGGCGCACGAAGTGCTGATCGTCGACGAGGCCCACGAACTGGTCTCGCGGGTCACGGGCGTGGCCACCGGCGAACTGACGCCCGGCGGCGTCAACCGAGCGGTCCGCCGCGCCGCGAAGCTCATCGACGAGAAGACCGCCGACCGGCTCCAGACGGCCGCGGAGGGCTTCGAGAGGGTGATGGAGCTGGCCCTGCCCGGCCGGCTCGAAGTCGTCCCCGACGATCTCGGGCACGTCCTCATGGCGCTGCGTGACGCCACTCGCGCCGGGGTCACGGCTCTGGGCAACACCCGCGACAGGTCCGTGCAGGACGAGGACGCGGTGCGCAAGCAGGCCCTGGCGTCGATGGAGAACGTGCACGACGTCGCCGAACGCGTCGTGGAGGCCTCCGAGTTCGACGTGATCTGGTACGAGCGGCACGACCGCTACGGGTCCTCGCTGCGTGTCGCGCCGCTGTCCGTCGCCGGGCTGCTTCGCGAGAAGCTGTTCGCCGACCGCTCGGTCGTCCTCACCTCGGCCACGCTCAAGCTCGGCGGCGACTTCAACGGTGTCGGGGCCTCACTCGGCCTCGCTGCCGAGCACGTGCTCGACGACGACTCCCCGGGCGGCGACGGCGAGGCCTCGCAGCACGAGACCCCGCAGTGGCGCGGCCTCGACGCGGGCTCCCCCTTCGACTACCGCAAGCAGGGGATCCTGTACGTCGCCCGGCATCTGGCGCCGCCCGGCCGCGAGCCGTCGCGGAGCGACATGCTCGACGAGCTGGCCGATCTGGTGGGCGCGGCAGGCGGCCGTACGCTGGGGCTCTTCTCCTCCATGCGGGCCGCCCAGACCGCCGCGGAGGATCTGCGCGGCCGGCTCGAGGTCCCGATCCTGCTTCAGGGCGAGGAGACGCTGGGCGAGCTGATCCGCCGCTTCGCGGAGGACGCCGAGACCTGCCTGTTCGGCACTCTCTCGCTCTGGCAGGGCGTCGACGTCCCGGGGGCGAACTGCCAGCTGGTGGTGATGGACCGCATTCCCTTCCCGCGCCCCGACGACCCGCTGATGAGCGCCCGGCAGAAGGCGGTCGAGGAGCACGGCGGCAACGGCTTCATGGCCGTCGCGGCCACGCACGCGGCCCTGCTGATGGCGCAGGGCTCGGGGCGGCTCGTGCGGGCCTGCGGGGACCGCGGTGTGGTCGCGGTGCTGGATCCGAGGCTCGAGAAGGCGCGTTACGGGGGCTTTCTCCGGGCCTCGATGCCCGACTTCTGGTACACGACGGACCGCAATCAGGTGCGGCGTTCACTGGCCGCCATCGACGCGAAGGCCAAGGAATCCGCGGCCGGGGCCGGGAAGAGTGCCACGAAGGCATAGCCGCGAGTGTGCACACGGCGGAGCCGCCGGTTCCGGCGCAGTGGAACCGGCGGCCCGTTACTCGCGAGGGGCCCGGGGCCCGGGCCTTGCGCGGGCCCTCAGACCCTGCGCAGCACCGCGACGACCTTGCCGAGGATCGTCGCGTCGTCACCAGGGATGGGCTGATACGCGGAGTTGTGCGGCAGCAGCCACACGTGACCGTCCTCGCGCTTGAAGCGCTTGACGGTGGCCTCGCCGTCGAGCATGGCCGCGACGATGTCACCGTTCTCAGCGACGGGCTGACGCCTCACGGTGACCCAGTCGCCGTCGCAGATGGCCGCCTCGACCATCGAGTCGCCGACCACCTTGAGCACGAACAGCTCGCCGTCACCGACGAGTTGACGCGGCAGCGGGAAGACGTCCTCGACCGACTCTTCCGCGAGGATCGGGCCACCGGCGGCGATCCGGCCGACCAGCGGTACGTACGAGGCGGAGGGCTTGCCCGTGGTGTCGGTGGTGACCTGGGTGGCCGGTGCGTCCGAGCCGCGCACCTCGTAGGCGCGCGGACGGTGCGGGTCGCGCCGCAGGAAGCCCTTGCGCTCCAGCGCCATGAGCTGATGCGCCACCGAAGAGGTGCTGGAGAGGCCGACGGCCTGACCGATCTCCCTCATGGACGGTGGGTAGCCCCGGCGCTGCACCGAGTCACGGATCACCTCGATCACGCGGCGTTGGCGGTCTGTGAGTCCCGAACTGTCGGCACGGATACCGGGAGGTCGCCCCGGCAGCGAGCGCTTCGCCTGCTGCGCTTCCTGCGCCTCCGCGTCCAGCGCGCCGTCCGCGTCGTCCACCGGTGCCACCGGCGGGATGTGGTCCAGCGACTGTGCGGCACGGTTCTGGGACGTGATGGTGGCGCTGTTTGCTGTGGTGGTCACGTCGGCCCCTCTCGAGCGTTTCTCCCTAGTGGGACAACGGTAGTTGGTTTCGAAAGGTTGCGCCAAACACACGTTCGAGTGAAAATCCCGGGATCGGCTGGCGGTGGTTCGTGCCCGCGGTGTAGATGCCGCATGCTGCCGAGCGTCGGCGCCGTCCCACAGAGTGTCGCAGGCGCGCCCCGCCCACGGGGGGCGCATCCGCTCTCGCGTACTCTCGTCTGCTGTCGCGTATCCCGACACGCTTTCCATCAACTGGCGTGCTAGCACCAGATCTAGTGGTTAGATTGGCGCGCGCCACCACAAGTTGTGGTCCCCCTGCTCCCAGTTGGGAGCTTGTGGACTATGCTTGTGGCAACTTCGCGGACCCCTGAAGGGGCCGCGCGAGGGCGCAACAGTCATGCACGAGGCGGGCTTTCGCAGGCTCAAGGAGGGTGGAAATGCACTGTCCCTTCTGCCGGCACCCCGACAGTCGCGTGGTCGACAGCCGGACCACCGACGACGGCACTGCCATCAGGCGGCGCCGCCAGTGCCCCGACTGCTCCCGCCGCTTCACCACCGTGGAGAGCGCGTCCCTGATGGTGATCAAGCGCAGCGGTGTCACCGAGCCCTTCAGCCGGGACAAGGTGATCGCCGGCGTCCGCAAGGCGTGTCAGGGTCGCCCGGTCACCGAGGATGCGCTGGCTCAGCTCGGCCAGCGGGTCGAGGAGGCCGCCAGAGCGACGGGCAGCGCCGAGCTGTCCACGCACGACGTCGGACTCGCGATACTCGGCCCGCTCCAGGACCTCGATCTCGTGGCTTACCTGCGGTTCGCCTCCGTCTACCGCGCCTTCGACTCCCTCGAGGACTTCGAGGATGCCGTGACGGAGCTGCGGGAGGCCCGCGCGGACGGCCCGCCGGCCGGCAACGGCGCAGGCGGCGAAGGTGACGGGGGCGAGGGGGAGCCGGGAGTGCAGGAGCCTCGCGAGGCCCGTGGTGGCCGCGGGGAGAGCGGCGCCGACGGCGCGGGCGGTGGTCAGGGAGCGCCGGTAACGGCATCCGCTGCCGACTGAGCGTCGGAGCGTCGAGAAGACCCTGGGCTCCGGCGGGGGTGCGCATCGTGGCGCGTGCCGCCGAGAGCCATGGAACCAGCAAGGTGTCCCGGGAAGATTCGGGGCGCATCGGGGCGTTATGCCCGTACAGGGAGGCGGAATGACAGAGACGACGAGCGGCCCGGCACGCGGCTCCCGCGTGAAGGGCGGCAAGGTGGCGAAGGGGCTCCGGATCGAGCGCATCCACACCACTCCTGGGGTTCATCCCTACGACGAGGTGGAGTGGGAGCGCCGTGACGTCGTCATGACCAACTGGCGCGACGGCTCGGTCAACTTCGAGCAGCGTGGCGTCGAATTCCCCGCCTTCTGGTCGGTGAACGCGACAAACATCGTGACCAGCAAGTACTTCCGCGGCGCGGTGGGGACGCCACAGCGTGAGAACAGCCTCAAGCAGCTGATCGACCGCGTGGTGAAGACCTACCGCGCGGCCGGTGAGGAGCACGGCTACTTCGCCGCCCCGGAGGACGCGGAGATCTTCGAGCACGAGCTGGCCCACGCCGTGCTCCACCAGATCTTCAGCTTCAACTCCCCGGTCTGGTTCAACGTGGGGACGACTCAGCCGCAGCAGGTCTCCGCCTGCTTCATCCTCTCCGTGGACGACTCCATGGAGTCGATCCTCGACTGGTACAAGGAAGAGGGGATGATCTTCAAGGGCGGTTCCGGGGCCGGTCTGAACCTTTCCCGCATCCGCTCCTCCAAGGAGCTGCTCTCCTCCGGCGGCAACGCCTCCGGGCCCGTCTCCTTCATGCGCGGAGCGGACGCCTCCGCCGGCACGATCAAGTCGGGCGGCGCCACACGCCGGGCCGCCAAGATGGTCGTGCTCGACGTCGACCACCCGGACGTCGAGGCCTTCATCGAGACGAAGGTCAAGGAGGAGGAGAAGATCCGTGCCCTGCGCGACGCGGGCTTCGACATGGATCTCGGCGGCGACGACATCACGTCCGTCCAGTACCAGAACGCCAACAACTCGGTGCGCGTGACCGATTCGTTCATGAAGGCGGTCGAGTCCGGCTCGAAGTTCGCCCTCCGCGGGCGCATGACGGGCGAGGTCGTCGACGAGGTCGACGCGAAGGCACTCTTCCGGAAGATGGCCGAGGCGGCACACGTCTGCGCCGACCCGGGCATCCAGTACGACGACACCATCAACCACTGGCACACCTCGCCGGAATCGGGCCGGATCACCGCCTCCAACCCGTGCAGCGAGTACATGCACCTGGACAACTCGTCCTGCAACCTCGCCTCGTTGAACCTGATGAAGTTCCTGCGGGACGACGACGAGGGCCACCAGTCCTTCGACGCCGAGCGCTTCGCGAAGGTCGTCGAACTGGTCATCACCGCGATGGACATCTCCATCTGCTTCGCCGACTTCCCGACCGAGAAGATCGGGGAGACGACGCGTGCCTTCCGTCAACTGGGCATCGGCTACGCCAACTTGGGCGCGCTGCTCATGGCCACGGGCCACGCGTACGACTCCGACGGCGGCCGTGCGCTCGCCGGGAGCATCACCTCGCTGATGACGGGCACGTCCTACCGGCGCTCGGCCGAACTGGCCGGAGTGGTCGGTCCGTACGAGGGCTACGCACGTAACTCCGACGCGCACAACCGCGTGATGCGGCAGCACTCCGGTGCCAATGACTTGGCGCGGCGCGCCGACGACCTGGACACCCCGGTGTGGGCGGCGGCCAGCGAGGCGTGGCAGGACGTGCTGCGACTCGGCAAGAAGCACGGCTTCCGCAACGCGCAGGCGTCCGTGCTGGCACCGACCGGCACCATCGGGCTGATGATGGACTGCGACACCACCGGAGTCGAACCCGACCTGGCCCTGGTGAAGTTCAAGAAGCTCGTCGGCGGCGGCTCGATGCAGATCGTGAACAACACCGTGCCCAAGGCGCTCAAGCGGCTCGGTTACCCGGCGGAGCAGGTCGAGGCGATCGTCGAGCACATCGCGGAGCACGGCAACATCGTCGACGCGCCGGGCCTGCGGCCCGAGCACTACGACGTCTTCGACTGCGCCATGGGGGAGCGCTCCATCTCCCCGATGGGGCATGTGCGGATGATGGCCGCGGCTCAGCCGTTCCTCTCGGGCGCGATCTCCAAGACGGTGAACATGCCGGCGTCCTCCACCGTCGAGGACGTCGAGGAGATCTATCTGCAGGGCTGGAAACTCGGCACGAAGGCGCTCGCCGTCTACGTCGAGAACTCGAAGGTCGGCCAGCCGCTCTCCGCCAAGCGCAAGGAAGAGAAGGCCGAGCCGGAGAAGGTCGTCGAGTACCGGGCGGTGCGGCAGCGTCTGCCCAAGGGCCGGCCCGGCATCACCACCTCCTTCACGGTGGGTGGCGCCGAGGGTTACATGACGGCCAACTCCTACCCGGACGACGGGCTGGGCGAGGTCTTCCTGAAGATGTCCAAGCAGGGTTCGACCCTCGCGGGCATGATGGACGCCTTCTCCATCGCCGTCTCGGTGGGCCTGCAGTACGGGGTGCCGCTGGAGACGTACGTCTCGAAGTTCACGAACATGCGCTTCGAGCCGGCGGGGATGACCGACGATCCGGATGTGCGCATGGCGCAGTCGATCGTCGACTACATCTTCCGGCGTCTGGCCCTGGACTTCCTGCCCTTCGAAACACGTTCCGCACTGGGCATCCACTCCGCGAGCGAGCGTCAGCGTCACCTGGAGACGGGCTCGTACGAGCCGTCCGAGGAGGAGCTCGACGTGGAGGGCCTCGCCCAGTCCGCGCCGAAGGCCGAGACCGTCAGGGAGGCCAAGGAGAAGGCTAAGGAAGAGGCCAAGGAGGAAGCCAAGGCCGAGGGGGTCGGCGAGTCACAGGCTCCGGTCCCCGCGCCCGGCGGTGCCCACAACTCCACGGAGCTGATGGAGATGCAGCTCGGCCTCAACGCCGACGCGCCGCTGTGCTTCTCCTGCGGCACGAAGATGCGCCGCGCGGGCAGCTGCTACCTCTGCGAGGGATGCGGCTCGACCAGCGGATGCAGCTGACGACTGCTGATGTGTGAGGCCTGACAGGGCCGCGAATGCGGGGACCGGCACGCACCGGTCCCCGCATTCGCTTGTACGGACCGGGATCTGGCAGCGTCGCACGAACAGGAGCCTGACCGTAGGGGCGCGGGTGCGGGTACGCGCTGGGCGCGGTCGCGGCTCTGGCGCAGGATGGTTGGCATGGACGAACCGATGACGGACGGCGCAAGCAGGACGGGCGACGGTCCGGAGGGTCCCATCCTGGTCACCGGCGGAACGGGGACGCTCGGACAGGCAGTCGTACGGAAGTTGCTGGAGGCCGGGCACGCGGTCAGGGTGCTCAGCCGCCGTCCGCGCCCGCACGACCGGACCCGGAGCAAGACGGTCGGAGAAGCGCCGGAGCCGGAGTGGGCGACGGGCGATCTCACCTCGGGCGCCGGGCTCGACGAGGCGGTGGCCGGGGTGGGAAGCGTCATCCACTGCGCCACGACCGGCACCGGCAAGGACGTCATGGCGACGCAACGGCTGACCGAGGCGCTCAGCCGATCCGGAGGCGGGGCCCACCTGATCTATATCTCCATCGTGGGCGTCGATCTTGTGCCGTTCTTCTACTACCGGGCGAAGGCGGAGGCCGAGCGGATCGTCCAGGGCAGCGGGCTGCCGTGGACGATTCTCCGCGCCACCCAGTTCCACGACCTGATCGCGCGCGTCACGACGGTCCAGCGATGGTTGCCCGTCACGCTCTATCCCGCCGGGTTGTCCTTCCAGCCGGTCGAGGTGGGGGAGGTCGCGGACCGCCTGGTGGGACTGGCCCTCGGAGCACCTGCGGGACGGGTGGACGACATGGGCGGCCCCGAGGTGCGCACCTCCCGAGAGCTTGCGCAGCTGACTTTGTACGCGTACCGGCGACGCCGTCCGCTGCTGCCCGTTCCTCTCGCGGGCAAGGCCGCCCGGGGCTACCGGGCCGGGCACCACACGACGCCCGGACACGCTGTGGGCCGCAGGACCTACGCCGAGTATCTGGTCGCCGCCGCGGCTGCCGACGGAGACGGTCGCAAGCGGTGATGCGCCGGTGCCGAAGGCGTGGATCCTCCGCGCCGGGGACCGTATGCGTACGGCTTGTCACCCGGTTGGCCGTACCATGGCGCAGTGCTGGTCAAGTGGATGCGCTGCACCGTCGTGGACCGTCGGGGGTTCGAACGGGGACAGCGGAAGTGGGCTGGGCTGCTCGGTGAGCCGGGTTTCCGGGGGCAGGGCGGTGGATGGAGCCGTTCCAGGGAGAACGTGGCGCACCTCTTTGGATTCTGGGAGAGCCGTGCCTTCTACGACTCGTTCATGGCGCGCTCCCACGACCGGCTGCACGCGGCCCAGGTCGGCACCTACAAGGACATGCGCGTCCGGCTCTTCGAGTACCGCTTCGATGTGAAGACCGGTTTCCGGCCGGTCTTTGCCGACGCCGATCTGCTGCGCGTCGCTCACTGCCGTGTGCGCGGCGACCGCATCGAGCACTACACGCTGATGCAGGAAAAGGTCTGGAACCCGGCGATGGCCGGATCGCCGGGCATGCTGCGCGGAGTGTTCACGCAGGCGCAGACCGAGGACGAGTTCATGGTGCTCTCGATGTGGGACTCCGCGGCGGAGCACGGCAAGTACCGCACGGAGCGGGTGGAACGGCTCGCACTCCGTGCCCAGATCGGAGCCGATGTGACCGGGATCGCCGGTGACGTGATCGACCTCGAGCCCTCGTGGACCGTCTGACTTCTGCCACGCGCCATAGAGTGGCCATATGGCACGACCGAGGCGCATCGTCCTGGTCCGGCACGGAGAGTCGGAGGGGAACTACGACGACAGCATCTACGAGCGCGTGCCCGATCATGCCCTGGCGCTGACGGAGAAGGGCGTGCGGCAGGCCGAGGCGACCGGTGAGCAGCTGCGGGCGCTCTTCGGCGAGGAGAGTGTCTCCGCCTACGTCTCCCCGTACCGGCGCACGCTCCAGACGCTCGCCGCCTTCGCGCTCGACCCGGCCCTGCTGCGTGTACGCGAGGAGCCGCGCCTGCGGGAGCAGGACTGGGGGAACTGGCAGGACCGCGAGGACGTACGGAAGCAGAAGCAGTACCGGAACGCCTACGGGCACTTCTTCTACCGCTTCGCGCAGGGGGAGTCCGGCGCGGACGTCTATGACAGGGCCGGCGCGTTTCTGGAAAGCCTCTGGCGCAGCTTCGAGCGCCCCGATCATCCGCCGAACGTCCTGATCGTCACGCACGGCCTGACCATGCGGCTCTTCTGCATGCGGTGGCTGCACTGGACCGTCGCGGAGTTCGAATCGCTGTCGAACCCGGGAAACGCGGAGACCCGTACGCTGGAATTGGGAAAGGACGGGCGCTACCACCTCGACCGCCCCTTCGAGCAATGGTGCACACCGCGCTCGTACGGAACCTGAACGTGACGCCGCGTGGCCGTCGGCCGGGAGCCAAAGGTGGCAACCGAGCGGACGCCCCACGTGGCCGACGAGAACCGAACGACGCAACGTGAACGCATCATCATGAACGCCGAACCTCAAGACCCCGCAGACGACGGCCAGACGGTCCGTCCGGATGGCAAGGCCCAAGCTCCGCACGGCACATGGGACGGCCCACTGCACGACGGACAAAGGAGCACCGGCCCTTGTGCCGGGCCCGCCGGGCAAGAAGCGGAGGAACGGCGCTACGCTGATCCGGCCATGCCGATCATGCCTCCCACCCATCGCGTCGAGCGGTCGATCCGCGCCAAGACGGGTGCCAAAGTCGTGGCCGGGATCGACGAAGTGGGCAGGGGAGCCTGGGCCGGGCCGGTCACCGTGTGCGCCGCAGTCACGGGGCTGCGGCGACCGCCGGAGGGACTCACCGACTCCAAGCTCCTCACGGTGAAGCGGCGCACGGAACTCGCCGGTGTTCTCGACGAATGGGTCTCCGCTCATGCCCTCGGCCATTCCTCCTCCGAGGAGATCGACGCGCTGGGTATGACGGCGGCGCTCCGGCTGGCCGCGTCGCGCGCGCTCGATGCCCTGCCCGTCTGCCCGGACGCGGTGATCCTCGACGGCAAGCACGACTATCTCGGCACTCCCTGGCAGGTGCGGACCGTCATCAAGGGCGACCAGTCGTGCATCTCCGTGGCGGCTGCCTCCGTTCTGGCCAAGGTGCGCAGGGATGCCCTCATGGCCGAAATCGGAGCGGACCACGCCGACTTCGCCTTCGCGGACAACGCCGGTTACCCCTCTCCGGTGCACAAGACGGCGCTGCAGGCGTTCGGCCCCACTCCGCTTCACCGGATGTCGTGGGCGTTCATGGATGCCCTGCCACGCTGGCAGCACCTGAAGCGCACGCGCGTCGTCCCGGACGAAGACACCCCGGCCGCCGAGCAGATGGGCTTCTTCTGAGACGGGTCCCCGAGACCTGGGATCCGACCTGGAAATCCCTGGCCGAACCCGCTTACGCAGCTCGTTCCGGCGTTTGATAGACAATCCCTCATGCCTCTCACTCCCGAGGAGCCACAGATTCAGGAGAGCGCCCAGGGCAGCCGCAACTCCGCGGCAGCGACCCGGACTCCGCAGGCTTCCCGTCCCGCAGCACCCATCCCAGGCCCCAGGGCACCTTCGCGTCCCACACCGCCGCGCGCGGACAGAAAGGGACCGACCCCGGCCCGTCCCGGCTCCGTGCGCAGTGGTTCGCAGCGCGCAACCGCCGCGCCCGCCCGCACCGCTGCGGCGATCGAACTGGTCACCGCCACCGACGCGACGGCCGTGGACGTAGCGGACGAAACCGTGGACAAGCTTCTCGACGAGGGAACTTCGCCGGGTGACGTTCTTGTCGTCACGACCGGCGAGCAGCATCCGTGGGCCCAGCACGAACTCTCCTTCGGTGAGGACGCCTATTGGCGTCAACTAGCCGACGCTGAGGACGTCTTCTGCGTGCACACCTCGGCGACGTCACGCGTCACGCGGCGGGGCGTCGTTGTCCTTGCCGTCAACGGAGGTACGGACGCGCAGGCCGCCGAGGCCCTGCCCGCCGCGCTCGCCAAGGCAGGACGCAGCCTGATTGTCGTCGGTGACCCGCAGCGGTTGCGCCAGCTCCTCTGAGTGGACGAGGGCAGGGCCACTGCCCTGCCCCGGTGTGCGCGGCGGCACCGACGCCGCGCACCCGGTCACCCCTGTACGGCGAGGACCAACGGCAGGACCCCTTGCGCCCCGGCTTGCAGCAGCAGTCGTGCCGTCACCGCGAGGGTCCAGCCGGTGTCCGTGAAATCGTCCACCAGCAGCACCGGACCGTTCGCTTCCGCCACTGCCGCCGCCAGCGGCTCGGGCAGGGTCAACGAGCCGTGCAGGGCACGAAGCCGTTGTGCCCCGTTGCTGCGCGCGGGCGCGCCGTGTGGAGTGCCTTCTCCGTAGGTGACCGTGCCGAGCAGAGGCATGCGCCCGATCTCCGATATGCGATCGCCCAGCGACCGCACCAGTTGGGGCCGGGTGCGCGAGTCGACGGTGACCACACCGACCGGGCGGGACGGAGCGTCCGGGGCGCCCGTGCCCCAGCCACCGGGTGCTTTGGCCCAGTCGGCGAGCACATCCACCACCGCCGCCACGACATCGTCAGGCACCGGAGCGTCGTCCGTCCCCGGCGCGAGCAGCGGACGGAGCCGGTTGCCCCAGCCGATGTCCGAGAGCCGCCCCAATGCGCGGCCGGTGGCAGCCTGCTCACCGGCCGGGATGCGCCCCTTCAGGTCGATACCGACAGCCGGCAGTCCGGTCGGCCACATCTTGCGGGGCTCCACCTCGACCCCGGGCCGGGCGAGTTCGCCGCGGGCCGCCTCCAGCGTGACCGCGGAGACATCGGCCGTGAACCGGGGGCCCGAGCAGTTGTCGCAGCGCCCGCAGGCTGCCGCTTCTTCGTCGTCGAGCTGCCGGCGCAGGAACTCCATGCGGCATTCAGCCGTCGCCGCGTACTCCCGCATGGCCTCCTGCTCGGCCTCCCGTTGCCGCGCGACCCAGGCGTACCGTTCCGCGTCGTACTCCCATGCCTGGCCCGTGGCGGTCCAGCCGCCCCGAATCCGCCGCACCGCTCCGTCCACGTCGAGGACCTTCAGCATGGTCTCGAGGCGCGACCGGCGCAGTTCCACCTGCGGTTCCAGCGCGGGCAGAGACAGGGGACGGTCCGCGGCGCCCAGCACGTCCAGGGTCCGGCGCACCTGATCCTCGGAGGGGAAGGCGAGGGAGGCGAAGTAGCGCCAGATCGCCTCGTCCTCCCGGCCCGGCAGAAGCAGCACATCCGCGTGCTGGACGCCGCGGCCTGCCCGGCCCACCTGCTGGTAGTAGGCGATGGGGGAGGAGGGCGAGCCGAGATGGACGACGAATCCCAGGTCGGGCTTGTCGAAGCCCATGCCGAGTGCCGATGTCGCCACCAGGGCCTTCACCCGGTTGGCCAGCAGGTCCGCTTCGGCTGCCTCCCGTTCTGAGTTCTCCGATCGGCCCGTGTAGGCGGCCACGGTGTGTCCCCGGCCCCGTAGGAAGGTCGTCACCTCCTCCGCGGCGGCAACGGTCAGGGTGTAGATGATTCCGGACCCCGGCAGTTTTTCGAGGTGGTCGGACAGCCATGCCATCCGGTTGGCGGCGTCGGGGAGCCTGAGCACGCCGAGGCTGAGGCTCTCCCGCTCCAGCGGCCCGCGCAGCACCAGTGCGCCCTCCCTGGACGCTGGGCCGGAGCCGTCGGCAGGGGCGTGTGTGCCGAGCTGCTCGGCTACGTCCGCCGTCACCCTGGCGTTGGCGGTGGCGGTGGTGGCCAGGACGGGCACGCCGGCCGGCAGCTCGGCGAGCATGGTGCGCAGCCGGCGGTAGTCCGGCCGGAAATCGTGACCCCAGTCCGAGATGCAGTGAGCCTCGTCCACCACGAGCAGACCCGTGGCCGCGGTCAGTTCGGGCAAGACCTGATCCCGGAAATCGGGATTGTTCAGCCGCTCCGGACTCACCAGCAGTACGTCCACATTGCCTTCGGTGATCTCGTCCTGGATCGCTTCCCACTCCTGCGTGTTCGCGGAGTTGATGGTGCTCGCGCGGATACCGGCCCCTTCCGCGGCCGCCACCTGATTCCGCATCAACGCAAGAAGGGGAGAGACGATGACCGTGGGCCCCTCACCGGCGGCCCGCAGCAGCGCCGTCGCGACGAAGTAGACCGCCGACTTGCCCCAGCCCGTGCGCTGGACGACGAGAGCCCGCCGCCGCTCGGCGACCAGGGCCTCAATCGCACGCCACTGGTCGTCGCGCAGCCGGGACTCGCCCGAAGGGTCACCGACGAGTCGGGCGAGAACAGCATCGGCCTTGAGGCGCAGCTCCGTGTCGTTCATGGCTCCATGCAACCGGATGCCGGACGCATTCGGCCAATGAGCCTGTGGATAACCGACCTGCGATATGACGGGAGTACTAACCGGGGTGCTTGTGGATAACTCGGGGCGAGCTTGGACTCTCTACCTGCACGGTTGCCTCATGACACAGCGAGAGAACCCACGCCACGGCCACCGCGAAGAGAGCACCCGCGAGACCGACGGCATCGTGCCGGTCCCGCTCCATGCGTCGTCAGAGGCGAAGAGCGAGATCGCGTTGCGCAACCCCGCCGAGCTGGCCGATGCCCTGCCATACCTCCTCGGCTTCTATCCCGACGACTCCATCGTCGTCGTCGCCCTGCACGGCCCCCGGGGACGCTTCGGGGGCCGGATCAGGATCGGCATTCCCTCCGACCGGGACGAATGGCCCGCAGTCGCCGAACAGGTTGCCGCGTGTCTGGAGAGTGAGGTGAAATCCCGCGACCGGAGGCCCGAGGGGGCCATCGTCTTCCTCTGCCAGGACACCGGCCCCGCCCAGAAGAGGGAGGAGGTCATGGAGGAGCTGCGGCCGCTGGCCCAGGCGCTGCGTACTGCCTGCGGAGCCCGGGAGATCCCGGTCTTTGAGGCGTTGTGCCTGTCCGACGGCTTCCACAGGTCGTACTGCTGTCCGGACTCCGAGTGCTGTCCGCCCGGGGGACGTCCCAAGGACGAGGCCGGCACTTCGGCGATGGCCGCCGCTGCCGCGTTCGCGGGAATCCAGGTGCGGGGCTCCCTCCGGGAGATGGAGCGGAGGCTCACAGCCATCGGTGCCGACGTGGCTCAGGCTCAGGAACAGGCCCTTGATTCCGCGAGCTCGGCCCTCGTCCCCCGCATGCTGGACCCCGACGAGTGCGCGGCTGTGAGGGCCGAGACCCTCCGGCTGGCCTGGTCACTGATCATCCAGTTCGGAGATGCCCTCCCCGACGAAGTCGACGTCTCCCTTGCGGATGCCCACGACGACGAACTCCTCGGCCATGACGATGCGGCCGCGATGATCATCGGCCTTCAGGACCGAAGGACGCGTGACCGGGCCGCCGAGTGGATGGAAGGCACTGACTGCGGCCCCGCGGTACGGCTCTGGCGGGCCTTGTCCCGGCGCTGCGTCGGGCCGTACGACGAGCACGCGGCAGCTCCCTTGACGCTCGCGGGATGGGTCTCCTGGTCGGCCGGCGACGGACCGTCAGCCAGGGTCGCCCTCGACCGCGCCCTTCGCAGCGACCCGGACTACGTGTTTGCCAAGCTGCTCCACCGGGCCTTCAACGACGGCGTGGATCCGGAGCCGTTGCGTCGCTGCATGCGCAAGGAGCGGGCGTTGCGCCAAGCGCAGGAAAAGCAGGGTCCGGCAGGCCCCGCGACCTGCACAGTGCCGTGACCAGCGTCCTCGTCAGCCGTTCATCTCAGTGCAGACGCCGCTCATCTCCAGCACCGGCCGTGGCCGGACCCCACACAAGAGGAAGCGGAGGAACGCCCGTGTCCACGATGTCGCAGCCGGCTTCGCCGCAGTCGCACACCACCGGTCGGCAGGCGCCGGGAGCAGCCTCGCCCGCCCGTGCCGCGGGGCCAGGAGGGAATCCGGCCCGTGGACGCATCCCTCCGGATCCTCCGCCCGGTTCAGCGGAACACCGGTCGGCTCACGCCGCGCTGGTCTGTGTCGCGGCACCGCATCTCGTGGTCTCCGCCGAGCACGGTCAGCTGAACGGCGAGGGCATGGAGGGCTTCTACTACGCGGGCAGACGGGTGATCTCCCGTTGCCGCGTCCTCCTTGGCGGCAAGGAACCACTGCCGCTCCAGGGGCGCATGGTCGGTGCCAGGCAGGCCCGGTTCACGGCGACGGCGCCGACCACGGTCGGAACGGGACCCGATCCGGAGATCGTCGTCGACCGGCTGCGGTCGGCCAACGGCACTGAGCGCGTCTCCGTGCGCAACGCGGGTGGCCGCCCCGTGAGGCTTCCCTTCGAGATGCACCTCGGGACGGATCTCGCCGAGATCGCCGCCATCGCCGTCGGGCGCGCCGGTGATGAGCTTCCCGCCTCCGTCCACGGTTCGGGCCTGTCCTGGTCGGCCGGGAACCTCCGAGCCACCGTGACCGCGGAGCCGCAGCCCGACACCAGCTGGGCTCGCCTTGGACTGCTCAGGTGGGACTGGGAGTTGGCGCCCGGCGCCGAGCGCACCGTCCTGCTCAGGACCGATCTGGCCCGTATGGCCTCCGGGCCCGCCGATCCCCGGAAAGGTGGAAACAAGAGCACTACCAAGGGCAGGGGGAAGGCCAGGAAGGGAGCCCCCGGCCCGATCTCAGTGGTCGCCCCTCGGCGCTCCAGACCGCCGCGACTCTGGCGGGGCGCCCACGTGAACGCTGACGACAGGAGGGTCGCGGCCTTCTTCCGCGCCGGTCTCGATGACGCCAACGCGTTGCTGCTGAGTGATCCGGTAGCTCCGTCCGACCTGCATCTCGCGGCGGGGGCGCCGTGGAGGTGCACTCTCGCACCGGCTGAGTCCCTCCGTGCGGCCCGGCTGCTGCTGCCACTCGGCACACGCCTGGCGGCAGGCACCCTGCGCACCCTCGCCCGGAGTCAGCTCATCGAACCGGGCCCCGACGAGGGCAGGATCCCCGGCTCCCTGCGCCATGCCGGACCGTACGCTCCGCCGAGCTGCAGCGGGGCGGAAGCCACCCTCCTCTTCCCCGCGGTCCTCGCCGAAGCTCGCCTGTGGGGGCTGCCCGAATGCGACATCGAACAACTCCTGCCTGCCGCAGAGCGCTGCCTCACTTGGATGATCGGAGCGGGCGGAGAGGGAAATCTCGTCCCAGACCCGGCACCTGACGGTCCGTATCGCTGTGAAGTACAGGCGAGCGCGCACCGCGCGGCACTGCTCGGCGCCGAGTTGCTGGACGCATGCGGTGGCGACAGGGGAGCGGAGCTGCGGGACTGGGGGGCGGAGCTGGGCCGCCGCTTCCGGAAGGACTTCTGGCGGGAAGAGGGCAGAGGGGCAGAGCTCGTGATGGTCAGGACCCAGGACGGGGCGGCCCTGACCCATCCCAGCGCCGCGGCGGCGGAGTTGCTCGATACGGGGCTGACCGGAGGGGGATGCCACGCCAGCGGGTTGCTGACTGCGGAGCAGACCGGGCAGCTCTGCCGGAATCTGCGGAGCCCGGCCCTCGACTCCGGGTGGGGACTGCGCAGCCTCGGCCGGGGCGACCCGCGGTACAACCCGTTCGGGCACCTCGGTGGCGCCGCACATGTCCAGGAGTCCGTCGCTGCGGTCGCGGGGTTCGCCGCTGCGGGTCACGAGCTCGAGGCCGGATCCCTGCTGCGGGGGGTGCTCGACGCGGCATCGTCGTTCGGCCTCCGGCTCCCGGAGATGTACGCAGCAGAGCAACGGTCGGACGGCGGGGTGCCGCTGCCGCATCCAGCGGCATGCCGTCCCGCGGCGGTGGCCGCGGCCGGCGCCGTGCATCTGATCGCCACTCTTGCCGGAGTACGCCCGGACGTCCCGGCGGGCACGGTTTCCGTCCGCCCGCTGGCGGATGCACCGCTCGGGGCCGTGCGCATCGCAGGACTGCGCATCGCAGGGAGGCCGTTCTCGGTACGTGTGGGCGGCTCGGGCGAGGCAGAGGTGGAGGAGGTGGCGGACGGTCTCCGAATTGCCGTCGGCTGAACGGAGTTGGGGCAGCAGCAGCGGGAGCGAGACCCCGGACGCGGTTGAGGAAGGCGCCGGGCAACCGCCTGTTTATCGTCAGGGAGACGACTATGATCACCTCATGCCCTACGACCCGTCGGCCTTCCCTCCCTTCGCCGTCACCGTCGACCTCGTGGTGCTCACGGTGCGCAGACACGCGCTCTGCGCGCTGGCGGTACGCAGGGGCGAGGCGCCGTACGAGGGGAAGTGGGCACTTCCCGGGGGCTTCGTGCGTGCCGACGAGGACCTCGCCTCGGCGGCGGCACGCGAACTCGCGGAGGAGACCGGTCTGCGGGCGCACGACGCAGACAGCCCCGGTGCGCACCTCGAGCAGCTCGCCACCTACGGCGACCCGGACAGGGATCCGCGGATGCGGGTGGTCAGCGTCGCCCACCTCGTGCTCGCGCCGGACCTGCCGTCGCCCACGCCAGGAGGGGACGCGCGTGGCGCCCGCTGGGCTCCGGTCGACGATCTGCTCGGCGTCGGTGCCGGCGACGGATCCCCCCGGCGCGCGGACGGAGGGGAGAAGGCGCTCGCCTTCGATCACGAACGGATCCTGGCGGCGGGGGTGGAACGGGCGCGCTCCAAGATCGAGTATTCCTCGCTCGCCACCGCCTTCTGCCCACCGGAATTCACGGTCGGCGAGCTGCGCAGGGTCTACGAGGCGGTCTGGGGCGTGGCGCTCGACCCGCGCAACTTCCATCGCAAGGTGACAGGAACACCAGGCTTCCTGGTTCCGAGCGGAGGGACGACCACACGTCAGGGCGGGCGTCCCGCGCAGCTGTTCCGTGCGGGCGGTGCGACGTTGCTCAACCCGCCGATGCTGCGCCCCGAAGTCTGACGGCACGACACCCCGCTCGTCCGCAATGGACTTGGCCGGGGAAGCCGCATTGCCGGTGAAAGCGCGACATGTCGCGTTATCTTGCCTGGGTGCAGCCCCCATGCGTCACGCGGGAGAAGTGATGATCCAGGCAATCGGGCTCACCAGCCTGCCTCGCCGCCACCAACTCAGGCCCGCTGTCGACGACCTCACCTTCGAGGCACGTCCCGGCCGCGTCACCGTGCTCCTCGGACCGGAAGGCGCGGGCAAGACAACTGCCCTGCGCCTCATGCTCCAGCTGGAGACCGGCCGCGGGACGGCCCTGTTCCGCGGACGCGCCGTCCACCGGATCCAGCACCTGGCGCGCGAAGTCGGTGTGCTGCTCGGCGAAGTGAACGGTCATCCAGGGCGAACGGCCCGAGGGCATCTGCGCATGCTCTCCGCCGCCGCCGGTGTCCCTCATACCAGAGCCGACGAAATTCTCGACGTCGTCGGCCTCAGCGGCCTCGCGGACCAGCGGATGAGCACCTACTCCCGTGGCATGGACCGTCGCCTCGGCATGGCCTGCGCCTTGCTGGGGGACCCGCACACGCTGGTCCTCGACGAGCCGGCCCATGGGTTGTCCCCGCGTGAGACCGCCTGGTTGTACTCGCTGCTGCGCGGCTATGCGAGTCAGGGCGGTGCTGTTCTGACCACGTCGCACACGTCCGATGAGGCGGCCGAACTCGGCGACCGCATCGTCAGTATCGACTCGGGCCGCCTCGTCGCCGACCAGCAGGTAGCCGACTTCGTGCGTACCCGCCTGCGTCCACGCGTCGCCGTCCGGACGCCGCATGCCGACCGCCTCGTCGCCGTACTCAACGTGGAGGGACGCAAGGCGGGCAAGGACCGTGCCAACGGTCCCATCAAAGTCGTCCGTGAAGGCGGCACCAGGATCTCGGTGTACGGCAGCAGCTGCGCGGAGGTCGGTGAGCACGCCCACCGGCACGGCATTCTCGTCCACCAACTCACCGATGAGCGTGGTGCTATCGGGGATGCACACGCCCCTGGCCCGCTCGACCGCGCCGACGGTCGCCGCTCGACGCGCAAGAGCGCGATGCCGGATCCGCTGCCGCTCACGCCGAGTTCGGCGCCGGACGGGACTCGAGCTGTGGGTGAGGCGCCCCCCGGCACCAGCTCCGGAACGGAACCGGTGCTGACGCTGGAGGAACTCGACGACTTCGACGACGAGCCGGCCGAGGCCGCCGCCGATTCCCCCGGTTCCGACGACTCCGCGCGCGGCAGCACCTCGGACAGCCGCTCCGCTGCTGGGAGTTCGGGACGGAAGACGCCGCCCGTATGCACGGACCCGCATGCCGCTGCCTCCGAAAGGCCCGCCGCCGGCGATTCCGGCTCCCCATCCGAGTCAACGTCCGAACGCCAGTCGGAGCCCCCGTCCGAGCACGAATCCGTGCTCGTCACGACATCGGCTGCCTCCCTGACACGCTTCGCGTACGGGTCCACGTCGTCGGCCCGAGCGGTCACCACCAACTCACCGGCCGGATTGACCGAATCGGACCTCGCAGGGCCCGCGTCGTCCCAGGAAGCGGCAGTCGCAATGACGACGGACGCCGAGGGCGCCATCGGGCCGGACGCCGGAACCGTCCCCGCACCGGACGTTGAAGCCGCCTCCGCGGCAACTTCCGCCGAGGCGCCGACACTCCAACTCAGCGACGGTCCTCTCGTCGATTCGTCCACCGATGCCGCCACGGCGCCGGCCTCCGACTCCGCTCCGGACTCCGGCGAGGCTCCTTCCCCGACCCGCCCCGTCCTGATGAAGCCCCTCGCCGACCCGGACGCCCCCCGCAAGCCCAAGTCCCCTTGGACACCGAAGAGTCCTCCCGCACGTGCGGCCGCCGAACTCCCGCCGCAGCTGTATGCCGTCGCCCGCCCGGGCCCGGCCGCGCCCCTGCGCTACGAGTTGTGCCGTCTCGCCAGCGTCCGCAGCACCTGGATTGCTATGGCGGTCACCGTCGTGGTGGCGCTCTGCGTGTCGCTCGTCATGGCACGCACCGGCCTCGGGCTTCCCTCCGGAGCTGACAACTCACTGACAACGGCGGTGCGTCTCCTGACGGGCTGGCCTTCGGGCGACGTGTACGTCCTGCCTCCCGTCGCGGTGGCCGCGGGCCTGCTGGGGGCCTTCGCGTTCGGCGAGGAGTTCCGTTATCCCGCGCTCGCGCCCGCCCGTGCCCCCGTACAGCGCCGGGTGAGCCTTCTCTCGGCCAAGCTGGCCGTGTCCGCGACGCTGGCGGTGCTGCTCGGCATCACGGTCGCGGCCGTCAACGCAGCAGCCGTGTCGCTGTTCTTCGGTCCCGGAGCTCTCTCCCTTCCCTCCGACGTCACTTCGGCCTCCGACGGCCCGTGGCAGCTGCATGTCGCAGCGATGTTCGCCTTCGCCGTCGGCTGTGCCTGGGCGGGAGTTCTGGCTGGGGGGATCTTCCGGTCGGGCGTGGTCGGCACGGCTGTGGTGGTGGCGGTTCCCCTGCTGCTCGCGCCGGTCGTACGGACATTGCTCGGCGATGCCCGGCACACCACCGACGGACTCCCCGGACGCCTGGAAGCGACGCTGCTGATGCCCTGGCCGCCCGGAACCGAACGCTGGGTGGCCGCACTGGTCGAGCTGGCGTCACAACCCGTGGGCTTCGCCCTGGCGTTGACACTGGCAGCACTGCTGGCCGGGTACCTCGTCACCACCCTGAACAGCAGGTCGGAGTAGGCACGAGCCCAGCCTCAGAGGGTCCTGAATCACGTCAACTTGCTGCGAAGGACGGGCAGATGGCGCCAAACACTTTCTTTCCGATAAGGCGTCAATTGACAGGAAGTCAGTGATCACCCTTTCGTGTGCTTTTCACCAAAGCCCTCAAGGCGGCCGGGAGGGCCGCCGACAAAGGATGCGTGACTACCCTTGCGCACTCCATGATGACCGCCGCTCGCTCAGCCGACTCGGGGCCGGCCGGCCCGGGCGAACTCAACCGCTACGCCTATCCCGAGTCCTCCGGTACGGCACGCACTTCCAGCAACGTCCCTGCATGGCAAGGCTCCGAGGCCGACATCAACCGCCCAGGGCGGCGTGCGGGCGGCAGTCGGGGCCGAGGACTGCACGGCCAACTCGTCCAGCAGCTCGGCCAGATGATCGTCTCCGGTGACCTCGGGGCCGACCGCCCCCTCGTGCCCGAAGAGATCGGCCACCGTTTCGAGGTCTCCCGCACCGTCGTGCGTGAGTCCCTCCGCGTCCTGGAAGCCAAGGGGTTGGTCAGTGCCCGGCCCAATGTGGGTACGCGGGTGCGTCCCGTCAGCGACTGGAATCTGCTCGACCCGGACATCATCGAGTGGCGGGCCTTCGGTCCACAGCGCGAGGACCAGCGCCGGGAGCTCCGCGAACTGCGCAGCACCATCGAGCCGTTGGCCGCGCGCCTCGCCGCCGCCGCAGTGCGGGACGAGGTGCGTCAGCGACTCTCGGACATGGTCGAAATCATGACGCACGCCGTGGGCCAGGGAGACACTCTGACTTTCTCGCGCGCGGATGCGGAGTTCCACGGGCAGCTGCTGCAGGCAGCCGGAAACCGCATGCTCGAACACCTCTCGGGAATCGTCTCCGCCGCCCTCCAGGTGTCCGGCGGAACCGGTACGGGATGTGACGTGGCCACCGAGGCCTCAGTCGCCCGGCACCAGCGGGTCGTGGACGCGCTCACCTCCGGCGAGGGCGGCGCGGCGGAGTCCGCGATGCGGCAGGTGCTCAGCGGCCGCCCCGAGACGGCTGCTCCCGTCTCCCAGCCCGGCGGGAGCGGCTCCGGCGGGTCCGACCACGTGGTGCCCCCGCCCCGCGAGCACTGAGCGGGCGGATGCCGGGAGTCCGGTGCCGCGCTCGGGGGTATCCGGCCCTGAGCCCTGTGCGTCGGGGCCCCGGATGTGTCCCGTCTCGTGGCACGCACGGCTGCGCCGCCGGATTTCGGCGGCGCAGCCGTTTCCGCCCTTGCACATACGGGGCAGCTTCTTTGAGTGATGTCCTTTTCGTCAGCCTCCTTCCAGAATGTATGGAGGGAGGATGTGACCCGGGCCACGTGTATTGCCCGTAACGCTTCGCGTCCCAGCGCGATGACTCAAGAGGTGACAGCCGCGGAGGGAATACTGGCCCAGGAGCCCGGTGCTCGTACAGGCCCTGTATTCCTCCCACAGCTCAGCCCGCGCCGTCGGTTCATCCCCACCGGCGGTTTGCCGTTTCCATCGTTCCGAGAGGTTGTTCGTGTCGGCCAGCACATCCCGTACGCTCCCTGCGGAGATCGCCGAATCCGAATCTGTGGTGGCGCTCATCGAGCGGGGAAAGGCTGAGGGGCAGATCGGCGGCGACGACGTGCGTCGGGCCTTCGAGGCTGACCAGATTCCGCCAACCCAGTGGAAGAACGTACTGCGCAGCCTCAACCAGATCCTCGACGAGGAGGGTGTGACGCTGATGGTGAGTGCCGCAGAGGCCCCCAAGCGCACCCGTAAGAGTGTTGCGGCCAAGACTTCCGCCAAGCGCACAGCCACGAAGACGGTCCCGGCCAGGTCCGCTGCCACGAAGAAGGCGGCCGCCAAGCCGGAGACGTCTTCGGTGGAGGCCGACGTCGCGGCCCCTGAGGGCGTCGTCGACGTGGACCCCGTCGAAGTGGCCGCCGCCGAGCTGGCTTCCGAGCCGGTGCAGAAGACCGCCGCCAAGAAGGCCGCAGCCAAGAAGACGGCCAAGAAGGCCACGGCGAAGAAGGCCGCTCCGAAGAAGACCGCCGCCAAGAAGTCCGTGGTCGACGAGATCCTCGAGGACGCCGACGAGGCGACCGACGAGGCGCCGGCCAAGCCCGCGAACAAACCCGGCGCCGACGACGGCCCCACGGCCGAGGTCAAGAACGAGAACGAGGGTTTCGTTCTCTCCGACGACGACGAGGACGACGCACCGGCCCAGCAGGTTGCCGCCGCGGGCGCCACAGCGGACCCGGTCAAGGACTACCTCAAGCAGATCGGCAAGGTCCCCCTCCTCAACGCCGAGCAGGAGGTGGAGCTCGCGAAGCGGATCGAGGCCGGCCTGTTCGCCGAGGACAAGCTCGCCGCCGCCGACAAGCTCGCACCCAAGCTCAAGCGTGAGCTGGAGATCATCGCCGAGGACGGCCGCCGCGCCAAGAACCACCTGCTGGAGGCGAACCTCCGACTCGTGGTCTCGCTGGCCAAGCGCTACACGGGCCGCGGCATGCTCTTCCTGGACCTGATCCAGGAGGGCAACCTCGGTCTCATCCGCGCCGTCGAGAAGTTCGACTACACCAAGGGCTACAAGTTCTCGACGTATGCCACCTGGTGGATCCGGCAGGCCATCACGCGTGCGATGGCAGACCAGGCGCGGACGATCCGTATCCCGGTGCACATGGTCGAGGTCATCAACAAACTGGCCCGCGTCCAGCGCCAGATGCTCCAGGACCTGGGCCGCGAGCCCTCCCCGGAGGAGCTGGCCAAGGAGCTGGACATGACACCGGAGAAGGTCGTCGAGGTCCAGAAGTACGGGCGTGAGCCGATCTCTCTGCACACGCCTCTGGGTGAGGACGGCGACAGCGAGTTCGGTGACCTCATCGAGGACTCGGAAGCGGTCGTGCCCGCCGACGCGGTCAGCTTCACGCTTCTCCAGGAGCAGCTGCACTCGGTGCTGGACACCCTCAGCGAGCGCGAGGCGGGCGTGGTGTCGATGCGCTTCGGCCTGACGGACGGTCAGCCCAAGACCCTCGACGAGATCGGCAAGGTCTACGGCGTCACGCGTGAGCGGATCCGTCAGATCGAGTCCAAGACCATGTCGAAGCTGCGCCACCCGTCCCGCTCCCAGGTTCTGCGGGACTACCTGGACTGAGGACAGGACAGCAGAACGCCCCCGACCTGCACTCTTGTGGGATCGGGGGCGTTTTCTGTGCCAGCACAGCGCTCCTAGTCCAGATAACTCTGTCGTACGCTCGATAGCATGAACGATTCGGACATGCGTGAGCTTCTGGACTCCTGGCTGCTCCACCTCGCAGCCGAGCGGAAGAGCGACCAGACTCTCAAGACCTACGGCGACGGCGTACGCGCCTTCCTCCGTTGGTGTAAGCAGAGCGAAACATCCTCAGTCCTCGATCGGCCCACGGTCAACGCCTTCGTCACCGCCCTGATGGCGGACGGCGCGGAGCCGTCGACAGCCCGCTCCCGCCAGCTCGCCCTGCGCCGTTTCTCCGCCTGGCTGGAGGAGGAGCAGGAAATCGAAGCCGATCAGCTCGCCAAGCTCAAGCCTCCCAAGCTCGACGTCAAGGTGACCCCCGAGCTGACCGAAGACGAACTCAAGATGCTGATCAAGGCATGTCGTGGCAGGGATCTCCGCGACCGCCGCGACGAAGCCCTGGTGCGCCTGATGACCGAGACCGGCGCCCGGCCCGGCGAGGTGGTGGCGATGACGACTCACGACGTGGACCTCAAGGCTGGCGCCGCCGTCCTGCACAAGACCAAGGGCGACCGGGCGCGGGTGGTCCCCTTCGGCCCCCAGACCGGGCGCGCGATCGACCGCTACCAGCGTCTGCGCCGCTCTCACCGGCTCGCCGACACCGACGCCCTGTGGCTGGGAGACCGGGGCAAGGGCTTCACGTACTACGGCCTCCACAGCGCGCTGGCCTACCGCGCCGAACTCGCCGGAATCAAGAACTTCCACCCCCACGTGCTCCGCCACACCGCCGCCGCCCGATGGCTAGCGGCTGGCGGCTCCGAGGGCGGTCTGATGGCGGTGGCCGGATGGACTCGACGGGACATGCTGGACCGCTACACCCGCGCTTCCTCCGAGAAGCGCGCCGCCGAAGAAGCTCGCGGGCTCAACCTGGGGGATCTGTGATGACCTACCTACCGCCCATCGACCGCACAGCAGCGCCGGATGCGGTCTTTCAACAGCCCCGCCAGCTTGTCGTCGTGTTGCGCTGCACCGTTTGCAAACACAAGGTCGCAGCCTTCTGGTCGGACGGCGAACTCGACTGGTGGAGCAACGACCATCACATCGCGTGCGGAGACTTCGACTTCGACTCGGTCAAGGGCCGTGTGGGGATAAAGCGCCGGGCCTACAAGCGGGATCGCAAACAGCAGGGCGCCGTAGAGATCACCCCTCTGCCGCACAGCGCATGAGGTAGTCTAGGCAGTCCGGCGCTGCTCACGGCGCCGAGTAACCGTCTACGCAGACGAGCTGCACGCGGTAGCGACAGTACCCGGCGGCCCCAGAGGGCCGACCGACGGGCCGGGAAGATCCTTCGAAGGGTTCTTCCTGTCATGGCTACTGCGACCGGCGCACAGCGCCGCCTCGGCGCACAGATCGCCGCGAACACACTCTGGTCTCAGACCGTCGATCGTTCGGCTCACACCGCACCCGCCCGCAAGGCTTTCCTCGACCGGTTCGATCGCCAGGTCGACCCGGACGGCTCCCTGCCGCCCGAGCTGCGGGCCCGCCTTGCTGAGAACGCACGCAAGGCCCACTTCCAGCGCATGGCAAAGAGGTCCGCGAAGGCCCGCCGCGCCAAGGCCGCCAGGGGTGGTGAAGTGGCATGAACGCGGAAGAGCGCCCCGGGCAGGGCGCTCATCCAGTATGGATCAATAGATCTACCCACATCGTAGCTGACACCACCCCCGTCGCTGCCGCACTCTCCTACGCCGCACGCGGCTGGCGGGTCGTCTGGGGTTCGCCGAATAGGAAGTCCCCCAGCCCAGCGGGCTGGCCGACACTCGCCACCATCGACGTGAACACGATCACTAGGTGGTGGTACGAGCACCGAGGCGCCAACGTCCACGTCGTCACCGGCGAGGCGTCCAACCTGTGGGTGCTCGACGTGGACGACAAGAAGGACGTCAGTGGCTCAACTGCACTCGCCTCCCTTGAGCATGAGCACGGAGACCTTCCGCTCACGTACACCGTCGGTACCGGCAGTGGTGGAGTTCACTACTACTGGACCTGGGTCGGGGTGGACTTCGCTCTGACGAACAGCAGCAACGGACTCCCGCGCGGCCTGGATGTTCGCGGAAACGGTGGCCAGGTGGTCGCGCCGCCCTCGCGCGTTTTGGATCCGCACCACTTCGGCCCGTACACCGTCCTTGACGCCCGCGAGCCGGTCGCCGCCCCCCAGTGGCTTCTGGAACTGCTGCGGCCGGCCGCTCCCGCCGTTCCGAGGTCGCTGCCGTTCTCGTCGCCGTTGTCGCCCGATGGTGCCCTTCGCTGGCTTGCAAGTTGCAAGCCGGGGGAGCAGGACACGGGCCTGCATTGGGCGGTGTGCACTCTCAGGGATGACGGGCTTACTCCGCAGGAGGTCGGCGACTTGGTGTGGCCGGTGGTGTCCCAGTGGCCGTGCTCGCGGGAGCCGTGGACTGAGCGGGATGTCGAGCGGCATCTGCGGTCGGCGTATCGGGGGCCGGCGCGATGAGCGACCGCCTGTGGACGCCGTCGACCGCCCCGAGCGCGGAAGCTGAACAGGCCGGAAGTCAGGCCGAGAGCACCTTCGCCGAGCGCTGCACGCTCGGAGGCCCCTTCATCCTGGACGTGCCCACCGATGTCCCCGCCGTCTGGGGTAGCGGCTCGGATGTCTTGTGGGCTGAGGGCGAAGCTCTGATGATCTGCGGGGGCAACGGCGTCGGCAAGACCACCCTCGCCGGACAGCTGGTCCGCGCCCATCTCGGCCTGGGTGACGGCAAGGTTCTCGGGTTCCCCGTGCGGCCCGTTGGTGGAAAGCTGCTGTACCTGGCCATGGACCGACCCATGCAGATTCGGCGTGCCTTCCACCGGCTCTTCTCCGAGGAGGACCGAACTGTCCTCGACGAGCGGTTGGTGGTGTTGGAGGGGCCGCCGCCGTACGACCTCGCCAAGCACCCGAGCCTGCTGACAGCCATGTGCGAGGAGCTGAGCGCCACCACGGTGATGATCGACTCTCTTAAAGACGCCGCGCTCGGGTTGAGTGAGGACGAGGTGGGGGCGGCCTATAACAGAGCACGGCAGGGTGCGCTGGCCCGCGGCATCAACGTCAGCGAGCTTCACCACCAGACCAAGCGCAACTCGACTGGGGGCAGGCCATACAGCATCGCCGACGTGTACGGCTCCGCCTGGATCACGACAGGCGCAGGCTCCGTGGTGCTGCTGACCGGTGACCCTGGAGATCCGGTGGTGGGCTTCCGACACCTGAAGCAGCCTGCCGAGCCAGTAGGCCCGTTCGAGGTCCAGCATGACCACGACGCGGGAGTGTCCTGGATCGTCCACCAGATCGATCTGGTCTCCCTGGCCACCACTCACTCAAGCAATGGTGGGCTGACCTCCAGGCGGGCCGCGCAGATTCTATTCGGCAAGGAAGAGCCGGCCCCTGCGGAGCGGGAGAAGGCCCGCCGGAAGCTGGACCGGCTCACGCGGTCGGGCCTGCTGAGCAAGAAACCTGGCGAGCAGTCGCTGGGCAAGCCCGATACCTACTTCCCGGCGGGTGCGCAGTGACCCACGACCCTTCACGGCGCCTCACGCCGCCCGAATCGCTCAGCTGCCCCACCTACCCCTCACGCCCCTCACGCGAAGCAAGAAATTGCAGATCAGACCCCTCACGGCTCTCCTCACGCACCCTACGCCTTTCTACTCGGCTGCCCCGTCACGAACCCCACTGCCCCTGTAATGGGGCAGCGCGTGAGTGGCTGAGGAAATGATCAAGACAAGGAATGTCGAATGTGGACCACAACATGAAGCCGGACGAACGACGCCCCTTTGGCCGATCACTACTGGCTGGTCGAACTCCATCGCTGCCCCCGCTGGCTGACGACTTCGACGCCCATGCCCGCGCTCCGCGCTCGATTGAAGCCGGTAGGGGCTCTCGTAGGTCGTGACAAGCCAGGGACTGATGCAGGGGGGACTGATGCAGGGTCTGGTGACATCTGATCTGGCTTGCCCATGAGGCGGCCTGGAAGGATGTTGCTGTGCCTGTTCCCTATCCCCAAGAGTTCCGTGACGACCTCGTGCGCGTGGCCCGCAACCGCCCGGACGGTGTCACCCTCGCGTAGATCGCGAAGGACTTCGGCGTACATGAGATGACGCTGTCGAAGTGGCTGCGCCAAGCAAAGGTCTGATGACGGCGAGGGGCCGGGCGTCACCAGGTCGGAGTCGGCCGAGAACCGTGAGTCGAAGAAACCTGTCGCAGGCTCACCTGCCGGCAAAAGGCTCTACCCGCTCGTGAGAGAGCTCGCCGCCGACAAGATCCCTGTCGCGGTTGCGTGTCGGGTGCTCACGCTCTCCCGCCAGCACTACTACCGCTGGCTGCGGCAGCCGGTCACCAGCGCCGAGATCACCGTGGCCTACCGCGCGAACGCCCTGTTCGACGCTCACCGTGATGACCCGGAGTTCGGCTATCGGTTACTCGTCGGTGAAGCCGAGGCCGCCGGCGAGGGCATGAGTGGACGGACCGCATGGCGGATCTACCGTGACAACGCCTGGTGGTCGGTGTTCGGGAAGAAGCGGCCGAAGAACGCCAAGAAGCCTGGGCCGCCCGTGCACGACGATCTCGTCCGGCGCGACTTCACCGCCCGGGCCCCGAACCGGCTGTGGCTGACCGATATCACCGAACACGCCACAGGCCAGGGCAAGCTGTATCTGTGTGCGGTCAAGGACGCCTTCTTCGGCCGGATCGTCGGGTACTCCATCGATCACCGGATGAAGGCCCGTCTCGCGGTGAACGCGCTGGAGAGCGCGGTCGCCAGAAGAGGGGACGTGGCCGGATGCATCGTGCATTCCGATCGCGGATCGCAAGGCGGATTCAACTGGTCGTCGCAACACCTTGATTACGGAGGTGTGGGATGGGACGACCGAGGAAGCAGATGCCGCAGGAGCCGGCCGGGGCGCGACGGCAGTGGGCCGCGGACCGGGCGATGCGGGCGCCGATGCGCTCGCCGGGCCGCCCCGAGCCGTCGCGATTTGTGCAACGGGAGTTCTGGCGTCTGATCGCCTCCGGGATCACAACGGTCCAGGCCGCCGAGGGGGTCGGGGTGTCGGCGCCGGTCGGGATTCGATGGTTTCGACACGCTGGCGGGGTGACGCCGCTGAGTCTGGACGAGCCAACTGGCCGGTACTTGTCGTTCGCTGAGCGTGAAGAGATCGCGCTGCTCAAGGCCCAGGACAAGGGCGTGCGCGAGATCGCCCGCACGATCGGCCGCGACCCCGGGACGGTTTCTCGTGAGTTGCGCCGCAATGCCGCGACCAGGGGTGGCAAGCCGGTCTACCGCGCCGTAGTGGCGCAGTGGAAGGCGCAGCAGGCGGCGAAGCGTCCGAAGGCGGCGAAGCTGGCGGGCAACGAGCAGTTGCGTGAGTACGTGCAGGACCGGCTCGCCGGGAACGTCCATGGGCCTGACGGCACGATCGTCCCGGGCCCCAAGACGCCGCCGTGGAAGGGTTTGAACAAGCCCCATCGCCAAGACCGGCGGTGGTCAACGGCGTGGAGTCCAGAGCAGATCGCGCAACGGTTGAAGGTCGACTTCCCCGATGATGAGTCCATGCGCATCAGCCACGAGGCGATCTACCAGTCGCTGTTCATCGAGGGGCGTGGTGCGCTCAAGCGTGAACTGGTCGCGTGTCTACGCACGGGGCGAGCGCTGCGGGAGCCCAGGGCTCGGTCACGGAACAAGCCCCAAGGGCACATCACCGCCGACGTCGTCCTCAGCGAGCGCCCTGCCGAGGCCGATGACCGTGCCGTTCCCGGCCATTGGGAAGGTGACCTGATCATTGGGACGGGCAGGTCGGCGATCGGCACGCTTGTCGAGCGCAGCAGTCGCTCCACGCTCCTGGTCCATCTGCCACGCATGGAGGGCTGGGGCGAGAAGCCGTATGTGAAGAACGGGCCGTCGCTCGGCGGCTACGGGGCTGTCGCGATGAACGCGGCGCTGATTGCGTCGATGACCAACTTGCCTGAGCAGCTGCGCAAGACCCTCACCTGGGACCGCGGGAAGGAACTCTCCGGCCATGCCCAGTTCGCTCTCGATACCGGGACGAAGGTGTTCTTCGCCGATCCGCACTCACCGTGGCAGCGCCCGACAAACGAGAACACGAACGGGCTGCTACGTCAGTACTTCCCGAAGGGCACCGATCTCTCCCGGTGGTCATCCACGGACCTCGAAGCCGTCGCCATGGCGATCAACAACCGGCCCCGCAAGGTCCTCGGCTGGCGGACGCCGACCGAGGTCTTCGAAGAGCAGCTACGCTCGCTGCAACAGCCCGGTGTTGCAACGACCGGTTGAACTCGCCCAATTCCGATCAAGAAAGTACGTCCACGCTCTGCACCGCCCCGGCCTGGTCGGCTCCATGGGCCGGGTCGGCGCCGCGGGTGACAACGCCGCCATGGAATCCTTCTTCGCACTTCTGCAGAACAACGTCCTCGACCGCCGCCCCTGGGCCACACGGCAAGACCTCCGCACCGCGATCGTCACCTGGATCGAGCGGGCCTACCACCGACGCCGCCGACAACACCGACTGGGCCGTTTGACCCCCATCGAGTACGAGATCACCATGAAGCCCGCCACAACCCTCGCGGCATGAAAACCGACTGTCACCTACCCGTGCATCAGGCCCCCTGATCAACTATATTAGCTGTACTCATAGTTGACAGATAAACTGCTCAACTACTGTAGTGTTGTGAGTAATTGAATACTATCATCTACTTCTTGCACTAAACACGTCATGTACTGTGTTTAGCAGAGTAGTTGCGTGTGATGCTATTCAACTACTATGATTATGCTTATACTTGATAGTGGTAAGCAGCAACCAAAGCAAGGAATCCGTTAGCGGACGTTAAAAGTGCAGTCAGTGTCGGCGCCTGTCCCTATCGACCACCAAACGGATCCCTTAAGGAATTCATTGTTGGGACTCCGGCAAGGGGAGATCCCACCCGTTGGAGCTCCAGTAGGGTCGTCCCCCTTGGGGCTCCTGCAAGGGGTTCAGTGCCAGGTCGCCAAGGGGATCCATCCCCCTTGATCAGTGACGGATCCCGGGCGGGCCCGAGGTTGCGATAGTGGACTTCCTTGCAAGGACCGGCGCAATTGTCCAAGGTGGGGCCGGGGCCGGCGACGTAACTCAAAGTGGTCGCATGACCCCGCACTCACCTTGCTTCTCTCTCTTGTGGATATTTGGCGCACCTGGCACTCTCCTCGATCCAGGCACTCGTCAGTCTGACGGACAGCTTCGCGACTGAGGACCACCCAGTGGTAGGGAGAACTCACCCCACGTAGAAGCTGGAGCGCGGCCTCCGGCCTGGGTTCATTTCCAGGCTGCCGTGCCGAATAGAACTCGTAGACAGTAGGTTGTCGGTTTTTTGACTCCGAGAGGCGGTTCTCACAGCATCCCCGAATGCAGATGGCCGCCGCGAGTGTGCTGTTGCTGGCTTCCGGCGGGGGTGCTCAAGCCGAGGTGGCAACCGGCCGTCGTATGCGGAGCGCGATGTGGATGGCTTTCCTGCTGGGCAACGCTGTTCGCCAATATCGCAGCGGCCCTCAATCTGGGGTGGCAGCCCCAGCATGTGATCGTCGCCGGGTAGCCACCGGTCGCTCGGCTGCTCTCGCCGACTCCCGGGCATGACCCGTCGCTTGAGAGCGAGAGCCGGGCGAGGCGGAGGGGGAGTCAGCAGCGGCGGGTCTCGACAGCAGTCTCGGTACGGACGAGAAGGCGACGGCCACCGAGCGGGGCCGGGGGCTCGGGGAGTCTCAATGGTCTGTCAGGCCCACCTCTGCGCAGATCATGTGGAATCACTTTCAGCGAGAGCGGGCCCGAGGCCGGACCCCGACGGGAGCTGAGCTTGAGCGTGCGGCGGGTACGAACAACTACGGTCGCGCGGTACTCGCCAGGTGGCGCCGCAAAGTCCGCACGGCCGTCATCGCCCCCAGGCAGGTTGACGATGGCATCCTTATGGCGTCATGCGGCAGTGCGCGGCAGGTCCTCCACGACCTGCGTGCCCGGCCTGCAAGGGCTTCAACACCACCGAAAATGACAGTGGTGGCGCGGGCGACGTGCCCCTCGGGCACCAGGCGTAGGGCGGTGCCCTCGGGCCAGCCAGGGAACAGAAGCCGCCCAAGCCCTCACCCAGGACGACTTTGATCTCGCTGGGCCGGAGGAGCGGCGCGTGGTCGGAGAAGAGGCCAGAATGCACGAAGGCGCCGTGCACACCCTCGATACGGGTGTGCACCCCTCTCATGCCGCGGTCAGGATGCCGCGACGCTGTGCAGGATGAGGTCCTCGGCGCGCCTCAAGGTCTGCCGGCGAACGCAGACTCACCTCGACCCCGGAGGCGAGGCAGCAGACCTTCGTCACGTCCCGAGTGAAGCCCGCCTCCAGCTCCACTGCCGCGGGGCCGAGCTTCAAGCTCACCGCGATGACTTCCTTGCGCGGCAGCACCACGCACCGAGGCGAAGCGCTTCATCCGCCTGTAAGTGAGGGTAGTGCTGCTGCGGCTCCATCCGGACTCCGCTCCCGCGAGCGCGGCGGACAGCGACGGCGCGACACTTGCCCGGATCCCAGACCTCGTGCGAACTTCCACCTCGGGCATGGAAGCGGGATGACGATCATCGGCGGTGAACTTCCTCCGCCCATTCGGAATTTGGTCCCGCCGCCGCATGTCATTCATCCCTCCGTGGTGTCACTGGCGCCACGTAGAATCTCCGGCGCGAGAGGCAACATCCGTGCGCGTTCGCACAGTTGGCTTGACATAGGACATCAGCGCTAGTCCTTCCACCGGGAGGTCTGCCGGCGGTTGACGACACGGGGAGTGGTATGCAGGACGAGCGTTGGACCACGGTCACCGAGTCCGCGTTCGAGCACGAACGGCGCGGCCTCGAAGCGATCCGACGACGCCTGCCGGACGAGGAACCGTGGCGCGCCTGGTCGAACTTCACGTTCACTGCAAACACGGGGCACGTACGCGAGGTCGATCTACTCGTCACCGCTCCCGGCGGGGTTTTTCTCGTCGAGTTGAAGGACTGGCACGGCTCAGTGGGCGGCGCAGGCCGCAGCTGGGTGCAGACGACGCCCGGCGGTTCACATCGCCGCCACGCCAATCCCCTCCACCTCGCGAATCAGAAGGCGAAAGAGCTGGCGGGCCTGATGCAGTCGGCCGCGAACGAGGGCCCGCGCGTTTGGGTTGGCCAAGCGGTCTGCTTCACGGACGACAAGCTGCAGATCAATCTGCCCGCTGCGGACCTCAACGGCGTGTACAAGATCACGCAGTTGGTGGAGCTGCTCGCGTCCCCGCCCGGCAACGCACGCTTCGGGGTCACCGCGGAAGCCTCCCGCAAGGTCGCGAAGGCGCTGCAGAAGCTGGGGATCGCGCCGCTGCGCCGCCAGTACGAGGTGGGCTCCTATCTGCTCGACGCCAAGTCGTTCGACTCCGGGGGTACTTGGGCCGATTACCTGGGCCGCCACTCCCAGCTTCAGGACTTGGCCCGCGTCAGGGTCTTCCTGAGCGCGCGCGGTGCCTCGGACGCAGAGCGGGCCTCCACGGAACGGGCGGCCTCTCGGGAAGCCGCCGTCCTCAGCCGGTTCCGGCATCCGGGCGCGGTGTCCCTGAAGAACTATCTTCCGTCCGGGCACCCTGTCGGACCGGCCATCCTGTTCGACTATCACCCAGAGACGATCCGACTCGACGACTACCTCGTCCGATACGGTGATCAGCTGGACCTCCCCGCTCGACTCAACCTCGTCCGGCAACTTGCGGAGACGATCCGATCCGCGCACTCGCGACGGGTTTTCCACCGCGCTCTTTCCGCCCACTCGGTGCACGTGATCCCCCGGAACCGCGGCCCGCGTGGTCGCGAGCTGGACGAGAGCCAGCGATGGGGGCAGCCTCGGCTGCAGATCTCGGACTGGCAGATCGCGGCCAGCACGAGCGGGTCCGCTGGCCGCCCGCTGGCACAGCTCATGTCTGCGACCTCCCTCTCTGCCAGCCACGTCTCGGACAAAGCTGACCCGTACCTGGCCCCCGAGTTGACCGCGGTCAAGGCCGATCCGGTCCGCCTGGACGTCTACGGGCTGGGCGTCCTCACCTACCTCCTGGCGACTGGCCAGGCGCCGGGGGCCGGGCAGGCGGAGGTGCTGCGCCGACTGGAGAGCGGAGAGTCCCTGCGTCCGAGCGCGGTGGTCGACGGCCTGGACGTGGACATTGACGACCTGGTGGAGGCGTCCACAGCGTTCGACCCTGCCCGCCGGCTGGCCACGGCAGACGACTTCCTGGAGATGCTCCAGTGCGTTGAGGAGAACTTCGCTCCGGACGATGTCGCGGATGCCGATGCGGGTGCCGGCGGTGGCGGGACCGGAGCAGGCGCAGGCCGGGGAGAGAAGCCGGAACCGGAAAAGGACCCGCTGGAAGCCGTCGCCGGTGATGTCCTCATGGGCCGCTGGGAGGTCGAGCGGCGCCTGGGGACAGGATCGACGGCGCGCGCCTTCCTCGTCCGGGACCTCGATGCCGAGCCCCGGCGGGACGGCTCGCAGCCCCCGGCCGTGCTGAAGGTCGCGCTGAACGAGGCCAAGCATGCCGTGCTGGAGCGGGAGGCCGAGGTGCTCTCCCGCATCCACCAGGACTCGCGGATCATCGGGCTGGCCGTGCCAGAACCGCTGACCATCGGCGGCCGCCGGGTGCTGGCACTCGAGTACGTCGGGGACGCACGCGAGCACCGGGCCAACGGGAACGGGCAGGGCAGGCCGAGCCCCCAGCGCCGCGAGGACACGGTCGCCCGCCAGCTGCGCGACACCGGGCGCCTGGGCATTGACCAGCTCGAGGCGTACGGTCAGTACCTCTTCGGTGCCGTTGAGCACCTTGAGGCCGAAGGCGTCTGGCACCGGGACTTGAAGCCGGACAATATCGCGATCCGCATCCGCCCCAACGGCACCCGGCAGCTTGTACTGATCGACTTTTCCCTGGCCGGCTACCCCGCTCGCGACATCGAAGCAGGCACGGCCGGGTACCTCGACCCGTTCGTCGACACGCTGACCCGCGGCACCTACGACGCCCACGCAGAGCGCTACGCGTTGGCGGTGACGTTGCACGAGATGGCCTCGCGCGAGCTGCCGCAGTGGGGCGACGGGACGCTCACGCCTCGCCAGACGGATCCTAAGGAGTGGTCGTACCCGCAAATCGCCGCCGATGCGTTCGAGCCGGAGCTGCGTGACGGCCTGGTGGCCTTCTTCCGCAAGGCGCTCGCTCGCGACGTCAAGGACCGCTTCCCTGACCTGGTCCCCATGGAGCGCGCCTGGAAGCAGGTCTTCATCGAGGCGCAGAACGCGACAACCCCCAGCTCGGGCCACGGCAACGGTACTCGCGCCGTCGAGATAGGTGCCGCGCGGTCGCAGGAGGATGCTGCCCCTGCCGTCGTCGACGAGGCCGAGGCTGCCCGTATCCGTGATGAACAAGCCGTACAGGCGACCTTGACCACGCATCTGTCGGTGGCCGGCCTCACCGCCTCCGCGCTCTCCCAGTTGTACGCGTTGGGACTGTCGACAGTCGGCGAGGTGCTGGAGTATTCGGCGCGCAAGTTCCTCACCGCACCGGGCATGGGCACGCGCACTCGGGAGGAGATCCAGCGACGGCAGCGGGAGTGGAAGACGCGGCTGCGCCCGCAGCCGGCGCCCACGAGTAGCCAGGCCCGTGAACAGGCCAAGAAGGAGCTCACCGAGCTTGAGCGGACAGCAGCCGAGGCGATCGGCGGTGAGGTCGCCCAAGAAGCGTTGGCCCAGTTGAGCCTCGATGCTCTCGCCGCTCGGCTCGTGCCCGCCCCCGCGACCAGCCGCGACGGCTCCAACGAGACGGCCCGAGAAGGTATTCGCCAGTTGCTGGGTCTGCCGGATAATCGGGGCACATTGCCGACGGGCCCGGCCTGGGCACGGCAGGCGGATGTGGAACGCGCGCTCGGTGTCCCGCAGGGGTGGATCCAGAAGAAGGTGAAGAGGGCCCGGGAGCGCTGGCACGAGGACGCCGCGCTCGGGCTGCTCCGCGACCAGGTCCTGGCGCTGCTGGCCGAGCGCGGCAGGGTCGCGTACGCCATGGAAATCGCCGACGCGCTGATTGCCCGGCGTGGCACACAGAACGTTGAGAAGCGGGCCCGCCGGGCCCTCGCGCTGGCGCTGCTGCGTGCGCTGGTTGAACGCGAGGAGTACGACGCGGAGGCTGAGCAGCTGCTGCACTACTTCCACCCGCCGGCCCCGCGCGGTACCGAACCTGCCCTCGGCCTACTTGTCCTAGACGTCCGGGAGGGCGTGGACGGGCCGGACACCCCGGCCAAGCCGGCGCTGCAGGAGTACGCGCTGCGCCTTGGCGCGAAGGCCGACCGGCTCGCATTGCTGGAGTCGCTGCCGACCGCCGCGACCGTGCTCACCGAGCTCGGCGCCGTCACGCTGCCACCGGGCAACCTGGGCTGGGACGAACGCCGTATCGCCGAAATCGCTGTAGCCGCGTCCACCCGTGCGTCGCTCACTCCCCGCCTGGAGATCTACCCGCGCGATCTCGACTTGGTCCGTGCCCTGCGCATCACCCAGGCGGGCATGGTCACCGTCCAGCCCGGGGTGGAGGAGAACCGCCAGCCTGGGCTCACGGTGGACGCCGTGCACAGGCGGGTTGCCACCCGCTTCCCCGACCTGGGCACCGACCCACTGGCGCCGACGGAGTTGCCCACCGGGGCACCGCTGGTGAAGGCCCTGCGTGGAGCGGGCTTCGACCTGAAGCTGGAGACTCGCTATGACGGCGTCCTGCGTCTGCTGCCGAACCGTCCGCAAGATGGTGTGGGTGGCAGCCAGACCACGACGACCGGCAGCTCCGCCAACGGGCCCCGCTCGGCCCGCCACAGCTCCAACCGCCACGCCGAGCGCCAGGCCATCCGTGCCGCCGCAGCTGCAGAGCAGCGCCTGTTGCACGATGCCGGCCAGGACGGCCTGCGCATCCTGACTGTCTCAGGCCAGCGTGCCCGTGCTGCCGCCTGCCTGCTCAGTGCCAGGCCCTACGGAGCGGAGGTAGTCTCCCTCACTGAGCTGTTCCTCGCCGAATTGCACCACATGATCGACGGACGGACGCGCCCCACTTGGGAGACCATACTGGAGGCCGACGCCGCTGCCCCCGACACCTCCGACCACCGCAACTTGCACGCGCTTGCCGCCCGCGCTTGGAACACGCTGGAGCCGAAGCTCGCCGACTGGCTCAGCACGGGCACCGGTCCACTACTGCTCACCGAGGCAGCCGTACTCGCCCGATACGACGCCCTCGACAGCCTGGACCGTCTCGCCGAACGGGCCCGGGAGGGGACCCGACCGTTGTGGCTGCTCGTAGCCCAGTCCGACCCCTCGGCGCCACCGCGCCTCGCGGGCCGGCCCGTCCCCTTCCAGGCGGCGCTCAACGAGTGGATCCACGTCCCCGACGCTTGGGTGACCGACGGGGACCAGGAGCCCGCTGCATCGCCCAGTTGAGCCGCGCCGTCTCCTCTGTTCGTCTCTCGCCCGCCGACCAAGCATCACCAACGGGAGCCCTCGTGATCGACCCCAACAGCCTCCTAGCCGACCTTCAGACGCAGGTCACGGCTGCTGAAGGCGACCTGGAAGCGCAGGTCCAGGCCGTTCCTGAGGTCAGTACCCGGCTGCGCAGGGAGTACGAGCAGGCACGCAAGGCGAACCGGACTGCAGCCACGTGGAACGCCTGGCTCAGCGAGCGGATCACCCAGGTCGGGGTCGCCTGGGTGCTGGGTACGGTCTTCGTCCGCTTCAGCGAAGACAATGGACTGATTCCCGAGCCGTACATCACCGCGCCGGAGCTCGCGGGCCGGGAGACGGCACAGGCCCGCTACGAGGAGTACGTAGACAAGGACGAGGACCCTACGTATCGGGGCTGGCTGGAGACTTCCTTCGCGGAGCTGGGCGAGGGGCCAGCGGGACGGCTGCTCTTCGACCGGCGCCATAATCCGTTGTTCCAGATTCCGCTGTCGCACGAAGGTGCGGGATCGCTTCTGGACTTCTGGCGGCGGGAGAACGAGGACGGCTCGCTCGTCCACGACTTCACCGACCCGCTGGAGGACGACGACGGCACGAAGGGGTGGGACACCCGCTTTCTGGGTGACCTCTATCAGGACCTGAGTGCGGCGGCGCGGAAGACGTACGCACTGCTCCAAACCCCGGTATTCGTCGAGGAGTTCATCCTCGATCGCACTATGAACCCTGCGGTGCGCGAGTTCGGCTTCGAGCAGCTGAAGATGATCGACCCTACGTGTGGCTCCGGCCACTTCGTCCTCGGTGCGTTCCGCCGCCTAGTGCGGCTGTGGGCGGAGGGACGGCCGACTGTCGGGCCCTACGAGCGCGTACGCGCGGCACTTGAATCGGTGCACGGCGTGGATCTGAACCCTTTCGCGGTCGCCATTGCCCGGTTCCGGCTGCTACTCGCAGCGATGGCGGCGAGCGGGATGCGGACGCTCGCACAGGCGGGGAAGTACGACTGGCCGCTGGGGCTCGCGGTGGGTGACTCATTGCTGCCGACGGAGTACCGGCAAGAGGGGCTCTTCGGCGACGAGGAGTTGGGTGACGCGACCGAATCCACCGACAGTGAGGACCCATACTACGCACTGAGCACGGAGGACGTGTTCGAGCACCCGCAGATCCTGCGCAAGGGCCGCTACCACGTCGTGGTCGGTAACCCGCCGTACATCACGGTCAAGGACAGGACGCTGAGAGATCACTACCGGACACTCTACTCTGCTTGCTATCGCGAGTACCATCTGACAGTTCCGTTCATTCAGCGCTTCTTCGAGCTTGCAAAGTGCGATTCTCCCAACGTAGTTGGCCGAGTTGGTTTGATCGGGTCTAATGCCTTCATGAAACGGGAGTTCGGAAAGCGTGTCATCGAAGAGTTCCTTCCGAATCAGGTTGACTTGCGCGATGTGATCGACACGTCAGGCGCCCACATCCCTGGACACGGAACCCCGACGGTGATTCTTGTCGGTGCACCTAGGGGTTCCATCTATCGTTCACCCACAGTCCGTCTCGCGCTCGGCATTCAGGGAGAACCTGGCAAGCCGAAGATTCCAAGCCAGGGTTGTGTTTGGCAGGCGATCACTCGCCAGATCGACGATCCTGGGTCTGAGAGCACATGGATTAGCGTGCGCGACGCTCGACGCGAAGACCTGTCGAAGCACCCGTGGAGTCTCACTGGCGGTGCTGCTCCAGATGTCATGAAGACCCTGGAAAGCGCCTCGTCACGTCTTCGATCCGTGGTGGATGATATCGGGCTCTCAATCGTGACGGGCGAAGATGAGGCTTTTGCTGCAACCGATACAGCTGCTTCTCACTCTCGAGGGTCCAGGCCGAGCGCGGTAGCTAACGGAAACGAAGTTCGGGACTGGAGCCTCGCGGAAGTCACCTGGGTTAGCAGCCCATATGACGATTCCATGAACCTCCGGAAATCAGAAGAAAACCGTGATCTGCTTCGATTCATGTGGCCGTTGCGTCACGTCTTGAGGATGCGGAAGAGGTTCAGTGTCACCCTGCTCGAACGAGGAGTTTCATGGATCGAGTGGCGCGAAGTATACAAGGCTCGAGCAGTAGCGGAGACTCTCATCTTGTTCCCGCTCGTGGCGACGCACAACCACTTTCATCGGCAAGAGTTTGTAATCCCTGCCAAGCATTCGGTATCTGTCATCAAACTACCGAATTCGGCTACGAAGGATGAGTACCTGGCGCTGCTTGGGGTTCTCAACAGCTCCACCGCCGGGTTCTGGCTCAAGATGGTGAGCCATTGCAAGGGAGGTGGCGGGATCGGTGGAGGTATCGCAGAAGAACGTTGGGAGCAGTTTTACGAATTCACCGGCACCAAGCTCGAGGAATTGCCCCTCCCCTCCACCTACCCCACGTCCCTCGCTACCGCCCTCGACGCCCTCGCCCAGGAACTCTCCGACACCACCCCCCATGCCCTCGCCGTCCGTGAGACGCCAACCTCCGCGGCCCTCCGCGAGGCCCGGGTCCGCTACGACGCGATTCGCGCCCGAATGATCGCGCTGCAGGAGGAGTTGGACTGGCAGGTGTACGGGCTCTACCAGCTATATCCCGAGGAGCTACGCCTCCCCGAGGTGGACGCTACCCCCGCGTCCCCTGCCCTCCCCGAACTTGCGCTCGGAGAGCGCGCCTTCGAGATCGTGCTCGCCCGGCGCATCGAGGATGGTGAGGCCAGCGACGAGTGGTTCAAGAGGCACAGCTCCGCTCCGCGCACCACCATCCCCGAGCACTGGCCCGCTGCGTACCGCGAGCTTGTCCAGAAGCGGATCGATGCGATCAAGTCCAGCCGCGCACTGAACATGATGGAGCGGCCGGAGTACAAGCGGCGCTGGGCCACTGACGGTTGGGACACCATGCAGGAGAAGGCGCTCAAGTCTTGGCTCCTAGACCGGATCGAGGACCGTCAGCACTGGTTCGATGCCGAGGGGAACCCGACCCTGATCTCCCTCTCCCGCCTCACCGAAGACCTCAGCACGGACACCGAGTTCCGCTCGGTCGCCGACATCTACGCCCCCCGCCAGGACTTCGCGAAGACCGTTCGCCGACTCCTCTCCGAGGAACACGTCCCGTTCGTCGCCGCCCTGCGCCACAAGCCCTCCGGTCTGAAGAAGCGTGCCGATTGGGAGCACGTCTGGAAGCAACAGCGCAAGGAGGATGCGGCTGAGGACGAGCTCTCCAAGCGCGAGATCCGCAAGGATACCCCTGTCCCCCCGAAGTACAGCTCTGACGACTTCCTCAAGCCCTCCTACTGGCGGGCGCGCGGCAAGCTCGATGTGCCCAAGGAGCGGTTCATCTCCTACGGCACGGCGAACGCCCAGCACCCCGAGCTGTACGGCTGGGCGGGCTGGAACCAGCTGGAGCAGGCGCTCGCGCTCGCCTCGTACATCCAGGACGCCGGGATCGAGGGCCCGGACCTCGCCCCCTACCTGGCTGGGTTGCTGGAACTGCAGCCGTGGCTGGAGCAGTGGTACGGGGAGTACGACCCCGAGTACGGGGCTTCCCCGGCCGCGGAGGTGCTGGCGTTCCGTAACCTGAAACAGGGCGAGTTGGGGCTGACGGACGATGAACTGCGCGCTTGGCGTCCGACGGCTGCCAAGCGCGGCCCCGCGGCCTGAAGTCGGCTGGCTGAGGCCTGAGGGGACGGAGGAAGTAGGAGAACCATGGCGTTCATGGGCAAGGGCAAGAGTCGCCCCGAGGACCGTCCGCTGCTGCGAGAGCTCATCGACATCCCGGAGCGGGTGTCGACGTCCGACTACGTGTTGAAGCTGAGCGAGGCTGTCACCGAGGCGGGTGCGGAGGCGGCGTTGCGCGACTACGTCGTCACGGAGCGGCTGAAGAAGAACTTCGACACGGCGCTCAGTCTGATCAAGTCGGCGGTGGACAGACACGAGTCGAAGGCGGCCTATCTACACGGCTCTTTCGGCTCCGGTAAGTCGCACTTCATGGCGGTGCTTTATGCGCTGCTGTCGGGGCACCGGACGGCGCGGGCCCGCGACGAGTTCGATGCGCTACGTGCGAAGCATGCGTGGCTGGACGGGGACGGGCGGCGCTTCTTGCTGGTGCCGTACCACATGCTGTCGGCGAAGAGCCTGGAGCAGCGGGTGCTCGGCAAGTACGTCGAGCATGTGGGGCGGCTGCACCCCGAGGCACCGCTGCCGCAGGTGTATCGCACGGACGGGCTGTTCGAGGACTTCGCGCAGCTGCGAGCGCGCAGCGGCGACAACTGGGTGATCGAGCAGCTGGCGGGGGCGGTAACAGCCGACGCGGAGCTTGCCGCTGACATGGGCGAGGACGATGACCGGTGGGGCGACATCGTCACTGCCAAGGAGTCATCGTTCCGGTGGACGCCGCAGCTGCTGGACACCGCGATGGCCGCCCGAGAAGAGCACGAGAACGTCAAGCAGCTCGACACGGACAACCCAACCTCCCCGGCGGAGCTGCGGGCTCGTCTGGTGCGGGACCTGTCTCGCACGCTCTTCCCAGCCTTGGCTCGCAACGCCTCGGAGGACGCGGACGGCTTCATCTCCCTGGACAAGGGCCTGGGCGTGATCGCGGCGCATGCCAAGTCGCTCGGCTACGACGGCCTGATCCTGTTCATGGATGAGCTGATCCTCTGGCTGGCCGGACTCATCCAGGACCAGAAGGCGATGTCTCGTGAAGCCGACAAGATCACAAACTTGGTAGAGGGTGCCGACGAGCGCCGTGCTATCCCGGTGGTGTCGTTCATCGCCCGTCAGCGTGATCTGCGGGAGCTGGTCGGCGAGGAGCTGTCGGGCGCGGCCGAGATCGCCATCCGGGACAGCCTGAAGCTGAGTGGCGGACGCTTTGACAAGATCGTCTTGGATGATCGGAACCTGCCGCAGGTCGCCCAGGCGCGGCTGCTGAGTCCGAAGTCGGCCGAGGCGGAAGCGCAGATCGACGCCGCCTTCGCGGAGGCCCAGAAGCTCGGGCCCGATGTGTGGCGGACGCTGCTGGGCGAGGATGAGTCGACAACAGGCGGCGACGAGGACTCGTTCCGGCGTACTTATCCGTTCCCGCCGGCGTTCATGGACACCCTCGTCCACATCTCGGGTGCGCTACAGCGCTCGCGCACCGGCCTGAAGCTCATGGGACAGCTGCTGTCGGACCACCGACACGACTGGCGCCTCGGCCAACTCGTCCCGCTCGGCGACCTGTACCCGGCGATCCTCGGCGGCGGGGACCAGGCGTTCACTGGTGAGGCGGAGGTCCACTTCAAGGCGGCCGACAAGCTGTACCGGGAGAAGCTGCGGCCATATCTGCTGAGGGCGCATCAGGTCTCCGAGGACGAGGTCGAGGCGTACCAGCGCGACCCGCAGTCGGTCACCGACTCCCAATCGGCTGCTCACCTGCGCGACTTCACCGGTGACAACCGATTGATGCAGACCCTTCTGCTGTCCGCGCTGGCGCCGAGCGTGCCCGCGCTTGCCGATCTGACGCTGAAGCGGCTGAACGCCCTCAACTACGGCTCGATCGTCACCCGGATCCCGGGGACGGAGGTGCCTCGACTGGCGGCCAAGGTCACCGAGTGGGCTGCGTCCATCCCCGAGATCAAGAAGACCGGCACCGAGGCCAACCCGGCCGTCCGTTTGGAGCTGACCGGGATCGACCTGGACGCGGTCCTCGCCAACGCCCAGGTCCACAACAACCAGGGCAGCCGCCGCGCCAGAATGGAGGCCCTGCTCAAGGAGGCTCTAGAGGTCACCGAAGGGCCTGGCGGCTTCGGCGGCCATGACGTCCTCAATCTGGTGTGGAAGGGCACCGAGCGGGAGGTCGAGGTGGTCTTCGGGAACGTCGCTGATGTCGACTCGCTCGATGAAGCCGACCTGAAGCCTACGCGCGACGACGCCTGGCGGCTCGTCGTCGATCTCCCCTACGACGAGCGCGAGTTCGGACCGATGGACGACGCACAGCGGCTGCGGTCACTGCGCGAGAAGACCGGCGGTACCGTACGCACCCTGGCCTGGCTGCCGACACACCTGACCCGGGCCACGCGGGACGACTTCGAGCGACTCGTCGTCATCGACAAGCTTCTCGCCGACGGCAACCGCTTCGACAACGAGTACGCGCGCAGCCTCAAGCCGGACGACAAGGTGCGCGCCAAGGGGCTGTTCGCTTCCCAGCGCGACACGCTCACTGAGCGGCTGCTAGTCGCGCTCCGGCAGGCCTATGGGCTGGCCCGTAAGGAAGAGGGCACTGTCGACCTCAGCTTCGACCTGCACCTCGTCCCCCTGCGCGGTGATCTCCCGGAGGACAAGCTGAAGCTGCCGTTCGGTGCCACCTTGTACGGCGCGGCCCGTGACGTTGCGGGCAAGCTGCTCGCCGAGCAGTACCCCGGGCACCCGAACTTGGACCCGGAGAACACGGGACGGCCCGTCACCGCCGCTGCGCTGCGAACCGTCTTCGGCTATGTGCGGCAGGCGGCGGAGAGCGGGGACGGTCGCGTCGAAGTCGCCGGGAAAGACCGCGCGGCGATGGCACGCATTGCCGGTGGACTGCAGCTCGGTACGATGCAGGAGGCCTACTACCGGCAGTCCACTAGCTGGCCGGATCACTTCCAGCGCCTGGCCAAGCGGAGTGGCGAGAGCGAACCGACGCTGGTGCGTCTCACAGACTGGATGGACGAGCCCTCTCCGCGCGGCCTGCCCGAAGCGCTGCAGAAACTGGTCGCGGCCGCCCACGCGGAGATGACAGACCGCGTGTGGGTACGGGGCGGCACGCTCATCGAGCCTGCACCCGCGGCGCCCGGCGACCTCAGGCGCGAGTACGCGCTGCGCGAGCAGCCGCTGCCGGGCGAGGACGAATGGCGTGATGCGCAGGACCGCTTCGAGGCGGTGTTCGGGGCGAAGCCGCCGCCGCTGCGACGCGGCAGGATGGTCAACCAGTTCGCGGGTCAGATCCGCCAGTCCGCGCGGTCCTTGGTGGACGAGGCGGAGCGGTTGGTGATGGCGCTGGAGCAGCACCGAACCTTCCTCGACCTGGATGACTCCTCCCCACGTCTTGACCTTGCGCGGCGCGCCGCGGCACTGACACGTGAGTTGGCCGGCGATGGCACTGCCGCCACTGCGGTGTCGGCAACGGGAGGGGCGAAGGGAGTGGTGGAGGCGCTGGCCGAGTTCGACCTCGGTGGCTTCACCGCTCAGCGGCTCGGCACGTCACTGAAGTCGGCGCAGAAGGTGGCCTCCGCCCTCCACAGCACCGGATGGGAGCAGCTGGACCTGGCCGCCGGGCTCGGGGTGGAGGGCGCGGCGGTCCTCGCCCGGCTGCAGGAGGCAGCTGCAGGCGACGCGGTCGAGTACCCGGACTTCCCCCGCATGCTGGACCGTGCGGGCCAGGAGATCATCGCGCTCCTGCGTCGCCAGCAGACGGCCGAGAAGCCTGCGGTGACGCCACTCGTCGGACCCAATCCCGACGCCGGGATGGAGCAGCGGGCCGACGACATAGAACTGAACGGCGGCTCGGCCCACCCACCGCTCGGCACGGAACCCCAGACTGTGCCCGATGGCGGCGAGAGCTCCGTCGGCCGGCGCAGTGGGGGTGCGCGGCGCGAGGGCAGGGGCCGTACGACTGCCGCACAGGCCGTCGCGTCGCTGCGGTCCGAGATTTCCGAGCTGGCCGAGCTGGATCCGAACGCCACCGTCGAGATCCACTGGAAGGTCGTCGACTGATGTCTGACACGGCAACCGTCGCAGGTCCAGCCCGGCTGCCCGCCGCGACCGTCTCCCAGTACGCCGCTTCACGCAGCGGTATCAATGACGGGCAGCGGCAGGTTCTGGTGCTGCGCGCTAAACCAGAGTGGGAGGGGCCCGCAACCCTGCGTCTGCGCGACGGAGTTCGGGCACAGGTGGCGGTGGCACCCTCGGTGCTCGCCGTCCACGAGCTGATCCTGCGACACCTGGATCCGGCAGCCGTGCCCGACCATGCGGTCCTCGTCGTCCTCACCGACCGCGAGGACACCGAACTCGATCCGGCATTGCTCGCCCGTACGTACGGGCGGCGGATCCGAGAGGTCGACAACTGGGAGGTCGTTCGCAATGCCTTCGGCGCGGTCGGCGTCGATCCGCGGTTGCGCGCTGAGAAATGGGCAGCCGAGGCGCTGCTCCACGAGGCGGGCCGACATGGCTCCACCATGCGCGCCCGCCGCATCCTCACCCGCGACGAAGCACTCACTCTGCTCGCCCGTCGGCGGCTCGGCCTGAACGAGACCGAGCAGGACGGACGGACGAACGCGACCACAGGTGACGAGCGCATCGATCCGATTACCCTGCTCCGCTGGACGCTGACGCCAGGCGGACCCGCATCGCTGGCCACCTCAAGGAAGGCTGAGCGCGAAGGCCTCGGCCGCTTCCTCGGCGAACCCGATCAGGCCGGTTCCACTGGGCGCGCGGTCATAGCGCTGTGCTTCGCCGGAAACGGCTCGGACGCTCTCGCCTTCGCTCTGGTCTGCGCGGTCCTGTGGGCACACGGGCAAACGGGCGAGGAGGTGTATCGGGCACGAGGGCGGGCCGAGCGCTTCTTCGGCGACCAACCACCGGCCACGGGCGAGGAACTCGACCAGCTGCTGTCGGTGTTCGGGAGCACCGGGGAGGCATACGTCCACTCACTCCTGGAGCGGGGTGAACACCGGTTGGCGGACCCAGTTCTCACGCGCGCGGCCCAGCTCTCCGCTCAGTTCGGGGCAGAGGTGGCAGCAGGCGCCAGCCCCGTACTCGAGGCGGGGCTCGATGCTCGCTTCACCGCCGCCGGATACGCCCTGTCCCGAGGCGATGCTGCCGCGGTCGTGGCAGCCGTGCAGGCGCTGACGGATCACGCACTTGTCGTCGACACAGGGACACAGGCGAGGATCGAGCGCGTGCGGATGGCTGCCCGAATCAGGCAGTGGCTCGCCGGGAAACCCTGCCCCGAGGTCGAGACGGTCGCCGATGGGATAGAACGGCAGATTGCCGAACTCGGGTGGATCGACCGGGCGTTGGAACACCTGGAAGCCGGAGGGGACGAGGACCCGAAGCTCGCTGCCGCCTACGACGCGATCGCTGGGGAAGTGCGTGCCCTGCGTACCGGACTGGATCGTTCATTCTCCGAGCGTCTGGAGGTGTGGACAGCCAACGGCACAGCACCGAGATCCATGCTCACGGTGGAGACTTTCCTTGACCGTGTGGTCAAGCCAGTGGCCCGCTCCGTGGGCCGACGCATCCTACTGCTCGTCGTCGACGGTATGAGCGTGGCCATCGCCGCCGAGCTTGGCGAGGAACTCGGGCGCGGCTGGGCCGAGTACGATCCGCTGCCGTCAGCCTCGGGCAGCCCTGGTGGGGGGCCTGTACGCCGAGCCATGGCTGCCGCACTCCCGACACTGACGGCTGTCTCCCGGACGTCGCTGTTCGCAGGCACGCTCATGAAGGGCGACCAGACGGATGAGAAGCGACTCTTCCCAGAACATCGGTTCTGGAAGGGTGTCCCCGCGGCCGTGTTCCACAAGGACGACCTGCGCGCCACAGACACCGGTGCGCCTTTTTCTCCGGCGCTCGGAAGGGCCCTCGCCGACGGACAAAGCCACGTGGCGGTTGTCCTCAATACGGTCGACGACCGGCTGGCCAAGGAGCAGAAGCTCGGCGACAGTGCCTGGTCGGTTGGGGAGATCGGCGGGCTCGAGCCGCTGCTGCGTGCCGCCCGCGCCCACAGCATGACCGTTCTGATCACCTCCGACCACGGCCACGTCGTCGACCGGCACGGCGAGAAGATCGAACCGAGCACGGGCACCATCGGCTCGGCGCGGCACCGCGCCCCGGGTGGCACGGTGGCCGAGCAGGAGATCGAGCTATCCGGCCCGCGCGTGGTCTGGCCCGACTCCGGGGCCTCCATCGTTGCCCTCTGCGACCACGACAGCCGCTACACCGCACGTAAGGCGGGCTACCACGGTGGGGCAACCCTCGCCGAGGTCACAATCCCGGTGCTGGCCCTGCTGCCCTTCGGCGTCGAACCTCCCAAGGACTGGCGGGAAGTGAGCCGCCCCGAGCCCGCATGGTGGGCCCTCGGCGCCGACACCGAAGCCCAGACCCCGCACGCATCTGCCCCGGGTGCGAAGGAGCGCGCTGCTCCGCCCAAGAAGCAGGGTCACCAGCGGCCTGCGGTGCCGACCCCCAGCCCTGGCCTGTTCGATGCCGAGGACGTCGTCACCGCGGCTCCCGAACAGTCGGCGTTTTCGGCCGACCCCATCGAAGCGCTGGTGGAGCGGCTGACCCAGAGCGAGCTATATCAGGCGCAGTTGAACCTGCTGGCGCGCAGGCGGAGCGCGGAGCGTGCGCCGAAGGCGCTAGCCGTGCTGCTGGAGGCGGGCACGCTGTCGATGACGGCGCTCGCCGAGCGCGCCGGACAGCCAGCGTCGCGGGCGGCCGGATTCGCGGCGACGCTGGCACAGCTGCTCAACTACGACGGGGCGCAGGTGCTGGAAATCCTCCCCGACAACCGCACTGTGCGGCTCAACCAGGCGATGCTTCGAGACCAGTTCGGCCTGTGAGCGGGCACCCGGAAGGCGAGTGAGAACGTGAACGTCCATCCCGCGGCAAGCGGTGTCGGGGCGGTGCGGCGGCGTGCTGTCTTGGACGCACTGCGGCGCGGGGCCGTCCCCGAGAGCGGCCTTGATCTGCTCGCCACCGGACTGGACCGGTTCGAGCAGGCCGTCGATGAGGAGGTGGCGAGCGTCGCGGCCGGCGGATCTGTATTCAAGGCGGTTCGCGGTGAGTACGGGTCCGGCAAGACCTTCTTTACCCGCTGGCTGGGAGAGAGAGCCAAGCGCCGCAACTTTGCCGTCGCCGAGGTGCAGATCTCCGAGACGGAAACCCCCCTGCACAAACTGGAGACGGTCTACCGCCGACTCACCGAACGCCTCGGTACGTCTGGCTTCCCGCCCAGTGCCCTGCGCCCCGTCGTCGACGCCTGGTTCTACGCGCTCGAGGAGGACGCCCTGGATGACGGGGCGAATGAGACCGAACTGCCCGCAGCCGTCGACCGCCTGCTCGCGGCACGCCTCGCCGAGGTGTCGCGCCGCGCACCCGCCTTCGCCACCGCCCTGCGGGGATATCGGCAGGCACTCCAGAACGGCGATGAGACGACGGCTGCGGCCGTCATGTCCTGGCTGGGCGGACAGCCGCACGTCGCACCCTCCGCCCGGCGTGCCGCCGGAGTCCGCGGCGACCTCGACCACTTCGGCGCCTTCGGTTTCCTACAAGGACTGCTCACCGTGCTACGCGACAGCGGACATGCGGGACTGGTGCTCGTCCTGGACGAAGTGGAGACGCTCCAGCGAGTGCGGTCCGACGCCCGCGACAAGGCGCTCAACGCGCTCCGCCAGCTCATCGATGAGGTCCACTCGGGTCGCTTCCCAGGCCTCTTCCTCGTCATCACCGGCACACCAGCCTTTTACGATGGGCAGCAGGGCGTGCAGCGCCTGACCCCGCTGGCCCAGCGGCTCGCCACCGACTTCACGACCGACCCGCGATTCGACAATCCTCGCGCCGTACAGGTACGCCTGTCTGGCTTCACCACGGACTCCCTCACAGCCCTCGGCTGCACCATTCGCGACCTGTACGCGAACGGGTCGACGGCACCCCAGCGCATCGGGCAACTGGCCGACAACGCCTACGTTGCCGACCTGGCACAGGGGGTCGGTGGTGCACTCGGCGGAAAGGTCGGTGTGGCCCCGCGGCTCTTCCTGAAGAAGCTCGTCGGCGACGTCCTGGACCGTATTGATCAGTTCCCCGACTTCGATCCCCGCGTCCACTACCAACTGACCGTGCCGGCAGGCGACATGACCGAACTGGAGCGCAACGCTGCGGCCAGCAGCGCCTCCGCCGACGAGATCGATCTGGACATGTGACGATGAGTAGTCCGACCGCCGCAGAGGCACACGATCCGGTGGAACGGCTCGACCCTGTGGTCCTACACCACATCGTCAACACTCTTGGCTGGCCGGACCTGCGCCCGCTGCAGAAGGCTGCGATCGGACCGTTGCTGGACGGTGAGGACGCCCTGCTACTCGCACCCACCGCCGGCGGGAAGACGGAGGCTGCCACCTTCCCCCTCTTGTCCGCGATGGCCGGGCACCACTGGAGCGGAACGTCCGTGCTGTATCTCGCGCCGCTCAAATCCCTGCTCAACAACCTGGTGCCTCGCGTCGATGGCTATGCCCAGTGGCTGGGTCGCAGTGCCGCACTCTGGCACGGCGACACCTCGGCCACGCAACGACAGCGCATCCGCACACAAGCCCCGGACATCCTGCTAACCACGCCGGAGTCGCTGGAGGCGATGCTGATCAGCGTCAAGACGGACCATGCCCTGATGCTTGGGCGGATCCGAGCGGTCGTTGTCGACGAAGTGCACGCTTTCGCCGGGGACGACCGCGGCTGGCACCTCCTGGCCGTGCTCGAACGGCTGGAACGAATCACGGGCCAGCCCATCCAACGTGTCGGGCTCTCCGCGACGATCGGAAATCCCGAGACGCTGCTCAGTTGGCTGCAGGGCGCGCGAACCGAACAGCGGACCGGGCGCGTCATCGCCCCTGACGCAGATCAGCCGACGGGGCCTGGCACTGACCGAGCGGCCACCCCACCAACGCGTCCTGCGGGCCAAGTCGAGCTCGACTACGTCGGCTCACTCAGCAACGCGGCCAAGATGATCGAAGCACTACACCGCGGGGAGAAGCGCCTGGCCTTCTGCGATTCCCGCAAACAGGTCGAGGAGTTGGGCGCGGCGCTACGGGGCCGAGGGGTTACCGCCTTCCTTTCTCACGCCTCGCTCTCGGCTGACGAGCGAGCCCGGTCGGAGCAGGCCTTCGCCGAGGCGCGCGACTGCGTCATCGTGTCGACGTCCACGCTGGAACTCGGAATCGACGTCGGCGACCTCGACCGCGTGATCCAGATCGACGCTCCGTCGACCGTCGCCTCCTTCCTCCAGCGCATCGGACGCACCGGCCGCCGCACAAGAACCTCGCGCAACTGCCTCTTCCTAACCACCCGCGAAGACACCCTGTTGCAGGCAGCCGGGCTGCTCAGGCTGTGGTCGCGAGACTGGGTCGAACCCGTCACCCCGCCACCCGCGCCTCGCCACCTCGTTGCCCAGCAACTCCTCGCCGTCACCCTCCAGGAACACCGCCTCGGAGACCAGCTGTGGGCAGAGCAGTGGAACGGACTCGCCCCCTTCGACGGCTCGGCGCAGCCCCTCATCGACCACCTCGTCTCTGAAGGATTCCTGGACAGCGACGGCGGCATGCTGTTCACAGGGCCACAGGCCGAGAAGCACTTCGGACGCCGGCACTTCATGGAACTCACCGCCTCCTTCACCGCACCGCCGGAGTTCACCGTCCTCGCCGGGCGCAGCGAGATCGGCACCACCGACCCCGCCGTCCTCACCGAAGAACGCGAGGGCCCCCGCCGGCTGTTGCTCGCAGGGCGTAGCTGGCAGGTCACTGCCATCGACTGGGCGAGGCGGCGCGTCTTCGTGGAGCCCGTCGAGGACGGGGGGATCGCCAAGTGGCAGGGCAGCGAGGTGCGGGGGCTCTCCTTCGCCCTAAGCCGCGCCATGCGAGAAGTTCTGCTTGGAACGGACCCCGGCGTGCGCCTGACCCGCCGCGCCGCCGCCGCTCTCCACGTGCTTCGCGCGGACCGCGCCCCACACGAAGTCCACCCAGCGGGCAGTCTCCTTGTACGCGATCCCGACGCGGTCCGCTGGTGGACCTGGGCCGGCCACCGCGCCAACGCAACCCTCGCGGCGTCCCTCGGCAACCTCGCCGACCCGGTGCAGCGCCCCACCGACACGCACATCCGGCTCCGCCAGGACCTCTCACCGGAAGATTGGAATACGGCGCGTACTGAGTTGCCCGATGCACTCACCCTGCCGTCCGTCGACCGACGAGCCGTCAAGGGGCTGAAGTTCTCCACGGCACTCCCCGAGCGCCTCGCCACCGCAACACTGGCCGAACGCTTGGCAGACTTCGACGGGGCCCTTGCAGCAGTTCGGGAACCTGTCCGCATGGAATGGGGTCTCCGCTGACAGGCTCTGGGAGTCGAGCCTGTCAAGTGCACGGGTGGATGGCTGGCGGCTATGGACATCCTTCACGCGCTGGTGACTGGCACTTGGTCGTCGTCGTGACCCTGCCGGTTCTGCTCGTTGCTTTCCGTATCCATGACCCGGTTGTCAGTGGGGTATGTCAGGGTTGGTGGCTGACGTTGCTGGGGGAGGGAGTGGCGCGGGGTGCCGCAGGGCGATGGTGCCGAACCGTCGAAGGCGTTTGATCTTGATGAACTGGCGGTTGGCGATCGCCTGAGGCTGTTCAACTTCACCCAGCGCGATGACGCTGCCTCATATCTGTGGGTGCTGCGGGCGATGAATGCCCTGCGGGCCGTGCACCAAGTGCAGGTGCACACGGACGATGTGGCAGCCGCCCTGGAAGAGCTGGCCACTGGCCACGTGGATGCTCCGCATCCCGGTGATCTGAATCTACGGACGATGCTGGATGTGCTCTCGGGTGACCGCGACCGAGATCGAGAGGGCGGTCGGGTTCTTTACCGGGTCGAGGATGCATCCCGGGCTGGAAGCCTGACTGCTTACCGCAACCGCCAGTCGGTCTACCAGTTCACCGAGATCGGGTACCGGGCCTACGCGGCCGTGGAGGACGTGCTCGCTGCCCGGGTGGAGGACGCCAACCTCTCTCGGCTGGTATTCGCCGACATTCTGGCTGACCTCAAAGCCTTGGCCGCAGCCAACCTCGCCGCGGACGGCGAGGAGCTCTACCGCAAGCTGTCTCGGCTCGACAGCGTGCTGGAGGACATGACCCGGCGCGCGGCGCGCTTCTATCTGACGTTGAATGACGTGGCCCGTACCACTGACATCTCGCCGGAGACATTTCTGCGGCATAAGCACGCACTGCTAGCCCATATGAACGATTTCTCGGCGGAGTTGGAGCGCTATTCGCCCCGACTGTGCAGCGGGCTTCGCGAAGTGGAAGACACCGGCATTGAGACAATGCTGGGGCGGGTGGCGGACGTCGACGAGCGTCCGATGATGCAGTTGGCTGATCGCAGAGAGGATTGGCGGCGGCGCTGGACCGGGTTGCGTCAGTGGTTCCTGGCCGACGGTGTGTCGGGCTCCAGGGCCGATCAGCTGCAGGGGGCGACTCGAACCGCGATCTCTGGGGTCATCGCGCTGCTGCGGCAGGTAACTGAGTCGCGGCGTGGTGGAGTAAGTCGGGCGACGCAGCTGCGGCACCTGGCTGCCTGGGTCGCCGGCGCCCCAGACGAACAGGCGGCGAACGCGTTGATCTCCGCAGCGTTCGATCTGCGCTCCGCTCGGCACCTGAGCGGGGCGCATGACGACGATGAGCAGATCTCATCTCGGTCTACCTGGTGGGATGCGCCTGGCGTTGAGGTGAGCGTCAGTCTGTTCCGGCACGGTAAACGGCCCGCAGCTGGCGGTCCGCAGCCGGTGCGTACAGAGCGAGGCTCCCGCGCCCGGTTGCGGGAACAGCAGCTGGCGGCCCGGGCCGCCGAACGAGCCGCCGCTGCAGGCCTGCTGGAAGACGGTCCACACGAGCGGGTCCTGAACGAGGTTGAGACCCGGGCAGTGCTCAAGCTGCTGACCCGTGCGTTGGAGTCTCGCGCGGTGGTGGCCGGCCGGATACGTTCGGCGACCGGTTCCAGTGACGTGATGACGTTGCAGCTTGTACCGAATGAGACCGGCAGTCGCTTGCGTACCGTGCACGGCACGTTGCATCTGCCTGGGTTCTGTTTGGAGCTCCATCCTGCGGGATCGCGTCGTCGTCATGGAACGGATGCGCGGTGACGGCCCATCGTGTCGCCGCGGGCGTGGAGCCGGCCCAGCTCGGCTCCTACCAGCAGGCTGCGAGACTGCTGTTGCTGCACAGCGTGATTAGTGCCGATCACCCCGGCCCGAACGCTTTGGCACCAGTGCTGCGGTGGGCGGATGAGTTGGCCGAGGACTTTCGGTCTCTGTTCGGCTATACGGTGCATGTCACTGCTCGGCACGCGCGACTCATCCGGCGTTTGGACGACTTCGACAGCAGCCAGGCCATCGTCGCCGCGAACAGCGGCAAGCGGCCCTTCGACCGGCGAAGGCTTGCGTACCTGTGTCTGGTGCTGGCGTGTCTGCACCGCTCCCGCATCGAGATCGCCCTGGCCGACCTGGTGAAGGAGTTCAGCCCGTATGCGAACGCCATCGGCCACTTGGGCTTCGACCCCACGGCCCCTGGCCATAAAGACGCCGTCGTCGATGTCATTGATTGGCTGGTCGACCGCGGAGCGCTGCGGATTTCCGACGGCTCGACCCAGGCCTGGGCACGCGACCCGGACCGCGGGGACGCGCTGTTCGACATCGACCACGACCTGTGCAATGTGATCTTCCGGCCGGGCAAGCCATTGCAGCATCTGACGAGCGCTGCCAGCCTGTTGGAGACACGTACGGACGGTACCGGTCGCGACGCCCGCCGCCGCAGCGCAGCCCAACGAGCTCGGCGAGCGGTCATTGAGCACCCCGTGGTGTATTTCGGCGACGTCGATTCCGAGGTTGGCGCCGCGCTGCGTCAGCACACCCTGGCGGAGGACCTGGTGCGCCTCACCGGACTGCGAATTGAGCGCCGCGCTGAGGGCATCATGCTCGTCGATACGACCGGTCATTTCACCGACAAGCGGTTCCCCGGGAGAGGTGGAGCCGTCAACCGGACCGCGGGCTTGCTACTGGCCAAGATCGCCGACCTTCAGGAGGATCCCGACCGTTCAGCCAGCCTGAAGCGGATGCCACCACCGGATCCGGCGGAGGACCATGCTGATCTGCTCGCTCGCATCGACACGGCGCTGCCGCAGAGCGGCACCCTGGCGGCTTTGGCGCTGGATGCGTCCTCGCCCGAGACCGCCCCGCTGGAGCAGACCGATGATGAGGGCGAACGACCGCCAGCATCGTGCCTTCCCCTGGTGGAGCGCGCTCGACTACAGGAAATGATCAATGAGCTCTATGAAGAGTTCGGGCCCGCTTCGTTCACGAACAAGTGGCAGTCCGACCCCACCGGCTTGCTCAACGAAGCCCTTGCCCTGCTCGCCGACCTGCGCCTGATCTATCCGCTGCCCAGCGGTGTGCTTGTCCGCCCAGCTGCAGCCCGTTATCGCAACGTCACCGCCGTACTGCCTCGGCCCATCACGCACGGACAGTTCGCGCTCGACTTCGACACCGGTGAGGACTCCACCTGATGACCACAGCCCTCGACGATGTCTCCCGTAACGACGCCCCTGGGACCCGCTTCAAGCCCACCCGCGCGGGAGTCATCGGGCTGTGGGAGTACCGGGACGAGGAGTTCGTCTTCGCCGACGGTCGCCTCGTCCTACGGGGGCACAACGGCTCTGGAAAGACCAAAGCGTTGGAGGTCCTCTTCCCGCTTGTCCTGGACGGCAGCATCGACCCGCGCCGCCTGGACCCCTTCAGCGGCGAAGAACGCACCATGAAGTCCAACCTTCTCTATCGGGGTCAAGAATCCAACTACGGGTACGTGTGGATGGAGTTCGCCCGCAACGGCCATGAGGGCGAACCCGTTGAAGCTGTCACGGTGGGAATCGGCCTCCTTGCTCAGAAGAGCAAGGAACGTCCCGGTCGTTTCTTCTTCGTCGCCGACGGACGCATCGGCGTGGACTTCGGTCTGCTCAGTTCCGACTCCCGGCCGCTGCGGAGGAAGGAACTGGAGAGGCTGATCGGGACAAGCGCCGTGCACAAGACGGCTACGGACTACCGGGACGCGATCGATGAGCGGCTGTTTGGCCTGGGCCGCCAGCGGTATGCACAGTTGATCAATCTGCTGTTGCAGTTGCGCCGGCCTTTGCTAGCGAAGGATCTGGACCCGGCCAAGCTCTCCAACACGCTCACCGCCGGCCTGCGTCCCGTAGACGAGGACCTGATTGTCCAGGCCGCGCGGGACTTCGAGAACCTGGACGAAATCCAATCCGTTCTGGAATCTCTCACGACGGCCGATGGGGCAGTCCAAGCGTTCCTACGGGAGTACACCGCCTACTTGCGCACCCACGTCCGCGACCGCATCGACAAGACCACCGCACGTATCGAGGCCACGGCCGGTCACTGCCACAAGATTGCCGATACGGCGCGTGACCAGCGCGGCGCCGCTGCCGCGTTGGAGTCGGCACAGACAGCACGGGATGAGGCTGACTCACGGCGCAACAAGTTCCAGGCCCAGCTGACTGGGCTGCGCAACAAGGACGCCGTCAAGAAGGAACAGGGGCTGGGAGAGCTGCGCGACCGTGTCCGCGTCGACGGCAAAGCCATCGCCAAGGACGCCGACTACCTGGAACGAGCAGGTCATCGTGTAGCACGGTTGGAGAAGGAAGCAGGCCGCGTCGAACAGCGGCTCGGCGAACTTCGATTGACGGCTGACCGCCACACCCAAAAGTTGCTGTCCGCAGCCCATGAGGCTGGCCTTGTCAGTGACGACGACCCGCTCGATTTGACTGGCGACTTTCTCCCGGAGACCCAGGGGCGGCAGGCGGCCCGTCGCCACGACATCGTCGAAGTACGCCGCCACCTCGATACGGTCGAGCAAGCGCACCGCGACCAACGCCGTCACCAGGCTGCCTTCGACAAGGCCAGCGGTGAAGTCACGGACTGGGACGCCAAGTCCGACGAGGCCGCGCAACGACTCAGCACCGCCCGCTCCCGTGCCGCGGCCGAACTGCAGCAGATGACCAGCCGCTGGACCAGTGCGGACGCCACTGCTGTGCTCTCACCCGACGACGCGGCAGCTCTCACCACAGCCCTGGAGGCAGCCGGCGACGTGGACGCGCCGGCGCTGTCGGAGGTCTTCCGGACTCTCACCGACACCCGCCGCACCAGCGCCCTCTCCCACCGGGAGGCTCTCGGGCGCCGCTACGCCGAGACCGAGAAGGAGCTGGCACGTACCCGGGACGAGCGCGCGACCATCGCCGCTGAACGCGACGACGCCCCACCGGCGAGCGACCTGCGCCCGGCAGACCGCTCGGGACGTCCCGGTGCCCCGCTGTGGCAACTCGTCCGTTTCGCCGAGACCTTGACCGAGCGCGAGGCGGCAGCCGTGGAAGGTGCCCTCTACGGAGCTGGCCTGCTCACGGCCTGGCTCCACCCGCACCCCGATGCCACCACGCAGGCTGTCGCCGACTGCGAACCGGATGGCTACCTGCTGCCGCTGCCCAGCCAAGACCGTCCCACCGGGCGCACCCTCACCAACGTCCTCGTGCCCGAAGAGCAAGACCATGTCTGCGCTGAGGAAATCACCGCCGTACTGACCTCGATCCCTCTGACCGAGGAGCTGACCCACGACGGTGTGGCGTTCCCGGCCGTCAGTGCGCGAGCCCAGTTCACCTTCGGGGTCCATCTCGGTGCCTACCCCAAGGCCCGACCGGAATACATCGGCGCCACAGCCCGAGCTGCCCGGCGCCGAGCGCGCCTTGCCGCATACGACAAGTCCATCGCCGAACTGGAATCAGTCCTCAACGAGCTCGCCGCGCAGCAGCAGCAGGCCGTCGAGATCCTCGCCGACTTCGACACCGCCCGCGAGCAGCTGCCTTCCACGGGGTCCATCGTCAGCGCAGCCCGCCAAGTGGAGATCGCCGCTGAACACCTCGCCACGGCGCGAGGCCGGTTGACCGACGCCCGCACGGACCTTGACGCCGCCATCGCCGAAACGCACGACGCGGAGCGTCAGCTGCGCCGCACCGCAGCCGGCGTCTCGCTGCCCACGAGCCGGGATGACCTGGCCATCACTGAACACGCCGTAGACGATTTCGCCACGGCCGGCAAAGACCTGCACGCCGCACGCGCTGAAATGACTGCGACAGAGCATGATCTCGCTGAACGTCACAAGAACATCGACGAGCTGAGGGCAGAGTGTGCTGAGCAAGCCGAAGCCCTCAACAAACGACGCAGCGACCATCACGCCCTCGCCGAACGACTCGAGACAGAAGAGCAGACGCTTGACGCCCCCCTGCGGGAGATCCACGCGCAGATTGATGCGACCCAACGTGCTATTGAACAAGCCGAATCCGCCTACAAGGAGGCTGACGAGGAAGCGGGTAGTCAGCAGACCCGGCTGACGAAGGCCGCCAGCAGCCTGGAGCACATCCGTGACGCGCTCACCACGGCACTGACTGAGCAGCTGCGCACCGCGGACGGGCTCGCGCCTTACACCCGTCCAGACCTCCTCGGACTGCTGGGGGTCACCGCCGACACCACCTGGACACCGTTCAATCTCTGGCCCAGTGCAGAACAGGCCGCAGAACGTCTGGTGACACAGCTGAGCAGCTCGCTTCCGCACCTCGCGCCGGAAGACGCCGCTCGAAGCGCCCTTCCGCCGGCCACCACAGCCCTGCTGGATGCCCTCGACGCAGCCACCCGCGGGCGCAGGGCCACGGACAGCGTCCTGAAATCCACCACCACCAAGATCTCCACCGCACTGACGGACCTGGACAACGCTTTGGCGGAGTCCGATCAGGGCTACCACCTGGAGTGGGAAGCCGACGGCGACATCATCCTCGCCCGTATCTCCGACAGCGAAGGACCAGCCCCCGTCGCCGAGTTCGGCCGCCGCCTAGCCGAACAGGTCGCCGACCAACGCGTCCTACTGGAAGACCGCGAACGCACCGTCCTCGAAGACGCTCTTCTAACTGGCCTGGCCCAGCAGATTCACACCCGCACCCTCGACGCCCGCGACCTGGTTCGTGACATGGACGCCGACACCCGAGCCAAACCCATGTCCTCTGGAACCACAGTCGGCATCCACTGGGTCCAATCCGACGGACTCACCGAAGAACAGCGCGCCATCAACAAGCTTCTCCAAAAGGACGCCTCATCCCTGGGCGCCGCCGGGCTAGCCGAACTACGCACGCTGCTGCGTGGCCAGATTCGCGCCGGGAAAGCGCGGGATCGGCGCAAGACTTACCAGCAGGTGATCGCCGAGGTTCTGGACTATCGAGCCTGGCGCACCTTCGAACTGCTGCTGTCCCGGCCTGGGGAGAAAGAGGAAAAGCTCACCCGCGCCAAGCACAGCGAAATGTCCGGCGGTGAGAAGTCCGCTTCCATCCATCTACCGCTATTCGCCGCCGCCAATGCCCAGTACGGCTCCGCACGCCCCACCTGCCCAAGGTTGATCGCCCTGGATGAGGCCTTCGCCGGTATCGACGAGCAGTACCGGCCTGACCTCCTCGCCCTCACCGTCAAATTCGACCTCGATCTGTTCATGACCGGGCACGATCTATGGATCACCTACCCGACCGTGCCCAGCATCGCCCACTACGACATGAACTACGACAAGGCCAGCCACACGGTTTCCGCGATGCTCTTGCTCTGGGACGGCGACCAGATCCTCGATGACCTCGAGTACCCGGGCTCCGACGAACTCGCAGCGGAGGTCCTGGGCTTCTCCCCGCGACGCCACGCCCCCGCAGCGGACGGGCTCCTCGCCGCACTAGCCGGTACAGACACCTCCGATGATCCCGACGAGCAGGACGACGAGGCATGACCAGCCAAGCCGACTCCAGGAAGCGCTACCTACAGCCGGAATATGAGCGCCTCCTAGCTGCTGCCCGCCGGTCACTGGAACGTACCGGCGGACAACTCGACGGCACGATCAGTGTCTCCACTCCCAGCGATGCCGAACGCGAGGCACTCATCGGCATCACCGGCGCCTACCGCCCAGCCGGCACCGCGAAGATCACCGTACGACTCGCGGCCCTGGACACCTCAATCCGCACGGCCACCGGAGCATCGCTCGCCGACCTGCTCACCTGGACGGGCGGCCCACTACGCAACCGCCCAGCAGAGAAGGCCGCCCTCCAACAAGCACGCACCCGTCTACTCGCCCTCGCCGAAGCCAGCCCTCTGCAAAGAGGCCCCTCCTGGTACCGGACGTGGCTCGCCGGCATCGCCAGCGACGGAACCCTCACCGCGCTCATCAACAAGAACGACACCGACGCCTTCGTCCGCGCCATCAGGGTCCTGGAACATCTCGATGCCCGGCCCCCCGAATCACCGCCGCTCCCGCTACCGGCTCTCGCCGAGACTGCCACCGGCGACACCAAAGCCCTCAACCACGGCCGCGGCACCCTACCCACCCTCGTCCTCCGCGCCCTGGCCCACGCCGTAGGAACGACCCAGCCCTCCACCGCCGAAGAGCGACGAGAACTGTGGGACGCCTTCGACGTCATCGTCGACGACCTGGCCAGCCGCGTTCTCGTCCTCAACCTCCCTGCACAGGGAGACGGCTTGGGCGAATGGCTCACCAGCGCTGCTCAATACGCCACGCCCTTCCACGTCACACTCCACCAACTCGTCACCCTGCCCATCACCGTGAACGCGTCGGCTGTACGTGTATGCGAAAACCCAGCCATCCTGCGCCGCGCCGCCGGAGAACTCGGCCCCGACAGCCCTCCACTGATCTGCACCGAAGGCCGACCCTCCACTGCTTTCCACCGTCTCGCTCGCACCGTCACCAGTGGCGGAGGCGTCTTGCTCTACCACGGCGACTTCGACTGGCCGGGCATCGACATGACGAACCAGATCATCACCCGCCACGACGCCCACCCCTGGAGGATGAGCGCAGCCGACTACGATGCCGGCATCGCCAGCGACGAAGACCACATTTCTCTCACGGGCGGGCCATATCCCACCGCCTGGGATCCCGCACTCGCTCAAGCCATGCAGACGGCGAACCGTGTGCTCTACGAAGAGGCAGTCGCCGACGTGCTGCTTCGCGATCTCAGGCGGCGTCCTTCCATCCCGAACGCGAGGCCATCGTGATTCTCCAGGTTTCGACAGTGTCGACGGCCGGCTGGTCTGGGATTAAGGAAATGTTGGAAGTAGACGGTGCGTTAGAGGCAAGAAGGAGTCTGGACGCGATCGGTCACCGGTCCAGACTTCGGCTGGGGAAGGTGCTACGAAAGTGACTTGCGGACCGCGTTCACCAGAGACGTTGCCCGCTCGTCGTCGGAGCCGCTGATGATGTGGTTCATCGCGTAGCCGAAGGCGATGCTGTGTTCCGGGTCGGCGAAGCCGAGTGAGCCGCCTCGGCCGGTGTGGCCGAAGGAGTTCGGGCCGATCATGGGGTTGGCCTCGGTGGGCAGCATGTATCCGGAGCTGAAGCGGCTCGGAATCACCATCACTTGATCCAGGCCGGTGGCCTGTTCCTTGGTCGCCGATGCGAGGGTGTCTGGCGCGAGGAGGCGTAGGCCGTCCACCTCGCCGACCAGAGCGGCGTACATGCGCGCCAGGCTGCGTGCGGTGGCGATGCCGTTGGAGGACGGGAGTTCCGCAGCCTGTACTTCTGGTGAGTTGAAGTCCATCTCGGCCGGGTCGGTGACCTGGAATGCCCTGTTGCTGAAGGAGTTGGGGTCGCGCCAGGCAGCGACCTGTTGGCGGAGTTCCGCGGGGACCGATTCCGTGGGGACGGTGGTGAGGTCGACCTCGGGCGGCCGATACACCATGCAGCTGACCCGGTTGCGTTCGCGCGTCGGCAACCCGATGAAGAAGTCCAGCCCTAGGGGGGCGGCGATCTCGTCGGCGAAGAAGCGGCCCGGTGTGCGGCCGGACACCCGGCGGATGACCTCGCCGACCAACCAGCCCCAGGTTCGGCCGTGATACCCGTGGGCGGTGCCTGGAGTCCACAGGGGACTTTGAGCGGCCAGTGCGGCTGCCATCGGCTGCCAGGCAAGTGCCTCGTCTACCGGCACTGGTTGGTCGAGTGCGACCAAGCCGGCCTGGTGGGACAGCAGCCAGCGCACCGGGATTTCTGCCTTGCCGTTCGCGGCGAACTCCGGCCAGTACGTGGCCACTGGGGTGTCCAAGTCGAGGGCGCCTCGCTGGGCCAGCAAGTGCGCTGCGGTGGCTGTCGCTCCCTTGGTAGCCGAGTAGACCAGTTGCAGCGTGTCCCGCTCCCAGAGATGACCGGTGTCGGGGTCGGCTGTCCCACCCCACAAGTCCACCACCGGCCGCCCGTGTTGGTACACGCACACTGCCGCGCCGATGTCCCCGTGCTGATCGAAGTTCGCTGCGAACGCCTCGCGTACGGGCTCGAATCCGGATGCAACCTCACCGTTGATCGTCGTCATACCGCCATCCTGGCACTTCGGCCTGTGACTCCCAGAAGCTATCTCGCAGCCGCGCAGTGCGGTGTGCTCGCTGCAAGCAGGTCCGGACGCACGGCCGGATGCGGTGACAGCGTGTCCAGGGAAGCCGTGATCCCGTATGCTGTGGCCAGGTTCGATGTGGGTTTTGAATTAGGAGAGGGGCGGTGCGAGAGGCTATATGAATCGGCTGATGGGCTTTATTAGCGTTCTTTTTGTTATTCGCCTCGTGTAGAGGACCCTGCCCAAAAAGCCGAGAAAGACCTCTAGCACAAGGCCCAACAACCCCATCACGTGAACCAGGCTCTGGGACTGACGGAACCGCTCCCCGGCCGTATGGGAAGCCTGCCCTAACACATCACTGGCCCGCCGTTCGGCGGCGTCGGCCTTTGGCATGCCCAGACACCTCGGCACTCCAGTGCCGCCTCTTTACCGCTCAGCCGTCGGCTCTGGCCGACCTGTTCAGGCATGAGGCGGCGCAGCCGCTGGGTGCCGGAAGGGCATCCACTCGATGAACGCGACCTCCCTTGGCCCTGTGACCGGCGTGCTCGCTGCCCTCGGTGGCGCTCTCGGGGGTGCCCCTTGGTGGGCTGTCGCAGCGATTCTCGTCGCGGTTTCCCTGATCACCCCTCTCACTGGCCTGGTCCTCGATCACATCCGAAAGCGAAGGGGAGACATTATCGACGAGGAATTCTCAGCGGCACTCGATTCGATAGACGACCCTGAAAAGAGAATCCAAGCAATCATCGATTACCGGCAAGCCACTCCACCACAGCCACAACCGGAACCGCCACCAGGAGCCCCACCAGCAGACCCTGGGCAAGGTGGCAACGGATCGGCGAGCGCATAGGACAAGCCGCGGTAACCAGCGCTGTTGTCGCGATCGATTCGGTGGGGCACGGCGCATGGTCGCCCTTGGGTTTCAAGCCATGGCCCGCCCATAGCGGACCATGTGCGTTGGCCGTCCTTGATCGTCACGCATGTTGGCGGTCTTGTCGCAGTAACGGCAGGGCACGGGATGGGGCGACCAGTGGCGAGGTGGTTCCAGTCGACGGCCCGGCGCGGGAACTGTCTACAACGGACTCTGGGCGTGGTCCTGTTGTGGTCGGCAAGGTGGGGGTTGTGGGTTGGCACCAGGGGCCCCGCCGCTCCTTGTCGATCAGGCTGCATCGGACAGTGCCTGAAGGCGCTCGCGGAACTCGCGAACGGCCGGGACTGCCTTGTGAGTTCGGAGTTGTTCGGAGAACTCTTTGAGGCGGTCCAGGGCCCGTACGGAGCTGACCTTGTCTTCGAGGAGTTCGGCGCCGTAGTTGGCGGCGTTGAGGGCTCCGTCCAGGTCGTTGCCGGCGAGGTGGGCCTCGGCCAGGCGGGCGGACCGTACGGCCTTGTCGCGAGGCGTGGCCTTCTTGACTGAGGTCACCAGTGAGCTCGTCGCGCGCTCCAACTGGCCCGATCGCAGGAGGACTTTGCCTTCGGTCGACCTGAGTTGGGCTTCGCCGAACCAGTCGAGCCAGTCCGGGTTTTCTTCCACCGTGTGGCGCTCCCAGAGGGAAGCGGCGCGGTTGAGCGCCGTGCCGCCGCTTCGGTGATCGCCGTCGCGGGAGAGGGCTTCGGCTTTGTGCAGGTAGAGGAAGGATTGCGTGTAGGGCGACAGGGTTCGAGGGGCGTTGTCGATGGCGGTCGAGATGAGGGCGACTCGCTCGGCGGTGCGTCCGGCTTCGGAGACGTGGACGCCCATCTCTGCCAGGACGAAGGCCCCGAAGGCGTCGTCGCCGGCTGTGCGGGCGCTGCGCATGGCTCCGACGTAGTACCGCTGTCCCGCGGAGCGCAGTCCTGCGTCGTAGGCCATCCAGCCGGTCAGGTGCGATACCCGGGCCGCCAGTGCATACAGGCGGATGCGGATCTCGTCTGTGTATCGTCCGGCGCTCAAGAGGCTGGTGATGAGGGCGAGATCGCCGCGCGCCTGTTCCAGGAGTCGGGCGCCTCCGAGTTGGTCGTCGAGCGTGCGAAGTGTGCTGATGCGCTGTTCGATCGTCGAGACCATGGTGTCGGTGACTCGATCTCCGTTGAGGGCGGATGCGAACGCAGAGGGTGCATCGGCCCAGCTCGCTGCAAGCCCCGTCAGGGCGACGCCGGTGATGGTGAGAAACCCCCGACGGTCCATGCGGCCACTCCCCACCAGATCAGCCAGCGCCTCGACGGTGCCGGCCTCTGTCCAGGGGGCAGTGAGCCCGGTGACTTCCCATACCGGGAGCCACCGCGGCCATCCCTCCGCCTGAACCCGCTCGTACGGCACGCACAGCAGGTCGGCGAGAACGCGCTGCGCGTCGGCGTCCGGCTCCTGGCCCTGCTCCCACTTCCACATGGTGGTGCGGTTGGTCGCCAAGGGGATGCCCAGTTCCCTCCCCCGGGCCTGCATGAGTCGGGCGAGTTCGGCCTTTCCCCATCCGCTCGACTGCCGGACGAAGGTCAGTGGATGCATTGCTAACGACTCACCAGCCACGTCGCCCCTCCCGTCAACGCCGTTCTGTGATGGGGAGGTTACCCACGCTGACGTGCATTTGAGAGCCCTCGGTGCAGAGAGGAACCCCCTAGAAACGTTCCCGCCCGGTCATCGGATGGCTTCACTGATCACCAGCCGCCCAGCAGTCGACTTTGAGATCGGAGCACACCCATGCCCCGCACGAGCACGACTTTCGGGAACAGTCACCTGGTGATCGAGACCGGTGCGTTCCGGCCCGACGCGACCACGATCGTGGAGCGCAAGGGCCTCGGTCATCCGGACACCCTCGCTGACCACTTGGCCGAGCGGTTGTCCCGGGCCTACAGCCGGTACACCGTGCGGCACTTCGGCGCCGTCCTCCACCACAACTTCGACAAGCTCGCCCTGCTCGGCGGAGCCAGCGAGGTCCGGTACGGCGGCGGGGCCATGACCGCTCAAGTGCGGGTCCTGGTCAACGGCAGAGCAGCGCACATGTGCGCCGGTGAGCGCATCCCGGTCGCCGAGATCGTACAAGCTGAGATCCGTGCGTTCTTCGCTGAACGGCTCCCCGAGATTTCGGACCACCTCGACATCGCCTTCAACATCACCCGGAACTCAAGTCCCGGTGCTGTGCTCACCGGTGACGGTGTTCCGGACCGCACGCGGTGGTTCAACCCGCGCTCGATCGAGGACCTGCGTGAGCGGCGGGTTCGGTTGTCGAACGACACGTCGCTTGGCACGGGATGGGCGCCGGAGAACCTCTTCGAGTCGTTCGTGCGGGAGCTTGTGGACCATTTCTCCGGCGAGAGCGACTTCACCCGTACCCACCGCTGGTGCGGCTCCGATGTCAAGCTCATGGGCTACTGGGACGGGGAGCAGGCCGACGTCGTGCTGTGCGTGCCCCAGAAGTCCCGGCACGTCGCGAGCCGGGCAGAGTACATCCGCAACACCGAGACCGTGCTCGCTGAGTGCCACCGGATGGCCGCGCTCCGACTGCCCGGGGCTCAGGCTCGCTTCCGGCTCAACGCTCGCGACGTCCCGGAGAAGGACGAGTTGTACCTCACCTACACCGGCAGCTCGATCGAGTCCGGGGACGAAGGCGTGGTCGGCCGGGGTAACCGCGTCAACGGGCTGATCACGCCGCTGCGGCCCATGAACCTGGAGGGTGCGAACGGCAAGAACCCCGTCTACCACGTCGGCAAGCTTTACAACATCGCGGCGCAGCGGCTGGCGCACCGGCTGCACGAGGCCACGGGTGAGCACGCCGAGGTCCATCTTGTGAGCACGACCGGGCAGCGGCTCGACCAGCCCTGGCGCATTCTGGTGCGGCTTTCGTCTGCGGACGTGGAGGTCGACAAGGTTCAGGCTCTCGTCGACGAGGCCCTGGACGAGTTCCCGGCCCTGACGGACGAACTCGTCTCGGACGGGATGGTGTTGAGCTGATGACGGGGCGGTCGCTCGGCCAGGTCCTCCCCGGTGCACGGGACCGGCTTCTTGCCCACTACGGACCTGCTGCCGGCAAATGGCTCGACGCCGCCCCGCTGCTCCTGGAGGACGCTGCCGAGCGGTGGAAGCTGACTCCGCAGAGCTACCACGACGCGGGACACTCGTCCGTCGTCGCCGTGGCCAGGGACATCCATGGAGCCCCTGTCCTGCTCAAGGCCTGGTACGAACTCGCCCGCTACTGCGACGAGATCACAGCACTCCGGCTGTGGGCCAGTGGCCCGACTGCCGACGTCATCGAGACTGCGGACGATCTGTCAGTGGCGTTGCTGGAACTGGTGGGTGGCCGACCAGGAGGTCTGGCCCGGCCCGCGCAGGAAGTCCAAATGGTGGCCGCGGTGATCCACAGTCTCCACGCAGTCGGTGCGCAGCGAGGCCGGCCGGCGCTCCCGCGGCTGGGAGATCATCACCAGCACACGGTTCTGCCCCGCGTCGCACGACGGGCGACCGCCCTCGGCCTCGGGCGGCGTGCATGGCTCGTACGCGAGGCGATCCCGGAACTCCAGACGCTGAGGGAGTCGCCCGCCCGTACGACGGTGCTCCACGCCGATCTCTACCGGGAGAACGTGATCTTCGACGGCAGAGGGAACGCCAGGCTCATCGACCCGCATCCGATGGTCGGCGACGCCGCATACGACTGGGCGTTCTGGACCGTCCATTACGACCTGGGTCAAGCGACCTTCCAACGCATGGCCATCGCGTCACGGGTATCCCAGATCCCGGTTCCAGAGATCTCCGCATGGTGCCGAGCCATCGCCCTGGACTCACTCCTCTACTACACGGAGATCGGTGATCCGGCTGAGGAACCGGCCGCAGACGTCCTGGCCGCACTCATGGCGTCGGGCTTGGAGGGGTGAGGGGGGAGAAATGACGACACACATCCTGCGCCACGGGGAGACCGACCACAGCCGCCAGTACCTCGTGAACGGCGACCCGAGGCGCCCGATCCACCTCAGCGAGGACGGTATCCAGTCCTGCCGTCTGGTCTGGCACACGCTGCCCTTGCGGCACGTGTCCACGTGGCTCGCCAGTGACTTCCCCAGGGCCCGCCAGACGGCGTCGAGGCTGATGGGTGTCCCGGAACCAGGTCCGGTCGTCGACTCGCAGCTCAATGAGCTGGACTACGGCGACTTCGAAGGAGACCCGTTTCTGGAGTACGCCGCCTGGTTGGACCGGAACGGCGGACTGCGTCGCCCTCCGGGAGCGCGTGAGTCCCAACGGGAGGGCATCAAGCGCATGTTCGAGGGACTCCAGGCGGCCTTGGAGCATCCCAGCCCGCGGGTGGTCGTCTGCCACGGTCTCCTGGTCTCGGTGCTGCACTGGTACCGGGAGCGATCCGAGGGCGACCCCATGCCGCTGTTCTTCCCGGAGGCGCCGTACGTCCAGCCGATCTCGTTCGACGACGAGGAATTGCGGAGCTGCGTGAAGAGCCTCTTCTCCGACCTTGCTGCCGATTCGGAAACGGCTCGGGGATCCCGGAGTGATGCGGAGAATTCCCGGCCGGAGGCGGAACTCGATGTTGCTACCTTCGACCGGGTAAACCACCCGCACGCACAGAGGGACCTTCCCGATGCATGATGCTCGCGTTCTGATCGACATGGGCGAGGACGCTGTCCGCCGCCTGGCTCGCCGCGGCTACACGCTGGACCTCTCCTCTCTGGAGAGTCTCCAGTCTCGTCGGAACAAGAGCATCCAGTCCGGCGACGAGCTGCGCTCCGAGTCGAAGCGCATCGCGCAGGAAGTCCAGCAGGCGGCGAAGGCGGGCGGGGACATCTCCGCCCTCAAGGAGACCGCGCGCAAGCTGAAGGAGCAGATCCGGGAGACCGATGCGGAGCAGGAGCGCGTCCAGCAGGAGTTGACTGAGCTGCTGCTCACCATCCCCAACCTGCCCGCCGACGAGGCACCCGACGGTGACTCCGAGGAGTTTGCGGTTGAGCAGCGCCGCGTCGGCACCCCGCCGGCCTTCTCCTTCGATGCCAAGGACCACGTGGACATCGGCGAGGCCATGGGCATCCTCGACTTCGGCCGGGCGACTAAGCTGTCCGGGCCGCGCTTCAGCGTCCTGCGCGGCCTCGGTGCGGCCCTGGAACGCGCGCTGGTGACCTTCTTCCTGGACCTGCACACCCGCCGCCACGGCTACACCGAACACTCGGTGCCGTTCCTGGTCAGTCGTCAAACGATGACCGGGACGGGGCAGTTGCCGAAGTTCGAGGAGGACCTGTTCAAGACGGGCGTCGCGGACCGGGACCTGTTCCTGATCCCCACGGCCGAGGTCCCGCTCACCAACCTGTACGCGGACGAGATCGTCCCGCCGTCCGAGCTGCCGATCGCGTTGACCGCGCACACCCCGTGCTTCCGCTCGGAGGCCGGTTCGTACGGCAAAGACACCCGTGGCCTGATCCGCCAACACCAGTTCGCCAAGGTCGAGATGGTGCGCATCGCTGCTCCGGAGCAGGCGCGTGGCGAGATGGAGAAGATGGTCGGCCACGCCGAGGCGTGTCTGAAGGAGCTGGATCTGGCCTACCGCGTCGTCACGCTCGCTGCCGGCGACACGGGTTTCTCCGCCCAGCTCACGTACGACTTGGAGGTTTGGCTGCCCAGCCAGGCCACCTACCGCGAGGTCTCCTCGGTCTCCGACTTCGGAACCTTCCAGGGCCGCCGCGCGGGCATCCGCACCCGCGACGAGAGGGGCAAGCCCACGCCGGCAGCCACAATCAACGGCTCCGGACTGCCGATCGGCCGCACCCTCGCGGCCCTCCTTGAGCAGCACCAGCAGGCCGACGGCTCGGTCCTGCTGCCTGAATCCCTTGTGAAGTACCTCGGCTTCCGCCGGATCAAGGCGGACGGAACCCCCTCGGAGGAATAGGTGCTTGTCGGCGTCTGCGACTTCCCCGGTAGTTACGCATTCCCCCCGGCCGGATACGGCGGGATCGAACGATGGCTCTGGGCAGTCGCCGTAGGAGCCCGCACTGCAGGCGCCGACGTCCACCTCATCGGGACGGCCTGGCTTGCGGAACTCGAAGACCAATGGCTCCGCAAGCCGGTCCGCCTTGAGGAGGTCACCCCAGGCTCCCTTGCCGAGCGAGACCTGAAGTCCGCCGGCTACGACCTCCTCGTGGTCGGCCACGAATACCCGTCCCGGCCATCCTGGGTCAGAACCTGGCGCGAACTCGAATGCGACGTCGCCACGTTCCAGCACTCGCCGACCTTCCAGCACGCCCCCACTGCCTTCGACGGCGGGCGATCGCGGCTTTACTGCTACTCGCCGGAGATGGTCCAGCGGTATGCTTCTTACACCCCGACCGTCGAACTCGCCGTCCACCTGGGCCTCGACGAAGAAGAGCCCCCGGCCGTGAAGGGCCGAGACCTTGTGTGGCTCGGACGCATAGACGAGGAGAAGGCACCCCATCTCGCCGTACGGGCTGCCGACATCCTCGGACGCCGTATACGCGTCGTCGGGCCGGTCTTCGATGAGGACTACGTCCGCCGCTACGAGACGACCTTCGCCGCAGACCATGTCGAATGGGTCGGGGAACTGGGCGGAGCGGCCAAGACCGCCGCCATCGCAGAAGGTTCCGTCTTCGTCTACACCTACGCACGAACATACGTGGAGGCCGGCGCAGCCGTCTTCGGGGAGTCGCTGCGGGCCGGAACCCCCATCGCCGCCTTGACCTGGCGGGACGGCACCTGTGCCCAAGCGGCGCTCTGCGACCGCACCGGTGCCACCGTCATCGCCGACCCTGCGGCCGACGACGAGAGCGCAGCCCATGCGCTCGCAGAAGCCATCGAACGCTCATCGGTGCTCGATCCATCCGATGTCCAGGAAACCGGCTTGGCACGTTTCGATCCGGCGAGACACTTCAAAGCCCTGGCGGCGCGCTGATGGAGAGCCACTCGCGCGCCCACCAGGCAGTTGCCGCCTTACGCCAAGTGCTCGGCCCTCAGTGGGAGTTCTCCTTCGCCGACCACGCTGACCGCACCTTCAAGATCCGTCACCGTGACCGCGGCACTCCGTACATCCCGCCGCGTTCGACGCCGTCGTGGCCGGATCTGCTGACCACCCTCACCACGGCCTTCGCCGCCCGAGGCGTCACACGCGACAAGTGCCTGCCTCTGCGCTGGGGCCGAGAAACCGAGCTGACGATCTCCGCCGTTCAGGCCCTCGACCCCCTCCTCAAAGACGGCCGTGCCCTGACGTACCGCAAAGGCTTCCTCCCCCAGCCCGTGGTCCGCTTCACCGGAGACCGCGACGAACACGGAGACCTGCTCGACGGATTCCTGACGGCCTTCGTCAACATCTCCCGAGTCCAGCCCATCGCCGGCATCGACGACTACGCCGACGCACTCGACGACTGGCTCTTCGTCCTCTCCCAACTCGGCTTCCACGCACGACACATGGAGATCCACGGACGCGTCGAGGTGTGGCATCGCAGACAGGTCGCCGGGGTGACACTGATGTTCAACCATGTGGACCTCACGATCGGTGACCTCGTCCTCCTGTGGAACACGGAGCACCCGGACCGCATGGCTCTGGACCTCGGCACAGGGCTCGAACGCCTCGCCTGGGCCCGGACCCGTCGGGACTGGAAGGAGCTGGTGTTCGGTCCGTTCGCCGACGCTGCGCCTGTCGCCGTCCTGGACGCCATCCGGACGGCGACACTGCTCCTGGGCAGCGGCATCACACCCTCAGCGAGGGGCGCCGGCAGCGTCGCCCGGCGAGCGATTGCCACGGTCCCGCACGGCCTTGTACGGCTGGGGGTGAGCGCCATTGTCCGAGCGTTCCACCACCACTGGGCGGCCAGCGCGGATCTTCAGCTCCCCTGGCCTGCGGTCTGCAGTGCCATGGAAGAGGAGGTCGCCAGCCGATCCCTTCGTACGTCACCTCGGCACTGGCCTGGCAGAGATTGCGTGGCACCGGACAGGAGAGAGGTGAGCTGCCAATGGAGTTGATGGGAGTGGTCCTGGTCGTGCGTGATGATCCTAGGAAAGTCACTGAAGGCTGGATCGGCAGTCGTAGCCGAACTCTGGCTTCTTCTGTGGACACCGACGCGGCACCCGGAATCAACCAGTTCATGATGAGCGAGGCAGACACAGCCTCCGGGCTCGGACCGAGCGCGTAGTGGGCACCCCCAGCCTCTGAGGCGCTGTACCGAACGGTTCGGCAGGCCCTTGACTTGCCTGCGCAGGTTCAATCAAAGATATTTCGTTACCCACGCTTGCAGCTGAGCTGCATCGCAGCAGGTCAAGCACAGCGCTTAGGAGTTCATACTGCGGGACTACCTGGACTGAGCGGCGCCGCCGCGGCAGCTCTTACGGCAGGGGCCGGTGACCTTACCAAGGGTCACCGGCCCCTGCCGTGTGTATGCGCCGTCCCCTCAGGATGCGGAGCTGCTCCATCCGGATCACTGTTGATGGTCCGGAAGGCCTTCCCCGAGGCCCTCTCACCGCCAGGAGGCTCCATGCGTCCGCTGCGCGCGCTCCCGATGCCCTCGCTGATACCTGTGCTGCTCGGTGTGGTGCTGGCGCTCGTGCCGGTGCCCCAGGCCCACGCACGGGACCGGGCGGTGGTCGGTGGGCGACCCGTGGATGCGGCCGAGCATCCCTGGGTCGTGGCCCTCTCCAGTCGCGACCGCTTCGGGAACACCCGCTCCGGCCAGTTCTGCGGGGGAGCCCTCGTGGGCGTCCGTACGGTGATCACGGCTGCGCACTGTCTGAGCCGGGAGGTGCTGGGGGTTTCGCACGGCGACGTCGACGACCTGCACGTCATATCCGGCAGGAACGACCTCGGTACGGGCAGCGGACGTGAGATCAAGGTGAGCAAGAAGTGGATCAATCCCGGGTACAGCACGAAGACGAACGCGGGCGACATCGCCGTTCTCACGCTCAGCGCCCCGATGCCCGCGGGCTCCACGATTCCGATGGCGGCGGCCGACGACTCCGGCTACACCGCCGGTTCCGCGGCGGAGGTCTACGGCTGGGGCGACATCAGCGGCAACGGGGACTACGCCCCGCGACTGCGCGTCGCCGACGTCGACATGATCGAGGACTCGACCTGCTCCCGTGCCTACCCCAGCGGTCCCGAGGGTGCCTTCGACAAGGCGTCCATGGTGTGTGCCGCGGTGCCAGACGGCGGCCGCGACGCGTGCCAGGGCGACAGCGGCGGACCGCTGGTGGTGAAGGGGCGGGTCGTCGGGCTCGTCTCGTGGGGGGCGGGCTGCGGCGAGGAGGGCAGGCCGGGCGTCTACACCCGTGTCTCTGCCGTGGCCGGACTCGTCCGCGAGCACAGCGAGTGAAAAAGCGAGTGAAAAGAGGCCTGGCGCGTGAAAGCCGCCGACACCGAACGGGAATGTTCGCTTGCAGCGGAATGCCGGAGCCAGGGTCTGCCGAGCGCATTCCGCCGGACCGATGGGATGGCTCGGGACATGGAAGGGCGGCCACCCGGTCTCACCGGATGACCGCCCTTCGATTCCGGCCTGTGCCGGTCCGAGCTCGTCGGTTCTCGGGACGTCTGGTCAAGTAGGGCAGCTCAGCCCTCTCCCGCCTCCGTGCTGGCAGGAGCAGCGGTGAGCTTCTCCGTCTCGTCCTGTATCTCCGCGGCGATCTTCTTGAGCTCCGGCTCGAACTTACGCCCGTGGTGCGCGCAGAACAGCAGCTCTCCGCCGCTGAGCAGTACGACGCGCAGGTAAGCCTGTGCGTTGCAGCGGTCACAGCGGTCGGCGGCCGTCAACGGAGTCGCGGGGGTCAGAACTGTAGTCACGTCGCCTCTTCTCTAGCTCGACGAGCTGTCGTACCAGGGTCAACATCCAACCAGGCCGAAAACGTTCCCGCTCTCGGCGAATCCTCGAAGATTTCTCCCCGGGGGCGGCTGCATGTTGCCGGGTGGCGGCGAATGAGCCGTATTACGTGGGTTGCTTCGTGATCATGGAGCTTGGTTGCTGTTGTCCAGTTGTTTGTCTGTGCAGTGTTCCCGTGTTGAAGGGGACGTGCCCGGAGCCTAAATGGTTCATGCGTCAAAGGGAACGTGATGTGTGCGTCACCCCATCGAGTTATCGAACGTATGAACGACTATGGGCTACCATGAATCCCTTCCTGGGTGGCGCGCCACGCCCTCTCCTGCCTTCTCGGTACCCTCTGACGCGGCAACCAGCCACCACAAGCAGAATTCAGCGAGGAGCGAACCGCGTGACCGCCGACTCTTCCCTGGCCTCCGGCAGGGGGAACACCAAGCCGTCCACCGCGCTGCTCGCCGGGGCAGACAGGGACGGCGGCACGAATTACACCGCGCGGCACCTGCTCGTCCTGGAGGGGCTCGAAGCGGTGCGCAAGCGCCCCGGCATGTACATCGGCTCCACCGACAGCCGGGGCCTGATGCACTGCCTGTGGGAGATCATCGACAACTCCGTCGACGAGGCCCTCGGCGGGCACTGCGACCACATCGAGGTCGTCCTGTACGACGACGGCTCCGTCGAGGTCAGGGACAACGGCCGCGGGATCCCGGTCGACGTCGAGCCCAAGACCGGCCTGTCCGGCGTCGAGGTCGTGATGACCAAGCTGCACGCCGGCGGAAAGTTCGGCGGCGGCTCGTACGCGGCGTCCGGCGGTCTGCACGGCGTCGGCGCGTCCGTCGTCAACGCGCTCTCCTCCCGACTGGACATCGAGGTCGACCGCAGCAGCCGCACGCATTCGATCAGCTTCCGACGCGGCGTCCCCGGCATCTTCACGGAGTCCGGGCCGGACGCCCCCTTCGACCCCGGAAGCGGCCTGCGCAAGGGCAAGAAGCTGCCGAAGAACCGCACGGGCACCCGCGTGCGCTACTGGGCGGACCGGCAGATCTTCCTCAAGGACGCCAGGCTCTCGCTGGAGACGCTGCACGGCCGCGCCCGGCAGACGGCCTTCCTCGTGCCGGGGCTCACGCTGGTCGTGCGCGACGAGCGGGGACTGGACGGGCAGGAGGCTTCCGAGGAGGTCTTCCGCTACGACGGCGGCATCAGCGAGTTCTGCGAGTACCTGGCGCAGGACAAGCCCGTCAGTGACGTGGTGCGCCTGCAGGGGAACGGCCAGTTCAAGGAGACGGTGCCGGTCCTCGACGACCGGGGCCACATGATCCCCACAGAGGTGCAGCGCGAGCTGGGCGTCGACATCGCGCTCCGCTGGGGGACGGGCTACGACTCCACCCTGAAGTCCTTCGTCAACATCATCGCCACCCCCAAGGGCGGCACACACGTCTCGGGATTCGAACGGTCCGTCGCCAAGACCGTCAACGAGGCGTTGCGCTCCACGAAGATCCTGCGCGTGGCCGAGGACGACGTCGCCAAGGACGACGCGATGGAGGGCCTCACCGCTGTGGTGACCGTCCGCCTTGCCGAGCCGCAGTTCGAGGGGCAGACGAAGGAGGTGCTGGGCACCTCGGCGGCCTCCCGCATCGTGGCGCAGGTCGTGGCCAAGGAGCTCAAGGCCTTCCTGATGTCGACCAAGCGTGACGCGAAGCAGCAGGCGCGGGCCGTGCTGGAGAAGATCGCCGCCGCCGCCCGTACGCGCATCGCCGCCCGTCAGCACAAGGAGGCGCAGCGGCGGAAGACTGCACTGGAATCCTCCTCGCTGCCCGCCAAGCTGGCCGATTGCCGTAGCGACGACGTCGACCGCAGCGAACTGTTCATCGTCGAGGGGGACTCGGCGCTCGGCACCGCGAAGCTGGCACGGAACTCCGAGTTCCAGGCGCTGCTGCCGATCCGCGGCAAGATCCTCAACGTCCAGAAGTCCTCCGTCTCGGACATGCTCAAGAACGCCGAGTGCGGCTCGATCATCCAGGTGATAGGAGCAGGGTCGGGGCGGTCCTTCGACATCGACCAGGCGCGGTACGGCAAGGTCATCTTCCTCGCCGACGCGGACGTCGACGGGGCGCACATCCGCTGCCTGCTGCTGACGCTCTTCCAGCGCTACATGAGGCCCATGGTCGAGGAGGGCCGGGTCTTCTCCGCGGTGCCTCCACTGCACCGGATCGAGCTGGTCAGCCCCAAGAAGGGGCAGGAGAAGTACATCTACACCTACTCCGACAACGAGCTGCGGCAGACGCTCATGGAGCTGGAGCGCACCAAGGTGCGCTACAAGGACTCGATCCAGCGCTACAAGGGCCTGGGTGAGATGGACGCCGGCCAGCTCGCGGAGACCACGATGGACCCGCGTCACCGCACCCTGCGCAGGATCAACATCAGCGATCTGGAGGCGGCGGAGTCGGCCTTCGACCTGCTCATGGGCAGCGACGTGGCCCCGCGCCGGGAGTTCATCAGCTCCTCCGCGGCGACCCTGGACCGCTCGCGGATCGACGTCTGAGCCTGAGCCGGTAGCCGGCGCGGCGCCCGGGAAGGGGCGCCGGCCGGGTGTCGGGCCGCGGCCCTGACCCTTGACCGGTAAGTCACCTGAAGGGGTGAACAGTCCGGGATGCCCCATCCGTGATCTCCCGCGCATGTCCATCCTTTGGGCATGCGCACCGACGATCCCTGGTACGACGCCCTGGCCTCCGGCTCGGGCGATCACGACGCACCGCCCGTGGCGACGGCCGCGACCACGGCCCTGCCTCCCCGCAGTGAGCCGTGCGCCGGAGCCGGTGAGGGTGCACGGACCGGTGATGAACGACCCGCGGAATCCGTGGGCCCAGAGGTCGGCGACGCGCATGCCGCGGTGTATCTGGCTGTTCAGCGCAGTGAAGCCTTCCAGCAGGTGCGGCGGCGCTACCGGCGCTTCGTGACGCCCGTCAGCGTCGCCTTCCTGGTCTGGTATCTCGCCTATCTCGTCACCGCGACCGCCGCGCCTGAGCTGATGGCCCGCCCCGTCGCCGGGGTGTTCAACGTCGCCATGGCCGCCGGTCTCGCGCAGTTCGCCAGCACCTTCCTGCTGACGTGGGCGTATGTGCGCCACGCGCGGCTGCGCCGGGACGAACTCGCGCTCGAACTGCGCTGGGAGACACAGGACATGACCCGCGCGTACTCCGCCGCCACCCCCCGCACCGCCCCGGAGACCATGCCTTGACCGGCAACCATCAGACGCTGACGCTGGTGCTCTTCAGCGCCGTCATCGCCACCACCCTGGCCATCACCACCTTTGCAAGCCGCAGACGGCGCGGCTCACCCGAGGAGTTCTACGCGGGCGGCCGCCTCTTCAGCCCGATGGAGAACGGGTTCGCCATCGCGGGCGACTACATGTCTGCGGCCTCCTTCCTCGGCATCTCCGGCGTCATCGCCCTGTACGGCTACGACGGGATGCTCTACTCGGTCGGCTTCCTCGTCGCCTGGCTGGTGGTGCTCCTCCTGGTCGCCGAACTCGTGCGCAACTGCGGGCGGTTCACGCTGGCGGACGTCGTCTCCGCAAGGCTGCGCGCGCGCCCGGTCCGTATCGCCTCGGGTGTGTCGTCAGTGACCGTCTCGGTGCTGTACCTCGTCGCGCAGATGGTCGGCGCGGGAAGCCTCGTCGCGCTGCTGCTGGGCGGCACGAGCGGGGCGGCGCGCTCTTGGACGGTGATCGGCGTCGGGGCCCTCATGGTCGTGTACGTCTCCTGTGGCGGCATGCGCGCGACGACGTGGATTCAGATCGTGAAGGCGGTGCTTCTGCTCGGTGGTGCCGTCACACTGACCGTTCTCGTGCTGATGCGGTTCGGTGGCGACATCGGGGCGTTGCTGAGCACCGCCGCCGAACGCAGCGGCCACGGGCGGGACTTCCTCGCTCCCGGCCTGCGCTACGGCGGCGAGTGGACGCACCGGCTGGACTTCATCAGCCTCGGCCTGGCGCTCGTACTGGGCACCGCAGGGCTGCCGCATATCCTCTCGCGCTTCTACACGGTGCCGACCGCGCGTGCGGCGCGCCGGTCGGTGGTCTGGTCGATCGGTCTGATCGGCGGGTTCTACCTGATGACGATCGTGCTCGGGTTCGGGGCGGCAGCGCTGCTGGGCAGCGGGACGGTGCGCGCCTCCGATCCGGCCGGGAACACGGCGGTGCCGCTGCTGTCGCTGGAGCTGGGTGGGGGAGCGGGGTCGACAGGAGGGTCGGTGCTGTTCGCCGTCGTCGCAGCGGTTGCCTTCGCGACGATTCTCGCCGTGGTCGCGGGGATCACGCTCGCCTCGTCCGCGTCGGTCGCCCACGATCTCTACGCGTCGCTGAGCAAGCGCGGCGCCCGCGGTGAGGTGGGCGTAGCCCGTATCGCAGCGGTCGGGGTCGGAGTCGCCGCGATCGGGCTGGGACTGCTCGCGCAGCATCTCAACGTCGCCTTCCTCGTCGGCCTGGCGTTCGCCGTGGCAGCTGCCGCCAATCTTCCTGTGCTGCTCTACGCCCTGTTCTGGCGCCGGTTCACCACCAGGGGAGCGGTCTGGTCGGTCTACGGGGGGCTGGTGCCGGCGATCGTGCTCGTGCTGCTCTCGCCGGTGGTCTCGGGCGGGCCCGGTGCGCTCTTCCCCCGGCTCGACTTCGCCGTGTTCCCGTTGGAGAACCCCGGCGTGATCGCGATTCCGCTCGGATTCCTCTTCGGCTGGCTCGGCACCGTCACGTCGCGGGAGGCGGCCGACGACGCCAAGCACGCGGAGACGGAGGTCCGTTCGCTCACGGGCGCGGGCGCGGTCTGACGATCGTCCGCCCATCGCCGGAGCGGCGCTCGTCGAAGCGCGCGGCCACGTTGTGAAGAGTTAGGTCCAGACCTATTGACATCGGTGTCGCGGCGCCGGAAATTGTCTTCAAGAGATGACGGCATGCCCGTCGACGGTCCGCGCTGAGTGAACTGCCGGTCGCCCCATACCCGTTCACCGCAGCGCGGCCCGCCGTCGGGTCGCCGGAGCGTGAACCCGGCCGCGTCACGCGGCCGGGACCTTCTGGGCCGCACAGGCGGTCCTCCCCACAGGAAGGCACCGCTCGATGAGACCCAAGACCTCCCTGACGGCCGGGCTGTTCGCCGCCGTCGCCCTGGCCACGATCCCGCTGCTGACGGTGTCCGCGAGCGCGGACGCACCCCCGGCCGGCCACTCCGCCGAGGCGGCGGCGCAATTCACCGACGACTTCGACGGGCCAGCCGGCAGCCCCGTCGACGGATCCAAGTGGAAGCTGGAGACCGGCGACAACGTCAACAACCACGAGCGTCAGTACTACACATCGGGGACCGACAACGCCGCGCTGGACGGCAACGGCAACCTCGTCATCACCGCCAAGAAGGAGAACCCGGGCAACTACAGCTGCTGGTACGGCCCGTGCGAGTACACCTCGGCCCGGCTGAACACCGCGAGCACCTTCACCACCACCTACGGGCATGCCGAGGCCCGCATGAAGGTCCCTCAAGGTCAGGGCATGTGGCCGGCGTTCTGGATGCTGGGCGACGACATCGGCAGCGCCGGATGGCCCGGGTGCGGCGAGATCGACATCATGGAGAACATCGGCTCCGAACCGAGCACCGTGCACGGCACCATCCACGGGCCCGGATACTCCGGCGCCGAGGGCATCGGCGCCGGCTACACCCTCCCGAACGGCGAGAAGTTCGCCGACGGCTTCCACACCTTCGCCGTCGACTGGTCGCCGGAGAAGATCACTTGGTCGGTCGACGGCAACGCGTACCAGACCCGCACCCCCGCCGATCTGGGCGGCGACCGCTGGGTCTTCGACCACCCCTTCTTCATGATCCTCAACCTGGCCGTCGGCGGTTACTGGCCCGGCGACCCCGATGGGAGCACCAGCTTCCCCCAGCAGCTCGTGGTCGACTACGTCCATGTGACCGGTGGCAACTGACGGCAGGCTCAGGCCGTGCCACCACCGTCCGGGCCGGCGTTGCCGGGCACCGGTCCGGACGCCCCGTGGGCTCAGCCCGATGAGTCTGCCGGGTGCAGCGCCTCCGGCAGCACCACGGTGAACTCGGCGCCCCCGCACGCCCCTTCGCCCACCCGCGCGGTGCCGCCGTGCCGCTCCGCCAGGCGGCGCACCAGTGCGAGACCCAGGCCGCGCTGGCGGTGGGCAGGCGGGTCTTTCGTGGACCAGCCCTCCGCGAAGACCTGCTCCCTCAGGTCGTCGGGGACTCCCGGGCCGCTGTCGGAGACCTTGAGGACGACACCGGTTGCGTCGTCCGCAAGGGGGCGCTCCCGCAGTCCGGCCACCTCCACGTCGTCCCCGGGCCCGTTTCCCTCGCCGTCGTGGCCCGTGTGCAGCTTCACCTCGACCCGCGCGTCCGCCGAACCGGCTGCTGCGTCCAGCGCGTTGTCGACGAGATTGCCCAGCACGGTGGCCAGCTCGCGCGGGTCGACCAGCCGGTCCGGCAGATGCGTGTCAGGGGTGAGGCGCAGCGCGACGCCGCGCTCGGCCGCGACCGTCGCCTTCCCGACCAGCAGCGCGGCGAGCAGCGGGTCCTCGACGCATTCCGCGATCTGCTCCGCCGTGGCCCTGTGCACCCCGACGGCCTCACTGAGATAGGCGGCAGCCTCCTCGTGCTGGCCGAGTTGCAGCAGTCCCAGCAACAGGTGCATCCGATTGGCGTGTTCGTGGTCCTGGGCGCGCAGGGCGTCGATCAGGCCGCGTGAGCCGTCGAGTTCGCGGCCGAGCAGCTCCAGCTCGGTTCTGTCACGGAAGGTGGCCACCGCGCCCCCGTCGCCCGTGGGCATGCGGTTCGCCACGAGCACCCTGCCTCCGCTGACGGTGAGCAGGTCGGTGCCGGTGACACTGCCGCACAGCACGTCCGCGGTGCGGCCCGGCCCCAGCACCTGCGCCAGCGGACGCCCCGTGTCCTCGGGGCGCAGCTCCAGCAGCCGCTGCGCCTCGTCGTTGACGAGTCTGATCCTGCCGTCCGAGTCGAGAGCTACGACCCCCTCGCGAATGCCGTGCAGCATCGCTTCCCGCTCGTCCAGCAGGGACGAGATGTCGGAGAAGGCCAGGTCATGGGTCTGACGCTGCAGCCGCCGGGAAACGAGCACGGACGCGAGGATGCCGAAGGCGAGCGCCCCGCCGGCGTAGGCGAGCAGTTCGGGGACCGCTCCGAGGAACTTGTCCCGTACGCCGTCGTAGGCGATGCCGACGGAGACGGCACCGATCACCTCTCCCTGCCCGTCGCGCAGCGGCACCTTGCCGCGGGCCGAGCGTCCCAGGGTGCCCTCGTCGATGTGACGCACCTCGTGTCCGGCGAGGGCGGCGCTGGGATCGGTGGAGACGTGGCGGCCGACACGGCGCGGTTCGGGATGGGACCAGCGGATTCCGCGGGTGTCCATCACCACGACGTAGCCGGCCCCGGTGGACCTGCGTATCTGCTCGGCCTGCCGCTGCACCGGCCCGCGAACGGACGGACCCGGTCCGCCCGCGGAGAGATGGCGCGCGAATTCGGGCCGGGCCGCGGTCGTCTGCGCGATGGCCAGGGCCCGGTCCATCGCCCGCTCGTCGAGCTCGTCGCTGAGCGGAGCCAGGAAGAAGCCCGTGACCAGGGCGGTGAGGCCGGTGGCGATCGCCAGCTGCATCAGCAGCACCTGCGCGAAGACCCGCTGCGGCCAGCGCGGGCGCACCCGGGACGCGGACAGCAGGCGACGCCTGCCGGAGGGCGCCTCCGGCGGTGTCTGTGTCTCTGTCCCGGGCGGCGCGTGCGGCGAGAGGGGCGCGCTGGTGCCGGGCTCCGGAGCGGATGCGGTGAATGGAGCGGTCACGTGGACCTCGGGTGATGTGCGGGTCGGAACATGTTGGTGGCGGCCTGGGACTGTGAGCCGCCCAGCCGCCACGGGCGGCGAGGACCGCGGACCGACGACGGGGGGAGGCCCGTGAGGACGGTAGCCGGTCGGCGCGGGCTCGCGCTGTGACGTGGGTAATTGCCGCGTACGATCGTCAGCCGCCCGCACTCGCACATCCCGCAGGCCACCCCCGGTCCTGCGGACCCGCAATCCCGGAGGAAGCACTCGTGGACCGACCAAGGCGCGTACCGGTCATCGTCCTCGCCGGATTCCTCGGCTCGGGGAAGACCACCCTGCTCAACTATCTGCTGCGGCACAGCGGCGGCACCCGCATCGGCGCGATCGTGAACGACTTCGGCAGCATCGAGATCGACGCCATGACCGTGGCGGGGCAGGTCGACTCGATGGTCCCGCTCGGCGACGGCTGTCTGTGCTGCGCCGTCGACACGAGCGACATGGACGGCGTGCTGGACAAACTCGCTCATCCGTCGGCGGGGATGGACGTGATCATCGTGGAGGCCAGCGGCCTGGCCGAACCCGAGACCGTGATCCGCATGATTCTCGCGTCCGGGAGCGAGCACAGCGTCTACGGCGGGCTCGTCGAGGTAGTCGACGGCGCCGAGTTCGAGAGCGTGCGGGCGCGCCATCCCGAGCTGGAACGCCACGTCCGTGCCGCGGACCTCGTGGTGCTCAACAAGACGGACAGGGTGGGGGAGGAGCAGCTGCGGCGGCTGCGGGAGATGCTGGAGGGTATCGGTCCCGGGACCCCGGTTGTGCCGGCCGCGCACGGGCGGATCGACCCCGCGCTGCTCTTCGACCCGGTGCACCGGCCGCGCCCGCCCGTCGAACAGCTCTCCTTCGACGCGCTGTTGCGGGATGAGGCCGAGGACTCCGGCGAGGGCGCGGATGCCGACCACTCCGGACATCTGCACGCGGCGTACGAGAGCGTCGAGTTCACTTCGGCGACAGCACTGGACCCCAGGCGCTTCCTTGCGTTCCTCGACAGCCGTCCGTCCGGGCTCTACCGGATCAAGGGCTTCGTCGACTTCGGAGCCGCCGACCCGGTGAACAGCTATGCCGTGCACGCTGTCGGCGGCTTCCTTCGCTTCGCACCCTCCCGCAGGAAGACGGGAGCCCCGGGAGACGAGGCTCTGACGCAGCTGGTGCTGATCGGCGCCGGGACCGACGGCGAAGCCTTGCGCAAGGAGCTCGCGGCGTGCGTGGCCGACGCCTCCGGCCCACCGGACCCGCAGGCGATGTGGGGCGTCCTGCGGTACGTGGAGTCCGACGACGTAGACGACGGACCGTACGACGCCTGCGAACTCGGCGAAAACGGCGAACCCCAAGTGCCGGTGGCCGACGACGACGTCACCTACGACCCGGGCACGGAAGACTGAGCGCCTGACCCCGCGAGTCCGTCATCGGACCTGTGCCGGGCCGCCCACTGCGGCCCGGCACCGCCATGTCCTAGACCGGCCCGGCGACCACCGCGACCGGCTTCTTCAGGGGCACGCCCGATCCGTCCCTGCGGGGATCCAGCTCGGGCAGGTCCGCCGGAGCGCCGGTCTTCGAGGCGGCCTTCGCGGGAGTGGGCCCCGCCCACGCCATCGTGAGCGAGTCCTCACCCTTCAGGAAGCGCTGGCACCGTACGCCGCCCGTCGCTCTGCCCTTCCTCGGGAACTGGTCGAAGGGCGTGAGCTTGGCCGTGCTGATCGAGTCGTCGAGCGTGCCGTGCGACCCGGAGAGCGTGAAGACCACCGCGTCCACGGCCGGATCGACGGCGGTGAAGGAGATCACCTTGGCGTCGCCGGTCAGCTTGATGCCTGTCATGCCGCCTGCCGCACGCCCCTGCGGCCTGACCTGGCTCGCCGCGTAGCGCAACAACTGCGCCTCGTCCGTGATGAAGACCAGGTCCTCCTCGCCCGTGCGCAGTTCCGCACCGCCGACGATGCGGTCGCCCTCGCGGAGGGAGATGACCTCCAACTCCTCCTTGTGCGAGGGGTAGTCGGGGACGACCCGCTTCACCACGCCAGCCGCCGTGCCCAGGGCGAGGCCTGGTGAGGACTCGTCCAGCGTCGTCAGACAGATGACCTGCTCGTCGTCCTCCAGGGTCAGGAACTCCGAGATCTGCGCGCCACCCGCCAAGTTGGGCGATGTCGCCGACTCGGGCAGCTGCGGCAGGTCGACGACGACAAGGCGCAGCAGCCGCCCCGCCGAGGTGACGGCGCCGATCTCGCCGCGCGTCGTCGCGGGCACGGCGGAGACGATCACATCGTGCTTGGCGCGCTTCGCCTCCTGGTCGAAGACCGGCTCGCCGTTGGCCGTACGGGCGAGCAGCCCGGTCGAGGACATCAGGACCCGGCACGGGTCGTCGGCGACTTCGAGCGGGACTGCCGCGACGGGATCGCCGGCCGCTTCCAGCAGCTCGGTGCGGCGCGGGGTGCCGTGCTTCTTCGCGACCTGGGCGAGCTCACTCGAGACGAGCTTGCGCAGCTCCGCGTCCGACTCCAGGATCCGGGTGAGCTCCTCGATCTCCGAACGCAGACGGTCGCGTTCGCTCTCCAGCTCGATCCGGTCGAACTTGGTCAGGCGGCGCAGCGGCGTGTCCAGGATGTACTGCGTCTGCACGTCGCTGAGGCCGAACCGCGCGATGAGCGACTCCTTGGCCTGCGCGGCGTTCTCACTCGACCTGATGATCCTGATGACCTCGTCGATGTCCACGAGCGCGACGAGCAGGCCCTCGACCAGATGCAGCCTGTCCTGCCGCTTGCGGCGCCGGAATTCGCTGCGCCTGCGCACCACCGTGAAGCGGTGGTCGACGTAGACCTCCAGCATCTCCTTGAGGCCCAGCGTCAGCGGCTGACCGTCCACCAGCGCAACGTTGTTGATGCCGAAGGACTCCTCCATGGGTGTCAGCTTGTACAGCTGCTCCAGGACGGCCTCCGGGTTGAACCCGTTCTTCACCTCGATGACCAGGCGCAGACCGTGCGCGCGGTCCGTGAGGTCCTTGACGTCCGCGATGCCCTGCAGGCGCTTGGAGTTGACCAGGTCCTTGATCTTGGAGATGACCTTCTCCGGGCCGACCGTGAACGGCAGTTCCGTCACGACAAGGCCCTTGCGGCGCGGGGTGACCTGCTCGACGGTGACCGTAGCTCGCGTCTTGAAGCTGCCGCGGCCGTTCGCGTAGGCGTCCTTAATGCCCTCCATGCCGACGATCCGTCCGCCCGTCGGCAGGTCCGGGCCGGGCACATGACGCATCAGCGTCTCGAGGTCGGCGCCGGGGTGCTTGATCAAGTGCCGGGCTGCGGAGATGACTTCGGCCAGATTGTGCGGCGGCATGTTCGTCGCCATGCCGACCGCGATGCCGGAGGAGCCGTTGACCAGCAGGTTGGGGTACGCGGCCGGAAGGGTGCCGGGCTCCTGCTCGCTGCCGTCGTAGTTGGCGGCGAAGTCGACGGTCTCCTCGTCGATCGACTCGACCATCAGGTTCGCGGCGGGAGTTGCCCTGCATTCCGTGTAGCGCATGGCGGCAGGCGGGTCGTCGTTGCCCAGCGAGCCGAAGTTGCCGTGGCCGTCGACCAGTGGCAGCCGCATCGTGAAGGGCTGGGCCATGCGCACCAGCGTGTCGTAGATCGCCGAGTCGCCGTGTGGGTGGAGCTTTCCCATCACCTCGCCGACGACGCGGGCGCACTTCACGTGGCTGCGCTCGGGACGCAGACCCATCTCGTGCATCTGGTAGAGGATGCGCCGCTGCACGGGCTTCAGGCCGTCCCGCGCGTCGGGCAGCGCCCTCGAGTAGATGACCGAGTAGGCGTACTCCAGGTAGGAGCCCTGCATCTCGTCGACGACGTCGATGTCGAGGATGCGCTCCTCGAAATCGTCCGGCTGTGTCTTCGTACTGCGGGGGGCCATCGCGGCTACGGCTCCTTCTGTGCTTACCGTGCGGGCGGCCGGGCGGCCGGCCGATGCGGAGGCGGGTCTGACGCGGACCATTGTGGACCGCGTCGCTGACAACCGGTTCCCCGACCCGGCGGTCGGGGGCGTCGTCCGTGTGCTCCCCGCCGTCGGTACGCGGAACGACACGGGACGAGCCCGGCTCCGGGGCGTACGGTACGGGAACTCAGCACGCTCTCGGCTCGGTTGCATAGGGTGACAGGACCGCTTGCGTACGTACACGCAATTGACGCGATCGAAGGGACTCCATGCCCATGGGTCACACTGCCACGCCCCCGCCGGCCACCGGCGGGCTGACAGCGACCGAGCACCGGCTGGCCAACGGCCTGCGCGTCGTGCTCTCCGAGGACCATCTCACCCCGGTCGCAGCGGTCTGTCTCTGGTACGACGTCGGCTCCCGCCACGAGGTCGCGGGCCGCACAGGGCTCGCTCATCTCTTCGAGCACCTGATGTTCCAGGGCTCCGCGCAGGTGCAGGGAAACGGCCACTTCGAACTGATCCAGGGTGCGGGCGGATCGCTCAACGGCTCGACCAGCTTCGAGCGTACGAACTACTACGAGACCATGCCCGCCCACGAGTTGGAGCTCGCGCTCTGGCTGGAGGCGGACCGCATGGGCTCCCTGCTGACGGCCCTGGACGACGAGTCCATGGAGAACCAGCGCGACGTGGTCAAGAACGAGCGGCGCCAGCGCTACGACAACGTGCCGTACGGCACCGCGTTCGAGAAGCTGACGGCCATGGCCTACCCGGAGGGCCACCCTTACCACCACACCCCGATCGGCTCGATGGCCGACCTGGACGCGGCCTCCCTCGAGGACGCCCGCGAGTTCTTCCGCACGTACTACGCCCCGAACAACGCGGTGCTGACCGTCGTCGGCGACATCGACCCGGAGCAGACGCTCGGCTGGATCGAGAAGTACTTCGGCTCGGTGCCCGGCCACGAGGGCAAGAAGCCGCCGCGGGACGGAACCCTGCCGGAGGTCATCGGCGGCGAGAAGCGTGAGCTCCTCGAAGAGGAGGTGCCCTCCCGCGCGTTGATGGCCGCTTACCGGCTGCCGCACGACGGCACCCGTGAGTGCGACGCCGCGGACCTGGCGCTCACCGCGCTCGGCGGCGGCGAGTCCTCGCGCCTCAACAAGCGCCTGGTGCGCCGCGACCGGCTCGCGGTGGGCGCCGGGTTCGGGTTGTTGCGGCTCGCGGGTGCGCCGTCCCTCGGCTGGCTGGACGTCAAGGCGTCGGGGGGCGTGGAGGTCTCACAGATCGAGGAGGCCATCGACGACGAGCTGCGGCGCTTCGCCGAGGAGGGCCCCGCACCGGACGAGATGGAGCGCGCGCAGGCCCAGTTGGAGCGCGAGTGGCTCGACAGGCTCGCCACCGTGGGCGGCCGGGCCGACGAACTGTGCCGCTACGCCGTCCTGTTCGGCGACCCTCAGCTCGCGCTGACCGCCGTCGACCGCGTCCTCGACATCAGCGCCGAGGAGGTGCGGGCGGTGGCCGCCGCGCGGCTCCGTGCGGACAACCGTGCCGTGCTCGTCTACGAGCCCACCGAACAGGCCGCCGCAGACGAGGAGAACGACGAGACCGAGGAGCCCGGCCAGTGAGCGACGCCCCGAACCCACAGACCGCCGCGGCAGGTACGTCGGAGGCGCAGGGCAAGCAGATGGAGTTCCACCCGCAGCCGCGCGGCGGGCAGCCCAGGCCGTGGGCCTTCCCCGCGCCGGACCGCGGCGTGCTCGGCAACGGGCTCACCGTGCTGCGCTGTCACCGTCCCGGCCAGCAGGTCGTGGCCGTCGAAGTCACCCTGCAGGCACCGCTGGACGCCGAGCCTGCCGGGCTCGACGGCGTCGCGACGATCATGGCTCGCGCCTTCTCGGAGGGCACGGACAAGCTCGACGCGGAGCAGTTCGCCGACGAGCTGGAGAGCTGCGGCGCCTCCACCGACGCGTACGCCGACCACGCCGCCGTGCGCGTCTCGCTGGAGGTGCCCGCGTCCCGGCTGCGCAAGGCGCTCGGCCTGTTCGCCGACTCGTTGCGCGCCCCGGCCTTCCCCGAGAGCGAGATCGAGCGCCTCGTCGGCAACCGTCTGGACGAGATCCCGCACGAGCTGGCCAACCCCACGCGGCGCGCCGCCAAGGAACTGGCCAAGGAGCTGTACCCGGCCTCCGCGCGCATGTCCCGGCCGCGCCAGGGCACCGAGGAGACGGTCTCCCGCATCGACGCGGCCGCCGTCCGCGCCTTCTACGACAGGCACGTTCGGCCCGCGACGGCCACCGCCGTCGTGGTCGGCGACCTCGAAGGTGTCGACCTCGACGCCGTACTGGACGAGACGCTCGGCGCCTGGACCGGTGCTCCGACCCAGCCGCGCAAGGCACCGCCGATCACCGCCGACGACACCGGGCGTGTGGTCATCGTCGACCGTCCCGGGGCCGTGCAGACGCAGCTGCTGATCGGCCGCATCGGGCCCGACAGGCACGACCGGGTCTGGCCGGCGCAGGTACTGGGCACGTACTGCCTCGGCGGCACACTCACCTCGCGGCTGGACCGTGTGCTGCGCGAGGAAAAGGGCTACACCTACGGTGTGCGCTCCTTCGGGCAGGTTCTGCGCTCCACCACGGACGGGACAGGTGCGGCGCTGCTGGCGGTCTCCGGCTCGGTCGCCACGGACGTCACGGGCCCTGCCCTCGCCGATCTGTGGCAGGTGCTGCGCACCCTGGCCGCCGAGGGGCTCTCGGACGAGGAACGCGATGTGGCCGTGCAGAATCTGGTCGGTGTCGCGCCGCTGAAGTACGAGACGGCAGCCGCCGTCGCTGACACCCTCGCGGAACAGGTCGAGCAGCAACTCCCGGACGACTACCAGGCGAACGTCTACGCGGAGCTGGCGCGCACCGGCACGGTCGAGGCCACGGCGGCGGTCGTCGCTGCCTTCCCGCCGGACCGGCTGGTCACGATCCTCGTCGGCGACGCCTCACAGATCGCCGATCCGGTACGGGAGTTGGGGATCGGCGAGGTCAAGGTGGTGACCGGCGGCTGAGGAGCCGCGCTGCGGTACACCCGACGGGAGACACGGGAACCACGAGACATCAGCGGCCCCGGTGGACGGAAGACGTCCACCGGGGCCGCTGCCGTTGCCTGTTCGTCCTCCCACGAGGGTGTTCCAGGCTCGCCCTGCCCGGATTGCCGTATCTGCCATGGTCTGTGGTGTGGGGTATGCGACAAAACAAGGGTTTGGTTTGGCCGTTGCCAGATGCCCCATTTAGCGTCGATCCGGCTGTTCGTCAGAAGTGACCGCGACCGCGGCCGACGTTCGGCATCGCCGAGTCTCCCGTACGACGACGTACACATGGAGAGCCGGGGGCCCTTCCCTCGCGGCGCCGCTCAGGCGCAGAGGGTCCCTCCCAGTCCGGGCCGGAAACGGCAGGGCGGAGGAGGGGTGGGGTGAATCGGTCCGCCGCCCAGCGGACCGTAGGAGACCTTCCTGCTCCGAACCGACTGGGGGCCCCTTCTGCCCGGATTCCCGCCGGATCCCGCCGGAGTTCCGCTGTGCCCATGCACGGAGCCCCGCGCGCGGTCCTGCGTGGAGCCACGCAGGCAGTTGGCAGACCCGGTAGGCGAGAAGGAGGGAAAGGAGTCACGCCACACCATGGCGTTCATCCGTGCCACCGGGACGCATCGGCGTACCCGCCCCATGAGCCGACGCGCGAGGGCAGCAGGCATAGCCGGCCTGACCTTCGGCGTGGTCGGATCGCTCGCATCGCCCGCTCTGGCCGACACCGGCGGACAGCCGCAGGCGGCGAGCAGCGGGGCAGACAAGACCGCTGAGGACACCACTCGCGGGACCGAACAGGAGACTCACGACACCGGTCTGAGCCACGCCCTTGGATTCGGCGACTCGATCGCCGACACCGTCAGCGACCAGGCCCGGCTCCAGAAGGCCGCGGCCGCACAGGCCAAGGCCGCCAACGAGGCCAAGCGCAAGGCGGCCGCCGAGAAGGCGAAGCGCGAGCGCGAGGCCAAGGAGAAGGCAGCCAGGGCCGCCGAGCGGAAGAAGCTCAACGCGTACGTCGCCCCCCTCGAGGGTGCGTCGGTCTCCACGCCGTACCAGAGCTCCGGCGGGCTGTGGTCCTCCGGCAGCCACACCGGCGTCGACTTCCAGGCGGACGAGGGGACCGAGGTGCGGTCCGTCGCCGCCGGCGAGGTCGTCGAGGCAGGCAGCGACGGCTCGTTCGGGAACAACGTCGTCGTCAAGCACCGCGACGGCACCTACACCCAGTACGGCCACCTGTCGTCGATCAACGTCTCGGTCGGCCAGCAGGTCAAGCCGGGCCAGAAGATCGCGCTGTCGGGCTCCACGGGCAACACCACGGGTCCGCACCTGCACTTCGAGGCCCGCACGGGTTCGGACTACGGTTCGGACATGGACCCGGTCGGCTACCTGAGGAAGCACGGCGTCAGTCTCTGACCGTCCGCGCGGAACTGCCCCACGGATCCGGCGTACCCGTACGCCTTCCGGCAAGGCATCGAAGAGCCCCCGGCCGCTCACCGGCGACCGGGGGCTCTTCGTATTGACGGTGGCGCTGCCGCGAACTCGTGGGCGCCGCGCTCCGCCGCGGCGCTATACGCGTAGAGGGGCAGTCAGACGGTCTCGGGCAGTTCTTCCAGGCCCTCGGAGACCAGCGTGGCCAGACGCTCCAGCGCGCCCTCCGCGTCCACCGAGTCGGACGCGAGCACGATCTCCTCGCCGGCTTCGGCGCCCAGCCCGAGGACACCGAGCATCGATGCGGCGTTGACGGGAGCGCCGTCGTCGCCCTTCTTGACCGTGACGGGGACACCGGCCGCAGCTGCCGCGCGGCAGAAGATCGAGGCAGGACGGGCGTGCAAGCCCTCGGCCCACCCGACGGTGACGCGGCGCTCTACCATGGTTGTTGCCCTTCAGGTCGTGCTTTCGTCCGGCAGGGAACAAGTCTCGCATGCCTCTCTTGGCTGACGGCCGCACCCCCTTGACGTGCGCTGAGGAATGTCCGGGGCCGGACTTGCCCGTGCGGCCTTACCCTGAGTCCCATGCGTACCCCTCGGGAGCGTGCGTATCCGGCGCACTGGGAGGCCGACGTGGTGCTCCGGGACGGCGGCACCGCGCTCATCAGGCCCATCACTGCGGACGATGCAGACCGGCTTGTCGCCTTCTACGAACGTGTATCCGACGAGTCGAAGTATTACCGCTTCTTCGCCCCGTACCCACGCCTCTCCGACCGCGATGTGCGGCGCTTCACACATCACGACTACGTCGACCGGGTGGGCCTCGCCGCCACCGTGGGCGGCGAGTTCATCGCCACGGTCCGCTACGACCGGGTCGACGATTCAGGACGCGCGGCCAGCTCCTCCGACGAGGGCGGCTCTGCCCAGGCAGAGGTGGCCTTCCTGGTGCGCGACGACCATCAGGGCCGTGGTGTGGCTTCCGCGCTCCTCGAACACATCGCGGCCGTGGCGCGCGAGCGGGGCATCCAGCGCTTCATCGCCGAAGTGCTGCCCGCCAACAACAAGATGATCAAGGTCTTCACGGACGCGGGCTACTCGCAGCACCGCAGTTTCGAGGACGGCTCCGTCCACCTCACCTTCGACCTCGAACCGACCGAGCGGTCCCTCGCCGTCATGAGCGCACGTGAACAGCGAGCCGAGGGCCGCTCCGTGCGCCGGCTGCTGGCCCCCGGCTCCGTCGCGGTCATCGGCGCGAGCCGCTCGCCGCGCGGTGCCGGCCGCAGGGTCCTGGAGAGCCTGCGCACCTGCGGGTTCACGGGTCGCGTGTACGCGGTCAACCATGAGCTTCCCGAGGGAGGGACCGAACTCGGCGGCGTTCCCGCGCACCGTTCAGTCAAGGATGTCCCCGAGCACCTCGACCTGGCAGTCGTGGCCGTTCCCGCGAGCCAGGTGCAGGCACTCGCGCGGGAGTGCGGCGAGGCGGGTGTGCAGGGACTCGTCGTGCTCACCGCGGACTTCACCCGTGACGAGCAGCGCGAACTCGTCCGTCTGGCACGCTCGTACGGCACACGCGTCATCGGACCGAACGCCTTCGGGCTGATGAACACCGACCCGGACGTGCGTCTCAACGCGACGCTCTCGCCGGAGATGCCCGCCCGCGGCAGGGTCGGCCTGTTCACGCAGTCCGGCGCCATCGGCATCGCCCTGCTTGCCGGGCTCCATCAGCGCGGCATCGGGCTGTCCAGCTTCGTCTCCGCGGGAAACCGGGCGGACGTCTCAGGCAACGACGTCCTCCAGCACTGGGACGACGATCCCGACACCGACGTCACGCTGCTCTACCTCGAATCGATCGGCAATCCGCGGAAATTCACCCGGCTCGCCAGGCGCATCGCCGCACGCAAGCCGGTCGTCGTGGTCAAGGGCGCGAGGCACAGCGGCGGCGCACCGCCGCCGGGGCACGCTGCTCCGGTCTCCAGCACGCCGGTCGCCACCGTCACCACGCTGCTCAGGCAGGCCGGTGTCGTCATGGTCGACACCGTCACCGAACTGCTCGACGCGGGCGCCCTGCTCGTGTCGCAGCCGCTTCCGTCCGGGCCCCGCACCGCGATCCTCGGCAACGCCGAGTCGCTCGGTCTGCTCTCGTACGACGCGGCGCTCGCCGGTGAGCTGCGGCCGCAGCCCGTCCGCGACCTCGGTACGTCCGCGACGCCTGACGAATACCGGCAGGCCGTGCGCGACGCTCTGGAAGATCCGGAGACGGACGCGGTCGTCGTCACCGTCATCCCATGGGTCGGCGACACCCCGACGGCGGAGCTGGCGGACGCGCTGCGCGAGGCCTCGGACGGAGCCGACAAGCCCGTCACCGTCGTGCATCTGGCCATCGAGGGACTCGACTCCGCCCTCGCAGAGCGCGGCATCCCCTCCTACCCCGCGCCCGAGCGAGCCGTGCGCGCCCTCTCGGAGGCGTCCCGCTACTCGCGCTGGCGCCGCGAGGCGGAAAACCCGGGACGCGTACCGGAGTTCGAGGCCGGCGAGACCGCGGCCTCGGAACTGCTCGCCCGTGCGGCGGCGGACGCGGCAGAGGCCGGGGTTGGGGTCGGGGTCGGGACCGACGGGCCCCAGGGGACCGCGGACGTGTCCACCGCTCAGGCGGAGGGGTCCGGAGCTCCAGAGACCGGCGCCGAGGGAACTTCGGAGGCCGCCTCCTGCAGCGCCTCCGACACCACGGGCGCCGCCACCGTCCCGGCGACCGCAGTCGGCAGGAGCCACGGCCTCACCCTCGGCGCCGAGGACACGGCCGCACTGCTCGCCTGCTACGGCATCGTCGTCGAGCCCACGATCCCGGCGCCCGGTCCTGACCAGGCCGCGGCCGCGGCGGAACGCATCGGCTACCCCGTCGCCCTCAAGACCACGGCCCCGCACCTGCGCCACCGCGCCGACCTCGGCGGCGTACGCCTCGACATTTCCTCGGAGAGCGAACTGCGCCGCGCACACGACGAGCTCACGGACACCTTCGGCGACGCGGCCGGGCTGCGTCCGGTAGTGCAGACCATGGCGCCACGCGGCGTCGACACCGTCATCCGGGCGGCCCTCGACCCGTCCATCGGGGTGGTGCTCTCCTTCGGCCTCGCGGGCACCCCGTCCGAACTGCTGGAAGACGTGGCGCACCGCCTCGTCCCCGTCACCGACAAGGACGCCGCCGAGCTGGTGCGGGCCATCCGCAGCGCCCCGATCCTCTTCGGATGGCGTGGTGCGCAGCCCGTGGACGTGGCTTCCCTTGAGGAGCTGCTGCAGCGGGTGTCGCGTCTGCTGCACGACCACCCCGAGATCGTCGCCGTGGACCTGGAGCCCGTGGTCGTGGGGTCCCGGGGACACACGGTGCTCGGCGCGACCGTGCGGATCGCCGAGCCGTCGCCGCGGACCGACCTGGGCCGCCGCAGCCTGCCCGCTTACTGAGAGTCCCCCGGCCCGTAGGATGGCTCGCATGGCGAAGACCGGTACGACGACCCAGGGGCTGCGTGAGGCGATCGAGCGCAGCGGCTACTACCCGACCCTTGTGGCCGAGGCCGTCGAGGCGGCGGTGGGCGGCGAGCCCGTCACCTCCTACCTCGTGCACCAGGAGACGACGTTCGACTCCAACGAGGTGCGCCGCCATGTCACGGTCCTCGTCCTCACCGGTACGCGCTTCCTCGTCAGTCACACCGACGAGCAGCCCGCCGACGGCACCTCCTCTTCGCCGTACGCCACGACCTCCACGGAGTCCGTGAAGATCCAGCGCATCTCGTCGGTCGTGCTCTCCCGCGTCGTCGCCGACCCCGAGTCCTACACGCCCGGGACGCTGCCACGCGAGGTCGTGCTGACCATCGGCTGGGGTGCCGTCTCCCGGCTGGACATGGAGCCCGCCACCTGCGGAGACCCCAACTGCGAGGCGGATCACGGCTATACGGGCTCCTCCACCGCCGACGACCTCTCGCTCCGTGTCAGTGAGGCGGCCGACGGGCCCGACACCGTGCGACAGACCCTCGCCTTCGCACAGGCGCTCTCAGAGGCGACGGTGACACCTTCCTGATGGCACAGGCCGCCACCGAGAACCCGCAGGAACCGCTGCCGCTCGATCCGCGCACCGCGCCCGTGCCGCGCTACGGCCTGGCGTCGCTGTCCGACCTGCTGCCCGCCATCGTCACGGCACAGGGCCTGGAGGGGCTGACGACCGGGCTTCGGCTCGAATCGGCCGACCGTGCCTGCGTGTTCCTCGTCGACGGGCTCGGCTGGGACGTGCTGCGCGCGCATCCCGAAGAGGCGCCGTTCCTCACCTCCCTGCTGCACACCTCACTCGGCGGCACCGGATCGGCACTGACCGCCGGGTTCCCCTCCACGACCGCCACGTCGCTGGCCTCCGTCGGCACCGGCCTGCCCCCCGGCGTGCACGGCCTGCCCGGATACACCGCTCTCGATCCGGACACCGGCCGGCTGATGAACCAGCTGCGCTGGCAGCCCTGGACGGATCCGCACGTGTGGCAGCCCTACCCCACGGTCTTCCAGCTCGCCGACGCCGGCGGAATCACCGCGAGCCAGGTCTCCGCGCCGCACTTCGAGCAGACGCCGCTCACGCGCGTCGCGCTGTCGGGCGGAACGTTCTTCGGGGTCCTCAGCGCCGAGGACCGCATGGACCAGGCGGCCGAGCGGCTCGCCGCCTCGGACCGCACGCTCGTCTACACCTACTACGCCGAACTCGACGGCCACGGCCACCGGTACGGCATCGACTCCGACGCCTGGCGCGGACAGCTGATGTACGTGGACCGGCTCGCCCAGCGGCTCGCCGAGCAACTGCCGCCCCGTTCCGCGTTGTACATCACCGCCGACCACGGCATGGTCGACGTCCCCCTCACCCCGCAGTCCAGATTCGACGTCGACGAGGACTGGGAACTGAGAGCCGGCATCGCCGAGCTCGGCGGCGAGGGCAGGATGCGTCACCTCTACGTCGTGCCCGGTGCCGCGCGCGACGTGGCGTCGGTCTGGCGTGAGGTACTCGCGGGCCACGCGTGGGTCGCCACCCGCGAAGAGGCCGTGGAACTGGGGTGGTTCGGGCCACGGATCGACGCCCGGGTGCACGCCCGCATCGGCGACGTCGTGGCGGCGATGAGCGGCGACTCAGCCGTCGTGGCGACGGAGCGCGAGCCCAAGGAGTCCGCGCTCATCGGGATGCACGGTTCCGCCACCTCCGCCGAACAGCTCGTCCCGCTCCTCGAAGTCCGTACGTAGCCCAAGCAGCCCGTACGCCGGCCCCGCGGGCCCGTACGAGCACACACCGACCTGCCCGCGAGCGCAGAAAGGCCGACGTCTCCATGCCAGAGCTGGTGTTCTTCTCCGGGACCATGGACTGCGGCAAGTCGACACTGGCTCTCCAGATCGAGCACAACCGTTCCACCCGTGGCCTTCAGGGCATGATCTTCACCCGCAACGACCGTGCGGGGGAGGGGCGTCTCTCGTCCCGGCTCGGGCTCGTTACCGATGCCGTGGAGGCGAGGGACGGCTTCGACTTCCACGTGCACCTGGTGAAGCACCTGACCGCCGGGGGCCGCACCGACTACGTCATCGTGGACGAGGCGCAGTTCCTCACCGCTGAGCAGATCGATCAACTGGCCCGCATCGTCGACGACTTGGGCATGGATGTCTTCGCCTTCGGCATCGCAACCGACTTCCGCACGAGGCTCTTCCCCGGCTCGCAGCGGCTGATGGAACTGGCCGACCGCATCGAGGTGCTTCAGGTCGAGGCGCTGTGCTGGTGCGGTGCCCGGGCCACGCACAACGCCCGTACGGTCGGCGGGAAGATGGTCGTCGAGGGCGCACAGGTCGTCGTCGGCGACGTGGGCGAGCCCACCGGCGAAGTCGGCTACGAGGTGCTCTGCCGCCGTCACCACCGACGCCGGCTGACGTCCGCGACGGCGCGGGCGGGGGCGCTCTCCCCGGACGTGCTGCCCATCGACGCCCCCGCCACGCCGCACGTCACCTAGCACCCCCGCTCACCGCTCCCGGCCGTCAGAGGTGCGCGATCACGCTGAACTGCGCGCCCTCCGGGTCGGCGGCCGTGGCGACCCGGCCGTGCGGGGTGTCGGTCGGCAAGTGCACGACGGATCCGCCCAGTTCGGCGACGCGCCGCATGGTGGCGTCCGCGTCGGCGACGGCGAAGTAGGTCTTCCAGTACGGTCCGCGGTCGCGGGGGAGAGCCTGCCCGACGCCGTGGATGCCCGCCACGGGCTCGCCGTTCACATGGAGCGTCACATAGTCCCGGCCGTTCCCGCCGTTCGAGTCGCCGCCGTTGCCGTTCCCGGCGCCGTCGGCGTTCCCGGCCCCGTCGGCGGTGGGCTCGTAGCCGAAGACCGCGGGATAGAAGCTGCCGGCCGCCGAGGACTCACGGGTGATCAGCTCGTACCAGACCGGCGCCCCGGGCACCTCGGCCGTGGCCGGGGTGAGGCTGTCCGGCTGCGGCGCGGGCTGCCACACGCCGAAGCCCGCACCCGCGGTGTCGGCCGCGATCGCCATGCGGCCCGCGTTGTCCGCGTCCAGCGGCCCGACGGCGACGGTCCCTCCCCGTTCGCGGATCAGGCCGGCGGTCGCGTCCGCGTCGTCGCTCGCCATGTACGGCAGCCAGGCGACGTTCAGACGCCGGCCGGGGACGATCTCCCCCAGGCCCGCCACTTCGTGCCCGTCCGCCAACGCCCGTACGTAGGGCCCCGGTTGGCGGGGCCCCGAGTAGAACTCCCATCCGAACAGCTGGTGGTAGAACTCCTGGCTCGTGGCCAGCTCCTGCACCAGCAGGCTCGCCCAGCAGGGTGTGCCGGGCATCTGTCCCGGCTGTGTGTGCCGAGTGATCGACTCCGTCATACGTGTTGTCTCCCTCGTGACCATCGTCGATGTGGTCCCGTCGTGTGTTGGCTGCGATGTGACCGCTTCGGATTCCGTACCCTTCCGTGCCGCTTACCGATGGTCGCACCACCTGTGGCGCCATAGTCACCGACACCACCGGTAATTCCCCTTTCGCATCGGTCCGTTCCGCACACGTGAGTGAAAATGGCGGAATGACAGCCATCACTTCCGTATCAGCTCTCGCGGACGAACTCTCCCGCGACGAGCCCCCCGTGCTCCTCGACGTGCGCTGGCAGCTCGGCGGACCGAACGGCAGGCCGGACCACGAGGCCGGCCACCTGCCCGGAGCCGTCTACGTCGACCTGGACTCCGAACTGGCAGCGCCGCCGGGCGGTTCCGGCCGCCACCCACTGCCGGACCCGGAGGTCTTCGGGGCGGCCATGCGGCGGGCGGGAGTCTCCGGCTCGCGTCCCGTCGTCGTCTACGACGGAGGTACGGGCTGGGCCGCGGCCCGGGCGTGGTGGCTGCTGCGCTGGGCCGGCCACGGGAACGTCCGCGTGCTGGACGGCGGCCTCGCCGCGTGGGACGGGCCTCTCGAGACCGGCGAAGTGAAGCCGGAGCCGGGCGACTTCACGCCACGCCCGGGAGCGCTGCCCGTGCTGGACGCCGAGGGTGCGGCGGCACTGGCGCGGCGCGGTGTGCTCCTGGACGCCCGGGCGGCCGAGCGGTACCGGGGCGAGGTGGAGCCGATCGACCGGGTCGGCGGGCACATCCCGGGTGCCGTGTCCGCCCCGACGTCGGAGAACGTGACGGATGCCGGGGAGAAGGAAGCGCCGCTGCTGCGCGACCCTCGCGAACTACGGGCCCGCTTCCGCGAGTTGGGCGTCAGCGAGGGGACCGAGGTCGGCGTCTACTGCGGTTCGGGAGTCTCGGCCGCGCACGAGATCCTCGCGCTGGCCGAGGCGGGAATCGACGCGGCCCTGTACCCCGGGTCCTGGAGCGAGTGGTCCGGGGACACGGCCCGGCCGGTCGCCACGGGCCCCGAATCGGGCTGAGGCGCGGGCGAGTTCGCGCGTGACAGATCGCTGAACGGAAGGCACCGCACACCAACCGGAGCACCCGGTAGCCGCATTGTGCGGCCGTTGATCACCGGGCGCTCCGGTAGGGCGTGCGCGTTCAGTCCTTCTTGCGGCGTGTGCCGAAGACGATCTCGTCCCAACTGGGCACCGCGGCACGGCGACCGGGACGCACACCGTCCGCCTCGGCCTGTCGGTCGGTGTTCCCCTTCAGCCGGTCGCGGTGAGCGCTGACCGAACGGGGCATCAGCACGTCCGCGTACGCCGAACCGGCACCCGCGGCCGTGGCCGGAGGCTCGACCGGCTCCTCCTCTTCCTCGGTCTCCCGGTCGTCGTCGGAGGAGTTCTCCGTCTCCGAGGTGGACGAGGCGTGAGTGGCGGACGCGGGCGCGTTCTGCTGCTCCGGCACGACGAGGTCGCCGCGGAAGTTGGGCACGGCCTCCAACAGGCTTGTCAGAGAGTCCGGTTCGCCGTCCGCGCCTCCGTCGCCGGAGAACGCGGTGGGATCCAGGTCCGCGCGGTCGCTCTTGTCGCTCCGCTCCCTGGGGAGCCTCGCGATCCGCGGCACGAAGGGAGTGCTGGGCTCCGGCGTGTCGTCGGTCTCGCCGATGAGCGAGCGAGCCTCGTCGTCGACGGCCTGTACCAGCCGACGCGGCGGGTCGTACGTCCACGTCGCGGAGTGAGCCTGGCCGGCGACCCGGTAGGCGAGCAGCACTTCCCAGGTGCCGTCGTCCCGTCTCCAGGAATCCCAGTGCACCGCGTCCTTGTCGGCGCCGCGCAGCAGCAGCCGCTCGGCAACGGCCTCACCGAGCTGAGGACCGGCGTTCTCCCCGGGGCGGCGCACCGGCGTCTTGCGTGCGCGCTCCGCCATGAACGCACGCTCCGCGAGCACGGGGCCCTCGAAGCGGCGTACGCGGTCGACGGGGATCCCCGCGAGCTGTGCGACCTCCTCAGCGGAGGCACCGGCCCGTATACGCGCCTGGATGTCACGGGGGCGCAGGTGGCTCTCGACCTCGATCTCGATCTGGCCGAGGCGTGCGCGGTCGTTGCGTACGGCGGCCCGCAGCCGCTCGTCAATCGGAAGGGTGTATTCCGTGCTGTCGGCAGCTTTGAGCACCAGACGTGTGCCGTCGTTGCTGACGGCCACGACACGCAGTTCGGGCATGTGAACCTCCCGGGTGGTGCCTGCCGACATCACGTGCGTCGCTGCTCCCGCTGGACGAGTGTGGCCTGCCCGTGTGCGGCCTGCCACAACCTTGCCGACCTGTCCGGCGACCGGGACCTTCCCGGAGCCGCCTGCGGCACGGTTATCACTTCGCAACGCATAGTGACCGTCCTCGTCACCTGTGCTGCCTGAGCCGGGTCTGAGCCGAGGCCAGGGCTCGTCACACTACTCCATTAGGGCCACGGGGGTGGACCGGCGCGCCGTTCAAATTGCTCGCGGGGAAGGGGATTTGATGGTCAGGACAAGCCTAGAAAGGGCCTCCGCAGGTGGCAAGGGTCACAGAACCGCCCGGAACGGAGTCATTCACTTCGGATATTGCCCACTTAGGCGCACGTTATGAACGAATCGCTAAGCGCCGCATATTGACAGGTCAGAACAGCAAGTCCCCCGGACCGGCGACGACTTCGGACGCATCGGCGAGCCTTCCTGTGAACGGGGGCGCGCCGGGGGCGGACGGAGGCAGAGCACCGGCGAACGGGGCCGGGGCGTGCTCCCCCCGCTGCGCGGGGCACGCCATGTTGCCCTTGCCCGGCCGTGGTTGAGTTCAGTCGTCGCTGGTCAGATGCCGGCCCCCCGCGGTTCTCCGGCCGATTTCCCACGTGCCGGGTCGCGTCACTCGCCGAGTACGCGCCGCAGATAGTCGTTGCCGAAGACGCGATCGGGGTCGAGTCTGTCGCGGACCCGGGTGAATTCCTCGAAGCGCGGATATGACGACGCGAGATACGCGGCGTCGCGCGAGTGCAGCTTGCCCCAGTGCGGACGCCCGCCATGGGCCGTCATGATCCGCTCGGCCTCCGTGAAATACGCCTCGTGAGGTGAACCGCGGTACATGTGTACGGCGATGTACCCCGTCTCACGTCCCTGCGCCGTCGAGAGCGGGATTCCGTCCGCCGGTGCCGTGCGTACCTCGACGGGGAAGCTGATCTGGAGGCGCGAACGCTCGACGAGCTGCTTCAGCTCCCACAGGGCCGGCACAAGAGCCTCGCGCGGCAGGGCGTACTCCATCTCGATGAAGCGCACACGCCGCGGGCTGGTGAAGACCCGGTACGGGATGTCCGTGTACGTACGCGCCGAGAGTGCCCTGCTGGAGATGCGCGCGATGGGAGGAACGACGGCCGGGGCGGCGGCTCCCAGCGAACAGACGCCCTGGAAGACGCCGTTGGAGAGCAACTCGTCGTCTATCCATCCGCGCACGCGCGGCAGCGGCCGCGCCGGACCCTCGCTGCGGTTGTTGCGCTTGGTGTTGCAGCTGTCGGTGTGCGGGAACCAGTAGAACTCGAAGTGCTCGTTCTCGGCGACGAGTTGATCGAAGTCCCGCGTCACCGCCTCGAAGGCCATCGGCTCCTCGCGCGCGGTGAGCAGGAACTCCGGTTCGACGGAGAAGGTCAGTTCGCTGATCACTCCGAGCGCACCGAGCCCGAGCCGGGCCGCGGCGAAGACCTCCGCGTTCTCCTGCTCCGAACACCGCAGCACGGAGCCGTCGGCGCACACCAGCTCCAGCCCGGTGACCTGCGCCGCCAGCGAGGCCGAGGCACGGCCGGTGCCGTGGGTCCCGGTGCTGACGGCGCCGGAGACCGTCTGCTCCATGATGTCGCCCATGTTCGTCAGCGACAGTCCGGCGGCGGCCAGCGTCTCGTTGAGGTGCTTGATGCTGGTCCCGGCGGCCACCGTCACGGTGCCGGCGTCACGGTCCAACCCGCGGATGCCGACGAGGTGTTCCGGCCGGATCAGCATCCCGTCGGTGACGGCCGCGGCGGTGAAGGAGTGCCCCGTACCGACGGCCTTGACCCGCAGGCCGTCCTCGGCGGCGCGGCGCACGGCCTCCGACAGTGCGTCGGTTGTCGAGGGGGAGACAGTGCGGGCGGGAGCCATGGCGACGTTTCCCGCCCAGTTGCGCCACGTCGTGCGAGTACCCCGGTCCTTGCGTGCCTGCCGGCCGCCCCGGCCGCTGCTCATCGGCTGCGCGCTCATCAAGCCGTGCCCCCTCTCGCAGTGACATCGGATCATACTCACGGCTCGTCGCCCGCTCCCTCGGGGTCCACGCCGCCCGTGCCCGCGGGCCGCCGCGCACCACCGTGACCCAGGTGAGGGAGCCGGGCCGACCACGCGCACTCCGCGGATGGCAGGATCTGGATATGTCCGATGCGCTCGATGCCGGTGACCCCGCCGGTTCTGCCGCCCCCGCCGACGCCCGCCCCTACGACGCTCTGCTGCTGCTGTCGTTCGGAGGTCCCGAAGGGCCCGACGACGTCGTTCCGTTCCTGGAGAACGTCACGAGGGGACGCGGCATCCCGCGCGAACGCCTCGCCGAGGTGGGTGAGCACTACTTCCTCTTCGGCGGTGTGAGCCCCATCAACGCACAGTGCCGTGTGCTGCTGGACGCCCTCCGCAAGGACTTCGCCGAACACGGGGTGGACGTTCCCGTCTACTGGGGCAATCGCAACTGGGCGCCGTATCTGACCGACACCCTGCGCGAGATGACGCGCGACGGCCGGCGCCGTGTGCTCACGTTCGCCACCAGCGCCTACGCCTCGTACTCGGGCTGCCGCCAGTACCGGGAGAACCTCGCCGAAGCGCTGGCCACCCTCGAAGGGGAGGGCTTCGAGCCGCCGCGCGTCGACAAGCTGCGGCACTTCTTCAACCACCCGGGATTCGTCGTGCCCATGGCTGAGGGAGTCCTCGCCGCGCTGGACACGCTTCCCGCCCATGTGCGCGAGGGCGCGCATCTCGCCTTCACGACCCACTCCATTCCGACCTCCTCCGCCGACACCTCCGGACCGCCCGCGGACCACGGCCCGGGAGGTGCGTACGTCGCGCAGCACCTGGAGGTCGCCCGGCTCGTCGCCGAGGCCGTCGCGGAGCGGAGCGGCACCGAGCGGCCGTGGCAGCTGGTGTACCAGTCGCGCAGCGGCCCGCCCCAGGTGCCGTGGCTGGAGCCGGACATCTGCGACCACCTGGAGACCCTGCACGCGGAGGGGGCGCCGGCGGCCGTGATGGTGCCGATCGGCTTCGTCTCCGACCACATGGAGGTCCTCTACGACCTCGACACCGAGGCGACCGCCAAGGCCGACTCGCTCGGGCTGCCCGTGGCCCGTTCCGCGACCGTCGGGGCGGATCCCCGTTTCACGGCGGCTGTGAGGGAACTGGTCCTGGAGCGAGCAGCCACCGAGCGTGGCGCGCGGCCCGAACGGTGCGCCGTCGGCAGTCTGGGACCCGGTCACGACGTGTGCCCTGTGGGCTGCTGCCCGGGCAGGACGGCGAAGCCCGCCGCGGCGGGCGCGGACAGTCCTTACGCGTAGGGGCCGCGCGTCGCGAGCAGAAGCACTGGTGGGGAACACGCGACGAAGCAGACGAGAGCCCGAGGCAAGGAGAAACGTGAGCGCCCAGGTCGACCAGCTCAAGGCCGAACTCCTCGAACTCGCCCTGGAGGCCGCACACCGCGCGGGTGCTCTCCTCCACGACGGACGCCCCGCCGACCTCGAGGTCGCGGCGACCAAGTCCAGCTCCGTCGACGTCGTCACGGAGATGGACCTGGCCTCCGAGAAGCTGATCACCGGGTTTCTCTCCGAACGCCGCCCCGACGACGGGTTCCTCGGCGAGGAGGGCGCGTCCTCGCAGGGCACGAGCGGTGTCCGCTGGATCGTCGACCCCCTCGACGGCACCGTGAACTATCTGTACGGGCTGCCCGGGTGGGCCGTCTCCATCGCCGCGGAGTTCGAGGGGGAGACCGTCATCGGCGTCGTCGAATCGCCGCCGCGCCGCGAGACCTTCCGTGGGGCGCTCGGCCACGGCGCGTTCCGCAACGCCCAGCCCATCCGCTGCCGTCCCGCGCCCCCGCTCGACCAGGCGCTCGTCGCCACCGGCTTCAACTACATCGCCGAACGGCGCGCGGCACAGGCCGATCTGGTGCGGCAGCTGATCCCGCGCGTACGCGACATCCGCCGCTCCGGTTCCGCCGCGGTGGACCTGTGCGACGTCGCGGCCGGGCGGCTCGACGCCTTCTACGAGCGCGGCCTGCACGCCTGGGACCTGGCCGCCGGCGACCTCATCGCGCGGGAGGCCGGAGCGCGCACGGGAGGGCGTCCGGGTCTGCCACCGGACGGCGAACTGGCCGTCGCGGCTTCCCCCGGCGTCTTCGAGATCCTCCAGCCGCTGCTCGACCGCCTCGGCGCCTGGCACGACTGAACGCCCTGCCTTGCAGCAGGGCGCGGGCGGGGCGGGCACATGAATGAGCCCCGGGGCGGGGGCTCCCGGGGCTCATTCCAGTTCACAGGCGTTTCGGATTCGGCCGGCGGCTCTCCGCGCGACCCGGGGCGCTCAGACCGTGCTGGCGCCGATCTGCACACCGTGCTCGGCGGCGATGCGATGCAGGTCTTCCAGTTCCGACTGCTCGACGTCCACGAGGAAGTCGTCGCCCGACTCACGAGCGCGGCTGAGGTCGGTCTCGGTGTTCTGTATGCGCTGCAGGAGTCCGGCAGTGAACGCGTCCATGGTGCGCCCCCTCGTCATGGGTCAGTGGCACGGGGATGTGTGCCGAGGGTTCTGTCGATCATGATCACGACGTGCTCCCTGGCTGGACGGTCGGCAGCCGGAGCGTCCGGATCTCCGGTCGTGGTGGCTAGCCGCCTACAGGGCGTGATCGCGGGGTGTGCCCCTCGTCCTCCCCGCTTGCAACCTCAGAGAAACCTCAAGCCCGGAAAAATCTCGCGGGCCGTCCGCGAAGCGGCTCTTACCGCCGATTTACCGAGGTACGGGGCAGGATTGCAGCATCACGCCAGCCTGCCCACGGCACACGTGCGGGCAGGCTCAGTACCAGGAAGGAAGGTGCCGTGCGGGTACTCGTCGTCGAGGACGAGCAGCTGCTCGCCGATGCGGTCGCGACCGGGCTGCGCCGGGAAGCCATGGCCGTCGACGTGGTCTACGACGGAGCGGCGGCCCAGGAGCGCATCGACGTCAACGACTATGACGTCGTCGTCCTCGACCGCGACCTGCCCCTCGTCCACGGCGACGACGTCTGCCGCAACATCGTCGATCTCGGCCTGCCCACGAGGGTGTTGATGCTCACAGCCTCCGGCGACGTCAGCGACCGCGTCGAGGGCCTGGAGATCGGCGCGGACGACTATCTGCCCAAGCCGTTCGCCTTCACCGAACTCGTCGCGCGCGTACGGGCCCTGGGCCGCCGCGCCACCTCCCCGCTGCCGCCCGTGCTGGAGCGCGCCGGCATCAGACTCGATCCGAACCGCCGGGAGGTCTTCCGCAACGGCGCGGAGATCCAGCTCGCCCCGAAGGAGTTCGCCGTCCTGGAGGTGCTGATGCGCGGCGAGGGCACCGTTGTCTCCGCGGAGCAGCTGCTGGAGAAGGCGTGGGACGAGAACACCGATCCCTTCACCAATGTCGTACGGGTCACCGTGATGACGCTGCGCCGGAAGCTCGGTGAGCCTCCGGTGATCCTCACCGTCCCCGGCGCCGGATACAGGATCTGATCGCGATGGCCGCCTCGACGACCCCCTCGGATCCGGCCGAGCCCCGGCAGCAGACCCCGGGCCCTGCCTCCGCGCCGCCCAAGCCCACCTGGGACCCGGGTGAGCCCTCGCGCCCGTACCCGTGGCTGCGTCCGACGATCCGGATACGGCTGACGCTGCTGTACGGAGGCATGTTCCTCATCGCGGGAATGGTGCTGCTCACGCTGATCTACCTGCTCGCTGCCGAGGCTCTGCACGAGGGCAGCAAGCTCCCCTTCCGCATCCTCAACGCCAATGCGCAGCTCACCTCCGACAGCTGCCCCGGCCTGACGGGCACGCTGCCCAGCGAGCAGTTCATGGAGCGGCTCGGCGCGTGCACGGACGCGCAGCGTGCCGTCGCCCTGGACGAGCTGCTTCAGCGTTCCCTGATGGCTCTGCTCGGCCTCGCGGTGGCCGCCTTCGCCTTCGGGTACGTGATGGCGGGGCGGGTCCTCTCACCGCTGGGCCGCATCACCCGCACCGCCCGCCAGGTCGCCAGCTCCGACCTGCACAAGCGGATCGAGCTGGAGGGCCCCGACGACGAGTTGAAGGAGCTCTCGGACACCTTCGACGACATGCTGGACAGGCTCGACCGCGCCTTCACCGCGCAGCAGCGCTTCGTCGCGAACGCCTCCCACGAGCTGCGCACCCCGCTCGCGATCAACCGCACGCTGCTGGAGGTCCAGCTGTCCGACCCCGAGGCCTCGCCGGAGCTCCAGCAGCTCGGCAAGACCCTGCTGGCCACCAACGAGCGCAGCGAACAGCTGGTGGAGGGCCTGTTGCTGCTGGCGCGCAGCGAGAACGAGATCGTCGACCGCAAGCCCGTCGATCTCTCCGAGGTCGCCGCCCGCGCCGTCGAGCAGGTGCGCGCCGAGGCGGAGAGCAAGGGCGTGGAGGTGAGAGGGGTGAGGCACCCCGTGTACGTACAGGGGAACGGCGTACTCCTCGAACGCGTCGCCCTGAACCTCGTCCAGAACGCGGTGCGCTACAACCAGCAGGAGGGCGGCTGGGTCTCCGTCGCCACCGAGGCCCTGCCCGGCCACGGGATGCTGCTCGTGGAGAACACGGGCCCCGCCGTCCCGGCCTACGAGGTCGACAACCTCTTCGAGCCCTTCCGGCGCCTGCGGAGCGACCGTACGGGCAGCGACAAGGGCGTGGGCCTCGGCCTGTCGATCGTGCGGTCCGTCGCGCGGGCGCACGGCGGCACGGTGACGGCGGAGCGGCGGGAGGAGGGCGGCCTTGCGCTGCGCGTCGTACTCCCTGTCTGAGACGCCGGCCGAGGGGTACTCCTGCCGGACGGGCAGCCTTCCGGCCTTATGGAGACCGGGGCGGAGCCCGGGAGGGTAACCCCGGAGGTTCGCTATATGCGGAATCTTGTCCCGCGACGCGCACCGGTCGTATCTGTGATCGATCACACACGCGATTCTCCTGGTCCCCACCCTGGGTGACCTCGTAAGGGAAGAATTACCGGAAAATCCAGGTTTCCGCAGGTGGGAATCGTGGGCAGTACCCGGGGTGCGTGCGCGCAGCGCGAGCAGGGGACCGTTTAAGGTCCTCCTCGGCAACTGACGCGATCACCTCTTCAGGGGCGCGGTTGGGTGTCGATTGAGTAACAGACCTTGATGTGAGGCAAAATCTCCGCCTCAGGTCGGGCACAACTCCGGCCTCTCACGCGTTACGTGCGCTGAGACACCATGAAACCCAGAGGGGGAGAGCGAAGTGGCTACGGATTACGACACTCCACGCAAGACCGATGACGATGTCAACGAAGACAGCATCGAAGAGCTGAAGGCCCGGCGTAACGACAAGTCGGCGTCCAACGTGGACGTGGACGAGTTCGAGCAGGCCGAGGGCCTGGAGCTGCCCGGCGCGGACCTCTCCAACGAGGAGCTGTCCGTACGGGTCCTGCCACGGCAGGCCGACGAGTTCACGTGCATGAGCTGCTTCCTCGTCCACCACCGGTCGCAGCTGGCCGCCGAGAAGAACGGCCAGCCGATCTGCCGCGACTGCGCGGCCTGAGTGGAGCGGGGCTGCCGTAGTGGCGGACGAAACGCGTGACGACGAGCGAGGAGCGCCTGACCAGCGAACCTCGCTCGTGCCCGTCCCCGCGAAGTCCCGTCAGCGGTCCCGTCTCCCGTGGCCGCGCAAGGGGGGCGGCGACACGGGAGGTGACGCGGACCAGCGCGGCAAGGTGCGGGCCTTCCTGGGGCTCGTCGCCGACCGTGTGATCGACGTCGCGCCCCGTATCCCGGTGCGCGATCTGGAGACTCTGCGAAAGCAGTTCCCCGGCCTGGGGCCGGAGGAGATCGCGGACAAGCTGGTCGCCGGAGCCGTACGCGGTTCGGCGACCGTCGGCGCCGGAGTCGGCGCCGCAGCCATGCTGCCGGTTCCGCCGGCGATGCCCGCCGAGCTGGCGGCCGAGATCGTCGGAGTCGCCTCCGTCGAGCTGAAGCTCATCGCCGAGCTGCACGAGGTCTACGGACACCGTCCGCCCGGCAACGTGAAGCAGCGGGCGGCCGCCTACCTCGGAGCGTGGACGTCCGAGCGCGGCATCGACGTCACCAGGCCCACCACGCTCAACGCCGCCCTCGGCGGCCAGATGAAGCGTGAGCTGAGGCAGCAGCTGCTCAAGCGCACCGTCCGCAACCTGCCGAACCTGACGCCCTTCATGGTCGGCGCGGCCGTGGGCGCCGTGATGAACAGCCGGGACACGAAGAAGATCGCCGGAAAGATCCGCGACGACCTGCGTGCCGCCGTGAACGGCTGGGAGGCGCTGCCGCCCGGCGACGACGACGGCCACGACGGCCTCGGACCGGCGGGCAGGGCCGCACTGCCGCCTTCCTCACGCTGAGCCTCTCCTCGCGGCAGCCGACGTCCTCACACACCGCACATCGCACCGCTGTTGCGGCCGGCCGCAGCCCCGCCCGGCATCCTCACTCAGCTGCGGTCTGCCGCGGGCCGGCGGGGGCCGCCGCGAGCGCGTCGGCCAGCCTCCGCGGCGTACGCGTCGAGAGATAGATGTACGGCGTCGGATCGGCCGGGTCCGTCACCTCCACACGCACCGCGGTCCTGATGTAGCTGCGCAGCAACATGTGTGCGCGCGGATCCGACTTGTGCGTGCGCCAGGCGAAGGCTTCCTCCTCGTCCAGCACATGTGCGGTTCCCAGCGCCGACAGCGGTACGCGTGCGTCGCCCGCCACCAGCGAATCCGCGACGACACGGATGCGCGCGGAGCCGTACGAACTGACCGCCACCGCCGCGAGGACGCCCGCCACGGCCAGCCCGCCGAGCATCGGCAGAACGCCCAGGGGAAGCATCGTCAGCGCGCCCCCGACGCCCACCAGAGCAGCGATGAGCCACCAGGAGCGGGGAGCCGTGAGGCGTTCGTCGTAAGGCCGTTCCTGAGCAACCATGCGCCCAGCCTGTCACGCGCGGGCCGGGCGCAGGACCGGGGATCCGCGTCCCTTCGTCGTCACCTGGAGGCAACTCGGCGGTAAGGTCTGCACACGTGAGTACAGCCCGACCGCGGAACACGCCCGAGACCTCGGGCAGGCACCATCCGCCGAAGACATCGCTGACGCCGCCGCCCGACGCCGGCGCAGCGGAACGACACCCCGACGCACCGACGCCCGGGGAGCTCCTCGGCTCCCACTACGGGCAGTGTTTCGGCTGCGGCGCCGACCAGGCGCACGGCCTTCACCTGGAGATCAGGGCGGGCGAAGGCGTCGACGTCACCGCCGAGTTCAGGGTGCGGCCCGTGCACCAGGGCGCTCCCGGCCTCGCGCACGGAGGCGTGCTGTCCACGGCCCTCGACGAGACGATGGGCTCTCTCTGCTGGCTCATGCACACGATCATGGTGACGGGGCGCCTGGAGACGGACTTCGTCCGCCCGGTCCCGGTCGACACCGTGCTTCATCTGAGCGCGACCGCGTCCGCGGTTCAGGGCCGGAAGGTCTTCACGAGGGCGACGGGCCGGATCGGCGGCCCCGACGGGCCCGTCGCAGTGCGCGCCGAGGCCCTCTTCATCAAGGTGCAGGTGGAGCACTTCACCGACCACGGGCGCGACGAGGAGATCAAGGCCGCCATGGCCGACCCCGACCAGGTCCGGCGGGCCCGGGCATTCGAGGTGAACCCGTGAGCCGTCAGCCCGTCGATGTCATGTTGCAGCGCCTGGATCCAGGCGTCCCCGTGCCCGCCTACGCCCACCCCGGCGACGCGGGCTGCGACCTGGTGACCACCGAAGCGGCGGAGCTGGCGCCCGGCGAGCGCGCCGTGCTGCCCACGGGGATCTCCATCGCTCTGCCGGAGGGCTACGCGGCGTTCGTGCACCCGCGCTCAGGGCTCGCAGCTCGCTGCGGGATCTCCTTGGTCAATGCACCCGGAACGGTCGACGCCGGGTACCGTGGAGAGATCAAGGTGATCGTGGCCAATCTTGATCCGCGCGAGACCGTGCGGTTCGAGCGTCTCGACCGCATTGCCCAACTCGTCGTCCAGCAAGTGGAGCAAGTGCGTTTCCACGAGGTGGCGGAGTTGCCGGGCTCGGCGCGGGCCGCGGGGGGATTCGGCTCCACAGGCGGTCACAGCCAGGCCGCCGCACATCAGAATGACTACGTTCCGGTCGGGGCCGACCGGCATTCCGACCTGAGAGGACAGTGACGTGTTCGGACGTCGTCGCAAGAAGAGCGAAGAGCCTGAGGGCACCTCGGACGACTTCGGCTCGCACGAGCAGGACGCCGCTCCGGATGATTCCCGCTCCGTCGACGCGGACGCGACGCGTGTGAAGCTTCCGCCGGCGCCGCGTCCCGACGGTCCCTGGGACGTGACCGAGGTCACCGACCCCGGCAACGGCCGGGTCAACCTCGGCGGTATGTACGTGCCGGGCGTGGAGGGCATGGAACTGCGTGTCGAGGTCGCCGGCGAGTCGATCGTCGCGGCCACGCTCGTCGTCCAGGACAGCGCCCTCCAGTTGCAGGCCTTCGCCGCGCCCAAGCGCGAGGGCCTGTGGGAAGAGGTACGCGAGGAGATCGCGACCGGCATCACCAAGCAGGGCGGTGTGATCGACGAGGTCGAGGGCCCGCTGGGCTGGGAACTGCGCGCCCAGGTCCCGGTGCAGCTCCCCGACGGTACGAACGGGGTGCAGGTCGTGCGCTTCGTCGGCGTCGACGGCCCGCGCTGGTTCCTGCGCGGCGTGATCTCCGGTCAGGGCGCGGTGCAGCCGCAGATGGGCGGGCTGCTGGAGCAGGTCTTCCAGGACACGGTGATCGTGCGCGGCGAGTCCCCGATGGCGCCCCGCGACCCGATCGTCCTCAAGCTGCCGGAGGACGCCCAGATGGTGCCGGACGGTGTCCAGCAGGAGACCGTCGAAGAAGGCTCGCGTTTCGCGGGCGGCCTCGACAAGCTGCAGCGCGGCCCCGAGATCACCGAGGTGCGCTGACCCGGAGATCCGCAGACGTACGACGAGCCGCCGCGTGTGCCCGCCCGGAGCGGGCCGTCGGCGGCTCGTCGCATGCGGGGCGGTCCGCCCGGCGCTGCTGCAGTGATCCGCCTGCCGCCTGCCGCCTGCCGCCTGGCCCGTGCGCCCTTGTCCCTTAGGCACATCGGCCGCCGTCACAGGGGCGTCTCACCGGTACGCTGGCACCATGAGTGGCGCCACCCGAGCAGACAAGGCAGAGCGGGGCGGAGGCGGGCGGTTCAAGCGCTTCCTGGAGCGGTTGTCCTCGTCGGAGGAGGAACTGCACTCGCAGGAGCTCCAGCAGGAGGCCGACAGCACCGGTTGCACCCGCATCGCTGCCTGCGGTGACCGTCAGATCGTGCGGGTGACAGGTACGCTGCGCACCGTCACCCTGCGCCCCCGGGCGGGGGTGCCGACGCTGGAGGCGGAGCTGTTCGACGGGTCCGCCGCTCTCGACGTGGTCTGGCTGGGCCGCCGTGCCATCGCGGGCATCGAACCCGGCCGCGGTCTCATCGCATGGGGGCGGATCTCGATGAACCACGGCCGACCGGTGATGTTCAACCCCAAGTACGAGTTGCGACCCCTCGGACAGGAGTAGTGGGTGACCCCCCTCGACAAGCCGACCGCTGACGGAGCCGGAGCACGGACCGGTACAGGCCCGGAATCCGGAACCGGGGCCGACGGAGAGGCGGTTGCCTCGCGCGCCGTCACGGAAGCCGCGCTCTTCGAAGCCTTCGGCGGAGTCCGCGGGCTGGTGGAGACGACCCTTCCCGGCCTGGTCTTCATCACGATCTACACGATCAACAAGGACATCCACTTCGCGGCGCTGACCGCCCTCGCGATCTCGGCCGTCCTCGGCGTGACACGGCTGATCCGCCGTGACACCGTCAAGCACGCCTTCAGCGGAGTCTTCGGCGTCGCCATCGGCGTGCTCTTCGCGATGATGACCGGCAACGCCAAGGACTTCTATCTGCCGGGCATGTTCTACACGCTCGGACTGGCGCTCGCGTACCTCATCACCGCGGCCGCCGGCGTGCCCCTGCTGGGTCTGGTGCTGGGGCCGGTCTTCAAGGAGAACCTCTCCTGGCGGAAGAGGAACCCGGGCCGCAAGAAGGCGTACACGAAGGCCAGTTACGCGTGGGGCCTCATCCTGCTCGGCAAGTGCGCCGTCCTCTTCCCGCTGTACCTGTGGGGCGACACCACGAGGTTCGGCTGGGTGACGGTGGCGCTGAAGATCCCGCCATTCCTTCTGGCCGTCTATCTGACGTGGATCTTCCTCGCCAAGGCGCCCGCCCCCATCAACGTCATCGCGGAGATGGAGGCGGAGGAGAAGGCCGAACAGGAGCGCGAGGAGCGGGAGAAGCAGGAGCAGGCCCAGCGCAGGACGCTCGACGCCATGGGCGGGGAGTTCGCCGACGAGGCCTCACGCGCTCTGCTCGCCGACTCGGAACGGCTTCGCGACGACCCGGGTACGGGCGGCCAGGCGCCCGGTCACAGCGGACGGCACCGCCGCTGACGGGCGCTCGCGGCGCGTCCGGTGTGCGGCGACCAGGCCCCTGAACTGTTCTCGGACGGGGCCTAACCGCCGCCGCGCACCGACAGCAGGTCCTCCAGCTGCTCCTCACGCGCCGGGGCGGCCACGAACAGCAGCTCGTCGCCCACCTCCAGCGCGTCATCGTTGTCCGGCACCAGCACCCGGTTGCCGCGGATGATGGTGACCAGAGCCGTGTCCTCGGGCCATGTCACGTCGCCCACCCGCGTCCCGGCCAGTGCGGCCTCGGGCGGCAGGGTCAGCTCGACCAGGTTCGCGTCGCCCTGCGAGAAGCGCAGCAGCCGCACCAGATCACCGACGCTGACGGCTTCCTCGACGAGGGCCGACATCAGCCGCGGCGTCGAGACGGCGACGTCGACGCCCCACGACTCGTTGAACAGCCATTCGTTCTTCGGGTTGTTGACGCGTGAGACGACCCTCGGAACGCCGTACTCCGTCTTGGCGAGCAGAGAGACCACCAGGTTGACCTTGTCGTCGCCCGTGGCCGCGATCACCACGTTGCAGCGTTCCAGCGCGGCCTCGTCGAGCGAGGTGATCTCGCAGGCGTCGGCCAGCAGCCACTCGGCCTGCGGCACGCGCTCCACCGAGATCGCTGTCGGCGCCTTGTCGATGAGCAGCACCTCGTGCCCGTTCTCCAGCAGCTCGCCCGCGATCGAGCGGCCCACTGCACCGGCGCCCGCAATAGCCACCCTCATCGGCCGAGTCCCCTGTTCGCTGTGCGTACGCCGGTCACGAGCGGCCCTCCTCGGGGCCTGTCGTGAACACGGCCTCCACCTCGTCGATCTGATCGCAGCGCATCATCACATGCACCAGATCGCCCTCCTGCAGAACCGTCTCCGAGGTCGGCAGCATCGCCTCGCCCACTCTGGTGAGGAAGGCGACCCGGACTCCTGCCTCCTCCTGGAGTCGGCTGACCCGGTGGCCCACCCAGTTCGAGGACGTGTGCACCTCTGCGAGCTGCACACCCCCGCTGGGGTCCCGCCAGAGGGGCTCCGCCCCGGAGGGCAGCAGCCGGCGCAGCATCTGGTCAGCCGTCCAGCGCACCGTGGCCACCGTGGGGATGCCGAGCCGCTGGTAGACCTCGGCCCGCTTCGGGTCGTAGATGCGTGCTGCCACATGCTCGATGCCGAACATCTCCCGTGCGACCCTTGCCGCGATGATGTTCGAGTTGTCACCGCTGCTGACCGCGGCGAACGCCCCCGCCTCCTCAATGCCGGCCTCGCGCAGGGTGTCCTGGTCGAAGCCGACGCCGGAGACCCTGCGTCCGCCGAAGCCCGAGCCCAGGCGGCGGAAAGCCGTCGGGTCCTGGTCCACGACCGCGACGGTGTGGCCCTGCTGCTCCAACGCCTGCGCGAGCTCAGCGCCAACCCGGCCGCAGCCCATGATCACAACATGCACGCCCGTCCCTCTCGTCACATACAGCGGGCCGTCTCAGGATCGCACGGCTGACCGCATACGATCCTCCCCGTGCCCAGGATGACCCATCTACCGAAGCGACTTCTGCTCGGGCGTGCGCTTCGCAGCGACCGGCTCGCGGAAACACTGCTGCCGAAGCGGATCGCGCTGCCCGTCTTCGCCTCCGACCCACTCTCGTCGGTGGCCTATGCACCGGGTGAGGTTCTCCTCGTCCTGTCCATCGCCGGGATCTCCGCGTACCACTTCAGCCCGTGGATCGCCCTGGCCGTGGTGGTGCTGCTGTTCACGGTCGTCGCCTCGTACCGGCAGAACGTCCGCGCGTACCCCTCCGGAGGCGGCGACTACGAGGTCGCCACCACGAACCTGGGCCGCCGGGCCGGCCTGACCGTCGCCAGCGCCCTGCTCGTCGACTACGTGCTGACCGTCGCCGTGTCGATCTCCTCCGGCGTGGAGAACCTCGGCTCGGCGGTGCCGTTCATCATCGAGAACAAGACCCTCGTCGCCGTCATCACCATCGTGCTGCTGACCCTGATGAACCTGCGCGGCGTACGGGAGTCGGGCAAGCTCTTCGCCATCCCCACCTACTGTTTCGTGGCGGGCGTCTTCGTGATGATCGGCTGGGGCGTCATACGCGGGGCCGTGCTGGGTGAGGAGATGCGCGCACCCACCGCCGACTTCGAGATCAGGACCGAACACACCGGCGGGCTCGCGGGGTTCGCCCTCGCCTTCCTGCTCCTGCGTGCCTTCTCCTCCGGTTGTGCGGCCCTCACAGGAGTCGAGGCCATCAGCAACGGCGTACCGGCCTTCCGCAAGCCCAAGTCCCGCAACGCGGCCAACACCCTCGCGATGATGGGGCTCATCGCGGCCGTGATGTTCTGCGGCATCATCGTCCTGGCGCTGGCCACCGACGTGAAGATGGCGGAGAACCCGGCCACGGACCTGCTCATCAACGGCCAGCCGGCGGGCTCCGGTTACGCCCAGAACCCGGTCATCTCACAGGTGGCGGCCGCGGTCTTCGGAAGCGGCACCCTGCCGTTCGTCTTCCTCGCCGCCGCGACGGCCCTCGTACTCTTCCTGGCCGCCAACACTGCGTACAACGGCTTTCCGCTGCTCGGTTCGATCCTCGCCCAGGACCGTTATCTGCCACGGCAGTTGCACACCCGCGGCGACCGCCTCGCCTTCTCCAACGGCATCGTGCTGCTGGCGGGCGCCGCAGCCATACTCGTCGTGATCTACGACGCCGACTCGACCCGCCTCATCCAGCTCTACATCGTCGGCGTCTTCGTCTCCTTCACGCTCAGCCAGACGGGCATGGTCCGGCACTGGAACCGGCTGCTCTCCCAGGAGTACGACCAGGCCGCGCGCCGGCGCATGCACCGCTCCCGCACCATCAACGCGTTCGGGGCCTTCTTCACCGGGCTCGTCCTCGTCGTGGTGCTGGTGACGAAGTTCTCGCACGGCGCCTGGGTCTCGCTGCTGGGCATGCTGCTCTTCTACGGCGTCATGACGGCGATCCGCCGCCACTACGACCTCGTCGCCGAGGAACTCGTCGCCGACGACCCGGACGAGAAGCGCGTACGCCCTTCCCGCGTGCACTCCATCGTGCTCGTCTCCAAGACCCACAAGCCGACGCTACGCGCGCTCGCGTACGCGAAGCTGATGCGCTCGGACTCGCTCGAGGCCCTCACCATCAGCGTGGACGCGCAGGAGACGGCACAGCTGCGCAGGGAGTGGGAGGAGACCGGGATCGACGTACCGCTGAAGATCCTCGACTCGCCCTACCGCGAGATCACGCGGCCCGTCATCGACTACGTCAAGCGGCTGCGCAAGGAGAATCCCCGGGACCTCGTCAGCGTCTACATCCCGGAGTACGTCGTCGGCCGCTGGTACGAGCAACTCCTCCACAACCAGAGCGCGTTGCGCCTGAAGGGCCGGCTGCTCTACACGCCCGGCGTCATGGTGACCTCGGTGCCCTGGCAGCTGGAGTCCTCCGAACTGGCGCGCAAGCGCCTCAGGAAGCGCGCGGAGTGGAGCGCGCCGGGCGCGGTGCGGCGGGGACCGGCGGCGCGACCGGGAGCGGGGCGCGCGGGCCGGAACAAGAACGGCGGGAACGCGAGCGGCGAGAAGCCGGGCGGGAACGGGAAGTAGACTGCACGGTCGGCCCCGGACCGGTTCCGTGCCGGCGCTCGCACCGCCGTCGAGCGGCTCCGCGCGGGCTGCCCGACCGCACACGATCCGTGGCCCGCAGCCGCGATTCCGTACCTCTGGAGTTCACCCGCCATGCCCGATGCCCCCGCAGACGCTCCCGCCCCCACGCTCGTCGGGGAGGAGTACGAGGTCGAGATCGGCCCCGTCGCACACGGCGGGCACTGCGTGGCCCGTACGGAGGCGGGGCGGGTGCTGTTCGTGAGGCACACGCTCCCCGGAGAGCGCGTCGTCGCACGCGTCACCGAGGGGCGGGAGGACTCGCGTTTCCTGCGCGCGGACGCCGTACAGGTGCTGGAGGCCGCGAAGGACCGCATCCCCGCTCCCTGCCCCTTCTCCGGGCCGGGGCGGTGCGGCGGCTGCGACTGGCAGCACGTGAAGCCGGGCGCGCAGCGGCGCCTGAAGGGTGAGGTGCTGACCGAACAGCTGTGGCGTCTCGCCCAGTTGACCCCGGACGACGTCTCCTGGAACGGCACCGTCGAACCGGCACCCGGGGACAAGGTGCCCGCCGGCGAGGTGCCGGGGTGGCGGACGCGTGTGCAGTTCGCGGTCGACGACGAGGGACACGTCGGGCTGCGCCGGCACCGCTCCCACGAGGTCGAGCCCGTCGACCACTGTCTGATCGCCTCTCCGGCCATCGAGGAGCTGGGCGTCGAGGGACGCGAGTGGCCGCAGATCGCGGGCATCGAGGCGACCGCCGCCACCGGTTCGCAGGACCGGCAGGTGGTGCTCACACCGAAGCCGGGCGGACGCCTTCCCATCGTCGAACTGGACCGGCCCGTCTCGGTGTTGAGGGTGGGGGAGCGCGGCAGCGACAAGGGCAACCTGCACCGTGTCCACGGCCGCGACTTCGTACGGGAGCGCGCCGACCACCGCACGTGGCGCATCGGCGCGGGCGGCTTCTGGCAGGTGCACCCGCAGGCGCCGGAGCTGCTGGTGGACGCGCTGATGCGCGGACTCACCCCGCGCAAGGGGGAGATGGCCATCGACCTGTACTGCGGTGTCGGGCTCTTCGCGGGCGCACTGGCGGACCGCATCGGCGAGAGCGGCGCCGTCCTCGGCATCGAGTCGTCCAAGCGCGCGGTGGAGGACGCCCGGCACAACCTGGCGGACTTCCCCCGGGTCCGGATCGAGCAGGGCAAGGTCGAGTCCGTGCTGCCCCGCACAGGGATCACGGAGGCAGACCTGGTCGTGCTGGACCCGCCGCGCGCGGGCGCGGGCAAGCAGACCGTGCGCCACATCGCCGGCCTCGGGCCACGCCGCATCGGCTACGTGGCGTGCGATCCGGCGGCGCTGGCAAGGGACTTGGGCTACTTCAAGGAAGCCGGCTACGTGCCGCGCTTCCTGCGCGCCTTCGACCTCTTCCCGATGACGCACCACCTGGAATGCGTGGCGATCCTGGAGCCGGCCGCGAAGGCTTCCTGAACTGCCACGCGGACCCCTACACCCTCGCCCCCGGCCCGAAGACCTTGCTCACGCTGTTCGACGCGGAGCACGGACTCGGCGGGGTATCCGGATACGACGCTGCCGAGACCACGGACGAGAACCCCGAGCGAGTCGCCGCCCTCGCGCGGCTCGCCGCGGCTTACCTTCGCACCCAGCTCCACCCCGGCGACAACGCCTGGCAGGCCGCGCGCGAGGCGCTTACGACCGACCCCGCCCCGGTCGGACGAATCAAGTCCAAGTAGGTCGGCCCGGGAACTCGTTCTCCATCGGCCGGTCCGCGTTCCACCTGGGCGGCGTGTGATCGCCGCGTAGCGCCACCCGTACGCCCAAGGACGGCCCCGGCCGGCACCTCAGCGAACCGGTCCGTCGGTCGCGGAGAAGGGACACCTTCGGAGTTTCACTCCGGCCTGGTACGCGTCCGTTAGGAAGCTGATATCGACTTGCAATCGATCCGCGAGCCATACTGCTGGCATGTCACACCGCGATCTGGTTCAGGTCGCCGACCTGATGATCACGCTCGACGAGCCGGAGACGCGGAACCCGAACCGATGGACCGTCGCCAACTTGCCCTGCTTCATCTGAAGTGGACGAGGACGCGCCCCGTTGGATGCGTCCGTCTCGATGTTCTTCAGGAATCTCTTCGTGTGCCGCTGGTTCAGGAAAGCAGCCAGCACGTGACGCTTGAGTTGGCCGCAGCCCTTTACGGGGATGATCGTGGCTGTGAACTCTCCTGAGTTGTCAGGAACGGAGATTCGGCCGTTGAGGCCCGCGTTTTTTCCGGGGCCCCTCCATATTAATCCCTCACAGGGCGCTTGCGGGTTGAATTGAATTTGTGAATCCTTGGTTCCGTCCTGGACTGCCCTGGACGGGATCGCGGAGCGGCTGCCCGACTCGGCTGAGTTCGCTGGCGGGAGGCGTGCAAGGCTTTATGCGGCCCGCGATCCGGTAGCGCATTGCGGACGATCCGATGGAATTATTCGCCGGGTGGCCGCGCCTGCTGTGGGGAGGGAGAGTGGGAAGGCCATCATAGGAATTTCCGCAGAGACCCGTCGAATTGTGAGGCCCCTGGCCGATCCAGAAGTAGCGATGCGGATCCGGATACCCCCGCAGGGGTCCGTCGTTGCTCCGCCGGCGCCCTTTTCCCCCCGGAAGGGCGCTTCGGTGGTTTCTGGGGCGGTCTCCGACTCAGCGAGACCTGAGCTGCTCCCCGTCGGGAGGCGGGGAGCGGACCGCAGACCCTGACCTAATGCCCAACCATCCGGAACACAAGGACGACCGCTGTGAAGATTCGCGAGCTTGCCGAAGTCCAACTACACGCCCTGGAGTCGGTCGGGGAGGAGTGGCGCGCCCACGGCCTCGCGACCGGCCCAGCCGACCGTGCCGAGGCCGAGGCAGGTGTCGCCGATGCCTACCGTGCGGCGGGCCTGGAGCCTCCGGCGACATTCGTCTGGCTCGACTCGCCCCTGGCCGGAGCCGTGGGGGCCTGGATTCTGTCGGGTGAGAAGCCTCATCCTCGCGTCCCAGGCCGGACGTGGGCCCAGGTCGAGGATCAGGTACGGGCCCAAATTCCCGGCGGGACCGGGGCCGACCTCAGGGAGCAGGCCGGGGCTCAGGTACACGACCGGCTATGGACAGAGATCCTGGGCCAGGTCCTGGACCGGGTCAGGACCCAGGTCGAGGACGAAGTCCGGGCTCAGGTCCAGGACCGGCTCTCCGCGTGTGAGATCTGGCATCTGGTGGGGGATCAGGTACGGGCTCAGATCGGGGACCATCTCGGGCCCGGATTCCCCGTTTCCGTCGTCGGCCAGCACGACGCCGAATGGCTTGCGGGCTACGACTACTTCCGTTCGCACTGCTCCGTCGCGGAAGCTGGCCGGCTCGCCGGCATCATGCGGGTCGCGCGGTCGGCTGGGCGGTGGTGGCCCTTCGAGAACGCTGTCATCCTCACCGAGCGCCCCACGCTGCTGCACCGCGACGGGCAGGCCCGGCTCCACTGCGAGACCGGCCCCGCCCTCGCCTATCCAGACGGATTTGCCGTGTGGGCGTGGCACGGCGTGCGCCTCCCCCCGGAGCCGGTCAGGACGCGCCCCGTCATCGACCGCACGGATCGCTATTTCGAGGGCGAGGCCCTCGTCGTGCGCACGGACTTCTCGGACGACGAAGAGTGGCGGGCGGTCGTCGAACTGCTCCATCAGCCCGACGAGGAGAGGGAAGTGCGCACCCACGTGGTCGATGACCGGGCATTCGCCGAGGCGCGCCCGGATGAGGTGGTGCTGTCGACCATCGCCGGCGACCCGGGGCTCGAAGTCGTGTTCATGGCCGACGCCGCCACGATGAAGGGGGAGCACGCCCTGCTCGCGGTCTCGACCAGGAGGCAGGATCTGTGCGAAGAGGAGGACCAGGAATTGGATCGCGAGTTCCGGCTGCTGCCGCCGACGGTTAATCGGGTGCACGTGAACCTGGCCATCGGGCACATGGACTTCTGGGAATTCGCATATGATGCGCTGATTTCTCCGGACCACATCATGCGATTGTGATTGTGACGGGCAGGACGCTTCTGGCGACGCCGGTCGCCGAGGACCGTCGGCCGGTGCGCTCAACGCGACGGAAGTCGCGGCAGCCGCTGCACGGGATCAGCAATGTGCCGCGGTGGCAGCGCGGTTGGAACGGGTGGGGTGCTGGGTCGGGCGCCGAGAGGCGGGCTCGGGGGCGCGCGGCTCGCGGTGCGAGACGCTGCCGGAGCGTGAGGTGCTCATGGCCCTTCCTCATGCGGGTTCAGGACGAGTCGCAGTGCGTGGTGGCCCGGCACGGCCGCGCCACCACCGGCTGGAAGGGGAGCGGCTCTGGATATGTACGCACCCGAATCGGTCGGCACGATGGGCGGGTTGACACGGGTACATGTGCGGCCACCCGCTCGGATGCCGGCGCCCCCTGGGCACGTCCGCCCGTGCCGCTCGTACGGCGTGCGCAGCTCATACGGCCCGTACGGCTGGCCGGGGAGCGCCGGGGCCACCCGGCGCGGGAACGGCGCGTGACTAGAAGCTAGGCCCCGTCAGAGCCCCGGCACCATGAACAGATGTCACAGCGTGCGAGCCCGGTCTCGTACAAATACACAACCTCGGGAATCGCGTCGGATGGATGTATGACGGGCGCGGTAAGGCCGCGATTTTTCCCCCGTTCCGAACGGCCCCCCGCTGCCCGCGGCGCGCCACCCCGGGCTCCAGCGACCGGGTTCTGCACGACGTACGAAGACGCCGAGGGCAGAGAGCGGCGTGGTGCGCGTCGTGCCGACGTCGATCAGCGTCGCGACGACCTCGGCCGCCGGGAATGCTATCCCTGGGCGAACAGCCAGCGGTTATTCTGCCCGACGGCGCAGCTCCCGACGTGGAGCGGCAGTCCCACTTTGTCTGGTGTTTTCACCTTGCCTATCTGGAGGCAGGCCGAATGGCTCGCATAGTTGCGGATGAGCTGCTTTCCGTCCTTCGTCGGGTCAATCCACCACAGCTGGTTACCTGGGCCGCCACAGTAACCTTGCTGCACTACGGCTTTGCTGGATACCGACTTCTTTCCGGGCAGATCCAAGCATGCTCCGGAATGGGCATTGCGAATGGTGATGAGGTCGTGCCCCCCGCGGGTCTTGACCACGCTCATGTTCCACAACTGATACGAGTCGCCGGACTTGTGGCATGAGAACTGCTCGACCGCGTTGATCGTCTTGTATTTATTATGGAGAGGGGCGGCGCACCTCCTGGTGGCCGCATTCTGCATCAGAATATGGGAGAGGTCCTGGTGTGCGGCTTTGGCGGACTTCGGAGAGGCCTTCTTGGGCTGGCCGCTCTTCGACGGGTCCGGCAGCAGCGACGTGACCGACCCCTTGGCCGCCGTCCCGCCTGCCTTCTTCCCTCCTCGCCCTCCGTCCTCGGACGAAGGTGAGTCGTCTTGGCCGCCCGTGGAGTGCGACTTGTCGTCGCCTCCGGACGTCGAGGATGACCCACTGCGGCTCGCCGATGGTGAACGCGAGGGCTTCTTCGAAGAATCTGCGACGTTCTTGGAGTGGCCACTGTCGTGGTAACTCCGCCACGCGCCCAATCCCAGTGCGCCTCCCGCGACCAGAGCGAGGACGGCTATCGCGCCTGCGATCTTGACTGCTGTACGGGATTGCTCACCGGGTTGACGTGATGTCGTGGTCAAGGCGTCGACAATTCGGGCTCGGAAGCGCCGTTTCACGTTCTCCTGTTGCGAGTCACTCAACGCTGCATCCTCTCGTGCGTCCCTTTCGCATTCGACTTCGAGTCGAACGCCTTCGGTCGGCCCGCGGACAGCGCCGTCTGCCGCCTCGCCCCCGAGCACAAACTCCTCACGGAAGTAAACCAGAGCAGGACCTTTGTGCGGGAGAGGGTCCGCTGAACGAACATTTAAATCCGGAATGTCACGGCGGTTCCCGGAAAAACCAATCTGCAACGCACCCAATTCGCCAAGGCCGGAGCTTCGTCATTGCCGGCGGGACCATTCCAGGAGGTTAGTTAGGCATCCCGGGCTCACAGGGCCGGGAGCAGGGGGGCAGGGCGTTGACATGGCCGGCCTCCGCGGTGCCGAGGGCCAGTCGCACGGCTCCTGTGATCACCTCTTGGTCGGGAACAGGCAGGGCCCGGAGGCGGGGAACCCGCGGGGTGAGTCCCCGGCCAGCCGTTGCCGCAGCGCCGGGACGAGTACGTCTCCCACCGCCGCGATGGCCCTGAGAACACCACGAGTTCGGGGTCGAGCAACCTGGTGGGCGTGCCGATCGCGTACGCGGACCGATGGCCAACTCCTGCTGCTTCGCCGGGCGCTCAATGTCACATGACTGCCACTGCGCCGGGGTCCACCTTGACAGGTCCGTGCCTGATTGCAAGTCTGACGCAGAGCTTTCGAAGACTCTTTAATTAAAAGAGAGACAGGGCGTCAGAGGTTGGTGTGCAGAAGGAGCACACCAACCTGACCGGCACGGACGCCGTGCCGGGAGCATGTCCGGACCCCGACGACGCACCCGTGCGCCTCACATCGCGCCCTGCGTATGCGAATGGGCACCTGTTCCGTCGACCGGGGCACCCCCGCGCCTGGCGCGCCATCTGTCTGGCTGTTCGTCCCCGACGGGACACGCTGTGCACGACTGCGTCTCGACCATGAATCGAGGATCACGAGGTGGATTTCGACGAGCTGGGACACTTCCTGCGGGTACGCAGGGAGGCGTTGAGGCCGATCGACGCCGGACTCCCACCGGGTGGCCGCCGCAGGACCCCGGGGCTCCGCCGAGCCGAAGTCGCTTTGCTGGCAAACCTGTCGGTCGACTACTACGAGCGTCTGGAACAGGGGCGCTCCGGCTGCCCCTCGCAGACGCTCCTGGCCAACTTGGCCCGCGCCTTGATGCTCACCAGCGATGAAAGGGCGTATCTCTTCAATCTGGCCGGCTACCCGCCGGCGGACGAGTCCGGAGTCAACCGCCGCGTCGATTCGGGCACGCTCTTCCTGCTCGAATCGATCACCGCAATCCCCGCGACTGTGGCCGACGGCCTGACCTACGTGCTCGCGCAGAACGCGCTCTCCGTCGCGGTCACGGGGGCGTGGGCTGAGAGGCGGGGGCGTCAGGCCAACTTGGCCTGGCGGTGGTTCACGGAGCCGGAGTCGCGGAGCGAAATCTTCTTCAACGATGAAGAGGAGGCAGGGCGTGAATTCGTCGCCAGCATCCGTGCCACCTGGGCGGCTCGCGGTCGTGACTCTACGTCGACCGAGCTCATCGCGGACCTCAAGGCCGCCAGCAGCGAATTCACGCAGCTCTGGGAGGAGATGTGCGTCGGGCGGTTCGGCTCGACGAGCAAGACACTCGCCCATCCTGACCTGGGGCGGCTCGACATCTGCCGCGAAACTGTGGCGATCACCACGGCCGGGCATTTTCTGGCTCTGTTCAGGCCGGGGACCGATGAGACGGCTGAACGCTTCGGGTCGATCACGGACAGGAGAGGAATCTTGGAGCCCGTGAGCACGTGAGTTTATGACCGTGTGACGGGTGCTCAACGCCTCGCGTGAGACGGCGAATCGGGTCCCGGGGGCGCGCCGTCTTCTGGCCGTGGCAGGCGCCCGGCGTACCTGCCACTCGCCCCAGGCCGGTGATCGGCCACCTGACCGGGACTTCCCGGGCCTGGTATCTCCGACCGTACACGGGCGGACAGCGCGGCTGAGCAGCCTCACGACGCCGGTCGGCTGAGCAGCGACAACGAGCCTGCCGTCCCCGCGGGAACCGCGGAGCCCGGCACTCGGAGGGAGACCGATCCCCGTTTCCCCTTCACGTACCTGGGCGCATCCTGGCGTTTTGTACGTCCGGCCCGCCGCACGTGGACGCTGTCGGGCCGCACAACCAGCGCGACGGCCCCCATGGCGGCGACCGCTTCACCGAGCCTCGCCGAACGGAGCCCTATGCGGGGGCGTGTGCCAGGGATGGCGTGGGCGTCCAGCTCCCGCTCAATGGGTTCCATCACGGCCTGACCCACCTCGGCGAGTTCGCCGCCGACCACGATCGCGTCAGTGCACCGTGCTGGTGCAGCAGCCGCAACACCAGTTCCTCGTTCTTCTTTTGAGCTTGCCGCAGCCAACTTTCCTGGTCTTGCGGGGCCCGTGAGTCGGATTGAGGGTGTTCGTCGAGGGTCTGTTCGTTCACGGAGGGTCTCCGACGGTGCTCGCTCTACGCGGTTATGTGCGGACTGCGGATTACTCGACGCAGGGAGTAAGGCGTGTTGCCTTTCCGTTCCCCGTGGCGTGCGGGCGGCTCACTTGCGCAACCGTGAGCCGGAGCCCTGTGGTTGCTCAGGACCCTACTGCCGTAACGAGAGGGGATTGCGTTCTCAGCGTCGCCCTGACGAACCGGGTATCGGGAGAACGCCTTGCATGGATGCGGCCCGCGCGCCGCCGCTGGGAAGGAGCGCCGTGGAAGAGAACAGTCACCGGCCGACTGCGCGGACGCCGTGGGGTCGACGCCGAACAGCATGCCGGGGCCGTACTTGTCGTCGACGCGAAGGTAGCGGGTGTACCCGCGGTCCATGCCTTCCCGTTGCGCGTACTCATCCGTTCACGGGATGACTTCTTCACGTCAGTTCGAAAACCTCGTGCCCCATTGATTTGTCGTTGCGGTTGAGCCCGGTCAGCTCCATCCCGCGGTCGGCGAAGACCGCCAGGTACCTCTTGCCCGCGGTGGCCGAGGACAGCAGCAGGTCGACCGACAGTGCGGTGCCGGGATGAAGCCGCCGGTGTTGACCTCGACGGAGGTCAGTTCCGGCGGGCGGGCCCGTCACGGCCGCGCCGACGTCGCGCGAGGACTCGACGACCGCCTGGATGATCTTCATGGTCCTCAGTGCGCCGGCGGACGTGGTGCACGCGGGCAGCGGATCCGGGACACCCGCGGCCTGGTCGAGGAAGGCCCGGGCCTGGAACGTGGCGATGATGAGCGCGGCGAAGATCAGGAACGTTGCCCCGCCGACTGCGGCGATCAGCGGTGGGAACACCAGCGTGGCGACGAAGTTGGCCGCTCGCCTGGTGCAGTCGCCAATCCGGGCGGCGATCGTCTCGGCCCTATCCGTCCCTGACGATGCGGAAGCCGGTGTTCCCCGCGGAGCTGTCGGGGCTGTTGCTGGAGCGGGCGGCGACCCTGTAGCGGTTGCAGTAGGAGTTGTGGCACAGGTACGAGCCGCCGCGCATGACCCGTGTAGTGCCGTCGCGCGGTCCTGTGGGATCGACGCGGGGGCCAGCCGTCCGGGGATGAGTCGCCGTCCACCAGTCCGCGCACCATTCCCATACGTTGCCGGCGACGTTGTGGAGGCCGTAGCCGTTGGGCTCGAAGGCGGTGACGGGCGCGGTGCCGAGATAGCCGTCTTCTGCGGTGTTGCGGGTGGGGAAGCGGCCCTGCCAGATGTTGCATCGGTGCTCGCCGCCGGGTGTCAGCTCGTCGCCCCAGGCGAAGCGCTTGCCCTGAAGCCCCCCGCGGGCGGCGTACTCCCACTCGGCCTCGGTCGGCAGCCGTGCCCCCTCCCACCGGGAGAAGGCGACCGCGTCGGTCCAGGAGACGTGCGTGACGGGATGGTCGGCGCGGTCGGACACATCGCTGCCGGGACCCTCAGGCGCCGCCCAGTACGCTCCCTCGACCCCGCACCACCAGGGGGTGCTCGCGGGGCGCGGCGAGATCCGGCGCAGTGCGCCCGGCAGGAACTTGGCGAAGACGTACGACCAGCCGAACTGTTCAGCCTCGGTGCGGTAGCCAGTCGCCTCGGCGAAGGCCGCGAACCGCTCGTTGGTCACGCAGTACGCATCGATGGCGAACGCAGCCACGGTCACCTCGCGTACCGGGCTCTCCCCGTCCCCGGGGTTGGCGTCGCCGTCCTCGCTGCCCATGAGGAACGTCCCGCCGGGCAGCCGTACGGCGTCGGGGCGCTTGCCGCAGCCCTCTTCCCGGGGCGCCGGCACGGAGACGGCTTCGGAGGTGGAGGTGGAGGCGCGGTTCACGGACCGGTCGGGCGGACAACAGTGCGGGGACACGTGGGTGCTGCTTCCTTTCCGCTAGGCATGTCGCCGTGCGATGTGCAGGGTGCGGCAGGCCGAGCGATGCGCCATCGGTGGTGAGGGAGTTGGCAACGCGGGCCCTGCTCGCGAGACGGCTTGTCCGTCATCCCAGCCGGTGTGGGGGGCGCCCTTCCTCAGGCCGAGCGTACTTGCCGGGGCCCGATGTGCCGGATCCGACCGGTCGGCAAGCCGGAGCTCACGGGGCGGGGGGCGGGGCAAGGGTGTCAAGGTACTGATGCTCCGCGGTGTCGAGGGCCAGTCGTACCGCACCCGTGACGACGGCCTGGTCGCGCAGGGGCGATGCCTCTACACGGGGAACACGCGGGACGAGCTCGGCCAGCCGGCGACGCAACGGCGGGATGAGTACGTCTCCGACCGCTGCGACGGCGCCCGTGATCACCACAAGTTCGGGGGCCAGGAGCATGGTGAGCGTACCGAGGGCGTACGCGGCTGCCTCGAGGCCCTCTTCGACGATAGCCGCGGCGCCCGTGTCGCCTTGACGGGCCGCCTCGAAGACGTCGCGAGCGCTCACTCGCTCGGGGTCCCCAGCCACCAGGGCGTAGAGCCCGGCGCCCGGTGTGCCAGGGCCGGGCGGCTCAGCCCGGGCGGACATCTTCGCGAGCATCGATGCTCCGCCGTGCCGGACCGTGGAGGCGATGCCGTCTTCGGAGGAGTGACGGCCCATCAGCGAGAGGAAGTCGAGGTCGCGTGCGCTGTTGACGTGACCGCGCACGAGAGTTCCGCCGGTGCACATGCCCACCCCGAGACGCTCGCCGGCCAGCAGGCAGACGACGTCGTCGAACGCGCCCGCGTTGCCTCGCCAACGCTCGCCGATGAGGGCGAGGTTGCAGTCGTTCTCCACGCGCACATGCTCGCCGAAGTCCTGGGCCAGAGCGGCGTGCAGATCTACCCCGAGGAAGCCGGGGATGCCGGTGCGCAGCCGCACGACGCCTTCGGCGTCGACGGTGCCGCTGGTGCCGACGCAGACCGCGAGGACCTGCTCGTTGCGGAGGCCCGCCTGACGCACGACGTCGACGGCGAGTTCACGCACTCGCGCGATGCGTCGCCGCGGGCTGATGGAGGGGTCGTCGAACTCGGTTTGCGACTCGGCCGTGGTTTCGCCGTGCAGGTCGGCCAGGGCGATGCGGACGCTGTGCGCGCCGATGTCGATGCCCAGGACGTAACCGGCGGTCGGCGTGAAGGAGAAGACCCGCGAGGGGCGTCCGCGCCCCTGCGTACGTCCGCCGGCGCGGTCGCTGGTCTCACGGACCCAACCGAGTTCTACGAGGCGCTGTGCGGCGGCGTGCACGGTAGGCCGTGACATTCCGGTGGCGTCCATCAGGTCGCCGGAGGACATCTCCCCCCGATCCGGGGGGCGTCGGCGCAGTTCCGTCAGGATGCGCGCGGCGTTGACCTCACGGGCCCAGGCGGATGTAGCGATGTCGCCCGCCATCTGCTGCGGCGCTCCCCTCGTACTGTGTCGGGACGGCTTGTGTGCGTCCGCGCCCTTGACCTCCGCGCGGAGCCCTGGAAGCCTAACGCGAGCTTTTAATAAATCACGCTAATTTAATACTGTCGACGTCTGCCCGCCCGAGGCCGTGCAGAGCCGCCTTCTGGCTCCGGGTGCCGGGCGGGTCGAACTCCGGCCGTTTGCTGTCGAGTTGGGCGCGGCTGCGGGCATGGCGCCGACCCGGGTGGCCATCCCCGCAACCCATCTTGACCCGGCCGAGGAGCCGCACTCCAAGGGCACCGCCCGACCGGACCCCGACCCGCACCGAAACCGAAGCCCGCATCCACGACGATCGGAGCGCACAACCATGGCTTCCGACGACGCACCCGCGTCCGCGGACGGCGCGCCTCCCCGCCAATCCATGCGTCAGGTCATCGCCGCCAGCCTTTCCGGCGCCGCGCTGGAGTGGTACGACTTCAACCTCTACGGGCTTTACGCCGCCCTGATCTTCAACAAGCTCTTCTTCCCCGACGTCAGCCCTGTGATCGGCACCCTGGCATCGCTGGCCACCTTCGGCGTGGGGTTCGTTCTGCGCCCCGTCGGCGCCGTGCTCTTCGGGCATCTCGGCGACCGGTTCGGGCGTAAGAAGTCGCTGGTGGCCACCATGCTCCTCATCGGCTCCGGCACCTTCCTCATCGGCCTGCTGCCCGACTACCGCGCCGCCGGTCTCTGGGCGCCCGTGCTCCTGGTCGTCTTGCGCATGGTCCAAGGGCTCGGCCTCGGCGGTGAATGGGCCGGCGCGTCACTCCTCGCCGTCGAGCACGCGCCGCGCGAGAGGCGCGGGCTGTGGGGCAGCATTCCGCAGGCGGGCGCCCCGCTTGGATACCTGCTCGCCGTCGGTCTTACGGGTTTGTTCACGCTGCTGCCCCAGGACGCGCTCCTCAGCTGGGGCTGGCGCGTACCGTTCCTGCTGAGCGTGGTGCTGACCGCCGCGGGCCTGCTGGTGCGCCGGCACATCAGCGAGACTCCGGACTTCCAAAGGGTCGAGCGGGCCGCGGCATGGGAGAAGGCCCCCTTCATTGCGACGCTGCGGCAATACCCCCGCACGACAGGGCTTGCGTTCGGCGCGAGGCTGGGGGAGGCGTGCAGCTCGCAGGTCTACCAGCCGTTCGTGATCGCCTACGCGACCACCACACTCGGCGCTCCCCAGTACGTCGCGCTCATCGGCGTGGTCTTCTACAACGTGCTCGCGCTGCTGCTGATGCCCGTCGCCGGCGCGCTCTCGGACCGCGTCGGCCGCAGGCCGCTGTACCTGGCAGGATCCGCCTTCGTCGCCCTGTCCGGCTTCCCCTACTTCGCCTTGGTGGACACGGGGTCGACCGCTGCGGCCTGGACCGCGATGACGCTGGCCGCCCTCGGCGGGGCGGCCTGCATGTCCAGCGTCCAAGGCGCTTATTTCACAGAGCTGTTCGGCGCCAGGGTGCGCTACTCGGCCCTCGGGATCGCGACCCAGGCCTCGGCGATGGTGGCCGGTTTCGTTCCGGCCACCGCCGCCGCCCTGGTGGGCGCCGCAGGGTCGAGCTGGCCCGTGGGCGTGTTGCTGGCCGTCGTCGGCGGGATGTCCTTCCTCTCCGCCTGGCTGCTGGCCGAGACCCGCGGGCGTGATGAGAGCGCCCCCGTACGACGGGACGTCTCCGCCGCGGCCGACTGCGACGCGGACCCCGCGACGCGGGCCCGTACATGAGACGTACCCGGGCCCCAAGTGCGCCCCTCCCCACCGGACCTCCCCCTGCACCAGCCACCTCTACCACGACACGGGATCACGCCTCATGACACGCGGCTCCACCACGTCCCCTTCGCCCGTCGACGAGCGGCGTCCCAACGTCCTGGTCTTCTTCACCGACCAGCAGCGCTGGGACACCACGGGCCTGCACGGCAATCCGATGGGCCTCACCCCCACCCTCGACGGGCTGGCCGCGGACGGAGTGAGCGCCGACCGCTCCTTCACCTGCCAGCCGGTGTGCGCACCGTCCCGAGCCAGCCTCCAGACCGGGCAGTACCCCACGACCACCGGCGTCTTCCGCAACGGCCTCTCCCTGCCCCGCGACACCCCCTCCGTGGCGAGCTCGTTCCGGGAGGCCGGCTACGACACCGGCTATATCGGCAAGTGGCACCTGGCCGGGGACGAGACGTCGGGCCCTGTGCCGGCGGAGAACCGCGCCGGATACGAGCACTGGCTCGCCTCCAACCTCCTGGAGTTCACCTCCGACGCGTACGAGACCACGCTGTACGACGGCGACGGTGCACCTCACCGCTTCGAGGGCTACCGCGCCGACGCGCTCGGCTCGGCCGCGCTCGACTTCATCGGCCGCGACCGTGACCGCGACCAGCCCTTCTTCCTCTTCCTCTCCTTCCTGGAACCGCACCACCAGAACTCCCGCGACGACTATCCCGCCCCCGTGGGGTACAGCGACAGATACGGAGATCCGTGGGTGCCCTCCGACCTGGCGGCGCTCGGGGGCGGGAACTGGGAGCAGCACCTGCCCGGCTACTACGGGATGGTGCGCCGGGTGGACGAAGTGCTCGGGCGCATCACCGCGGCACTGGAGCGGCGCGGTGAACTGGACGACACCATCGTCCTGTTCACCTCCGACCACGGCTGCCACTTCAAGACCCGCAACGACGAGTACAAACGCAGCGTGCACGACGCCTCCATACGCGTGCCCACGGTCATCCGCGGTCCGGGACTGCGCGGAGGTGTGCGGTTGCCGGAACTCGTCAGTCACGTGGACCTGCCGCCCACACTGCTGGAAGCAGCGGGTGTCCCCGTACCGCCGGAGATGCAGGGGCGCTCGCTGCTGCCGCTGCTGCAGGGCAAGGTCACTGACTGGCCAAGGGAGGTGCTCATCCAGGTCAGCGAGTCCGAGGTCGCCAGGGCACTGCGCACCCAGCGCTGGAAGTACGCGGCGACCGCACCCGACGCGGACGCCTGGAACGACATGCACGCCACTCACTACCAGGACGCCTGCCTGTACGACCTGGACTCCGATCCCGACGAGCTCATCAACCTGGTGGACGACCCCGGCCACGACCTGATCCTGGCTCAGCTCAGGGAACTGCTGCTGCAGCGCATCGTGGAAAGCGGCGAACCCCGGCCCCATATCGCCCTGAGGCAACGGGATTTCGGGAACTGAGCACTCCTGAACGAATGCTGCGCTCGTTCCGCAGGGCCGACTGCGCGAGCCCTCGCCGCCACTCCAACATGGTGTGCGATGGGTCGTCGAGCCCGAGGCGCGGGTCGAGAACTTGTTCACCAACAACCGCTAGGCGCGAGTTCGTCGCGCACTGGGAAGAGATGGGCGTCGGGTCGTCCGACTCGATCGACGAGAAGCTCATACATCCCGATCTGAGCCTCCTCGAGACCTGCCGCGAAACAGTCATGACTACCACATCGGGTCACCACTGGGTGGCACTGCGGCCGAGGACCCGGAAACCGCCGAATCCTTCGCGGCGGCCCGGGGATGGACGAACGCGTTCGATGCTCGTCAAGCCGATCGTTTGAGTGCCGGGGGTAAGCCGGTTGCACCGACCGGCCCACCCTCACGTCGGGCCGGGTGCCCTCGGGGCCGGATCGGGCGAGGCCGCCCAGTGCGGGGTGGCCCGTTGACGGCTCGACTGCCTTTGGCCGTCGAAGGCTGCTCGGCAGGCGGACGCCAGCACCTCCGGGACGGAGAACCAGCGCCACGGCGCCCAGGGCGGCTACCGCCGTGCCGAGAGTTGCCGGGCGGAGAGTCATCCGGGTCCTGATGCTCCGTACGACGTGGGTCTCGAGCTCCCGCTCGATCGGCTCCATCACGTACGGGCCTGCCTCCGCGAGCTCGCCACCGACCACGATCAGGCTCGGTGCGACGGTGTTGGACAGCGCGGCCAGTACTCTGCCCGCTTCAGCTGCCGCCTCCGCGAGAACGGTTCGCGCCCTGCGGCCGTCAGCCTTCGCCGCCGCCACGAGATCCGACGGATCAAGGGCCTCTCCGCCGGCGGCGCGATCGACATTCTCATCCGCACGGGCACCGAAAACCCACGCTCGCTGCGGCATGACCCTGCAGTTCGATCTTCCACAGCTGTTCACGCACCTCGTGCAGGGCGCCGTGCGAAGGCCGCTGGTGGGCTCTTGACGCTGACGGCCTCGTCGGAATTGCCGTTCCGTTCGGCACCAGCGTCGTGGTTTCCTACCTCCAGGCCGACCCGGAGTCCACGCGGATTATTCCGGCGCACGATTGGGCGCCTTACGGGGTTATGGCCATTGGGGGCATAGAGGCGCTCGCAGGACTTTGCACGTTCGTGATCAGACTGGTTTCGCTGGTCTTCGGCATCCGGCTCCTGGGGGGCGTCATGTGGGAACAGCGCGAAGCGCAGAACATGGGTTGACCCGGCTGAGAACGGCGAAATCCGTGAGGTGATGATCGTCCCTCGTCGTCGTCACGACGGGGTGAAGGTTTTTTCCCATGGGACCGGGAAATTGCATACCGAAGTCTCGCGGCCGTTGTCTCCTTCCGGGGCGCCGGAGATGGCTGACCAGGCCTGACCTGCACCTCGCGCATCTGTCACGGCATCAGTGCCCCGGCCGAGCTCGCGGGTGACGGAGCTTTGCTTGTGCATGATCGCAATACCATGCACCGAATTAATCCAACGAACCCAGTCTTTATCCGGGTGTGATTGCTTGCGCGTACCACGCTCACTCGTGCACCTTTAGCAAGGGACCACACCTGGAGGATTTCACTATGGCTTCTCAGCCTTCGACAACTGTCGGTGGTGTGACGTACAACGTAACACCAGGAGAACTGCACAGCGCCGCGGCCAATGCCACGGCCACGGCCGCAAACATCGAGCAGAAGCTCCAGAATCTGAGGAGCTTCTGCGTCGGTCTGGAGTCGGTCTGGCACGGTATCGCCCAGCAGCAGTTCCAGGTCTTGATGCAGGAATACCAGCAGCTTTCGCAAATGCTCAACCGTTCCCTGGACGGCATTGCCAAGGGACTGCAGGGCACCTACATCAACTACGTGGAATCCGAGCAGCAGAACATCAACAACCTTACCGCCCTCGGCGACGGCCTGCCGATGCCGAGCACCGGAACAAACTTCCGCTGATGGAACGTCCCCTGTAAGGAACGAACTGGTAAGGGAAACCTGAGAGGAGGCATCGATGCCCGGTATCGATGGAGCGCAAATCTACGTCAGCGAAGGTCTCGGCGGCGCAGGTATTCAGCTCAAGAGCATGGCGGACGAACTTATCCAGGAGTTGCAACAACTCAAAAACCGGCTGGCGCCGCTGGCGGATTCCTGGAAGCAGAGCCAGGCGGCCACCTACTACCAAGACATGCAGAACGGGTGGGACATGGCCGCTTACGGCCTGTTCGACCAGGAGAACGGTGTGCTCGGGCGCATCGCCGACGCCATGAACGTCAACATCGGCAACTACTCCGAATGCGAGTGGTCGAACATCGCCACCTGGAACAACTGACGCCTGCATCTGCCCGCAGTCCGCCGCCCACCTTCGAAGGAACCGTCCGTGCCCGATGACCGCTGCCGGATCACCGTAGTCGGGGAACGCAAGAGCGTGGACCTCGCACTTCCCGCGCATGCGCCGATATCCAAGTACATGCCGAGGCTCACGGACCTGTGCGGGGCTAACGGTTCCGATGCCATCCCGCCGGTGTGGTCGCTGGGCGAGCCCGGAGCGGCCCCGCTCTCTCCGGGGGACTCGCTGGCGGGGGCGGGGATCGCGGACGGCGCGACCCTGTATCTGTACGACACCCACGCGGACGACGGCTTCGACCTGGTCGTCACCGACCTCGGCGAGCAGATCGCGGAGGCGCAGGACGACAACTCGGTCTGGTCGCCGAGGACCAGGGCGCAAGCCGTGGTCTGCATCGGTCTCCTCGTCTGCGTTCTGAGTGCCTGGCAACTGGTGGTGCAGCGCAGCGTCTTCACCATGATCATGGCGCTCGTGGTCTTCCCTGCCGTGGCGCTGACGGCGGTGCTGGTCTCCTGGTACGCCTCTTACAAGGCGTGGCCGGTGGGGGTCCGCGTTCGGCAGGCGCTGGCTCTGGCCGCGTGCCCGCTCATGGCCTGCGCCGGACTCGGCGCGCCGCTGCGCGGTCCGGTGGCCACGCCCGTACTGGTCTGTGTGACGGCGCTCGTCGGCGCCGCGGGCGGGATTGTGGCTCAGTCATGCGTGCCCACCGTGATGCTCACGATCCTCACGGGCTGCTCCGGCGCGCTGGTTGTGCCGCTCGTCGCCGTCGGTGCGAACGCGACGGAGTCCGCCGCGGTGGTGAGCACTGCCCTCTTCATGGTTCTGGGGACGCTGCCCCTTTTGCCCAGCAGGATCGCCGTTCTCGTACCCGGGGCGCGCGATGTCTCGGAGCGGAACCCGGGCAGTGGCGAGGTCGCCGCGATGGTCGGGCGCAGCAATCGGCTGCTGGCGTTCCTCAGCTTCGTGGCGGCCGCCGCCTTCGCGAGCTGCTTCGTTTTCCTCAGCTTCTCCCCCGACGGCTTCGCGCTGGCGCTGCTGGGGTGCCTCAGCGCCGGGTTGTTGCTCCAGGCTGGTTCGCTACGGCTGCTGAGTGCCGTCTTCCCGCAGTTGACGGCCGGGGGCGTCGGTCTGTTCCTGCTGGTGGTGCGGCTTCCCGAGGCGGTCTTGCACACGCACGTCACCGGGCGCCTGATCGCTTTCCTGGCTGGTCTGGTGCTCGTCGGTGTCGGCCTGTCGCTTGCGTTCGGTGCGGTGACACGTCCCTCGCGTGCGGTTGACGAGCGGCCCCAGTGGCCCACGACGACGGCCGCGTTCCTCGCAGTGGTGAGCCTGCCGCTGGCCGTCGGTGTCTTCGGTGTCTTCGGGACGCTGGCGAACCTGGGAGGTGGCCTGTGAGTCCCAAGGCCGCCAAGCAGCGTGTCGCGCCGGGGAGTTGGGGTGCGCACCGCTCCATCGCCGCCGCGGTGCGGGGCGCGGGACCCGGGGCGGTGGTGAGCGTGCAGCCGGGCAAGTACGCCGAGAGCGTGTCGGTGGACAAGGACATCGTGCTGGTGGCCGAGAAGGAGGCCGGCAGCGTACGCATCGTCGCCCCGCGCGGACCGGCTCTTACGGTGCACGGTGGGAGCCCCGAGTTCAGGGGGCTGGTCTTCGAGACGACCGGCGGGCGGGACGCCGCGGTGGTGCTGCGCGGCGGTGAACCGGTGCTGCGGGACTGCGAGATCACCGGCGGGCCCGTCGAGGTGTCGGGCACGGCCGCGTCGACCTTCGCAGGGTGCTCCGTGCACGGCACGGGCACGGTGGGGGTCTGGCTGACCGGCACCACGCGGACGGCCATGGAGTCGGTCTCGGTACGCGGCTGCGGGACGGACGGCATCGTCCTCGACTGCGAGGCGCGCGCGGAGCTCACGGACACGGCGGTGGAGGACAGCGCGGGCCGCGGCCTTTTTCTGACCGACTCGGCCCATGTGACGCTGACCAGGGCGGAGGTCCGCCACAGCGGCGGCTCGGCGGTGCACGCCGACGGCGAGGCGACGGCGGTGCTGCGCGAGTGCAGGCTCCACGACGTGAAGGGGCACGGCGTGAGGCTCGAAGGCTCCGCGGGCCGCCGCGGTGCGGAGCCGAAGCCGCAGGGGCAGGAAGGCAGTTCGTCCGCGGCCACCGCCGGGGAGGGGGAGTCGCACGGTGTGCGGCTGCGGGGCTGTGAGATTTTCCGTACCGGCGCGACGGGCGTGTGCGCCGACGGGACCAGTGCCGCCTCGCTGGAGCGTTGCCACATCCACCACACAGGCAGCGCGGCCGTACTCGCCAAGGGCGAGGCGTCGTTGACGCTGAGCGACGTCAAGGCCGTCCACGTCGAGGACACCGTTCTGGCGGCCAGTGGCGACGCCTCCGTCACCGCGCGCGGCAGCGTCTTCTCCAAGACGGCCGCCAACGGCGTCTTCGCCGTGGGCAACGCCAAGGTGGAGCTGAGCGAATGCTCGGTCGACGACAGTGCCTTCTCCGCGATTCATCTCGGGGCGGGCGCGCATCTGAAGGCCGACGGGTGCAAGATCACCGGCAGTGCGGAACACGGGCTGCGGGTCACCCAGCGGGCCGAACTGCTCGCCTCCGACTGCGAGATCAACGGCGTCGCCCTGACCGGCGTGCACGTCGACGGCGGTGACGCCGTGCTGCGGGACTGCCGGATCAGTGACGCCCGTACCGGCGTCCGGCTTGAGACCACCCACCGACCGCTCCTCGCCGGCTGTGAGATCTCCGCGACCCGGGGGGCGGGTGTGGAGGTCGGCCCGGATACCGGCGGCCAGTTGGAGAAGGTGAAGATCACCGGCAGCGGTACCACTGGACTGCTGGTGGAGAGCGGCGGCTCGGTCGCAGTCGAGGAGGGGATGATCCGCGACTCCGCCGGGTCCGGCATCGTGCTGCGCGGCGGGGCCAGGCCCCGCGTGCGCTCCACGGCCGTCCAGTCCGCCGAGAAGAACGGGCTGTATGTCGAGGAAGGCGGCGCCGGGACCTTCGAGGACTGCCGGATCTCGGGCACCCGCTTCCCCGCGGTCTACGCAGGCGCCAGATCCACACCCGTACTGCGCCGGTGCACCGTGGCGGACACCGAACAGGATCTGCTGTTGGACGACGAGGCCGACCTGCGGGCCGAGGAGTGCCAGGTCGAGGGGGTAAGCGAGGCGCTGCTGCCGACGCTGGGAGGACCAGGCGCCAAGACCGCCGTTCTGGCGACGGCTGCGACCGCGAAGCCCGGCAAGGGACCCGGCGGCAAGGGCAAGAAAGCGGGCCGGCCGGAGGAGGACGAGGCGGACGAGACCGCCGCGAAACTCGCCGAACTCGACGCCGAACTCCACCGCCTGGTCGGCCTGGACAGCGTGAAGCGCGACGTGCTGGCCCTCACCCGGCTCATGCACATGGTCAAGGCCCGCCAGGACGCCGGCCTGGCACCACCGCCATTGAGCCGTCACCTGGTCTTCGCGGGAAACCCGGGCACGGGCAAGACGACGGTCGCCCGGCTCTACGGCGCCTTCCTCGCCGCGCTGGGCCTGCTCAGCCAGGGGCACCTCGTGGAGGCGGACCGCACCGACCTGGTGGGGGAATACGTCGGCCACACGGCGCCCAAGACCACGGCGGTCTTCCGCCGGGCGCTCGGCGGGGTGCTCTTCATCGACGAGGCGTACTCGCTGGTCCCGCGGGGCCAGATGACCGACTTCGGTTCCGAAGCCGTCTCGACGCTGGTGAAGCTGATGGAGGACCACAGAGACGAGGTCGTCGTCATCGTCGCGGGATACCCCGCCGACATGAGGCGCTTCCTCGACTCCAACGCCGGACTGGCCTCCCGCTTCACCCGCACCCTGCGCTTCGAGGACTACACCGCGGACGAGTTGGTCAGCATCGTCAGCCACCAGGCGGACACACACGAATACACCCTGGCGCCCGAGACCCTCTCCGCCATGCAGAAGTACTTCCAGACCGTGCAGCGCGGCGAGCAGTTCGGCAATGGGCGCGCAGCACGTCAGGTCTTCCAGATGATGACCGAGCGACACGCGCAGCGCGCCTCCGAGCTGGACCTCTCGGGGCTCGACCTTGCCTCCGACGAGGGCAAGGTGCTCAGCACGCTGCTGCCCGAAGACCTGCCGGTGGAGGACGCGCGATGACACCGGCACCCGAAGTACTCGAACTCACGTCTAGCGACGTCGACGTTGTACTCCCCGGCCGTCGAGCCGAATCAGCGGTGCGGGGTTACGCCAGGGCGGACGCCCGGCTGACCGGAACCCACCAGGCCCCTTCCGGGAAAGGCGGTGCGGCGCACCGATGACAGACAGCGGGCAGATCACAGATGTTCACAAAGACGGCAAGGACGTCGAGTTCACCAAGAACGGTAAGCACTACGAGATAAGCCAGCAGAAACTCAGCGATTTCCGGGTTGATCTCGAGGACCTTCACGTTGCGATCGGCGATGTTCATCGCTCAGCGCAGCAGATCAAGGAGGCGATGCATGCCATCGATACGAAGATGACTCAGATGCACGCGTACTGGAACAGCCCCTCGTACCAGAGCTACGACGACATGCGCAGTTGGTTCCATCGGACTCAACACCGTCTGTACCACTTGCTGGAGGAAATCATCAAGCGGATGAATGTCTCCTACAGGAATTACCACAGCAGTGAGCTGGCCAATCTCGCCAACATAACCTCCGACAAGGGATCGAGGTGAGAACGGCATGCCGAGGTGTCTCCCCCGCGCGCCGTCAGACATAGTCGCGCCCCGCACACGGCCGGCGAACCGGCGGTGTGCGGCCGCGCGCCCCGGAGGCTCACACGTTGGGCGGGTCGGGGAAGTTGGACTTGCGGTCGGCCTGGGCGTACAGCTGCCCCGAGTGGTTGATCAGGGCGATGTACTCACCCATCGACTCCAGGATGCCGCCGATCTGGCTCAGCCCCTTTTCCATGGCGGGGTTGATGTGGGAGGCGAAGTTCTGGGCGCTGTGGGCGAAGGGGCTGGAGATGTTCTCACCCGGGGTGGACGGGGCCAGGTAGTTCGACCGCGGCTCCTTGTACACCGTCGCGTGCTGGCCGAAGATGTGCTCTTTGACCGCGAGCGTGTGCTCACGCACCTCCTCGTACTTTGCCACAGCGGTCTTGGCGTCCGACAGCAGGCTCACTTCGGTTTCCCGCATGGCCGTCAGATCAACGCGCATGTGGGCCACGTATCCGGCGTCCTTGTTGCTGGCGTCCGTGTCACTGCCGGACTGGTTCCAGTCCTTGGGCTTGAGGTTGAAGGACCACGGCTTGGACCAGACGACCGTCACTTCGGGGATGCGGTCTGTGAAGTCCTCGCCCCTGTCCGGATCCGGCGTGTGGTCTCCGTCGCCGTCCCCGCCTCCCAGCCTGATCGGGTGCGGGTTGTATTTCGACGTTATTGGTTCGGTCATGGTGTCTCCTTGATTCGGAGGGTGTGCCCGGACGCCGTATCGCAATTCGGATCACCAGGCAGTCCCAGTCTCACTGGGACTGCCTGAAGCCTATCGTTCGAGAGGGAATGTGTCAGGGTATCCCATGTGGAATATTGATACCGGTCTGCAACTGCCAGACATTCACTCGGGCTGCCGGTGCAATGGCCTTTCCTGTTCCCGCGGCCCAGGTGTCGACCCCACGGAAATCCCCGGATTTATTCGAGCAGTTTCCAGAAGGAGGAGCAGCGGTGAATGACCCATCTCGCGTGGACTACGACTCCGCCCTCATCGATGTTTCGCCCCGCAGCATGCAGCAGACGGCAAAGGAGCTGGACGCGCTGAGGGCGGAGGTGTCCGGGGCCCTCACTGCCATCGAGGACAGGCTGCAATCGCTGCGCCTGTCGTGGACGGGCAAGGCTTCAAATGAACGCGAGAAGATCACGGCGGATTGGCAATACGTGATCACCGGCCTGTTCGGGCCGCGCCACGAACCGGAGGCGGGCGTCCTGAACGCCCTTGTCGGAGGGGTGGCTGACGCGGCTGGGAACTTCGCGAAGGTCAATCTGGGTGTCACCGAGGTCTTCCGCCGCTTCGCCGACGGCCTGGAGTCGGAGGGCGATCCGACTTACACGGACAAGACCACGCACACCGCTGTGACCGCGGACTATCCCGATTAGTCCGCTTTCTGAGCGCCCTAGCCCACTGTTCTGATTGATGCCGAGGCAAGCGCAGCTATGAGCCGAGTTCCATTCCACCGTCCCGCGCGGATGACCGCCCCGTCCGTACCCGAGGGGAAGACGGCCCTCGCTTCACCGCCCCAGCGCACCGATCCGGAGGGCGCCGCGAGTTGGGTCATGCTGCTGCTGCCGTTGTTGAGCAGTATGAGCATGGCCGCGTACATGGTCTCCTACGGCAGGGCCTGGATGATCTTGCTGGGTATCGCCTTCGTGGTGACGTCGATCGGTATCACGATCGCGGTGCGTATGCAGCTGCGCAGCAGTCGGCGTAAGAAGGAGGGCCGCCAGCGCGAGCGGTATGAGGAGTACCTGGCGGACGTGCGCAAGCAGGCCTCGCGTGTCGCTGTCGCGCAGCGGATTGCCGGCATGTGGCGGCACCCGGACCCTGAGCGGCTGTGGGTGCTTGCCACCCGGCGGCGCCGGGTGTGGGAGCGCAGGCCCGAGGACAAGGACTTCCTGCACCTGCGGGTGGGGACCGGTACGGCCCCCCTGGCCACGCCGCTGAGTCTGGCCCAGCAGTCCGACCCCACGGTCGAGTTGGACCCGCCGTCCCGCCGTGCGGCGGAGGAGGTCGTGGAGACGCTGGGCAGCGTCGCGAACCAGCCGGCCTGGGTGGATCTGGGCGGCTGCGGCGTGGTGAGCGTCATCGGGCCCCGTGAGAAGACGGAGAAGTTGGCCCAGTCGATGCTCGCCCAGCTCGGCGTGCTGCATGCGCCCGACGATGTACGGGTCGCCGTCATCACCGGAGATGCCACGGGGCTGGACTGGGCGAAGTGGCTTCCTCATGCGGAGGAGCCGGGGACTGAGCCGCAGCGCCGTGAGCAGGAGGCTGTGCCGCTTCTGGCCGCCGACTTCCACGGTCTCCAGGACCATCTTCAGGCGGCGTTGGACAAGGCCGTCATGGAACGCAGCGAGCGTTCCTCGAAGTTCACCTCCATCCGCAGTGACGACAAGCCCAGGCAGCAGTTCGTGGTCTTCGTCAACGGCTTCGATCCTGCCGCGTGGTGGGCCCGCTCCCCACTGGTCGCCGACCTGCTCAACGAGGCGGGGCCCCAACTCGGCCTGCATCTGGTGTGCCTGGTGGAGGAGGAGGCCAAGGAACCGGGACGGGTGGATGTACGCGTGCGGGTCGACGCGCAGGGCGGGCTGAGCCTGGAGGGTCCCGCAGGCCGGTGCAGCGATATAGCGGACGCCACCGTCGATGAGTGCCGCCGGGAGATCCTGGAGGACACGGCCCGCGCCCTCACCCCGCTGCGGCTCTCAGGCGAGCGGGAGCAGGTGCTCTCCGAGGACGTGTCGCTGTCGGGGATGCTGGGCTTCCGGGACCTCGCGGGCCTGGACCCGGCTACGAGCCGTAAGGGTCCCGACGACGAGGAGCTGCTGCGCACCCCGATCGGTGTGGAGGGTACGGGCGAGGCGGTGATGCTCGACCTGAAGGAGTCCGCGCAGGGCGGTATCGGTCCGCACGGTCTGATCGTGGGGGCCACCGGGTCGGGCAAGAGTGAGTTGCTGCGAACGCTGGTGACGGGTCTGGCGCTGACGCACACGCCCGATCATCTGGCGTTCGTCCTGGTCGACTTCAAGGGCGGTGCCACCTTCGCGGAGGTCACCGAGCTGCCGCATGTCTCGGGTCTGATCACCAACCTCGCCGATGATCTGGCCCTGGTGGACAGGATGCGGCAGGCCCTCCAGGGCGAGCAGCAGCGCAGGCAGCGCATGCTGCGTGAGGCGGGCAACGTCGACTCAGTCCGCGAGTACCAGTTGCGGCAGGCGGCCGGCGGTACCGACATCCACGGCAAGCCGCTGGAGCCGCTGCCCTACCTCCTGGTCATCGTCGATGAGTTCGGTGAACTCCTCTCCCAACGCCCCGACTTCATCGACCTGTTCGTCCAGATCGGCCGCGTGGGCCGTTCGCTGGGCATCCATCTGCTGCTGGCCACACAGCGGTTGGAGGAAGGGCGGCTGCGCGGACTGGAGTCCCACCTGTCGTACCGGATCTGCCTGCGGACCTTCAGCGCAGGCGAGAGCCGCGCCGTCATCGGCACATCCGACGCCTACATGCTGCCCTCCATTCCGGGCTCGGCCTATTTGAAAGTGGACGAGTCCGTCTACGAGCGTTTCCGCGTCGCCCACGTCTCCGCGCCCCACCGAGCGGAGGAGCCCGAGGACGGCCGGGGCGAGCCCCCGGCACCGGTGCCCTATCTCGTACGCGGCGATCTCCCGCCGGTCGATGAGACGGAGAGCAGCGAGACCGTCACCTGGGAGGTTACGGGTGAGGTGTCGGGCACCGAGCTTCAGGCGATCGTGGGCCGCCTGGTCGACGAGGACGCGCCGGGGCACCAGGTGTGGCTGCCGCCGCTGCCCCCGGCGTTCACGCTCACTCCGCTCCTCGGCGACCCGCAGGAGGACGCCGAGCGCGGCCTGTCCAGCACGCACTGGCCCTGGAACGGCGAGCTGAAGTTCCCGGCCGGCGTGGTCGACCTGCCCGAGCGCCAAGAGCAGGTTCCCCTCATCATGGACCTGACCGGACGCCAGGGGCACCTGGCGATGGTCGGTGCCCCTCAGAGCGGCAAGAGCACCTTCCTGCGCACGGCCATGCTCAGCTCCATGCTCACCCACGCACCGGACGAACTGCAGTACTACTGCATCGACATGGGCGGGGGAGCCCTGCACGGCCTGGAGGATGCCCCGCATGTGGTGGGTGTGGCGGGCCGCAGGGACGAGGCCCGTGTCCGGCGCGTACTCGCCGAGGTCTCGCGGCTGATCGGCATCCGGGAGCGGATGTTCAAGGAACTGCGCGTGCAGTCCGCGGCCGACTTCCGTACCAAACGCGACAACGGCGAACTGCCCGAGGGCGTCCGCGCCGCCGACGTTGTCCTCGTCATCGACAACTGGGGCGCACTGAACGCCGAGGAGGAGACGGCGCTGGAGACGCTGATGGACATCGGCGCCCGTGGCCTGGGCGTCGGCGTCCACCTGTGGCTGAGTGCCAACCGTTGGGCCGAGATCCGCACCAATCTGCGCGACAACATCCCAGGACGCATCGAACTCCACCTCAACGACCCGACGGAGTCCGAGATCAACCGCGCCGCCGCCCGCGAACTGGGCGCGGCCATCCCCGGCAGGGGCCTGTGCCCCCCGAGCCTGCTTCACCACATCGCCCTGCCCAGGGCCGACGGCGAGGACAGTGTGGACGATCTCGCCAACGCCGAGCGGTCCTTGGTCAGCCGCCTCGCCGCGGCCTGGCACAAGCCCGCCCCGCCGGCGCTGCGGGTGCTGCCGGAGCGGCTGACCGTGCGGGAACTGCAGGCACCGGCCGAACTCCCGGCCGGCAGCCACTGGGAGCAGACCGAACCGGCCCTGACCGAGGGCGAGGTGCCCATCGGCTTGCGCGAAAGCGATCTGCTCCCCGTCGGCGTGGATCTCGCAAGGGCCGGTCCGCATTTCGTCGTCCTCGGCGACTCGGGGTCGGGCAAGACCGCGTTCTTGCGCATGTGGATGCGGGGGCTGGCGGCCCGTCATTCGGCGCACGAGGTGCGTTTCATGGTGGTGGACTTCCGGCGCAGCCTGCTGGAGGTGGTGCCGCCGGAGTACATCGGCTCCCAAGGCGGTGACCGGGAGTTGGTGTCCGGTCAGGCGGGGGCACTGATCGAAGTTCTGCGCGAGCGTCTTCCCCCGGCCGGGGTCACGCCGCGCCAACTGCGTGAGCGGGACTGGTGGCAGGGGCCGGAGTTGTATGTCGTGGCCGATGACTACGACCTGGCCGCGGGCAGTGGTATGGCGCCGGGGCCGCTGGCGGGCCTGGCTGAATTCCTCCCGCAGGCGGCTGAGTTGGGGCTGCATCTGGTCCTGGCGCGGCGCGTCGGCGGGGCCGGACGGGCGTTGATGTCGGACCCGTTGCTGAGCAAGTTGAAGGAGACCGGCATGGACGGTCTGGTGCTCTCGGGAGACCACCGCGAGGGCGTGCTGTTCGCCAACCAGCGGGCGTATGACCGTCCCCCAGGGCGGGGTGTGCTGGTGCGCAGGAAGTTCGAGCCCACTCTCGTCCAGGTCGCGCTGGACGAGGAACACGGCGAGCAAGGGCCGCAGCCGGAGGCACCGGGCAGGCCGACGTCGGCCGATGCGCCGGCCCGCCCCCGGATAACCACCGTTCGGCCCCGGCCGGCGCAGCAATACCTCTGAGGAGACGAAGACCCATGGTGACTTGGGAGGACGAGCTCGAGGGTATCGACCTCGATGCCATCTACCGGCTGGGCAATATGTGGATCGAGCTCGGCGACACGCTCTACGAGCGTGCCTTCATGTCGCCTCAGGACAGTGTGTATGCACTCGGGCTGGCGGGTGAGGCGGGTACGGAGGCTCATTGGGCCTGGAGCGTGCTGGGTGAAAAGATCTATCGCTCTGCCAAGGTCGCCTGGAAGATCGGTGAGTCGATCAATATATACGGCGATCAGCTCAAGAAAGCAGCCGAGGAGATGGCCGAGCAGGAGAATGCGGCGAGTCTGGCATCCATTCTCGGGCTGGTCTTCAGCGTTGTCCTCTTGGTGCCGCCGTTCATGCTGGCTGCTCTTATCTCAAGGATCGCTCAAGTCGTTGCAAGCCTGGCGAATTTGGTCGCCAGGATAGGGACGGCAGTCTCCGGCTTCGCCCAGCGGGTGGGCAGTGTCGGGATGGGCGCGATCGGTTTCGCGGGCGGCGGAGTTCTGGGCGGTGCCACGACGCTCGCCGAGGACATCGCCATCGGGGAGTTGGTCGGTGCCATCACCGGCACCGGTTACGAGATCAACTGGGAAATGACGGGGGCGTTCGTCGGTGTGGGTGCCGGGATGGGGGCGTTCCTGGGACCCTTGGGCGTCTGGGAGCTATCTGGAGGCGTCAAGAACCTGTGGGGCAAGTCCGGAGGCTCCCCGGGCAAGGGCATAAACGTGCCCTCGGCCGGCGGGGCCGGGAATGTCTCTCCGAAGAACTCGGCCGGCACAGGGGCCGGGCCTTCCCATTTGCCGAATGGGCCTGGTGGCAAGGGGCTCGGCCTCGACCCTGGCTCCATACCCAACGTGGGCAAGAACGGTTTGGGCATGGGGGGAGACTCGTGGAAAGGCTTCTCTGTCACCAACCGGCCGGAGAAGTCGCCTACGCAGGCGGCTCATGGCGAAGGGCGGGCCGCACCGGGGCCCGAGTCACCGACCTCGCACAGCAGCGGCACTCGGACGGAAATCGCGCATGAGCCCAGGACGCCGTTCTCGCCCGGCATGGGGCCCAACAAGGCCGGGCATGGGGACCCGCAGAATGCCGGTGTTTCCCATTCGCCGGCGGGTGTGCGCCAGATGCCGAACGCCAAGGGCGGGAACCCTGCGCCGGTAAAGGCGGGGCAGCAGGGGTCGACCACGCAGGCTCACCCGGAGCTGACGGGCTGGAACAACAGGGGCAGTGGTTCGCCACGTGCGACACCGTCCGGAGACAAGGACGGTCCGCGCTTGGTGCCGCCGTCGAAGGAAAGCCCGAAACAGTCGGCACCGCGCACAACGGGTCAGGAACGGGGCCACGCGACGGAGTCCGGTCCCTCCGTGATTCATCCTCACCCGCTCAAGTCGAATCCTGTGAAACCTCCAGCGGAGCACGAGAACGCTGCTGGGGGTGGGGGCGGCAGGAACGCCGAGAAGCAGCCCGAGCAGCCCGCGCCGGTCGTTCCGGGGCGGAACCAGCCTGGTGGCCCGGTCAACAAGTCGAGTTCTGCGCAGCACGGTTCTGAGGAGGGCGAGGGCGAGAACACCTCGGCGGAGGTGGGTGGTTCGGGACCTGCCCCGGGGCGGCCCAGCGGCGCGGAGCCGGTCCTCGGCTCCCGGGGCGGAAGCGGGACAAAGACTGACGAGGGTGCCCCGTCCGGTGGGCGGCCCACTCAGAAGGCTTCGGGGGAGAAGACTGACTCAGGCCAGACCGGGAACGACGGTGGTCAGCCGCGGCCGGAGGAGGGCAGCGAGCTGTCGCAGGGTGCGATGGCGCCGCAGCCCGAGTCCAAGCCCGGGGGTGTCGAGTCCAGGTCGGGCGGCGGTAAGCCGTCCGCGTCCGGGACGAAAACCCCGGTGGAGACGCCGCACCGCGGTGGCAAGGACAAGGAGACCGCCGGTCCGTCCCGCGGCGGCAAGAAGGCGGACGAGGAGGAGCCGCAGGCGCCGTCGAGGTCGCAGGATGCTCCGGTCGCCTCCGAGAGCAGCGCCTCGTCCGGTCCGGCGAAGTCCGCCTCGTCCCGTTCTGACGAGGACGGGCGTACGGATGGCGACTCCTCCGCGACGGAGGTGCCTGAGGGGGCGCCTTCGCTGTCCCATGAGCCGTCTTCTGCGACGGATGCGACGTCCGTGTCTTCTGTGGGTGGGGAGTCGAAGCTCTCGACCTCGGCCAAGGGGAATTCGGCCCGTGGGGGCCGGAAGGACACCGGGCCGGGAGCCGGCACTCATGGTTCCGCGGAGGGTGAGGGGTTCGGGGCGCCTTCGCCGGAGCGTCTCGAGCAGATGGCGGGGCACGCCAAGGACCGTGGCATGCCGCATGAGGAGGCGGCGGACTGGCAGAAGCAGTTGGATGCCGCCCACCGGTCCGGGGACCAGGACCGCATCGTGGATCTGGAGAAGAGCTGGCAGGAAGAGCTCACGTCGCACTGGCGCATCGAGCCGCCGAAGGAGCACGAACTCGGCGCGCACGAGGGCAGTCGGGTGGCGTTCGGCAGTCGCGAACAGCGTGACCGGTGGATCCATGAGAAGGTCCGCGAGCGCGAGATGCCGGTGGGGGACGAGGTGGGCTGGCATCAGCGGTTCGAAGAGGCCTACGACTCCCATGACGTACGGCAGATCAGCGCCGCGCACGAGGACTTCGAGAGTGCTTTGAGCGGGTTGCCGCACCGGGAGTCGGGCCGATCGGTGCCCCGGCCCTCGCCTGGGCGTGATCAGTCCTTCGACTTCGATGCGTCGCACGATCCCCGTGCCGATGCGCTGGCGATGGACCGGTCGCCGTCGAAGGTGGCTGACGAGGTCGCGAATGAGGCCCACCGGCTGGGTCTGCTGCCGGAGGATGTTGCCCGGTTGCGGAAGGACGCCTTCGACGCCCACTCCTCGAGTAACAACGGCAGGGTGCGCGACTTCCACAACGGGTGGGACCGGTTGCGTGAGTGGTCGAAGTCTGATGCCGGGACGGCTCTTGATCTCCCGCCGGAGGTATGGGGCGAGAGGATGGCTGCCCAGGCCCGTGAGGATGGGTTGCCGCCGGGGCGGGTCGATGAGATCAAGCAGCAGGTCATTGATGCGCATTCCTCGGGTGATATCCGCGGGGTGCAGGACGTCCACGGGCGTTTGGACGGGGAGGGGGACGAGCTGCCCTCGGCCAAGGGCGGCGACCCGGCGCTCACGTCGAAGCAGTGGGGGGAGACGTGGAACAGGCATGCCCAGGAGCACGGTATGTCTCCGGAGGAGGCCGATCAGTGGTCGGGCCTGATCAAGAGCGCACACGAGTCCGACAACCCCGTCGCTCTGCACAGTCTGGAGTCCAGCCTCGGTAAGCGCATCGGCGACATCCGCGGCGGCGACCGGCACGTGGAGCTTTCCGGTCGGGGACGTAGGGGCGATGAGGTCGCCAACGAGGCGCACTGGCTGGGTGTGCCGCCGGAGGAGATCGCCGAGTGGCGGCGTGGGGCTGACAATGCCGGCGATTCCGGTGGTGCGAAGGCCGTCGGTGATTTCCGGAGCGATTGGGAGGAGTACAAGTCTGGTCTGCCGCGGCCGAAGGACGAGGGCTCCCCGCTCTCGGCCGAGAAGGAGGGCTCCCGGCTTTCGCCGGAAGAGTGGGCTGACACCTGGAGGGAGCATTCCCGGGGTCAGGGGATGTCGGATGAGGAGGCCGACCGGTGGTCGGGTCTTGTCAAGGGTGCGCATGAGTCGGGCAATCCCGACTTGATTCATAGCGTCGAGTCCAGGCTGGGTGAGCGGTTGGGTGGTATCCGCAGTAGCCGTCAGGTCTCGCCGGATGAGTGGGCTGACACCTGGAGGGGGCATTCCCGGGGTGAGGGGATGTCGGATGAGGAGGCCGACCGGTGGTCGGGTCTTGTCAAGGGTGCGCATGAGTCGGGCAATCCCGACCTGATTCATAGCATCGAGTCCAGTCTGGGTGAGCGGCTGGGCGAAATCCGCAGTGGCCGCCAGGTGGAGCTGCCTCCGGATTCCTGGGCCAAGCACTGGACCAAGACAAACGCTGTTCAGGCGTTTCGTCGTGGGATGGCGCCGGATGAGATCACCTTGTGGCGCGGTGCTGGGCGCGACGCTCACAGCTCGGGCAACCTCGAGAGGGTGTCGGCGTTTGAGGACGCCTGGGATAAGAGGATGGGGCAGCTGCCGGAGGTCAAGGGCGAGGACCTGCCCGTCAGCGCGGACCGATGGGCGGATGCCTGGGGCAAGCACGCCCGGGGCCACGGGATGTCGCCGGAGGAAGCGGTCGGCTGGAAGCAGAACCTGAAGTCGGCGCACGAGTCCGGTGACCCCACGCGGATCGAGCAGGTGGAGTCGGCCTGGGATAAGCGTATCGGCGAGATCCACACCAGCGGCCCCGACGAGGTCGGCCAGCACCTGGACCTGTCGCCTGAGCGGTGGGCTGAGAAGACCACGGGTGAGGGTCAGGAGCACGGCCTGACCGACCGGCAGGCGCAGGAGGCCGGCGATGAGGCGGCCCGCGCGCACCGCTCTGGTGATCTGGAGGAGATCTCCGACTTCCACGACACCTGGGAGCAGCGGCTCTCGAGTCTGGATCGGATGTCGCCGGAGGAGCGCGGTGCCGAGATCGCCCAGTACGGGCGGGAGCACGGCATGTCGCGGCCGGAGGCGGCGGGTTGGCGGGCGAAGTATGTCTCCGCGCTGCGTTCGGGCAACAAGGACTCCGTCACGTCGCTGAACACCGAATTCGACGCGCGGGTCTTGCAGTTGGAGCGCAAGGACGCCTCCGACCTGCACGGCGACAGCGTCACCGCGCCGAAGAGTGGCCAGGGCTCCGAGCACGAGGCCGGCATCAACTCCGGTGGCGGCGGCGCCTCGGGCGGCAAGGGCGGCACCGGCAAGGACGGCACCGGCGGGGGTGAGTCCGGCCTGGGTGAGTCGGGCGCCGGCGGTGGCCACCGGGGTGCGTTGGGTGGTCGTGCGGGGAGCCGGACGCCGGAGGAAATCGAACGGACGGGTATAGAACGCGGTATGTCGCCGGCCGAAGCCGCGGGGTGGCGGGCGAAGTATGTCTCCGCCCCCCGGCCTGGTGAGGGCAAGGACCTTGCCAGTGCCAGGTTCGACAGGGAGTGGGAGGCCCGCCTTCACCAGCTGTCCGGTAAGGGTGTGCCGGTCAAGGACATTCCACTGCTGGGCACCGAGCCGCGGGAGGAGCACGTTTCCGGTGGCGGCACCGCTGCGGGTGGCGGAAGCGGTAGGGCCGACGGCGCATTCGGCGGGGGCGGAAGCCGTGACGGCGACTCCCTGACCGGAAGCAGCCACGGCGATGGCGCCGGCGGCGGGGCTGGTGGTGAGAAGCCGGTCACCCTGGAGGACATCCTCAACCGCCAGGGCGAGCCCGGCGGCAGGGACGGTTCTGAGCCGGGTGGCATGAACTCGCGCTCCGGTGGCCCGCGGCCGGGTGGCCGGGATGACGAGACCGGTGGCGGCGGGGCGTCCGACGGGCCCGGTAAGTCCGTCATCGATGAGACCCACGAGTCTCAGTCCCCTGAGGGTGAGGAGCACTCCACCTCGGGCGGCGGCGATCACGACCCGAAGACGAAGGATCCCAAGTCCAACGAGGAGGCCGCCGCCAAGCGTGCCGCCAAACTCGCCGGGCGGGCCAAGGCCAAGAACGCCCCGCCCACCGAGGTGGCCGACTGGCAGGCGAAGTTCTACGCCGCGTTCCGTGCGGGTAACGAGCGTGAACTCGAGTCCCTCGACGGGCAATTCGCCCGGTACCTCGAGAGGCTGGACCGTGGCGCCGACGCACCCGGTACCCCGCACGGACCGGGCGCAAAGGGCGAGCACAAGGCTCCGCCCGTGCTCGACCTCCCTCGCCGCGGCCCGGAACCCGAGCCCGAGCCCGCTGCCACCACCTCCCACGCCGACACCGAGACCGTCGGTGCCGAGGTTGCCGAGAAGACGGAACCGCACGGCGAAGTGGCCGAGCAGGCGCCGGTCCACACCACCCCGGAGACGGACTCGAAGCCGGAGTCCGACACCGCGGATCGCGGAACGTCGCATGCCGATGACCGGAGCGACCCCTCGGACCTCGGGGACGGCGAGCGGCCTCTTGGGGCACGGCCGAACGATCCCCACCAGACGAAGGAGCGGCTGGACGCCCACCGCGAGGCAAAGGCGAAGGCTGATGCCGAGGCCAAGGCGGGGGCTGAGGTCGGGGGGAAGGCTGAGTCTGAGCGGCGTCTTGGGGGGGAGCTGAAGGATTCCTTTGGCACGAAGGAGCGGTTGGACAGGCGTGCCGAGGAGCGTGCCCAGGAG